>NZ_JAHKQH010000009.1 GCF_018861025.1 Psychrosphaera sp. B3R10 | reverse complement strand
AACATCAAGATGGTTGTTGAGTTAATCGCACCAATCGCGATGGACGAAGGTCTACGTTTCGCAATCCGTGAAGGCGGACGTACTGTTGGTGCTGGTGTTGTAGCGTCAATCATTGCGTAATTTAAAGTCTCTTTAGAGAGAGTTTAAATTCAAAGAAGGTCACTTAGGTGGCCTTTTTTTATGGCTGAAATTTATGCAGCGGGATTATTTCGGAACAGTAAGGGTTAGAGATGGCTAAAGTAAACAAGTTGCCGGAACTGTCACCGGTAGGGCGTTTTACTGGCTGTTTATAGTGGCTTACACAGCAGGCCAAGTCTAATTCCCGACGATAACGTATTTATCCTTACCTTCTTTTTTTGCTTGATACATAGCTTCATCGGCGTCTTTGAGTTCCAATTCAAAATCCGTCGTACTCGTAGCTTGGTTGATTTTTATGCCAAGACTAATTGTAAAGTAAATTTCGACATTCTCGATGGTCACTTTGGTATTTCTAACAGCTGCTAACAGCCGGTTTGCTAAGTTTTCCGTATCTTCATTTTCTTTAACGATGACGGCAAAAGCAAATTCCTCACCGCCATAGCGGCAGAACGCGTCTTCCTTTCTAAAAGTATTGGCAAAACAACTCGCAACAGCTTTAAGCACTTCGTCACCAACACTATGTCCATGACTATCATTAATTTTTTTGAAATTGTCTACATCGATAAAGCCAAACGCAACCGGAAGCGCTTGTCGCTGTGCTGAGTAAATGACTTTAGTTGCTTGATCGATAAAGTATCGTCGATTTGGAATATTGGTGAGTTGGTCAATAAATGCGATTTGCTCCAGAGTGATCTTAGCCGTCATTAATTCATTTGTTCGTTCTTCCACTCGTTTCTCTAAAGTAACTTTGAGCGCTTTGAGATCCTCATTTTTTGTTTTGAGTTGTTCTAAATGAAACTTACGCTCTGATACATCACGTTCTATCGCCGCGAAGTGAGTGACTTCACCATATTTGTTAGTAAGCGGCATGATGTTTATTTCGAGCCAATATGGACGTCCAGAACTATCATAATTTAGTAAGGTTTCTGTCACAGCCTCTTGTTTAGCCAGTGCGTCGTGAATACGTTGAGTAGATTGTTTGTCTGTTAATGCGCCTTGTAACATTCGGGGTGTTTCACCGATGACTTCATCTTGTGAATAACCAGTAAGTTGTTCAAACGCTTTATTAACATAAACAATGTTGGGGCCAACAGGGCTGTCAATCGGATTTGCTTCGGTAACGATTACAATATCTTGAGTATTTTCAACAATATCTCTGAACGAAAAAAGCTGTTTAGATTCGGTAATGTCATTAAAAGTGACAACGATAAAACTCGTTTCAGGGTTGCCGCTATTTTCCATGTAGGCATTGACCAAAAACCAACTAATATCTGGTTGAGCGCTGTCAATTGCTCCGATAATTTCATTTTCTAGGCGAGTGTTTTGATTTTTGACTTTATTAACGGGGTAGTCGTCAACGCTAATGATTTTTCCAGCTTCGTCAACAAAGTGCCACTCCGGATCATAGGCTGTTTTACCGATTATTTGTTCATAGGACAGTCGCATTAGGCGCAAGGCTGTTGGGTTAGCATACACAACAGAGGTATCCCAAGCGTGAATAACAACGCCTATATGTGCGTGTTCTAGAAGTCTCTTTAAATTTAAATCATTTGCTAAACCAGATTCACTATTTTCCATTTGCATGTACCTGTTGTTAGTTAAATTAACCTTAGGCCACAGTAATTAATTTTGAAACCTTATTAAGCAAAGTTTTTTTTGATAATTAATGAAGCGGTGTAAACTTTTTAGTGAAAGTTCAAAAGCTTGTCTACACTAATAATTAGCTATTCTAAAATCCGTTGGAGTTGGTTGCTTGAGCAAGACTCAAAATAAAACAAATTACGTGGTCGTATTAACAATCTTAATTTGCTTTGCATCCTTATGTTTAAAGGCGGGAGAGTTATCATGGCAACTGCGAAATTACACCAAAAGTGATGGCTTAGCGCAAAATGCCATAACCGCAATTACTGAAGATCGTTCCGGTATGATGTGGATTGGAACTCAAAATGGCATTCATAGATTTGACGGATACGAATTCGAAATATTTCATCAAAATGTGACAAAAAGCGCTTTAGGCTTACAAAGCGATTACATTCGAAACTTGCTTGTTAGTCACAATGGCGATCTTTGGGTTGGAACAGCAAGTGGCTTACACCTTTATTCCTTTGAGAAAAATCAGTTTATACCTATTGAGCCCAACATTCACTTTGGCGCAGTACAGGATATTGTCTTGTCACCAAGCGGTGAGATTTGGGTAGCAATGACGAATGGCTTATTTCGGGTTGAAGTTGCAACTAAAAAATTAATTCCAAGTGGCTACAACAATCAAAATGTCACATCGATAAAAGTATCAGAAGGCGGTATTTACGTTGTCCTAGAAGAAAATAGGATTGAGTTTATGGGCGATTCAAAGTCAGTCCCAAAACTATTATTTAACGTCGCTAACAACCAAACGATTTATGGCTTTGAAGTTATCGATGAAACAAATCTAGTGGTAGCCACCAACTACGGCTTGGTTGCAGTAAAGCCGGATAGAACTGAGTTGTTATTCAAAGATATATTACCGTCTGTTATGGCTGCGTATTTAGACATAAACTCGGTTTTATGGGTGACGACTGGCAATGCATTGTTTCAGATTGAATCGCCGTTGAAAGACGGTAGTTACCCAAAAATCGTTCAGGCAAATTTTGATGTCAATCAAGTGCTTTCTTTCTTTGTCGACTCCAGTCAACAGATTTGGTTAGGAACGCAAAACGACGGATTATTTTTGCAAGCTCGAAATTCATCTTGGATTGAAGCCGTCACGGATAGCGGTTCCGAAGGCAATTCGTTGAGTACCATAGGCACAAGTGTGGCGGCAATTGATATCGATAGTGCGGGTGACGTTTGGCAAGGCAGTAACGAAGGTATTGCAAAGTTAGATTGGAACAACAACATCACGACTTACTATCCGTTAGGCATGATACACGATGGCATAAGCAGCCAAATTTCAGTAATTGAAATTGATAGTGGTGATGATGTATGGGTAGGTTATCGAAATGGGCCACTAGCTAAGTTTAATGCAAAAACAAAAATGTTTGAGAGCCAAACATCTGATCTCAAGCTTTTTATAACGGATATTATTGAATTAAATGCCGACACTCTGCTCTTTACAACAAGAAGCAATGGCGTATTTACTTTTGATAAAACAGATAAAAAGCTGGATCAGTTTTCAACCAAAACGGTGACCGACCCTAGTTGGATAACAAACCGGTTTCAAACGTCTTTAAAAGTTACTGACGAATTGGTGTGGTTAGGGTCATTTGATAGTGGTTTGTTTTTATTTAATATCAGCCAAAAGACCGTCGAAAAGCACTTTGGCAAAAGCGAAACAGCCCCTTTTTTACCTGGAAATTTAGTGGTAAGTTTAATGACCACTGATGAAAACAACCTCTATGTTGGGACTACAAATGGATTGTCTTTATTAGATATTTCCGCTAACAAAATAGATCACTTTACCCATGTTCCTTACCTTACTCACCAAACCATCTATGGCATCGTGCAGGATAGAGATGGTTTTATTTGGTTAACCACAGATTCAGGGATCATTCGACTTGAGCCAAGTGGTAACGATTTACGAGTGTTTAGTATTGAGGATGGCCTCCCAAATAATGAATTTAACTCCAACTCACTATTTCAAAATGATCAATTTATTTATGCCGGAGGGGTGGGTGGGGTAGCCAAACTTGATACTTCAAAAATACCAAGTATTGGAAATGCCCCCGAGGTTTATTTGTCCGACTTATACCTGTTTGGTAAAAAGGTAGTCGTTGGCGACGAGTCGAAGCTATTGAGCAAGTCCCTAGAGAAGTCAAAGCGAGTTGCGTTAGATTATTTTCAAAACGCATTTAGCATTGGTTTTGGTGCGATAAACTTTCAGACACCGTTAAAAGTTAAGTACAAATATCAGCTACAACCATTTGATCAAAATTGGACGATAACAGACCATAAAAGGCGACTGGCAACTTACACTAATCTAGATCCTGGTACATACATTTTTTCTGTCCAAGCGTCGATTGACGGGGTTAATTGGAGTGAACCTAAGGCACTACAATTTGACATATCTCCAGCTCCTTGGGCTTCGCCATTCGCTTATTTTATTTATCTTACCACTGCTTTATTTATATTGAGTTTGGTACTAATTTTAGTTCGGCGTAAGCGTCAATTTGAACAAAAAACTTTTCAACAGATCAGTAAAAAAGAGCAAGAATTGTCATTGGCTTTGTGGGGGAGTGGTGATGAGTTTTGGAATTTTAATGTAAGAGAAAATACCTTGCACCGACGAAACTCGCTAGGTTCGGCAGAATATAGAGAAATGCAAAGCGGCGACGACTTCGAAGCCCACATTCACCCTGATGATGCCGGACAGGTGCGTAAAGCCCTAACTGCCAGCATTTTTGAAAGTATTGATTCTTTTGAGGTCACTTATCGGTTGAAAGATAAAGCTGGTAAATGGTTTTGGGTGCTAGGTAAAGGAACCGTAAGTGAACGAGACCCTGTCACCGGTCGACCAACGTTAATTTCCGGGGCAAATAAAAACATTGATGAATTAAAGCGCGCAGAGGAAGCCTTAACATTAGCTAATGATGAATTAGAAGAAAAAGTAAAAGAAAGAACCTTTGAACTAGTTGAAGCGAACAAAGAAATTACACAAACATTGTTTCAATTAAAGTCGATGCAGGAAAAGCTTGTTGAATCGGAAAAAATGGCCAGCTTGGGGAATATGGTTGCAGGAGTTGCGCATGAAATTAATACGCCTTTAGGAGTTGCAATTACGTCATTGTCATACTCCGAAAAGTCGATGGGTGAGTTATTAGAAAGAGCAAAAAACAAAAGTTTATCACACACCAAATTTTCTAAATTGGGTGAAGAAACCATGACGGGACTTTTGTTAGCGCAACGCAACTTATCGAGGGCAGGCGAGTTAGTTAATAGCTTTAAACAAGTTTCTGTTGACCAGTCGAGTGAACAAATACGCGAGTTTAATCTCAAAGATTTAGTCGATGATACCGTAGCGACATTGAGGCCAAAGTTCAAAAATACTGAGTTTTCGATTAGTGCCGATGTCCCTAATGATATAAAAATGACGAGTTATCCTGGCTTGTTGTCTCAGGTTTTAGTCAATTTTATTACTAACTCACTTACCCATGGCTTTAAAGGCATGAAAAAGGGCTCGATTGTATTATCAGCGTCTTACAATTCGCAAGACTCCATTATCCTTATTTATAAAGACTCGGGCATTGGAATTGACGAGGCTAACTGGGAAAAGGTATTTGAACCGTTTTTTACCACGAATAGAAACAAAGGTAATACCGGTCTAGGTATGCATATTAGTTATAATCTTGTGACCCAAAAATTGGGTGGCGATATCGTATTAAATAGTCGTCTAGGCGACGGCGTAGAAATATATATCAACTTACCAATTAAAGTAAAAAGTGATAAATAACTAGGCGTATGGGATAGGATCTCATAAACTATTTTAAAGTAAATTTGAGTTAGTTGTTTTATCCGCTATTAAGGCGGTCTAGCTAACCAAGATTAGTGCAATTGTAATTTTTCTGGGATGTATCAATGAATAAAAAGTTAGTTTCTTTAGTTATTTTGATGTCGGCTGTTTCTGCTTGCTCAACGTCTCCAACGGGACGCAATCAATTGGCATTCGTGTCAAAAGACAAACTTGCTACCATGGGAACTGAATCATTTGAACAAATGAAACAAGAAATCCCAATTAGCACTAATCAAGCATTAATCAATTTTGTGCAGTGTGTGGCGGACGAAATCACACCAAATGTGAGTAAAGAAGCACACAGCGGCGATTGGGAAGTTGTATTATTTGACTCTCCACAAATTAATGCATTTGCACTGCCGGGCGGTAAAATTGGTGTTTATACAGGCATCCTCGATGTTACCGAAAATCAGGATCAATTAGCTGCAATCATGGGTCATGAAGTAGGGCATGTAATTGCAGAGCATTCAAATGAGCGGTTGTCTTCAAATCAAGCGGCCTCAGGCGTACAACAATTGGCCGGCGTATTATTAGGTGGTCAAGATGAACAAGTACAGAAGTATTCGCAAGCCGCATTAGGTATGGGGCTACAATACGGCATATTAATGCCTTATGGTCGTACTCACGAAAAAGAAGCTGACATCATAGGTCAAGAGCTTATGGCTAAGTCTGGTTTTAGACCAGAAGCGGCAGTTGATCTTTGGCATAACATGGCAAAATTAAGCGACTCTGCTCCAATGGAGTTTTTATCAACGCATCCATCTAATGAAACACGTATCGATAAGCTAACTGAACATTTAGCAGTTACTAAACCTATGTTTGATAGCAGTACGCAAAAACCAAAATGTTATAAACCAAGTTAAATTAAGTCTGTTTGAATTAAATTGGAAACATCATAAACGGAGTCGACGTACTCCGTTTTTTTATATGCTCAATTTGTAAGAAAGCAATAATAATGAGGGCAAAATACGTCGCGTCAATTGGCAGAACGCCGTCATCCCCGTAGCTTGTAACGTTAGTTCGCCTTGTAGGCTGTGCCTTTCTTTGCCTTGCAGGCTGCCTTCATACTACGTGGGTTATGCCCTGCGGGCGGCTTTTCGCCTAAAGGCGAGTCACTTTTCTCAACAGCTAGAAAAGTAACCAAAAGAGCCGCATCCAGCCAATATTCTTGTCTTACATTAAATTCAGTTTTGTCTAAAAGACGGGATGTAATTTCGTCCATGAAAACATCCCTTACTCGACGTCCTGTCTCCCACTTTAGAAAACTGATTTAATTTCAGGAATATTGAATGGAGGTAAAATGTAGCCTGAATTTTAGGTGTGATAACAGGTTATTTTAGTGAATACCGCCCTCCCAAATACACAGAAATACCATCATTCTAATTAAACAGAAAAAAACGTCATCCCAAAAGAGCCACAGCGATATTAGGGACCTCCAACCGAGTGCAGAGGACGTCCATAGTTCGCCTTAAATTAGCGCATATGTTCAGAATAAAAAACGTCATCCCAAAAGAGCCTAGGCGATATTAGGGACCTCCAACCGAGTGCAGAGGAAGTTAACCTGAGCTTTAAATTAGCGCATATGTTCAGAACAAAAAACGTCATCCCAAAAGAGCCTATGCGATATTAGGGATCTCCAACCGAGTGCAGAGGAAATAATAAAATCAGCGACTCTGACCCCGCAGGTCTACAACCGAGTGCAGAGGAAGTCCATAGTTCGCCTTAAATTGGCTCAAATTGTTCAGAACAAAAAACGTCATCCCCGTAGCTTGTAAAATTAGTCAGCCACAGCGATATTAGGGACCTCCAACCGAATGCAGAGGAAGTCCATAGTTCGCCTTGTAGGCTGTGCCTTTCTTTGCCTTGCAGGCGGCTATTTCGACTGCGTCGACCTTACTTTTTGCAACAGCCCAAAAAGTAGGCAAAAAGGCCGCTTTCGACCAAATCCCTAATCCTTATTTAAGATTTATATTATCGTCGAAGACGGAATGTAAATTCGTCCGTGAATACATTCCTTGCAACGGCGTCCCTGCCGTTCACTTCGAGATATAAATCTCAACTAAGGGGATTTAGACGAAGGAAAAAGTCACCTGAACTTTATGTAATAACACGTTGTTTTAAAGAAAAACCGTCATTCCAATTAAACAGAAAAAACGTCATCCCCGTAGCTTGTAAAATTAGTCAGCCACAGCGATATTAGGGATCTCCAACCGAGTGCAGAGGAAATAATAAAATCAGCGACTCTGACCCCACAGGTCGGAAAAAACGTCATCCCCGTAGCTTGTAAAATTAGTCAGCCTAAGCGATTTTGAGATGACGGGTAATACGCAGAGGCAGTCCATAATTCGCTTTAAGCTTTTTACCTATTCCGCTAATAAGGCAGCCAGCACATAAACTAGTGGTGCGTTCCAGTTAATGGCAATTTCATTGGTCGCGAAGCTACACCAGTCATCGATGTAAGTGCGAGCCGGTTCGGTATAGAGGTAATTACAGCCATCTTGTCTCCCGCTGTGTGGACCACCTGCAACCATACCCGGAATAGGTTCTGCAATGCCGTCGCTGTCTGAAATACGATGGTGTGGAAACATAGGACTTTTTGAACCAAATCCAGTCACAAAAGAGTAGTCCGTCGGGTTACGTCCTAATACGTAGTCAAGAATGTTTATGGCCACTTCCCGATACGTTTGGTCGTCTGTCAGTTTATGTGCCTGCATCAGGATCAATGCTTTGTTTAACGCCACTGAATTGCTGCCCCAAACAAAGTCAGACGCTATCATAGGTACTTTATAGCTGCTGTCTTGGTATTGACCAACAAGCTTGTCGGCTAAAGTAAGCTGATCCGCTTTAATCTCGGCATATTTCACCGGGTCGATAATGTCTTCACCCTGAAATAGTAAAGTACTTGTGGCTAAATAAGCCACGTAAGACCATGACGGCACGGCGACATCGCTGCGATACTTAAGGTAATGATTAAAGTAATCGATGTTTTTTGTGGTTATAAATAACTCTGCAGCAGCCCAGGCAAATTCATCATTAAAAAACGAATCACCATATTCGCCACTACTGACATCCGCGGGTTGTTGATAGATTTCCATTGGATGCGCTACAGCCCAACTCCAAGCTGATTCGGCGGCGGCCAACCATTGCTCACGTTTACCTGACATTGCAGTGTCAAATGGTTGATACACGCGATTCGACATTGCTAAAACAGCGGCAAAATTTAGTGTTGCGGCGGTGGATTTACCTATCACATAGCGGTCTCTTTTATCCTCGTCTGGCATTTCTTGACCAGGCCAATTTAACGTAGTGAGCTTATGGTACACACCACCGTCAGGGTCTTGCATTGTCGCAAGCCAATCTATGTTCCAAAGAGTTTCATTTAGAATATCTGGTATTAGGTCATCTGTTTCTGGGATATTAATCGCGCGGTTGTCGTAAAAATCAGGAAAGTGCTCGTATGCAGCCAATAAAGTGTATGTGGTAATGCCCGAATTAACGACGTATTTGCCGTAATCACCCGCGTCATACCAGCCTTTAGGGGAGGAAATAACCGTTAACTCCGGGCGCTCTGTGCTGGCGGCAGAAGCGTGAACTTTAACCTGCTCATCTGAATGCCCAGCGGCACGGGTCCATTGTTGACTATAAGGGGCTTCGATAGCTGTACCCGAACGGTTAAAATAATAAGATTTCAAAGCCGCGTCATGTAAAGGGTCAAATACTGTTGAACCAATATCAAAGTTGTGAGATTCATCTACACCAGCGACTCTTATGAAATACTGACCTTCAGTTTTAAATGGTGAAAAGTCTGCAATCTTAAACTGCGTATCGCCGGCAACTTGCCAACTTGCGGCTGTGGATAAGGTTCCTTCAAATACAACGGTGCCAGTATCCTTTGAAACTAAGGCAAATGAACTACTCGAAACATTAGGTACAACTGCAACTTTGTTTTCATTCGGTAAAAAGCCGACTTGGTTGAGTTGGATTTGTTCTACGGTGGTTTCCTGTTGTTCTTCTGGAAGTTCATTTTGTGTTGTTGGCGGTTCAGATTTATCGCCATTCGAACTGCCACATGCGACAGTCAAACTGGCTAGCAACGTAATTGCTAATATTTTATTAATATTCATTTTTTCCCCGGGTTCAATTTTTATTCAATTGCACACTTTGCAACTACAGGTTAGTTGCAAAACGTTTTAATAAACGTCATTGTCTGAGAATGATTTTTTATTCTAATTTACTGTGGCAGACTTTAATCGACTCGGTTATTTTATAAAATACTGAGAAAAAGTCGTTCAACTATAGTCTTTGGCCGTACAACTTTATGCAAAAGTGTTTATTTGAACCATAAAAAGCAATATTTAGCATCGTGATTAATTATGATAGGTGAATAAATTTACCGTATTGAAATATTCTCTCTTAGAGACCAAATGTACTATTTTTCCAAAAGGTAAAGGCAATTAATGAAATCGGTCATCTTTAATACGCACGATTTGGTATTAATCTTCACTATGTATATATGTATACTTTTTGCGCTTTTCCTCGTGACTTTAAAAAAGGGCAAGAAACTAAGTAACTATTTACTCGCTGCTTTTTTATTAACGCAAGCGGCAATTCCACTCGATAATTTGATTAACTTTGGCGAAGCATTTCGACTTGTTGCCTTGGAATATTCGCCAAATTTATTTTTCACCTTTGGATTAGCCTATTGGCTTGAAGCCCCCTTACTTTTACTCTATATCAGATCATTAATTTATCGCGATTATAAACTGGCAAAAATGGACTTATTGTACTTCGCGCCGTTTGTGCTTTTTGCCATATATTTTGCGAACACTTGGTTGATGCTTGATGATCAAGTCAAACTGGCGGCATTGCTTGGCAATAGCATTGAGGAAACGCCATCTGTCGACAGGGTGCTACATATTATTCGAGAAAGTTTACGGTTTGGCTTTGGTGTTTTATGTTTAATTGAATTACATCGCTACCAAAATCAAATAAAAAATGAAGTCGCATTTTTAGAAGATGTAGATCTAACCTGGTTAAAAGTCCTTGTTGTCGGCTTTTTAGTGATAAGAATAGACGCTATCTTTGTAGCGTTAGCGATTATCTTTTCATACGAAATTGGCATTTTAGTCGACCATGAAACCCTTGGCCTTACTTCAAATTATGTTGTGATGTTTTTGATCACCGGCCTGATATTTTTTAGTGCGGGCTATTCTTCAATTTTTAAAGGCATAGATACCGAGCTCGTCAATGAAAAACACGATGAAAATTTAACGCCATTTGATGCGGAACAAATTGCCCAAATAGAGCGCTACATGCTGGAACAAAAACCGTATTTGAATCACTTGCTCACGCTCGAAAATCTAGCCAATCAATTGGATATCTCATCCCGTCACTTGTCGTCGATTATCAATCGTCACTTTGAGAAAAACTTTTTTGAGTTTATTAATTTGTATCGGATTGAAGAAAGTAAGTCATTACTTACAACCGCACAAAACAAAAAAATGACCATGTTAGACATTATGGATTTAGCGGGTTTTAACAGTAAAGCAACGTTTAATACGTTTTTCAAAAAGCTGGTGGGCGTGACGCCAACACAATTTAGAAAAGATTATTGGCAATCGCAAAATCAAGACGAGAGTTAGATTGATGTAACCCTACAGCAATACAGTAGGGTTCCTATTTAAAAACTTTTTAGCTGTTTTGTTATGACAGCATTTGTTGGATATAAGCGTGGTGATCTGGCATAAGGTTGGCTGAATTTGCAATTACTGACTCAATATTTTGCAGTCGTCGTTGAATTTCAACATCAGATAGCCTGTCGACTAGTGGATGATAATTATTGGCTTTTATCCCCTGACCCTGCATAACCGCAAGCCACGACGTTTCATTAAACAGCTCATCATCTTGACGAAATATCCGGCCAGTTTCTTTATACATTTCTATTTTTTGCTGCAACGTTGATGGTATCGGCATAGCTTGGCAATAGCGCCAGAAATCAGAGTCATCGCGTTCAGTCGCTTTGTAATGCAATACAATAAAATCCCTAATTCGAAGGTATTCCTTTTCTGTTTGTTGGTTAAACAAATCAATGTCGCATTGATTGATATTTTTGTACGGGAACAAGGTCATTAATTTGGCAATAGCTGATTGAATTAAATGCAACCCAGTTGACTCGAGTGGTTCGACAAAACCAGCGGCAAGGCCAATCGCAATACAGTTTTTGTTCCAGCTTTTTTTGCGCATTCCAGTCGTCCAGCGCAACATATTAATATCAGCGATGGGTGAGGATTCCAGTTGTTGTAATAATACCTCCTGAGCGGCGTTATCGTCGATAAAGTCACTTGAATAGACATAACCATTGCCAATTCTGTTTTGCAGCGGAATACGCCAAGTCCAGCCCACACTTTGGGCGGTTGATTTAGTATAAGGTGTAATGTTTTGAGCTGTTATTGTATGGCAAGGCACTGCAGCTGCTCGGTTACACGGTAGGTAATGACTCCAATCGTCAAATCCGGTTTTTAGAGCTTGTTCAATTAATATCCCTTTAAAACCAGAACAATCGATAAACAAATCGCCAGTTATCTGCTGGCCGTCTTCAAGAAATAAGGTCTGAATATTACCGTTATCGGCATTTAAGCCAACGTCCATCACTTTGCCGTTTAGCTTAGTCACGCCGCGCTTTGTTGCATAACTGGACAAAAATTTTGCATATAACGTCGCGTCAAAATGATAGGCATAGTTAATGCCCGCTAACGGTGAGTTTTTTTGTTGCTGCGGATGCATAAATTTATTTTGATACGCGGCAACCGCCGTGAGTGAGTATTGCGAGAGGTCACTCGCCTTACCAAGTTGTTGCATCTTCAACCAATAATGATGAAAGGGTAGAGCGTCAATATTGGTGCCGTATGTACCAAAAGGGTGAAAATAGGCGTGGCCTTTTTTTTGCCAATCAACAAATTCAATACCGAGTTTAAATGTCGCATTGGTGAAGTCTAAAAATTCTTTTTCATCGATGTCTAAAATTCGATTAAATAACTGTACCTGTGGGATAGTCGCTTCGCCTACAGAAACAGTACCAATTTGGTCTGATTCAATAAGAGTGATGTCACATAGTTCGGGGCCTAACACTTTAGCCAGCGCCGAAGCGGTCATCCATCCGGCTGAACCACCACCGACAATTACGATAGACTTAACGGTGTTGGGATTCGTCGTGTAACTCATTACGTTTACCTCAAGTAAAAAGCTGCCAACCATAAATGGCGGCAGCTTTTGCTCCAATTTAATTACCGATTCGACCTAATAAATCATTAGGTCTCACGACAAATTAAAACACTCGGTTTTAAAAATTACCTTTAACAACTAGGCTAAACCGGCGGTCACTTACAAACCATGAACGTGAGGCTTGGTTGCCGTCGTTGTCTATTTGCATTGTTGTATGTGCAACTTCATTGGTTAAGTTGCTGCCTTGAAGGCCGACTTTTATGTTTTCACTGACATCATAAAATATCGAAGCGTCAACTTGTCCACCGGCTTTGTTATATATAGGCAACTGAGTGATAACATCTTTGGTCGTTAACAAATAATCTGAGCGCCAGTTGTACGCAATACGTGCGTTAACACCGTATTTTTCATACATACCAACGAGATTGAAGTTGTCTTGGGATAGACCCTCTAATGGAAGGTTGTCAAACGCTATGCCTTCACCTTCTTCAGAGTTAGGTTTATCCGGGGATAAGCCTGGGTTTGGTGAACCCTCTTCATCGATATAAGTGTAGTTGAATTGAATACCTAAGCCACTAAACGCCCCGGGTAAAAAGTCGAAAAATTGCTGATACGCTATCTCCGCCCCTTTTATCGAACCTTCATCACCATTTGTCGCCCCGTCTACTTGCACTATTTGCGTTGAGCCGTTGTTGGTGTATTCACGGTCAACTGAGCCATTAATAAAATAATTGCTCAGATCTTTGTAGAATAAAGAGGTTGTTAACGATCCCACGCCTTCGGCAAAATACCACTCTAATGCTAAATCATAACTGTAAGACTCCATTGGTTTTAAGAATGGATTGCCAGATTTAGCGGTATAACGTGAATATCGTGCATTTGTGATTTCTCTGTCGTCGCCATCACCAGTATAGGTGATGACCTGATCTTCAGCGGTAATGGCTACGTAGTTTCGCAGGTTACCTAAATCTGGTAAGGCAATGGCTTCAGAAAAACCAAAGCGAAGCAACAATTCATCAGTTAAGTTAAACTTGACGTTTACGCTAGGTAAAACATTTGAATACGAGCTCGATGCAGTTTGTTCTACAGAACCCGCGTCACCAAACGCAGCTTGATCAGCTGGTAAAAAGTGATCTGGGTCAGTGGTTGGCTGAGCCGGATCGCCTACGGAATCAGGGAACGTAATAAACCCTTTTGTATCGTTTTCAATTTTTACATATCTAAAACCAAGGTTACCGCTGAAATCAATATCGCCGATTTCACCCTCAAAATTTGCTTTGACATAAATGGCATTACTGGTTTCAACAGTGTCATTTATTTCATTTGGAATAAAGTGGCCTTCGGCGCCATCACGACTACCCAATGCACTCCAGCCTGGGGTTAAGCTAGCAAAAGCACTTTCAGCATTCGTGTAATCGGTTGCTAAAGAGACTTTAGGGAATAGAAACGCTTCTTCGCCTGCTGAATTTAAAACACCGCCGCGGGCAAAGTTGTCAAACGAAATCTGCTCGTATTGATTGTTTAAGCTTGCACCTAATTCATCGCCCTCAGCGTCAAACCAAGCACTGCCATTGCCAGCCCAAGCTTCAGATAACCAACCCCAGTTGTAAGTGGATTGGCGAGTGATTTGCTCGCGCTTAGCGTGTCGAACACCTACTTTTAAAGAGGTGAAAAACCCTTCGTCCAACGTATATTGCGCGTCAGTTGCAAAGGCTAATTCGTTACCCTCATTGTCTGAGATGTGGTCCATTGCACTACGCCAAAAATAGTTGTGCGGGTTAGTAAAATACCCCGTCTCACCGTTATTAGCGGGATTGATAATAGAAATATCTGGATGTTCATCGCCGTGTTGAGCAATTCCAACGACGGCTCTGCTTGCACCCATTACTGAAAAATCTAAAATTTCAGATGTTGAGTTTACATACTGAAGATCAAGGTTAAATGCCCAAGTATCATTCGGGCGGTAGCGAATGTTAAAACCAAAATCATCAACAAGCGAATCTTGATTTCGTTGACGAGTGATCATGGCATGTTGCGCACCAAATTCGCCACCAGGTTGTCGTTCGGCGTCGTTTCCGCGCCATCCCGCTGTTGAGGTAATTAGACCCGATTCAAATAAGCCTTGGTCGGTCACTTCAAAAGAGGTGCCCGCGGCTGGAATTAAGTCATTGATAACGGCGTCGTCTGCCATTTCAATTGCGTTTTCAGTCCATGCTAGTGATGAGTCAGAACGAATAAACTGCGCGGTTGCAAGAATTGTGCGGTCTTCATTCTCCCATTGTACTGTACTTGCAAACCCTTCACGTTTACGGTCATCTTGCTTACGAGTGAGGCGAGTTGTGCGAGGCACCATAACTTGCTGCCCATCAACGAGTTGATTCTGTAATTCGTAGCGGCCAATTTGCGTACCGTCAGATTGTGCTTTTAGTTCAGAATTAGAATAGTTAAATAACACCCCAATTCGACCATTACTTATATCAAAGTTCTCGCTGTATAAACCTGAAAACGACGGCGTTGTCTCGTCAATAAAATCACTGTGTGTGGCATCTACGGTAAACGCTAAAACACGTTCATCGGAGTCAAATGGTTTACGAGTGATCAAGTTTACGGTTCCAGCAATACCACCTTCAATCATATCAGCAGATTGGTTTTTATATAGCTCTACGCCTCCCATCAACTCAGGCGGTACATCTTGAAAGCTCAAACCTCGTCCCGAGTCCGCGGTAAATGTATCTCGGCCATTAAACTCACTGCGGGTATGGGTAAGCCCACGAACCACTACACCACTGCCTTCCACACCGTAGTGATCAGGGTCATTGGCTCCGGCAAAACGTTCGATAGAAACACCCGGTAAACGTACTATCGCTTCCAATACGCTACGGTCAGGCAAAGAGCCGATATCTTTTGCTGAAATAGCATCTAATACGGTTTCGCCTTCGCGTTTCATATTTTGTGCATCGATTAAGTTAGAGCGAGTTCCTCGGACTTCAATAACTTCGATGTCACCGGTTTTAGCTGTATCTTCTGGTTCCGCAGCCCATAGTGACGTCGCCATTGGGAGGCTCAAAATTGCTGAACTAATTATTGAGAGCTTAAAGTTAGGACGTTGATTAATAGTCCTATTTTCTTTGATAGTTTTTTTCATTATTTCCCCGTTGTATTGTTTGTTTCTGCTGGTATTAGTTGCTGAAGCTAATACGTCGCTTTTTATAAGTTATGGCTTGTTGTGTTGAAAGCTCACCTAACTATTTTTTAATTTTCATATTCGTTTTTAGAGAACAAGGCGTCGAATGTCGTCTAACTAGATGAGAGAACTGAAATTTGAACGTTCAATTTTAATAATTCAACATGAATTCTTTTTCTAACCCTTGTAATTAAAGGGGTGAGGCGATTTTGTAGAGATGAAATTAATTTGTCTCTAAATTTGGCTGATATAGTTCAATTATTCTCACTTGTGGAAAGTTGAACGTTCAAATGGTGAAGTTGACATGCACTTGGTCGAATCGATTAAGGATGAGTTGGTAAACTTTGCTCTGCTTAATTAATCAACATACAGAGCAGCGGTTACCAAAAAATGAAAATAAAAAAAACACTAATATTAGCTTCTTTAACAAGCACGATATTGCTGAGTTGTTCAGCAACAGACTGGTTGGCAAAAAGTGAAGTTCAGGCAAGTACAGGAAAGCCAACATTTGCGTTCCAAGATGAAAATCTTTCAGTTGAACAACGAGTCAACGACTTAGTCAGTCAGATGACACTTGAGGAAAAAGTCGGGCAGTTATTTGACAAAGCACCCGCAATTGAACGTTTACAAGTCCCTGCCTATAAATGGTGGAATGAAGCTTTGCATGGCGTTGCTCGTGCTGGAACTGCAACGGTATTTCCCCAAGCCATTGGTTTAGCAGCGACTTTTGACGAAGACTTAATGCTTAAAGTAGGAACTGCAATTTCTGATGAAGGGCGTGCAAAACACCATGCGTTTTTAGCTGAGAATAACCGCTCTATGTATACCGGACTGACTTATTGGTCGCCAAACATCAATATTTTTAGAGATCCACGTTGGGGCAGAGGCCAGGAAACTTACGGTGAAGACCCATACCTTACCACGCGCATCGCAATCAATTTTGTGAACGGTTTACAGGGTGATGACGACAAATATTTAAAGTCAGTGGCAACCTTAAAACACTATGCCGTGCACAGTGGCCCTGAAGTCACTCGCCATAGTGATGACTATGCTGCAACACCGAAAGATTTGTCTGAAACTTATTTGTCTGCGTTTAGGGACGTAATATCAGAAACAAACGTTGCGTCGGTTATGTGTGCATATAACAGTGTAAACGGCACACCGGCTTGTGGTAACAACGAACTTATTCAAAACAAGCTACGCACTGAGTTTAATTTTACCGGATATATTGTTTCAGACTGCGGAGCAATCGCGGACTTTTATGATAGAAAATCTCATAATGTGGTTAAAACAGAAGCGGCCGCAGCTGCTATGGCGGTTAAGGCAGGGACAGATTTAAACTGTGGCGACCATCACGGCAATACATTTAGTTATTTAACGGAAGCGGTAAATAGCGGACTAATTGACGAGACTGAGATTGATGTCGCCGTTAAACGTCTGTTTGAAGCTCGATTTAAACTAGGTATGTTTGACGCAAAAAATAATGTGCCATATTCAACGATACCGCTAGATGTAGTGGGCTCACAAACCCACCTGTCACTTAGTCAGCAAGCGGCCGAAAAATCGTTAGTATTGTTAAAAAACGATAATTTACTGCCACTAAAAGGCAATGAAAAAATCGCTCTAATTGGTCCAAATGCTGATAACTTTATGGTGCTTCTAGGTAATTATTATGGTCAGCCAGTAAATCCTATTACCCCAAAACAAGCGCTAATGAAAAAGCTTGGCGCCGCACAAGTGAAATATACACCGGGGGCGAGCTTAACGGGAGAAGTGTATACTCATTTTACACCTATCCCTGCGGAACATTTTTTTCATATCGATCATAGTGGCCTTCAACAATCTGGTTTGATTGCCGAATATTATCCTGATCCCCACTTTAATCGGCAGTTAGCCAAGCGCCAAATTGTTGAAAATATCGACTTTAATTGGCAGCGCTCGCCAATCAACAACGCCATTGAACAAGAGTTTTCTGTCCGATGGCGGGGGCAATTAAAACCAAGTAAAACGGCTGAGTATCAGTTCAAAGCGCATAACTTGGCATTTACCATAGATGGCAGAAGCGTTAATGGCGTGGTTAAACTTAATGCGGGAACAACTTACGAATTTAATGCCGAAAGCAAAATTAGTCATTACTGGCATAGCAATGTTATTCAGCCAAGTGCGTCTTTATCCTGGTTGGATCATTCACGTAACTTGACCGAAGAAGCACTAAGCGCAGCTCGCGACTCTGATGTTGTGGTCTTTGTCGGCGGCATCAGCGCTAATTTAGAAGGTGAAGAAATGCCATTGGCCATTGACGGTTTTTCTCACGGCGATAGAACGCACATTAATTTGCCACAATCACAGGAAAAATTACTTAAAAAGCTGAAACAAATAGGCAAGCCAATTGTCTTTGTTAATATGAGTGGGAGTGCCATTGCGCTCAATTGGCAGGACCAAAATGTTGACGCGATAATTCAGGGATTTTATCCAGGTGAAGCGACAGGAACTGCGTTAACTCGCTTGTTGTATGGCGAGTTTAGTCCTTCTGGCAAACTGCCCATCACGTTTTATAAATCGGTTACCGACTTGCCGGCTTTTAACGATTATTCAATGGCGAACCGGACCTATAAGTATTACGAAGGGGATGTGTTGTATCCGTTTGGCTTCGGCTTAAGTTACGCAGACGTCAAATATAAAAATTTAACCCACACATTGAATGAGCAAAGCGGTGAATTGCAACTTAGTGTTTCCCTTTCTAACGCCAGTGATAGAGCTACGGAGGAAGTGGTACAAGTGTATTTTAGTATGCCTGATTCACCGGTTAAAACCCCCATTCGACAGTTAGTTAGTTTCAAACGGGTAGGGCTTGCAGGACACTCAACGCAACAAGTCAACATTACTGTGCCTAAAAATAAACTGACCTACATTGATGATGCCGGTTTTGCTCAACCGTATCAGGGACGCTTAGCGGTAACTGTGGGGGCAGGGCAAGGCATTAAAATATCGCAAGATAGATTTCAGACCACCGAACTATCCTTGCCTTAATCGCTATAGGTGGAACGCAACAAAATGACAAACTCATCAGTTAAAGGTAATACGGCAGAAAATAAAACGACAACGATGTTGAAAACTGAGTTAGCGGGCAATCGCGATAATTTGTTTCAGATCTTTTTGGTGGCATGTGTTGCAACAATTGGTGGGTTTTTATTTGGTTTCGACAGTGGCGTGATAAATGGCACGGTTGATGGATTAAAATTTGCGTTTCATTCTGACAGCATAGGCACCGGATTTAACGTTGCGAGTATGCTATTAGGCTGTGCAATTGGTGCTTTTGGGGCTGGATTGAGCGCCGATAGCTTTGGCCGAAAAAGCGTATTACTGGTGTCGGCGGTGTTATTTATCGTCAGTGCCTGGGGCTCTGGCATTGCTACATCGTCAATGGAGTTTGTGGTTTATCGGTTAATAGGAGGGCTAGCCGTTGGCGGGGCTTCAGTCTTAGCGCCAGCCTATATTAGTGAAATAGCCCCTGTGCGATTTCGAGGAATGTTGTCGTCAATTCAACAAATGGCGATTATTGCCGGATTGTTTTGTTCTTTTTTAAGCAATTATTTGCTGGTAGAAGTATCTGGAAATTCAATCGAACCACTATGGCTGGGCTTTGAAACTTGGCGTTGGATGTTTTGGATTGAGCTTTTACCTGCACTTTTGTTTTTTGCCTGTCTGTTACTTATCCCTGAAAGTCCGCGTTATTTAGCGATAACTAATCAGCATACAAAAGGCATGAATGTCCTTGTTCGATTGTTTGGTAAAAATAAAGCCAGTGCAATTTGGCAAGATATTCGAACATCAATTGATAACAATTCAGCGATAAAAATAACCGACGTATTTAACCCAAATAGCAGCAAGCTTAAGGCGGTTATTTGGATTGGGATTGGGCTTGCGGTTTTACAGCAACTGGCAGGGGTTAATGTCGTTTTTTATTACGGCGCAGTATTGTGGCAGGCTGTAGGGTTTTCTGAATCGGATGCGCTACTGATTAATATTATTAGTGGCGCAATAAGCATTGTCGCCTGCTTTATCGCTTTGATGTTAATTGACAAAATAGGTCGAAAGCCGCTTTTACTCATTGGTTCAGTGGGCATGACCTTTTCGTTATTTGGTATCGCAACGGCATTTGCCAACGGTACAATTGGAGCCGATGGTCAGTTAGATCTAGGCAGTTGGAGTTTTACCGCGTTACTGCAAGTTCACCTATATGTTTTCTTTTTTAACTTTTCCTGGGGCCCCATCATGTGGGTTATGTTGGGGGAAATGTTTCCCAATAAAATACGAGGTTCGGGCTTGGCTATTGCTGGTTTAGCGCAGTGGTTGGCAAACTTTTTTATTACCATGACCTTCCCACTGTTGTTAACAGGTATTGGATTGGCGACGACATTTTCTTTTTATACTTTGTTTGCATTTAGCTCAATATTATTTGTTTTATGGTTTGTGGTGGAAACAAAAGGTAAAAAGCTGGAGCAAATGACATAAATTTAAATAGTATCGTCTTTATTTTGTAAACTGGTTTTGATATTTTCCGATAATAGAAAAAGTTCTATGCCGCCAAGTTTATTGGCGTATCGACCTTGTCTATCAATATCGGTGTGCTTGTAAGGATTATATGTAAACAATTGGACTGTTATGATGAGTACATCCTTGTCTTATTTTCGAGCTAAATCAGTTGTCTTCTTATTTTACGTACATCAAGTTCGCTTTATACCCACAAACATTAAGGCGTGAATTTTGAGACTCATTTCACTTGTTTTAACCTCAGTTTTTTTTAATTTGATGTTCAATTGTCATGTCAATGCAGATACAAATGTTTTTGTTATCGACGACACACCTAAATGCCAACCCCTTGGTATTGCCGAGCAAAATATTTGCGTGGAAGTGACGGCCGTAAACCAAGAGTGCGAAGATAGTATCCTTGGCGAATTTCTTGAGTCATGCACTGTAGATATCGAATACATTGTGACGTCAAATTACGAGGGGGACTCTTATATAAAAACATTTGTCGATTGTGCCGTGATCACTGAAGTTAAAAGTGAAGTTTTAGGAAATACTCAGATATATGAAGATTCATCTGAAACCAACATCTCCCTTTTTGAAGACCAATCAGCAGAACGTACAACGGATTTTTTGTTTATGTACAGCCATCGCGCGCAGGCCAATGAAGTGCAAATTACCAAAGCGGGTTGCCGTATATCAGAAGCAAATATTTGGTAATAGGCACCATCAGGAAATGTTAATTAGAAAAACAAGACCAATGCTCGTCGCTCAACCTATGCTCATAATTGATCCAAACAAAACCCCTTAATTCTTTTAACAGGAACAAGGGGCCAGGTATTGAAGATTAATAGGCAACAGTGCCACGAATTGGGTAGTTATCTTGGTTACGAACGAAGGCTAAACCTCTAACAACTACGTCTAGTTCTGGGCGCAAAAATGGCGTATTAGAAATATTAACGGCTTGTAAATTCCCTAATTCGTTAATGACAAATAACGCCGGTTCTGAATAGTTATGGTCCGTCTCTTGTTCTGTTCGCGGTTGTGAAATATAAAGACCAAGTTGCTTCATTTGTTGCTCTGTTAAGCCGTATGCAATTGGATACGTGATGTTGAGCTTTTCCATGTTTTCTACTAGCTGATCTTTGGAATCCGCTGATACTGCTGAAACGCTAACGCCGATGCCTTTTAATGCCGATTGATGTTCTTCAAGAAGATTTAAATATCGGATACAGAGAGGGCAGTGCTTTCCTCTATATACCACTATCATTTGCCAGTCAGCACCTCCGTGTGCCTTACTTAAATTAACAGTTGAGCCATCAATAAGCTTAGCGTCAACGTCTGGAAAAGGACTGCCCGTGGTTAATTTTATTGAAAGTGTCATGTTGTTCTCTTAGGTTGCATTTAGGCTTACTAAATTGATTGCATAATGTACGTGCTTTAAAGGCCGATTACAGTGACAAACTATTAGGTAAACATGAAAGGTCAGTAACGTTGAATTTAACAGGATTCAGATGTTACTGACATAAAAAGTTTCTTTCTTTAACCGTTTACTTAACTGTAAATTTAACGTCTTGGTCACGTAACAAATAGAGTGCGAAACATGCCGCCCACATTGGCCATGCGGTAAAAAATAACAAGTTGTTAAAACCGTCTAAATATTGATTATACGATGACAAGGTCGACATGCCGTGCATGACAAAAATAATGCCGTAGGTGATCCGCTTTTTAATGCCCGCCATAAACGCTACAACTAAAAGCATTTGAATAGCGCCCAATATGTAAGCAATCATATCAGTGGAGCCACTTATTCCGTAAAAGTGTTCAAAAATACGTGCGCTGTGTCCTGGATTGACAAATTTGTCCAACGTCCACATTATCATGACGATAAAGACCCCAAGGCGCAGCGAAAACAAAGACCACTGCAAACGACTATTCATATCAAAATTCGTTGAATTACTCATAAAACAAAAACTTCCTAAACTAAAATTTCTAAACATTAGGTTTAGTAAGACCGTGCTTATGGTTTTATCTTTCAAATAAATTTTTCTATTTTGAAAGTTAGAAACAAAATAAATCGCTTGAAAGTTATTTGTCCGTGTTTAGGTCTTAATAGTTATCTACACAACAGCTAGCTACAAAGAGTGCACTTTTGAAACATCATAATTTGACCTTAACTATCGCCTTTATCTTAAATACCCCACTTGCCATCAATGCGGCACCTGCTGCAAAAGATGAGTCGGTAGAAGTAATTGAAATTTATAGTCAAAAAGATAATACGCAGGGCTTGTCAGTTAAGGACACGGCTGTTAATGGCCCTTTTGGTGATAATTTAGCAATACAAGACATCGCTCGCTCGGTCACGCCTATTTCAAGTGAACTCATTGAACAACTGAACATTACAACCTTACAAGATGTGTTGGCTGTAAGCCCAAATACGTATTCGGCAAGTGGCTTTGGAGCGCCAAGTTTACCGACCATTCGAGGTCAATTAGGAGAGTTATTTCAAGATGGCATTCGCCGCCAAGCGGGCAACAATGGTTTTGGTATTCCACTGTCGTTTAATTCGGTAGAACAAATTGATGTGGTAAAAGGCGCGCCACCGGTGTTATTTGGCTCTAGCCAGCGTAATGGGGGTTTTGTTAATTTACATTCAAAAAAAGCATCAACTTATGATACCAAAGGAAAGTTGAGTTTATCTGCCGGTCGTTGGGATCAATATCGGGCACTAGTCGATTTTCAAGCGCCTATTATAAAAGATAAAATCGGGTTAAGAGTTAGCGCTGAACATGTGGATAGCGGCAGTTTTTATGACTTTTCTAGCACGCAAAGTGACAGCTTCTATGCTGCACTATCAATATTACCGGACAATAAAAGCAGCTGGGATATTAACTTTGAATACTTCAAGGTGGAATTTACAGACAATGCGGGGATTAACCGTCCAACCCAAGCACTAATTGATGATGGCTTATACATCACGGGGCAGGGAGTTCAGGAAAACGGCAGCACCATTCCAAAAGCGGGTTCTATTATCTCGCCTACGGGACAAGTAAAAATAGATAGAAGCAAGGTACTGACTGACCCAGCTAATCTAAATAATGCCAGCACCTATTTAATTCATAGTATTTATAAACGAGAGCTTACAACTCATTTGTCGCTTAAAAACACCAGTTATTTTCAACATTTAGCACGTGAAGAAATCGCCCAAAATAGCTTTGTTGAAATTATTGATGGGGCAGACACTGCGCAAAATCGTACTGAAATAACATATCAATGGGACGATACACAACAAACCATTTTTGCTTTCGACATCCGATATAACGATGTCTTAGGTTATAGCCAATTTACCACCGAAGCAGATTCACCGATTGACTTAACCGGGCCAATTTCAAACCGCAGAATACCGTTAACAGAGGAACAAAAGGCCCGCTTAGTTGAGCTCAGACCCGGGGTTTTTGTATCTCCTGGTGGTCAATATGACGTAAATAATGACGGTACGGGTGACTTCAATTTGTCGGATACAACGGATTCGCGTTCATGGCAAACCGGGCTTGCAATACAGCAAGATTCACAGTGGACCGAGAAATTGCGAACAAGTTTCGGGTATCGTGTCGACTTTTATGATGTTACCGCTGAGGACCCAATTGCCCCGGCAAATCAAATTACCGCAAGCGACAGCATTAGCGATACGCTTCATTCAGGCCAAATTAGTTTTAATTACAACTTAGACAGTGATTTAACTTTGTATGGCGCGGCAAGCTACAACGAAGCAACGTCAAACAGCATGGCCGGCGGAAGCACACTAGGAGCGGATAACACGATTAATCCACTTAACTTTGCAACAGAAAATACCTTAGCGGAGTTTGGCTTAAAGTATGTACCCGCCGACAGTGACTGGTACGCTGACGGCGCTTTGTTCAGCCAGCGTCGCAGTTTACGAAATCGTGATGGCAGCAATACCGGAATTCGCACAGAAGGTTTCGAGTCTCAGGTGTTTTACGATGCCTATCCTTTTTGGTTTAGCGCTGGTTACAGCTATATAGACGCAAGATACGACGACTCAGGTAGCGCTCAAGACTCTGCCCAAATCGCCGACGCATTTGATAATTCTAGACCAGATATTATTGCAGGTAACAGCATTGGCGCACCAAGCTATACAGCATTTGCGGCGTCAAACAGACAAGTACAGGGGATCCCAGAGCAATCTTTAAGCTTAAATGGCAATTATTCAATTAATTTAAAATGGAAAGCGGGTTTCTCAGGTCTATATACCAAGAGCTATCCATTGGACTTTCTAGGAACCGTTAAAATACGTGATCAATACACACTAAATATAAATTCGATTTATGCGTTTACCCCAACCACTAAATTACGTTTCGATATTAATAATGTGACTAATCAGAAAAATTGGCGTCCGGTATTTGAAGGTGGATATTTTGGGGCGACTTTAGTTTTTCCTGAATTACCAATTAACGCCAAATTAACGCTTACTCATAGTTTCTAAAATAAGGTTTTAAAAGAAATAACATGATGAAAAAAATACTTTTAATATTGATTGCAGCGTTAGCTGTTGGTCTATTCTTTCATTTTGACTTGCACCAATTATTGACACTCGATGGCTTAAAAGGCTCGATGGATCAGTTTAGTCAATGGCGTGAGCAGTCTCCTGTTTTAGTCATCGGTGTATTCTTTATAATGTATGTACTCGTCACTGCGCTTTCTTTGCCTGGCGCTGCAATTCTAACTTTGGCCGCGGGTGCTTTGTTTGGATTGTTAGAGGGTTTAGTTATCGTGTCTTTTGCGTCTAGCATTGGCGCTACATTGGCATTTTTGGTATCGCGATATTTATTACGTGACACGATTCAAAAACGATTCCCAGAGCGCTTGACTGCAATTGATGCGGGTGTTGCAAAAGAAGGCGCTTTCTATTTATTTACCCTGCGCCTCGTACCAGTGTTTCCGTTCTTTTTAATCAATTTATTAATGGGCGTAACAGCGATAAAGTCGTGGACATTCTACTGGGTTAGTCAAATAGGCATGTTAGCGGGCACATTTGTATTTGTTAACGCCGGTACGCAACTGGCACAAATTGACAGTTTATCGGGCATATTATCATTCAATCTTATTGTGTCTTTTGCGTTACTTGGTTTTTTCCCGTTAATTGCGAAAGCTATTTTAAACGTGTTTAAGAAAAAACGTGTTTATAAAAATTATACTAAACCTAAAAAGTTTGACCGTAATATGGTCGTTATTGGTGCCGGTGCTGGTGGACTTGTCACAAGTTATATTGCTGCGGCAGTCAAAGCAAAAGTTACCCTTATTGAAGCCGGAGAGATGGGAGGCGATTGCTTAAATTATGGTTGTGTCCCCAGCAAAGCCATTATTAAAAGCGCCAAAATAGCCGAGCAGATCCGTCATGGAGAACATTACGGTTTAGAAAACTCGACGCCACAGTTTTCTTTCAAAAAGGTAATGGCCCGAGTGCATAAAGTGATTGCCGATGTTGCTCCCCATGACAGTGTCGAGCGCTACACAAACTTAGGTGTTGAAGTCATAAAAGGATACGGCAAATTAATTGACCCGTGGACAGTGGAAATTAAGCTTAATGACGGCAGCAAACAAACATTAACGGCCCGTACCATCGTTATTGCAACCGGTGCTCGCCCATTTGTTCCGCCGTTACCTGGCATTGAAGAAACCGGTTATGTGACGAGTGATACTCTATGGACTAAATTTGCTGAACTAGACGAAGCTCCTAAAAAGTTAGTCGTACTAGGTGGTGGTCCAATTGGTTGCGAACTTGCACAAAGCTTTGCACGTTTGGGATCAAGCGTAACCCAGATTGAAATGGCTGAACGGATTATGATCAAAGAAGATCTTGAAGTGTCTACCTTTGCCCACGAGTCATTAACCGAAAGTGGCGTTAATATTTTAACCTCTCATCAAGCGTTACGATGTGAAACTCGCGACGGTAAAAAGTACATCGTAGTGAAGCAGCAACTGGATGGCAAAACTCAAGAAGTGGCTATTGAATACGACGAGTTATTGTGTGCGGTTGGACGGAGCGCGCGCCTTAAAGGTTATGGTCTGGAAGAGTTAGGCATAGAGACAAACCGGACTATTTTAACCAACGAATACTTAGAGACGTTATACCCAAATATTTATGCCGCAGGGGATATTGTTGGTCCTTATCAGTTTACTCACGTAGCCGCACATCAAGGTTGGTATGCCGCGGTAAACGGTTTATTTGGCCATCTTAAAAAGTTTAAAGTCGACTACCGAGTTATTCCGTGGACGACGTTTATTGACCCAGAAGTAGCCCGTGTTGGATTAAACGAGCAGGATGCAATAGACAAAGGCATCGACTTTGAAATCACGCGTTTTGAATTTGAAGAACTCGACCGAGCGATTACCGACAGCGCAACTAAAGGTTTTATTAAAGTCATTACCCCTAAAGGCAAAGACAAAATACTCGGTGTAACTGTGGTCTCTGAGCACGCCGGCGATTTAATTGCAGAATTTGTACTCGCCATGAAGCACGGATTAGGGCTTAACAAAATACTTGGCACAATCCACAGCTACCCAACATGGGCTGAAGGCAATAAATACGCGGCGGGAGAATGGAAACGCAATCATGCGCCTGAAACTGTTTTAAACTTACTTGAAAAATACCACACATGGCGCAGAGGTTAATTTGACTAAATCACTATTAAAGCCAGCATTGTTCGGGGTGTCGCTACTTGTGATTTCGTTCACAAGTAACGCCAAAAATATGCACGACAGCTGGAACAATGTGCTCAGTAAACATGTTGTTTCAATTAATAATAACCACAGTACTGAAGTAGACTACAAGGCAATTAAACGCGAGCATGCGGAACTGCAAATGTACCTAGATTCATTGGCTGCAGTAACGCAAACTGAGTTTGAGCAATGGAGTAAGTCAAAACAGTTGGCGTTTTTAATCAATGCCTATAATGCATGGACGGTTGAACTTATTGTTTCGAATATCGACGATGACAATAAATCATCTCAAAACCTTGAGTCGATTAAAGACCTAGGCAGTTTTTTTAGTTCACCATGGAGTAAAGACTTCATCCCTTTGTTGGGGAAAACACGGAGTTTAGATAATATTGAACACGATTTAATTCGTGGCGCCGTTGATGAGAACGGTAACTCAAAATACAATGAACCGCGCATTCACTTTGCGGTAAACTGCGCGAGTATTGGTTGCCCGGCACTTCGTGAAGAAGCATACACAGCTATCGACTTAGAGCGCCAGTTAGAGGCGCAAACAGTGCGTTTTTTATCAGATGCGACACGTAATATTGCGCATAAAAATAAGCTTAGCGTATCTTCTATATTTAAGTGGTACGGTGATGATTTTGAACAAGGCTTTCGGGGCGCAAACTCTCTACAGCAGTTTTTTGCTCAATACGCCCAAGCACTTAATTTAACTTCGGCACAGCAAAAGTTACTCAAGGAAGACAATATGAAAGTGAAATTTTTAGATTACAACTGGAAGCTAAATGCACGTCAGTAGGTTTGGGAAAATATTAACGCGGTACGGCATTTGTTGCTTCGCGTTTTTTATTTCCTTAACAATAAGTATTAACTCTAATGCAAGTGCCGCCAATACTGATCTGAACTTGCGTTGGCAGGGCATTGAACAATTGGGTAAAAACCAAGATGTGTACTTTCATGCCTGGGGCGGTGACCCTCAAATTAATGCCTATATTCAATGGACTGCCCAGCAAGTAAAAGCCCTTTACGATATTAATTTACATCATGTGAAACTAAGTGATACGAGCGAAGCGGTAAGTCGAGTTTTAGCTGAAAAGTCAGCAAACAATGATACACACGGCAGTGTCGATTTAGTTTGGATTAATGGCGCCAATTTTGCCACTATGAGCGAGCATTCGCTGTTATTAAAGCAGTGGGCCAATTACCTGCCAAATTTTAAGTATACCGACCCGACAAACAACCCCGCTGTTAATTTTGATTTTGGTATTCCAACTCAAGGGATGGAGGCTCCGTGGGGACAAGCTTCTCTTACTTTTTATTACGACAGTTTAGCTACCGATAATCCGCCAACAACATTAGATGAACTCGTTATCTGGAGTGCCAAAAACACTGGCCGGTTTAGCTATCCTAAACCCCCTGACTTTCTTGGATTAAGCTTTCTCAAATATGCTCTAGTGATATTGCATCAAGATAGCGCAATTGAGATTCAATCCTTGCTAAACCAACCGGTGACTGACCAAAGCAAAGTGGTGGTACTAAGTCCGCTTTGGGATTTTTTAGATAAGCTTCATCCGACATTGTGGCGCAATGGCAAACATTTTATGACAAGTGGTGCGCAACTACGACGGTTAGTGGACGATACTGAACTTAGCTTAGCTTTTACCTTTTCTGCACCTGAAGTACCCGCTGCCGTTAAACGTTATGATTTACCGGCGAGTATTCGCAGTTATGCTATGTCAGATGGCAGTTTAAGTAATACCCACTTTGTTGCTATTCCTTACAATGCGGCTCACTCGAATAGTGCGCAACTGGTTGCTAATTTTCTGCTCAGTCCGCGAGCTCAGGCAGAAAAACAAAAAAGTAATATCTGGGGTGATAGAACTGTGTTGATTCATTCAATGCTGGAAAATAAACAGTCAGCATGGTTTAAAGCTCAGGAACCTCACCCGAGTGCCTTACCCTTTAACAGCATTCAACGTACCTTAAGTGAACCACATCCCGATTGGGTCAACGCGATTATTCAAGGTTGGAACGTTCGTTACGGGGTTAGCAAATGAATGTTGAACCGACTAAAACCACAAACATTGAATATAAAACCGATTTGTTTACTCGCATTGTAAAATTCAGTCCACGGTTTTTACTCGCCTGTTTATTGATCCCAGTATTGGCTGGTTTAATTGGCGTTGTGTTACCGGCATTTGGATGGGCTCCTGCTTTAAGCCAATACAAGATTGGCCTTCATGGGTTTACTGCGCTGTGGCAAACTCCGGGGCTGGTACAAATGGCAATGTTGAGTATTAGTACCGGTTTAATAAGCACGTTACTCGCCTTTATTATTACCTTAATGATCTTAGCGGCCTTTTTTAATACGGTTTGGCTCAACTACATCCAGCGTTTGTTAAGCCCCATTTTAGTTATCCCGCATGCCGCCGCAGCGATTGCTATTGGTTTTCTTATTGCACCCTCTGGTATGTTATCCCGATTGGTCTCCCCCTGGCTGAGCGGTTGGGAATTATCGCCCCAGGGGATCTTTCCGCATGACGCAATGGGGATTAGTATTATATTAGTGTTAACCTTAAAAGAGTTGCCGTTTTTGCTACTTATGGCGCTAGGCGTACTTGCGCAACCTGAGCTAGGTAAAAAGCTCAGAGCGCAACACAAAGTTGCGCTTAGCTTAGGTTACTGTCCAATGACGGCCTTTTTTAAAGTCATATTGCCTAACCTATACCCTTTGTTGCGGCTACCCATTTTAGCTGTACTCGCCTATGCCAGTGCCAGTGTGGAAATGCCACTCATATTAGGACCTAATACGCCACCGACCCTTGCCGTTGCTATAATGCAGTGGTTTAACGACGTTGATTTAAATCTAAAAATTAAGGCGTCAGCAGGGGCATTATTGCAGTTAGCGATAACCGGTGGATTGCTTATGTTGTGGTTGTTCGGAGAAAAGGTCGTAATGTATTTTTGTCGTGACTTGCTTACCAATGGCGAGCGCGAATACAGCGGGGCATTTTGGCAAAAGCTCACTTCGGTATTAATCACTGGGGTAATAGGTTTTATCTTATTAGCACTGGTCGGGCTGTTATTATCGTCGGTCGCTGGTTTTTGGCGTTTTCCATCGGCGATCCCAGACCAATTAGTCTTGTCGCATTTCCAAAGTGCTTTAACTCAAATGGCCGGCCCTGTTATAAACACCTTAAACATAGGTATCGTTAGCACGGCATTGGCCATACTACTGACGTTATTATGTTTAGAATCAGAGCAGTTACGAAATAAATCTGTTTCACGTTTTATGAGCTTCATTATCTATTTACCTCTGCTCGTCCCGAGTATTGCTTTTTTATTTGGATTGGTGTGGTTACAACAATTAGCAAATAATTTATCGGTGTTTGTCAGTGTCGTGCTGACTCACTTATTGTTTGTTTTACCCTACGTATTTTTATCGTTAGCTGGCAGTTATCGACGTTTAGATCCTAGGTTTTCAAATGTGGCGGCAAGCTTAGGGGCAAAGCCACACAAGGTCTTTTTGAAAGTTAAACTTCCACAATTATTTGCACCCATTTTAATCGCAGCTGCATTAGGATTAGCCATTAGCTTTGGCCAATACTTACCCACTCTACTTGTCGGAGGTGGACGAATTTCGACAATTACGACCGAAGCCGTTGCTTTAGCCAATGGTGCAAGTCGGCGTACGAGTGCGGTTTATGCCATTATGCAAATGGTTTTGCCGCTTATTGGGTTTATCATAGCTTGGTTATTGCCTAAGTTTTTTTATAAAAGCGCGCATCACTAAAGGGTTAATATGCAGTCATCTTTACAAATAAAAAATCTGCAATTGTTTCGTCAAAAGCAATTGTTACTTAGCTTAAACGAGCAAGTGAATGGCGGTGAGATACTGACGATTATGGGGCCGTCTGGCAGCGGTAAATCGAGTTTGTTAAATTGGATAACCGCAGGTCTCAATAGTCATTTTCACGCAGAAGGTGAGGTCTGGCTTAATGGCAAAAATGTTAACGGACTGCCTTCACACCTACGACATATAGGCGTGTTGTATCAAGATGCGTTATTGTTTTCACATCTCACCGTTGGTGGCAATATTGCATTTGCGATGCCTAAGGGTAATAAAAAGCAACGTATAGAAAAAATAGAACAGATGCTCGAAACATTTGGTCTAGGAGGTATGGTCAATCGACATCCTGATGAATTGTCTGGGGGGCAACAGGCACGAGTTGCTTTACTGCGAATGTTGCTAAGCGAACCGAAAGCTATTTTGCTCGACGAACCGTTTAGTAAGTTAGATGCGCAATTGCGCGCTGAGACTCGGCAGTTGGTTTTTGACACCATCCGCAATCATAAGTTACCGACAATTATGGTTACACATGATCATAGTGATGCTGAGGCTGCAAACGGTAAAGTGATCACCTTAAACACAGGACAAGCTAAATGTTAGATAGATTCATCACGCCGATTATAAAACCTGTTTTACAGCCAGTTGTGATGCTTTTGCACAAACGTAAAGTCACTGCGGATCAACTGACTGTCGTCGGTTTTTTAATTGGCTTATTAGCGGTGCCTTTATTGGCTTTTGAGCTGTGGTATGCGGCACTTGCTGCGATTGTGTTAAATCGAATATTCGATGGCCTTGATGGTGCTTTAGCTCGTTATAGTAAACAAAGTTCAAGCGCTGGTGGCTTTTTAGATATCACCCTCGATTTCTTATTTTATGCGGCCATACCGCTAGGCTTTGTATTTGCTAATCCTGAGCAAAATGCCATCGCCGGCTCTGTACTATTGGCAACCTTTATTGGCACCGGTTCGAGTTTTTTAGCGTTCGCTATTGCTGCAGAAAAATTTAAACTCGATAAACCGCAATTTAAGTATAAAAGTTTTTACTATTTAAATGGCTTAACAGAAGGAACGGAGACCATTGCGTTGTTTGTCGCCTTTTGTCTTTGGCCGCAACATTTTGCGTTATTAGCGTATGGATTTGCCTTTGCCTGTGCGATTACGATAGTTACGCGGATACATGGCGGCTACCACACACTAAAACAGCAAGAGGCTATTTTGCAGTCTTCTCAAGAGGTTACTCATGGCCAATGAAATAGGGTGGCGTCTAGGTTGTTTTTTTTCTATTTTAATTATCATGATGTTGCTTGAGTGGCAAAAGCCGGCACGGCATTCACCCATTAAAGCCCGCACGCGGTGGTTTGCCAACTTTGGGTTAATATTTGTATCCTCAGTAGTCGCACGTTTAACTGTCCCTATTGGGTTAACGGCATTAGCCATTAGTAATCAGCAGCAGGGATTTGGGTTATTTAATAATATAAATGCGCCTACTATCGTCATCGTTGTGCTTAGTTTAATACTGCTCGATATATTGATTTATTGGCAGCATAGATTGTTCCATAAAGTGCCCATGTTATGGCGTTTGCACCGTGTACATCATGCTGATATTCATGTTGATACGAGTACCGGTCTTAGGTTCCATCCTATTGAAATTGTTCTTAGTATTGTTATCAAGATTGCCGCCGTCGGGTTACTGGGTATACCAGCGATTGCGGTACTTATATTCGAAATTGCGTTAAATGGCCTCGCGCTGTTCAATCATGCCAATATTCGTTTACCTCAAAGTATTGAGAAACCATTACGACTCATATTGATGACACAAGTTTTACACCGTATTCACCATAGCCAAAAAGTCTCTGAGACAAATTCAAATTATGGATTTAGCGTTATTTGGTGGGACAAGTTGTTTGGTAGCTATAAAAACGAAGCGACAAAAACCGATGAAGAGCTTGATATTGGCTTAAAGGAATATCCAAAAGCTAAACAAAATGCTTCGTTGTTTGGGCTGTTAATGATGCCGTTTAAAGGCAAATGAATATTAAGTAATGTAGCTCAGTTTAAAAAGTTTAGTTGTCGCTAAACCGCCGACCGTTGGTCGGAATATACTGTCAGCGCAAACCTAAAACTTATCCCAAATACAGTTGCTCATCTACTGTATCTATTTGTTCCTTTGGTAAAAATTTATTTGCGTAATGTAAGTAAACTTTACTTTTAATGAATAGCTGAAAAACGGCTAAGTCAATGTGCTCTTCAATCGCCATTTTATGTAATATATTGAGAGAAACACTAAGTGGTTTCGCTTTTTTATATGGACGGTCGGAGGCGGTTAATGCCTCAAAAATATCAGCTAAAGCCAAAATACGTTCAGGGATACTGAGTTCGTCCCCTTTTAATCTGCGGGGATAACCATCTCCACGCATGGTTTCATGGTGAGTAGATGCAATACGCGGGACATTTTCTAGCTCTGGTGGAAATGGAATTTGATCCAGAATTTTTATCGTACTAATAATGTGTTCGTTTATTATAAATCGATCCTCAGTCGTTAACGTGCCTTTCATGACCGTCAAATTATATATTTCACCTAGGTTGGCCAAATTTTCAGGTATCGCCATTTTAATCCCAAGACTGTCAGGCAGTTTATGTTCTTTAGCGTGTTGCTTGATATGTCCTTCTTTATCGGCCAGCAAATATTCAACCGCTGGCAGTGGCGCGCTTTCATTTACAAGCTCTCTTTCTTCCTGTGGTGAAAGTCCGAGTTGGTCGTCAAAATAACGAAGCCAAGTTTGTTGAGCTAATTGTTTGATTTTTTGTTCGGCTTCACTTGAGAGACCTTCACTTCCAATATTTGAATGTGCAATAAAAGCAAAATCGTGTTGCAGTTGTTGTTGCTCTTTTCGGCATTTTTCCAAAAGTTCGGCTTTATCTTCAGGAGAGGTTTGTAATGCATTTAAATAAGTAATTTCAATATCGCGATGAAGCACTTCAAAGCGCATTCTAACTTCATGGATCCGATTATAAATGCATTCTAATTTTGAGCCTTTATCAACAATATGCTCTGGGGTCGTTATTTTGCCACAATCATGTAACCACGCCGCAGTGGTTAATTCTCGCCATTGTTGTTCAGAAGTAATATCAAAGCTTTCAAAAATACCGGTGTTTTCCTTACAAGCGACTTTTAATAACATTTCACTCAACTCAGGGACTCGATTGCAATGTCCACCTGTGTAGGGGGATTTATCATCTATTGCCTGAGCTATCAGCTTCACCATGGCATCAATCAGACCTTTTTGAGCCAACTCATGATTATACAAGTTGTTAGACATTTTTTTGATTGCTAAGGATAGGCGTTTTACTTCAATAATATTGCTCGGCGCTACTTTAACCACACTGTAGTCCCGATTAGAGATCTGTTGAGTTTGCAGCAACAGCGTATTAAATGTTGTGGTTACCGGGGACGCAAATAGATAGGTTAATGGTAATAAAATGGCAATGACAGCCATCGTTATTAAACTGCTTTCAATTACGCTTTTATATACGGGGGCAAATAGCGTGCTTTCATCGATTGCCAAAACCAGCAATTGATCTTGAGAAAGTGATGATCCAAGCTCACTAAAATAGAGCAGTTTATTCTCACCTTGATACTCAAAATAATGCAGCGATTCTAAAGTGGTTTTACGAGCCTGATCAATCGCTTGGATATAAGGCAACACTCGCACAGTTGATTTGTCCTGAGTGTTAAATAGCCACTTTTTTTCAAGTTGTGGGATATGAATGTTTTGCAATTCGGCTAACGCACGATTAATTATGGGCAACAAAGGCGCATGTTCCTTTTGCAGTAACATGCGTAGCTTAGTGTCAATTTGGACCCCATCTAAGGAAAAGTCTTTTAATACCGTAAGGTTATCTACACCAAACTCTTTTAATAAATTATCCATGATTAACGCGATGTCTAAGGCAGCATCCACTTTATTAGACGCTAAGAGCTCAATCATTTCATGGTTTTTAGTAAAGCTTACAATTTCTATTTGTGGATGAGACTGTTCGATTTCTTTGGCAATCGACCACCCACTGCCAATGGCTAATTTTTTACCATGCAACTGCGATAATGAACTGAAATTCTGGTTTTTCTTCACCAATAACCCTAATGGCAAATTACCGTAGGCGTCTGACAATAATCCGAGATCTCGGTTTTCCTGAGTGTCGTAAACTCCATTTAAAATATCTAATTTCTTAGTTTTAAATTGCTCTGTGAATTGTTGCCAGCTAAAACCATTAACAAAATTTAATTTTATCCCTGTTTTTTCACTAATCATTTTTAACGCATCTACGGCATAACCCTTTGGTGCTCCCGAAAGTGAAAAGTCGATAGGTTGCCAATCTTCGCCATTTGAAATCCGCATTGAAGCAAGTTGGTTAACATAGTTTTTTTCGTCCGTAGTGAGCTTTAAAGGTGTAATGCTTTTTAGTCTTTCATCAAGGACCGGAGAATTAGATTGCGCAATCAACTCGCCGTTTTGTTTAATAAGGTAGGCTTCTCCAGAAAATGCATTGGCGTGCATCGCTAGATTCTGTGAAAGGTTAAATAAGCTAACGTCTAAACCGATAACCCCTTTATTATTGGGTAACTTTTTGGAATACGTGATCCCAGGTAATTGAGAAAACTGAAATAAATAAGGCGCGCCTTGCGTGGTTTGTTTACTCGCCTGTGTATACCAAGGTCTTAAAACAGGATTGTAGTTTGTCGGTTTTGTGGTTTGATTGGTTTGTTGTAAATTTTTATCATAGTAAGTTAACACTTGCAGATTGGGGTCTTGATCGACATTTATCGCTAGTGTTAACCAAATATCATTATCCTCAGCAAAATATTGTTTTCGAGCTCCGGTTGTATTTAAATTCACAACCTCAAAAAAGTTTCCCTCTGGCGTCGCCATGTAAAGACCAAAAACAAGTGGATTACTGGCCATCATTTCACTTATTAAATTGAGTTTGGTGCGCGGTGACTGAGCTTCGATATCTGGATATATTGATAAAAGGTCGACGAGTAACTTAGCTTGAACGTCATTATTTTGCAGTGCTTTTTTAGATTGCCCAACAAATTGTTCAAACTCTTTTAAAGCATGTTTTTCTAATTGAGAGGTGCTGTAATAATATTGAAGCGATAACGTTATTATCGCAACAATGCAGCAAACAAGAGCTAACGCAGTGACAACAGCAAAACGAACTGAAAAGCGAAAACTGGCAAAAGAAAATGTTAATTTATCCATAAACCCAATGTACAATTTATATCCATATTCAGCCTATCAAACTATACTTTTTTGCCTTAAAGTTCTAGTTTAACTTTCTATTTTGGGCGTAAATTTAAACAATCAGATTTACCAGTAAGCCAGTAAAAATGCGGATGTTGTTATTTTCAGTATTAAATTGATAATACGACCGTGACGATCTTCTGAATTGGTTTACGCAACCCATGCATAATATTAAGATTTCTTTTTAGTTACTTTACACGTTGGGAAGCCTGAACACCCCCAGAATGTTGTACCCGCATTGGCTCCTTTTCGTGCGGTACGAAGGACCATGGCATTACCGCATTTAGGACATAATGGTTTGTTTTTATTGCGTTCAATATTGGCAATGTGCATATTTTTAGAAACCACCGTTGATGATATGGCGTTTTCGATAATCACAGAGTAGTTATGAATAGTGTCACTATTCAAGACTTCATGGCGTTGAGATTTTATTAAAGGAATTAGGCCGCTTTTAGTAACAACATTTTTCGGCATTTCAGTTTTGAACTGGCAACTGCCTACAAAGACGACAATATTAAAAATTGTGCTTGAATTTGCGCCAAGTAACTTTTCTATAGCTTTTACATGTTTATAATTTTGAAGAATCGGATTATAAAATTTGTATTTATTTTTATATATTGTTTGTGTCCATTGTCTTTGTTTTTCCCCACCAAATATCCAGCCTCTCAGGTTTTTAGTTTCAATGACAAATATGCCATATGGACTTATTAGAATATGATCTATTTGGGTGGTTCCATCGGGTGTGATAAGTGTGACATCATGGAATGTGGGGTATCTTTGGCCATGCTGTCCAAAAATATTTAGTTTGCGAGCGATCATCCTTTCGCCTGCACTTCCTTTATAGTTCGACGTTTTTGCTAGTAAAAAAAACAGCAGGCCAAATATTAATATAAGTAAGAAGAATGTTTCGGTCATTAATTCATTTTATCCCCTGTTTGGCTTAACACTAAGGATTTAGAAAGAAGCTGTTTTTCTGAATTGGACATAAAAAACCTCCTGTTTCAATTAAGAATAGCAGTAGGCTTTAAATCATCAAACCGCAATATAAAGTTTCAGGATCAATTGTTTTTATAGTGCGGGTGAGTGATAACGTTTCACACTAAACTATAAATTTGCGGCTCGTTAAGAAAGAACATCCTCTAATTAGGTGGCTAAATATCTATGCCAATACACTACATAGGAAGCCACATTTAACACCAATATCCATTGAGAACAACATACATAAAAGTACTTAACTTTAACTTGATCGCTATATTATGATCGACTAAAATTTGTTCAAATTATTATTTAAGTTACTAAAAGTATTTATCATTAGGATTACAAGGATGAAAAATTCTATTTTAGCGTTGAGCGTTATTATGTTTCTAACATCTTGCTCATCTACAATGTCTAATAATCAGCCAGATAAAAACCAGACGCGTATGTCCCTTGTTAAGGGGTATAATTTTACCCCAAATAGCCGGGCCTGCGAGTTTGTTTCCGGCTGGTTTTCCGAATTTTCAAATTACGCTATATCGCCTTACCGTTTAAGTATGTTACGGGAACCATATTTTAACAGATGGGAAGTAGCTCAACATGAGCAGGGATTAGCGAAATTGGCACCTGAATTAGTCGACGCAATTCCAGACTACCAGCAGTTTCCAACTGAACTTTTGTCCTCCAATATTTTTAATAAATATTTTGTTGAGGACTTTCAATCGTTAAACTCAGAGCAAAAAGACAACTTCTTATCAGGTGCTAAAATGTGCCACCAGTATGCTGAAGAGGCCAAAGGCAAAATTGTCATTAACGAAATATCTAAACCATCGTCTATAAACAATTATTATGAAAGACAGCTGGCAACTGAACTGTGGGAAAAAAGAGAAGCTGAACTGTGTTTGGGTATGGAACAATGGGTGGAAGCAGTTGGAAGTTTAGATCTGAGCGCAAAAAAATACAACGATAACTACCTGATATTCACGGAAGCGTTGTTTAACCAAGTATTTTATGGGCGCTTCGTTGATTTGAGTGCAAATCAACGAGCTGGGCTCTCCGCCGCTTTTTCTGATCAAAGGGTAAGTTTTACTGACAAAAGTTTCAAACACTGCGGTTTCGTGCACAGGCGAACTCAATTCAAAGACTTTGCGTTTATATTTAATAAAATGGGGACAATGTTAAAAAACGCAAACAAATATGTTGGTGCAGGTGAGAGGGCGAGAAAGCAGTATACAGGAACGTCACCTAATCAAGTGAAGCATCGAATCAATGGGCAATTACAAGAATACAGATTCATAGCCGAAGTGTTGCTGCGAGAACATCAAATTAGCAAAGTTGATCAATTTATTAGCATGTCTAAAGCGAATAAAGTTAGCTATGAAACATTGGATAAATTTATTGAAGATGTTATTACCTCTGGAAATTCAAAAAAACCTAGGCTAACAATATCGGAGCAATACATATTGGATTTAAAACGTAAAGCATTGGTTGACAACTATGATGTTGAGCAAATGATGCAGCGCTCATTGATGGGTATTAAATCGAGTTTACCATTAGAGGGTTATTCTAATATTTATAAGTCGAAATACAGTGTATTGTACCGACACTCAAATTCCAGTATCCCACCTCACTTTGCACAAATAGCTCAAATAGAAGAATATAAAGCTATGTATCTCAAAGTATTTCAAGGGGCTGAAAATAAAACCTCCATTAACAAGGTCTTTGATTCTGAAATAGAAAAATTACTTTCGGATTATGTGGTCATTGATCAAAGCTTATTATTACAATTACAACCCAACATTGAAGGTATTAATAAATCTAAACTTTGGTTGGATGATTATTTTCGCTTTTATCAAAAATACGGAATGAATAAATTAGTTGCGGATTATTACACTCAACTGCAGAACAAGCGAAAAGAATTGATCAGTGCGGTTTGGCCTTCATTAGAAAAACATGTGGCTTCTTTTGATAGTAGCCAAGTTGCCAAAGCCTTTGGCCAAGGTGCGGTTAACTATGGGGTTGATAGCAAAAACAAGCAAGGGAAACTGCTAATTAGTCTAGTACAAGAAAGAATTCGCTCGTTAAGTGTTGCGGAACGCCAAGAACAAAATCAGCAAGAATTAAACCGGTTTTTAGCTAGATATTACACCAAGATGGAAAGAGCACATTTAAACCAAGACGGTAAATTTACTTTACCTAAAAAGCTGACAGCTCCAGACGAGGATGCCTTGTTTAAAATCTTCTTTCGCGTGGTAAAGTCACAGTGGAAACAGGCTGGTTACAATCAGTATATCAGGGATAAAAATACTATCTCAATGCCGGTTACTGCTATGGGTTTTAAAATGAGAGCAGATACCGATGTTCATCAAATTTCAATAGAATCCTGCCAGCAGCTGTCGAAAGATTCATATCAATGTGATTATTCATTAAAATATAGAGTAGTGCCTGTCCACGAGGACGCCCAATTGTCGGCAGCTATGAATCAATTAGCGCCATTGACCAAATCGTTTTTAGGGATTTGGCAGTCTGGCCGTAAAGAATTGTTTTCTCACACTTTTACGTTCACTGAAAATGGCTGGTGGTCTGATGATATGGCAGAGGCTTATAGAGTAGATCAAGGCCGAATGAATAAAATAAGCGCTGCATGGAATGCATCTCAGCCTAAGTCGAAGACTTGTTTAAATTACAAAGGACTGTCATTTTCATGCTGGTAAATAACTTGGTTCCAATGAGGTATATCCTGGTTTTGAAAAACAAGTAATTTTCGGATGGAGTGTAACATTGCGGTTCTATTTAGAAAGGTTAGTAAAATTGAAACGCCTTATCTTTGCCGCCAACTTGTTAGCCAATTTCAAAATTAATAAAAGTAGAAATCTAGTTTGCGTTAATACTTTAATAAGCGCTAAAGTTAAGCGTCTGTTTTCATTCATGAGTAAATGAAACAAATGGTATGGTGTATGGGTCTTGTTGGCGTGGAAGAGACCAATAGAGTATTTAACCTAACAAGCTTTTGACCAAAAGTGAGTTATCTGCTGACGCGCCTTTGCCCCATTGTCAGTTAACATAAATACTCTAAAATCGGCTTTAAGCTCACAGCGATAAGCGGACTTGTATCGTTTGTAAATAATATAAACAAAGGGTTCCTGAAGAAAGTACATGTCCTCGTGAGTCCACCGTAACGACTTCCGCTTGAGTTACCTCATTTAGAAGTCCTGAGAACTTGTTATAATTAAATCAATCTGACAAAACACCATGTATCACCAAAATGGTTAAATCCGAATATTCTACGCCAAATCTTCTGGCATATATTGGACCTCCATCTGTTACTGAAAACACATGTTCTCGAAAACTAAAAGGTTGTTCAAACCCTAAATCTTGTAGCTCCTTTACAGTCATTGTCATATTAGTGGACGGTTCAAATGTTGGAGAGTCCGAATTTATCAATTGAGTGCTTTACCTTTTACGTATGATATCAATTATTCGATTGTGAACGATTTGAGAAAGAAGCAAAGTGTCATCACCAGTTGTATTAACAAACTGAACAACAACGGTGTCAATATCGGCATAATAGCGGGCACGACTCCAGTAACCCAATACCCAGCCATCGTGCTGATATTTATAGAGGCCTTTATAAATTTCGGCTTCTGATGCGGTAAATAAAGTGCCATCATTGAGCGCCCTGATAAATTTCCCAACTGCTTCTGTCGTTGCGATCATGCCTTGATCAAGATTCTTAAAGTCATCTGGATACCCCATGTGATAACCACTCATCAATCTATCTAGATCGATTTCATTCACCGACATAAAGGTATCGTTAATACCTAAGGGGAATAGCATTTCATCTTTAATAAACTGTCCGTAGTCGTAACCGAGTACTTTTGTCATGATTCTTTGTAGCAACAGGTAATTGGTATTCGAATAGCTGTAATCTGTGTCTGGCTCAAAATCAGCCTGTTTATTAAGAATCAACTCTAAACCATCGATATTAGAATCTGCCCAATTAAATCCTTCGGCATCGGTAAAATTAGGGATGCCACTTCGATGTTGGACCATCATGCGAAGCGTAATTTTGTCGGCATTTTGGATCTTTCCATTAAATTCCGGCAAGTAATCAACGAGTGTTCCATCTAACGATAGCGTTTTATTCGCGACAAGTTTGACGAGAGCGGACGCATCATAAAGCTTACTAATACTGGCTATTTTAAATAAGGCTTGAGGGGAAGCGGGGGTTTTAGTATCCCGTTCGTGAAAGCCTTCAGCATATAATTCACCCGCGTTGCCTTTTCTATCGACATATACGATTATGCCATCGAGTCGTTCTTCTACGGCATTCGCCAGTTCCTGCTCTATGGTATTCGGAAGTGGCTTTAGATAGTAAAGTCCAAACTCCCATGGCGCGAACACGTAGATACTAGTAAAAGTGACAATAGCAGCGGCAATGCGGATTGCCGCTAATTTGCTTTTTTTCATTTGCTTAAGTTCCAAATTGTGATTCTATAGCTGAGTATAAAATACTTAACAGTGTAGGTTTTAATACCAATGCCACCGAGCAGCTAAATTACATTCAACCCAAACACATCTTTCACGCTATGAAGAACAGTGTTGGTTCTGTTTCTTGAGATCTCACTTCCTGCTCGTAATATTTCTATTAGTTGTGCTTTGTCATTAAGGTAAAGCTCCCTAATCTCACGAATTGGCTTCAACAAATCTTGCAGGCACTCTTCAAGTATTTTCTTTGTTGTGCCATCACCAAGGCCACCCCGTTGGTAATATTCTTTTAGTTGATAGACATATTCTTTGTCTGGGTGAAAAGCATCAAGATAAGTGAAAACAATGTTTCCTTCAACTTGACCTGGATCTTCAACTCTTATGTGATTTGAGTCGGTGTACATACTGTGAACAGCGCTTCTTATCTCTTTCTCAGTCGCGCCCAAATTAATGGTATTCCCCATTGTCTTACTCATTTTGTTTTTGCCGTCAGTACTTGGCAATCGTGACGTATTACTTAGCAATGGTCTACACTCATTGAGCACTGGATGCCCTGCTAATGAGTTAATTTTTCTAACAATTTCATTCGTTTGCTCAAGCATTGGAAGCTGGTCATCACCAACAGGTACTAATGTCGCATTAAACGCGGTGATATCAGCCGCTTGAGAAATTGGATATGTTAAGAAACCTGCGGGGACGGAGCGATTAAAACCTTTGCTTTTTATCTCACTCTTTACTGTAGGGTTTCGTTCAAGTCTTGAGATGGTTACTAAGTTACTGTAATACATTGTTAGCTCAGCAAGGGCAGGTAGCTGAGATTGCAGGCAAATAGTAGTTTTCAGAGGGTCTATACCAACAGCCAAGTAGTCAGCCACCACATTTAATATATTGGACGAAACCTTTGATGGATTGTGTGCATTGTCAGTGAGTCCTTGAATATCTGCGACAAGAATTGTTTGGTCGTGTATTTCTTGTAGAGATACACGTTTCTCCAACGAGCCAACATAATGACCGAGATGAAGAGGGCCTGTCGCTCTGTCGCCTGTGAGGATGGCTTCTCGTTGAGTGTTTATTTGATGCTTCATGATATATCTCCAGTTTAATAAAATGTGCTACTGGAGATATAAAGAACATACAGACTCAGCTACCTTCCAGCAGCAAAAGAATGTACAAATCCTGTGCCGCTCAGAGTGAGCGCCACCAGTAAAAAGAAATTGTATTAAGATGTACTTTTTTCATGATCGTGACCTTATCAAAGTAGACGGTGAGACTCAATTAATTCAACATTTTAACTGCTTTTTTTACAGTTCTGGTTTACACGCTTTAATAGAGTAAATTAAAGGAACATTTCCCCCGTTATATTTAAATGAAAATTTTCCTTTTTCTAGCTCATCCATATTTTCTAAACAGTTATACGGGCTAAATGGATATTCGTTAAACTGCTCAATAATCAAGCCTGCATTAATGAGTGCATTTATGACCTCGGTTAACGGATGTGGCCAAGTAATTACAGTTAATTTATCACCATCATCATTTTCGGTATAAGTATTCTCTTCTTCAACATCGGGGATTGCACTTGGAAAGTAAGAATAACCAGAGATAACATCAAAAAAAGGATGAAACTCAACAATATAAAATACCCCTCCCGATTTTAGGCTGTTCGCTATTAAACTGGCCCATTTGCCTAAATCAGGTAACCAACAAAGTACACCTTATGAGGTAAATACAATATCGAATTGTGAATTGTTTCTCTGAGAAAACTCATGGAGATCTGTGCAAATGAATTGTGCGTCTAATCCAGTTTGTTCTGCCAACTTACGTGCACTTTCTATCGCTTTTGAAGAAAAATCGACACCTGTTACTTTTGCCCCTAGTCGAGCCCAAGATAATGAATCTAACCCCAAATGACACTGTAAATGCAGCAAAGACTTGCCAGCGACACTTCCAACATCGTTGAGTTCTATCTCATTAAGCGAAGTTTTACCTTGAATGAAGCCTTCACATCATAAAACTTAGATTTGAGATGAATTTCCGCTCTTCTGTTCCATGTGTCCTTATTTATTTCAATATAATCCAAATGTTTCCTCCTGCTTTTAAATCCGATATAAAAGTTACTTGTTCAGAAAAATGCATTGCCATTTACGTCTGCATGATTTAGCAAGAGCGCGTCATAGACATAACGAGCAGAGCAAGACTTATTAACTAATGGTTCGCAGCGCTAAAATAATTCTCACAAATTTTTTGCTTTAGTTTTAATTTGTTTCAATTGCATTTTAGTTATCCAGTAAATCGTAGTAAGTACGACCAAAACAACGGGCAGTAATAAGAGCTCTATTCGTTGTATAGACTCAGGTAAGTGTTTAGCTTGGCCAAGAAAGAATGCTGCTGTCGACATTAGAAGTGGGAAAAACATGCGCCATAAATGTCTAACTAATCTGCTATTTCCGCTTAATCCACCACGTATTAAAAAACGACAATCACCGAAACAGCATAAAACCATAACACTGCCGAAAACTAAATAAGCTTCAATGCCAAAGCCACCTAGCTCTTTGCTCTCTAACTGGGTGATTAAATAAGAATACCAACCAAAGCCAATCGTAATCAGAATGACAAAAGTAAACAGCAGCTTATCATATGCATTAGTTTGTTTAGGCGCTTGCCAAATCGTGTTTATTGAAGACAATACAAAGTAGCAAAGTACTAGGCCATTTAGCATCGAAAGCGGTATTTCTCTAATAATCGCTATATATGTACCAGTAAGCCCAAGCGCTAACATTGCTACGACATAAACTCGACCTAAGTACTTATGTGCCATCTGTCCTTTTTTTGCAACAATCACTGAGTACCCAGCTAGCAGAGCGATAGCACCCGCACATATATGAAACACTAAAAAAAACGATAAAAACATGGGGAGATTCCTCTAGTATTAACTGGCTTTTTCAAGCTGTTCACTAACTAAATGTGAGTCACATTTAAACCCTGCCACTAAAAGATAAATCGGCACAATAAGTTGAGTTAGAGCGATAGGCGCTTGAATCAACGTTGGAATGGATAATTCAAAAAAGGTATGGCCGACTGCAATCAACTGAAGTGTTACGGAGAAAACCGCGAAACTGGCAAGGTAAGTTGGCAGCAGTTTTTCTCTTAGAACCAAGCCATAGAAAAACAACAAGCTTAAACTTGATATAAATATTGAAAAAAAGTGCGCCTCATTTCTTCCTGTCGCCAGTAGCTTTTTCAGTGGCTCGAATGCCTCTCTAATTGAACCCGCATCTAAATAACCACCTGTTAAAAATACTACGTATTCAGACAGTTTTGCGTATTCAACTGTAGAAAGCACTATTCCTACTGCTGCCAAGGCAATAAGGGTAATAAACATGCCGCTTTGTCTACTCACTCTGTCTTTTGGCAGTAGCAAACCAAATACTAAATTAAGTGAACTAATAATAAGCGCCACAAGAGTTGCACTTCCTAGTATATAGATGAGTTCTTGAGTACCTACGGAGCCGTCATATCTTAAAATTGGTTTTAAAAAATAGAAATTTAAAATTATTCCCAAGATCATTTGCACAAGCATTAAACATGCTAATAATCTCGCGATGGATTTGTTACTGTTGTTAAGTATTGACATAAAATGCTCCTTTGTTGGTAATTAGGAGCGATCATACCCACTTCCACTAATGGCTTGGGTAACATAGTGTAACAATTGCAATGAAAGGTTTGTGTTTGACTCTCTCATGGAAGAATATGTCGTAAACAATACACAAGTAGCTACTATGACAAAGATATTAATAATTGATGATGATGAAGAGTTAACGGAAAGTTTAGCTGCTTTCTTCAACAATCATCAATGTGAGCTCATCGTAGCCAATGATCCGCTTTTAGCAATGGAGCTAATAGAAAAGGAAGCTCCATTATTACTGCTTTTGGATGTGATGATGCCCAATGTCGATGGCTTTACCTTATGTGAACAGATCCGAAAAAAATACACTTTACCTATCATTATGTTGACTGCTAGAGGTAAGTTAGAAGATAAAGTACATGGCTTCGAAATTGGTGTTGATGATTACTTACCCAAGCCTTTTGAACCATTAGAGCTGTTAGCCAGAGTACAAGCTTTACTTCGACGAACAAGGAGTAAAAAGGAAGAAACCGAAAAACAGGAGCACATTCAGTTTGCTAGCCTTGATATTTTTCCCGCACAGCAATTAGTTAAAGTGAACGGTGAAGAGGTCAGCTTGTCCGGCATGGAATTTCACTTGCTTTATACGCTGGCGAGCAATCCAGGCAAGGTTTATAACCGAGAACAAATCACCGGCGCGTTAAAAGGTGTAGAAGTTGACTTGTATGGTCGCGCTGTCGATATATTGCTCAGTCGACTAAGACAAAAACTGAATGATTCTGCCGCAGATCCCATGTTCATAAAAACCATCAGGGGCATTGGTTACACATTTATAGGGAAGCCATTGTGAAACTCCCAAACTTGAACTTATACACGCGCTTCTTTTTACTGTTTGCCATCACGACACTACTACTAATTGTTCTGGTTTTACTAGGGAGTTTTTCCATGTCTGAACAAAAGGCACAGCAAATTGTTTTAGACAGACATGAAGCGCTGCATGAGATGATGGCTAAATTAGTTGCAGGGGCAATCGATATTGAGCATTTAAAGACAGAAGCTAAAAAGAATCGTGTGGCGATACAAATTACCAGAGGTGAAAAGGTTTGGTTAACCGGAGATCCGCTACCAACACCTGAAAAGCTAATGAATAACGCAACACCTCTTGGCAAGCTGTTTTTTACAAAAGTAGGCACGAAGTATTTTGTGTTTACCACATCAAATAACACAACCATCGCGGTCACCTCGCAAATAGCTAACCTTATCGTTTACCCAAACTGGCTGGTGTTTTGGCCTTGGCTTGGTGTGCTATTAGTATTGTTTGTTAACTATCAGTTGTTGAATAAGCAATTAAGTCCAATCCAAAGCGCCATAGACAGCGCCACTCAAATTAGCCAAGGCAACCTTAAACACCGCATTCAAACTCACCCGGCCAATGACTTGGGAAAACTCACCAATGGATTAAATACTATGGCTGAAAATTTAGAAGAACTTTTTGCTTCAAAGAATGAATTATTGCTCTCAGTTAGCCATGAATTGAGATCACCTATGGCAAGAATGAAGGTGTTGCTGGCACTTTTAAACAACGACCAAACTGTGTCTAAGCTTAATAACGAAATAAACAAAATGGATTCGATTGTTGAGCAACTACTAGAAAGTGAACGGCTGCGAGATTCACACAAACTATTAAATTTAGAGCCATATTACTTTCCCAATGTGATAGCAGACATCATTAATAGTTTTGATGGCATAGACAACTTAACACTAGAAGGCTCAATTCCAGAGAGAGTTGTTGATATTGATTTAGGCCGCTTTAAGTTTTTAGTGCGTAATTTGATTGAGAATGCGCTAACCCATACCATCGACTCTAGCCCGGTACTTGTTAGCTGTAAAAAGCATGCGGATCAATTAACAATCACGGTAAGAGATTTTGGCTCAGGAATGGATGAACAGTTTTTGTCTAAGGTGTTTGAGCCCTTTTCTCAAGCAGAAAACGTAAACAACCGCAGCAATAAAGGTGTTGGTTTAGGGTTATTTTTATGCAAACGTATCGCATTAGCTCATGGCGGCGATTTATCAGTAAAAAGTGAGCTTGGTAAAGGCAGTGAGTTTACCTTTAATTTACCAATCACTGCTTAATGTACAACTCTTATCTCAGAAGAAATGATTAAATTTTTGAAAAAAATAATCGCTCTATCTAGAGGGCATATATTTACGCTAAAACTGAACTCTCAAATTTACTGGGAGTTCAGATTAAAAAAGACGTTTTAACTTATCTGTAGTAGCACAGACGCAATCTGATCCTAACTCGTCTATGTCCAAAAGTGAGTTGGTTTTTCGGCAAGGGTTACCAATCGCTGTTTAGCGATATGCTTTAATTCTCACACGATTAGTAAAAAAGGGCTCAATGAGCCCTTTTATTTTGTTTCCATCTTTATTGTAAAGTTTCAATCTTTATTGTTAAGTTTCAAACTTTATTGTCTTCCGACAATAATAAGTTGTTTTATATCAATTGCTTATTCAACCGTAACGCTTTTCGCTAAATTACGAGGTTGGTCAACGTCGGTGCCTTTGATGATTGCGACGTAGTAGCTTAATAGCTGTAATGGAATGGTGTACACAATTGGCGCGATAAGTTCGTCAACGTGTGGTACTTCCATTACTCGCATTGTATCGTCGCCTTTGAACTTAGCGTCTTTGTCGGCGAAGACATACAAAATACCGCCGCGGGCGCGAACTTCTTCAACGTTTGATTTTAGTTTTTCCAACAATTCATTATTAGGTGCAACAACGATGATTGGCATTTCTGCGTCGATTAGCGCTAAAGGACCGTGTTTTAATTCACCGGCAGCATAGGCTTCGGCGTGAATATAAGAGATTTCTTTAAGCTTTAATGCGCCTTCCATCGCGATTGGGTATTGCTCGCCACGACCTAAAAACAGACTGTGATGTTTATCAGCAAATTCTTCAGCCATTTTTTCGATGCCTTCGCTCATTAGAAGTGACTCTTCTAATTTTGCAGGTAAGCTGCTAAGTGCAGTCACAATCTGTTTCTGAACTTCGGCTGTCATCCCTTTTTGTTTACCTAAGGCTGCGGTTAACATAAGTAACGCAACTAATTGTGTGGTAAATGCTTTGGTTGATGCAACGCCAATTTCAGCACCGGCATTTGTCATAACCGCTAAGTCTGATTCTCTGACAAGTGATGAACCTGGCACGTTACAAATAGTTAAGCTGGCTTTGTAGCCAATTTCTTTTGCAAGTCTTAGTGCAGCAAGAGTATCTGCGGTTTCTCCAGATTGGGAAATCGTGACGATAAGCGAGTTTTTAGGAACATAAGATTTGCGGTAACGGAACTCAGATGCAATCTCGATATTACAACTTACATTGGCGAGTGACTCTAACCAATAGCGAGCAACCATGCCTGAGTGATATGAGGTGCCACATGCAATAATTTGAACATGGTCTATCCCTTTTAGGATTTCAGCGGCGTTGTCGCCTAAACAGTCTTCAATTACGGTATTTTCGTTAATACGGCTAGCTAAAGTATTACGTACTGCAATTGGTTGTTCATGGATTTCTTTTAACATGTAGTGACGGTAAGCGCCTTTGTCACCTGCGTCATGAGTGACCGTTGATTCGTTAATTTCACGTGTTACTGGGTTACCATCGGCATCGTAAATATTAACTGAATCACGTGTTACTTCTGCCACATCACCTTCTTCTAAGAAGATAAAACGGCGAGTTACTGGTAAAAGGGCAAGTTGGTCTGAAGCAACAAAGTTCTCGCCCATACCTAAACCAATAACTAATGGTGAACCTGAACGAGCAACAACGATGCGGTCAGGGTTTTGTGGTTCCATGATGACTGTGCCGTAAGCGCCTTCAAGTTGTTTAACTGAAACCTGAACTGCTGCCAATAGCGTATCGTGCTGTTTGCGGTTTTTTGCTACTAAGTGAGCAATTACTTCTGTGTCAGTGGCTGAGGAGAAGTCGTATCCGTCTTGTTGTAACTGTTCTCTCAGGCTTTCGTGGTTTTCAATGATACCGTTGTGAACTAAAGCAATTTCAGTTGACGAAATATGTGGGTGAGCATTGGCTTGCGTAACGCCGCCGTGAGTGGCCCAACGAGTGTGCGCGATACCAGTGGTACCATTTAGACCAGAAGCAGCTACGGCATCGGCTAGTGCCTGTACCTTGCCAACTTCGCGTTCACGTTTTATTACGCCGTCGCCATCTAATAAGGCGACACCTGCAGAATCATATCCACGATATTCTAATCGTTTTAAACCTTCTAACAGGATATTTACGATCCGACGTTCAGCTACACCACCAACTATTCCACACATGTTCTCTCTCCAATTAAACTTTTATAATTTTTACGTTATTTTTTGCGATTTGCGCTTCACTGTTTGCGTCAATGTCTGAATCAGTGATCAGGACATCTATTTCGCTCCAGGGAAGCTCTAAATTTGGTATTTTTCGTTGTAATTTGTCTGACTCTGCAAGGACGATAACTTGCTGAGATACTTTTGCCATCACGCGGCTTAAATTTGTTAATTCGTTAAACGTTGTTGTACCACGCGTAACATCAAGTCCAGAGGCGCCTAAAAACGCCTGATCAAAGTTATATGAATCTAACATAGATTCTGCGAGTTGGCCTTGAAACGAACAGGATTGTGGGTCCCATGTGCCACCAGTCATCAACAAGGTTGGTTCGTTTTCAAGTTCAAAAGTTTGATTCGCCACTTGCATTGAGTTGGTCATAACCACTAAACCTCGCACATGTTGAGCGTGCAGCAATAATGTTGATGTGGTTGAGCCACTATCTATGACAATTCGGTTGTGATCTTTTATTAAACTGGCCGCGGCTTTAGCAATGTTCTGTTTGCGACTAGAAACCTGAGGACTACTGAGCTCGGATGAGCCTTTTGGTAGTGAGATAGCACCGCCATATTTACGCAACAACAATCCACTGTTTTCAAGTGCGGTTAAGTCTTTGCGAATGGTCACTTCTGACGTACCAAAGCTAGCCGTTAATTCATCTACGCTCACTTCTAATTTGTCATTTACTAAGTCAACAATTGCTCGTCGTCTAGATTGAGTGTCGCGTTTTTGCACTTAAAAGTCCCGTTTATAGTTTGATATTTGTTCAAATTGTTTATCGGATAGTGAACCTAGTCATTTTCGAAAGCAAGTTGGGAAACAGGCTTTCGAAATTAACAATGTTCGAATCTTGTAACTTTCGAAACGAAACCATTATAGTTTCGTAATAACACACGTCAAGTTGTTCACAAAAAATATAAAGTCGATAAAGTTAAATACCTCATCTATATTAATTATTATCTTTATCAACTAGCTGAAATTAATATGAATGTACATAGCATCCGATTCAGATATACCGCAGCCTTTGGCGCAATTGCGCTATTTCTCATACTGTTGGTGGCATTTTATAACGCACTAATATCAAAAACCGAATCTGCGTTAGATTTATTTGGGAAAAAATTTAATCCAGCTATCTCGGCTGTTTTAAACGCCGACAGAGATTTATATCAAGCCCGTGTTGCCGAGCAGCAAGTTTTACTTAATTCCCCTAATAGTGAATCTGCTAAACAAGCATTTGTCGATTATCAAGATAATGCGCAACAAGCGCTTGAACGCATGAATAAGTACAAATCGCTGCTTCAGGCTTATCCTGAGATTTTAGCTAAATTAAGTGGGTTTGAACCAGCCTACAAAACGTGGTTGCAAGAAAGTGGCGAAGTTTTTGAATTGGTCAGTAAGAGTGATGTTTACAAAGCTCGGGATGTAAGCGCTAAGAGTTCGTTAGTGGCTTTTGAAGCGCTGCGGAGTTTTTATGACATTGCAGGGGAAGAAGCCGACAAAATGTCTAAGTTTGTGTCATCAGAAACAGTAGACTCAGTGGCTAATCAACAGAGTGTTTTGCTTACGATTAGTTTAATTATTGTTTGTGGAATGATGACGATTGGTTATATCGGTCCTAAGTTAATGTCGAATTCTTTGATAACGCTACGCAACCAAATTGATAGCTTAAACAGCGGCGATGGCGATTTAACTCAACGTCTTAACTCGAAACGCCATGATGAAATTGGTGATGTGGAAAACAGTTTAGATCAGTTTGTAAATGATTTAGCGAAACTTATCTCGTCCATCGTTGGTCAGTCTTCAAAAGTTATTGAGGGTGTTGGACAGATGGATGGCGGTGCGAAAAGAGTGCAGGAGATCAGCCAAGAACAATCTGAATCTGTTGAGCAAATCGCGACGTCTGTAAATGAGATGTCTTATGCAATAAAAGAAGTTGCTGAAAACGCGCATTTAACCGCAGATGAGTTACAGCAGGTAACAGTATTGACTGAAGAGGGCACTCGAATTACTGAATCAGCCGTTACTGAAATTTCTAACTTGTCAGATACGGTTGCCAATGCGGCTGAGGTTATTATTAAATTGTCTGAGAACTCAGCGGATATAGCATCGGTTCTAGATGTTATCCGTGGTATCGCTGAGCAAACAAACTTACTGGCATTAAATGCAGCAATTGAAGCCGCCCGTGCGGGTGAGCAGGGACGAGGCTTTGCCGTTGTAGCAGATGAAGTGCGTACGTTGGCGAGTAAGACTCAGCAGAGTACTGAGAACATTCAAAAAATGATCGAGAATTTACAAAATGGTGTTGAACATGCTGTGGAATCGATTAATGCCGGTAGCGCGGTAACTGAATCTACAGTAGCACTGTCTAAACAAACCTTAACGGCATTATCTAAAATTGCAGAAGCTTCGCAAAAAGTAACCGACGTTGCTGCGCAAACCGCAACCGCGACTGAAGAGCAAAGTCAGGTCGCACAAGAAATAAGTAAGTACCTAACTGAGCTCGCTGATAAAACGGCAAATACGTTTGAAATTGCGTCGCAAAATGGCGAGAGAGCAAGAAATGCGAGAGTTGAGGCGAAACAACTCAGTGATTCTGTAAGTCGATTTAAACTGAATTAACCGGGTTAATCTGACTCAGGATAAAGCTCGGTTTACCAAAGTGTTTGTTATGCAGAATAAATAGAACTAACCAAACACATAGACTCAAAGAAGTTATCTATAATAGGTAACTTCTTTGAGTTTTAGATATTACTGAATAACTGCGATAAGGCTGTTTAAACTGCCGCTTGATGTCGCTAATGCTGGGTGACCTGCATGGAATGTTAAAGCTTGATTAATTAAACTCGCCGCTCGATTTAATTCACCATCTTCTGCCAACTCAACTGCAGTTTCATTCACTTTCTTAATTAAGTCGTCAAAATATCCAGCCACTTTTTCATTATCAGGTTCAGCCGCTAATACTTTAAATAAAGCATCATTTGCATTTTTAGTGCTGTCGCCTACGCTAAAAAAGTTACCACTGCGGATATATGATCTCGCATTTGTAAGCAACGCCTTGCGGTTTCTTGATGACATGGTTGGAGAATAGGTAGCTTGTGCATAATCCAAACGTTTTTGTTTTAATGCACTTAACTCATCAAGTTTTACTAGTGTTGAACTCCAACTGGCCATTTCAGGTATCGCACTAAGTGCTTGATGCAATAAGTTTCTTGCCAACTCAATTTTACCGTCGCTAACTAATTCTTTTATTTCTTCATCAAGCTCTTTAACTAGTTTGAACATACCCGTTTTTGCTTTTGAATTATCCGGTTCGCTAGTCAATACACGTTTGTATTTAGAGTAGGCGTTCGACGACTCAGGAGCGAAAAATTGCTTTCTTTTTAGGTAGGTTTTTGCATTTGACAATAGCGCATTACGAGTTGATGTAGACAACTCTGGAATATATTCATTTGGATCATGTAACGCACTAATATGACTATCAATGTTTTGTAATCCAATCGCACGTTCATTTAAATTAAGCAATAATGCGTGATCTGGTAGCTCGCTCAGGCCTTGTTCGGTCAGTGAAATGGCTTTAAAAATTTCTCCGTCATCCAGCAAATCATCAACTTCTTCTTGAACGTCTTCAAGCAAATTAAAATACTGGGCAATCGCTTTGGTATTTTTAGGATTGTCTTTTAACAAACGTCTAATATTATTAAAGGCATTTTTATGTTCAGGAGCAAAAAATTGTTTTTGACGTAAATATACTTTGGTATTTGAAATCAAAGTTCTAACCTGACTACTCGACAGTTGATTTGTTGCTTTTAGGTCAGCAGGAGAAATTTTTGGTACTGGTGTCTTTGCAACTTGACTGGTGGTTGCAGGGGCTTGAGTAAAACTTTGTTTTAATGCCGCCCAACTGGAAGGCTCAACACCTACTTCATACTGCAGTGACAAATATTCAAGTTTTAAACGGTCAGCGTCTAACGACTGACCTTGCTGAACAAGTGCCATTACCTGTTGTTTAGTTGCGGTGTCGAGTAACAATGCAAATGAATGGGTTTTTGGATGCTCACTGTCGGTTTTAGCCATCATTTTGTAGACGCTAAACGCACTTGCACTTCTACCTGAAAGGGTATCTGAAGAAATGAACTTGATCCCCTGCTCATACAACGTATCTAAGATTAACGTATTGTTAGCACTTAACAAACTTGAAAATCCAATAAGAATTGCTGCAAAAGTAGTGATAAACCGTTTGTTCATGATAAATTCAGGGCCTTTGATTTGTCGAGTTTAAAAACACAGTACATTATACTGAATTCGAGTTATTATTCTATTAATTAGTCGAGCATTCCCCGACGACTGAATCGATGTATTAGTTACTGCAATGGTATTAAACGCTCCGGTATTACTAAAAAAGTAACACCGGATCATGAGTTTAGCCTTTTACAGGACGTGGCCAATTGTCTATGTTTCGTTGCTTTCCGCGCGCAATTGAAAGAGCATTTTTTTCAACATCTTTGGTAATCGTTGAACCTGCAGCAACAAAACCGTTTGCAGAAATGGTAACCGGTGCCACAAGTGTTGAGTTTGTGCCAATAAATGCGTTGTCTTCAATGGTCGTTTTAAATTTATTCACACCATCGTAGTTTGCCGTGATAACGCCGGCACCAATGTTTACACCTTGGCCAACTGTTGTATCACCTAAATAAGAGAAATGATTAACTTTAGACCCTTCGCCTAATGTTGATTTTTTCATTTCTACAAAATTGCCGACCTTAGCTTTATTGCCAACGACCGCACCAGGGCGCAATCTAGCGAATGGACCAATTTGAGCATTAGTTAAAACTTCGGCTGACTCAATAATGCTATTTGCGTGAACCACAGTGTTATCACCAATCACGCAGTCAATAAGCAAGCAATTTGGACCAATAACCACATTGTTACCTAAAGTAACTTTGCCTTCAAAAACAACATTGATATCAAGCTCAACATCTTGGCCAACGGTTACGTCACCACGGACGTCAACTCTGCTTGGATCGCGCATTGAAGCGCCTGCCAACATTAGCTTTTCGGTTTCACGTTTCTGATATTCACGTTCTAAAGCGGCTAGTTGTACACGGTTGTTCGCACCTTCAACTTCCATTGCACTGTCGGGATGTGCTGTTGTTACAGCATAGCCTTGCTCATTCGCCATAGCGATAATGTCGGTTAGATAGTATTCGCCCTGTGCATTGTCGTTTGAAAGGTTATTCAACCACGATTTTAACAAGTCGCCGTTAACCGCCATTATGCCCGTATTTACTTCATTGATTGAGAGTTGTTCTGGATTTGCGTCTTTTTGCTCAATAATGCCTACAACTGAACCGTTTTCACGAATAATTCGACCGTAACCAGATGGATCGTCTAGCTTAACAGTGAGAAGCGCAATGCCTTTTTCTGGTTTAACAGCGAGTAACCGTTCTAGAGTTGCGCTTTGAATAAGTGGTACGTCGCCATATAGAATTAAAATTGTATCGTTGTCAGGCATAAATTGTTCAGCAACCTTTACCGCGTGACCGGTTCCAAGTTGCTCAGCTTGCAGTGCCCAATTGGCGTTGTTTTCAGCAAGTGCCTGTTTTAACGTGTCGCCGCCATGTCCGTATACTATTGTCACTCCTGACGCATTCAATGCAGTACCTGCATCAATTACATGTTGTACCATAGGCTTGTGTGCAACTGGGTGCAAAACTTTTGGTAAGCTAGAACGCATACGTGTGCCTTTTCCGGCAGCTAAAACCACGACAGATAAACTCATTTGGGCAATACTTCCATTTTAATTATTTTAAACGCAGGTATTATACGCAATCAGATGACATTTTTTTGAATTTTTTTATTAATGTATAAAACCAACAATTTTAAGTTATTAGTCTCAGCTTGTTTACTTGGCCATCCGGTTCGGTATGACGGTAAGAGTAAACCTTTGGCTGACTTAAGTTGGTTAAAGCAGTTACAGCAAGACGGTAAGTTAGTGGTTATGTGTCCAGAGGTGATGGGCGGGCTTAACACACCAAGGGCGCCAGCTGAATACGCTGAAGGTAAAGTCATCACTGTACAGGGAATTGACGTAACAGAGGCCTTTGAAAAGGGGGCTGACCAAGCGTTAGCACTTTGCCAAGCGCACCAAGTGAGTCACGCCTTGCTGAAAGCAAATAGTCCTAGTTGTGGTAATCAACAAATATATGACGGTACGTTTAGCGCTACTTTAATTGATGGTGAAGGGGTAACGGCTAGGCGACTGCGTGAAAATGGGGTCGCGGTCTTTTCAGAATTGCAGCTTAATGAATTGCAACAGCAGCTAAATCACTCAGATTAGTTAATTCGTACTCAATCATTGAAATGTCGCGCGCAGCTTTTACTAAGGGCATTGCGCGCCACGATTTCGTATTACTTTTTGGTATTAACTGCTGCAACTGATACTGAGTTTACCTGCCCAGTCTGGGGGCAATTTACTATAAAGGTCGAAGTCAGGCTGCTCGGCAAATGGCTGTGATAACACCAACAACAGTTCCTCTAAAGGTTTGTTATCTCCACTCTCTGCAGCTTCAATGACTTGCTGTGCTAAGTAGTTTCTAACAATGTATTTTGGGTTTACCGAATACATGAGCTCGCAACGTTCATCATCTGAAATAACTTCCATAGAAACACGCTTTTTATAACGTTTTAGCCAAGCTGTTGCTGCATCACGGTCGACAAAGGTATCAATAAATACTTGTTCATTTTTGTCACTAAAACGGACATTGCTTAACATTCGCCACGTATAGGTATAGTCGCGTTTTTGTTCCTGCATGAGGGCGAGAAGTCCCCCCAACAAGGCTTGATCTTCTTTTTGCTTTTCTTTAAAACCAAGCTTTTTCCGCATTAACGAAGAATAATTATCAAGTAAAATTGTTTCGTACTGTTTTAGCAATTCGGTCAATTCTTCTTTTGACAATAAAGGCGAAAGTGAATAGCCAAGCGCGTTGAGATTCCACAACCCAATGCTCGGTTGTTCGTCAAATGCATATCGACCACTGTGATCTGAATGATTGCAAATATGTGATGGTTCATACACATCTAGAAAACCGTAGGGACCATAATCAAAAGTGATGCCCAAAATTGACATGTTGTCGGTGTTCATAACCCCGTGGCAAAATCCATAAGCTTGCCACTTCGCAATCATTTCCGCCGTTGTTCGGATCGTGAATTTAAGTAATTGATAAGCTTGCTGTTGCGCAGAGGCATTGGGCTTTAGAGCGCGTATTTCATCCGACGATTGCGGCAATACATCAGTTACAGCGTACGCCACAAGTTGTTCTAATAATTTAGTATCGTTTTGATAAAAGGCGTATTCAAAATGACCAAAACGAAGGTGACTTTCGCAAACTCGGATTAAAGCGGCACCGGGTTCGATGGTTTCACGCTGGACTTTTTCACCTGTTGTAAATAAGCCTAAAGCCCGGGAAGTTGGTATCCCCAAATGATGTAATGCTTCGGAAGCTAAATATTCGCGTATGCAGCTTCTTAATACTGCTCGGCCATCGCCAAATCGAGAATATGGGGTTTTTCCCGCGCCTTTTACGTGAATATCCCAACGCCCTGTGTCGGAAAGTAATTCACCGAGTAACAATCCGCGGCCATCGCCTAATTCGGGATTATATTGACCAAATTGATGCCCTGTGTATTTTTGCGCAATAGGTTGGGCCGCATCTACCATTTGATTTCCGCTAAACCAGTTAAGCCATTCAGATTGGCTTTCTAAGGCAGTCGCATCGATATTGAGTATCTTACTTGTTTGCGAACTGATACTTACCCACTTAGGTTTTGGGAATGCCGTTGGATTTACAAAATGCCCTAATTCAGACAACGAATTAGCATACGTATTGGAAAATCGTAAGTCGGTAATTTTTGTCGATTGCTTGCCAGATAGAATAGTCATAATCGTCGTTAATTTGATCTCAAACAAAGTGTGCGCCTTTCAATAGTTTACGCTATATTTAATTCAAATGTTTGGTGTTAAGCTGAGAAAAAGTAAAATTACAATAGGGGTTAAGATGAAAAGTTTAGTGTTTGGCCTGGTTGCCATTATGTCACTTAGTTCAACAACTGTACTTGCTGGCGATGCTGCTGCAGGTAAAACAAAATCCGCAGTTTGTGCTGCTTGTCACGGTGCTAACGGAATTAGTGCAATTCCAATGTACCCAAATTTAGCAGGTCAAAAAGAGCAGTATTTAGCGAAACAGCTAAAAGACTTTAAGGCGGGAAATCGTAAAGACCCAGTTATGGGCGCGATGGCTATGCCACTGACAGATGCCGATATTGCTAACTTATCAGCGTATTATGCGTCGCTAAAATAAAATAAAATAAAGTAAATTTAAAATGATAAAACCGACGTTTTGTCGGTTTTTTAATGCCCAGAAAATAACCTAGGTCGATTGGTATTGATTCTGAATTTTACAATTCAGATACGTGACGATTGATCACTGATAAAAACGCGTCACCATAGCGACGTAGTTTTGTTTCACCAACCCCGGATACTAACAACATATCGCGTGGCGTAGTGGGTAATTTGTCTGCCATATCCGCCAGAGTTGCATCTGAAAATACGACAAACGGTGGCACATTATGCTCTTCTGCTATGGATTTTCGAAGTCCCTTCAATCGAGCAAACAATCGTTTGTCGTAATTTACAGGTGCGGCTTTTTCAAATAGCTTTTTGGTATTTAATCTCGGTACAGCAAGTTGTAACGTCGATTCGCTGCGTAAAATAGGGCGAGCCTTTTCGGTTAAAACAAGACTACTACCACGGCTAATATCTTGTTCAATCAAACCTTGATGTATTAGTTGGCGAATAATGCTGAGCCAATAGTCGTGCGTTTGTTCTTTGCCAATTCCATAGGTGCTCAATTCGTCATGTTTATGATCTTTAATCCGGATCCCTTGGCTGCCACGTAAAATATCGATGATATGACCAATTCCAAAACGTTGACCACTGCGGTAAATACAAGACATTGCTTGTTGCGCTAATAATGTCCCATCAAACGAGGTCGGTGGGTCTAAGCAAATATCGCAATTACCACAACCTGTGGTTGTAGGTTCGTTAAAGTAGTTTAGTAATACTTGGCGACGACAGGTTTGTGCATCAGCAAGGGCGACCATAGCGTTAAACCGTTGGAGTTCAACTTTTACTCGGTCTTCATTTTGATTGTCGCTGATCATACGGCGAATTCGAGGCACATCGCCTGAGTCGAAGAACATAAGGCATTGGGCGTCAAGTCCATCACGTCCAGCGCGTCCAGTTTCTTGATAATAACTTTCTATGGTTTTTGGCAGATCGTAATGAACTACAAATCGAATATTAGGCTTATTTATACCCATGCCAAACGCCACGGTCGCGACCACAATTTGAATTTGGTCTCGCTGAAATTGCTCTTGTACTTTTATTCTGTGGGCGTTTTCGTGACCTGCATGATACGGCGCAGCATTAAAACCTTTTTGTTTGAGCTTTTCTGCGACGTCATCAACTCGGGCACGACTCGAACAATACACCACACCGCAAGCATCGGTTTGTGTTCCAACAAAACTTAATAACTGATTAAGTGGTTTGAATTTTTCTTCTATGGTGTAGCGCAAGTTAGCGCGGTCGAAACTGCCAATATGGATATAGGGGTCGTTAAGATTGAGTTGGTGGCTAATATCAAATCGCGTTGCTTTATCGGCCGTCGCCGTTAATGCCATGATTGGCACATGCGGGAATAGGTTTTTAATTTGGCCTAAGCGCAGATAATCGGCACGAAAATCATGTCCCCAATGAGACAAACAATGTGCTTCATCAATTGCAAATAGACTGACCCCAGCTTGATGTAAGTGATCTAAAAATCGCTGCTGTAGCAAACGTTCTGGCGACACATACAAAATTTTTATTTCACCGTATTGCAACTGATTTAACGTTTGAAATTGCTCTTGTCGAGTTTGCTGACTATTAATGTAACTCGCTGCGATACCAAGCTCATTAAGTTGATCAACCTGATCTTTCATTAACGACAAAAGGGGGGTAACGACTATTGTTACATTTGGCAGCAATAATGCGGGTACTTGGTAACACAAACTTTTACCGCCTCCCGTAGGCAATAGAACCAAGGTATCTTGTTGATTAATGCAGGATTCAATGACTTTATCTTGGCCCATGCGAAAAGCATCGTAACCAAATATTTTTGTCAAAATGTCGAGTGGTGTAGTCTGGTTGTCGGTCAATTTAGCGGTTCAAATTAAATATTTGGGGGCATTGTAGCATTGGAATCAAATGTTATACTCATCCGATCAGTTATTTTGGAATTATTTTTATGTTATCAAATGACGACGCTCGATCTTGGTTGGTAAATGTGTTCACCAATTTAAATTTCAACAAAAATTTAGGGCTAAAGATCACCGTTTGTGAGGCAAACAAAGCTGAAATTAGATTTGTGTGGGATGACAAATTAATGGGTAATCCAATGCAAAAAATTCTGCACGGGGGCGTAACCGCATCGGCACTCGATACGGTGGGTGGCATTTTGGCCATTTTTAGCCGGATGGAGAAAATGCACTTTGAAGATTCAGCCGCATTAATCGAATTTACTAAAAAAGTGGGAACTATCGATTTAAGAACGGATTATTTGAGACCCGGTCGTGGTGACGAGTTTATTGCAACAGCGCAACTGATCCGTTCCGGCAGCCGGGTTTGCGTGACTCGCATGGAATTACATAATCAAAAAGGTGATCAAATTGCCTTTGGTACTGGGACTTATTTGGTTGGTTAGTACAATAAATGCCTAGAACCTTAGACATTTTTAGTCCAACTCTTTAATATTACTGACTAAATAAAAAAGATATACAATATTTAAAATATAAAAATAAAGGGATAAGGGAATTTTATGTGGAAGAAAATTTTAGCAGTTGCCTTGCTAATAACGGCTTTTGGCAGTTTTGCGGAGAAAAAAATACCGCTTGAAAATTTTGTTAAATTTTCAGAATTTGGTTCTGTTAAAATCTCCCCAAAGGGCGATTATTTAGCTGCAACAACCGTTCGCGACGGTAAACAAGTTTTGGTGGTATTGCAACGCGATACTATGAAACTAATAAATGTCGTGCAATTCGACGGTGATAAAGAGCAGGTTGGCGGATATAACTGGGTCAGTAAAGACCGTCTTGTATTACAAAAAACTTATATGCGCGGCGCTTATACGCAACCGTCTTATCATGGCGAATTATTAGGTGTTAATGCCGATGGCTCAAAATCACAATACTTAATGGGACACAAAGCTGGAGGCAAGTCATTAGGAGCATCAAGCAAAGCTGATGCGCTTCGTGCGTCATCTTTAGTGTTAGACCCTTTAGTACATGATGACAATTATTTTCTTGCAGAAGTTCATCCTTGGTTGAGAAAAAGCGGCGCAGACCGACACTCAACTGTCTATCTTGTCGATGTTTATACTGGTAAACGACGTAAAGTGACACGCTCGCCAGCCTTTAACGCGCAATATATTACCGACGGTAATGGTGAGGTTCGCTTCTCGGTCTCAAGTAATGATTATATTGATCAAGAAGTTTATAAGCGGGATGTTGAGACTGGCGAATGGACTAAGTTTAACAATTCGTTTAAACACCTTAGTAAAATTACACCACGCGTTATCGTTGATGGCGAAGACAATGCGATGTTTGTTACCGCAAGTGAAGACGGTGCGCCAATCGGTTTGTACAAAATCGATTTTGAAAAAAATTCAGTTGAGTTAGTGAGTAAAGATCCAGTTGTAAATATTAGAAATGTTTATGGCAATGAAAAAGACGGCAAAATATATGCTGTTGAATATGAAAATGGTTACCCGGCTTATGAATTTGTCGATGGAAAAGCACTTTTATCAAAGCGCTTAAAAGGCTTGTTACAAGCCTTACCTGGTCATCAAGTTCAAATTGTGAGTTCTACCCCGGATGAGCTATTTCAGATTGTTATCGCTTATAACGACCGTAATCCAGGTGATTATTACATAATGCATCCGGACGAAAAAACCGGAAAACCTAAAATTCAATATTTGTTTTCAGCACGTAGCTGGATTAACCCCGATCTTATGGCAAGTACTCGTCCAGTTAAATACACAACTCGAGATGGTATTGAAATTAATGGTTATTTAACGGTTCCTAAAGGCAAGGCGGAGAAAAATTTACCATTGATTGTTATGCCTCATGGTGGACCACATGGACCGCGTGATTACTGGGGATTTGATCCAGAAGCGCAAATGTTAGCGAGTCGTGGATTAGCGGTGTTAAAAGTGAATTTCAGAGGATCTGGTGGTTACGGTCCTGCGTTTGAAAAATCTGGTCACGGCAAGTGGGGCACGGAAATTCAATATGACATAATTGACGGCACCAAATATTTAATCGACCAGGGCATCGCCGACAAAAACAACATTTGCATTATGGGCGCAAGCTTTGGTGGTTATTCGGCATTGATGAGTCCGATAATTGAGCCAGATTTGTACAAATGTGCTGTTGGTGTAGTTGGTGTTTACGACTTACCTTTGATGTTCAAAGAAGGTGATGTGCAGGAACGCCGCTCTGGTGATAAATATTTAAAAGCGGTGTTGGGGCAAAATGTTGCACTTCAAGAGTCAATGTCTCCATCGTATAATATCGATAAATTGAAAGTACCCGTACTTATTGCTCATGGTGGAATGGACCAACGAGCGCCAATTGAACAGGCTGAAAGTTTGATTGCCGCCCTAGAAAAAGAGGATCATCCGTATGAGTATTTGTTGTTTGAGAAAGAAGGTCATGGATTTTATTTAGAGAAAAACCGCCTTAAGTATTTCAAACGCGTACTTAAATTCTTAGGTAAACATATCGATTTTTAGTTGGGTTGACCGCTTATTATGAGGCGGTCAATGCGATAAATGGTTAGTTTATTGAACGTCACAACGCATTGTTGTAGAAACAAAAAAACCGATGTTGCATATCAACATCGGTTTTTTATTTTTATCAAAAGCCACAGCTTACTTAAGCTTTTAATTGTTATTGATTTTCCTATTTATAATAGGGCTAGAATTGACTCCGCGTCACTCACTGCAAATTCTTTTGGTTCTTCAACATTGAGCTGAGTCACAATTCCATCTTCAACGATCATCGCGTATCGGCGTGAGCGAATACCACCAAAAATGCCTGTTTCAGCTTCTAAGCCAATTGCTTTTGTGAAATCAGCACCGCCATCCGCTAACATTAGTAAGTGTTCGGCATTATGTGCTTTACCCCAAGAGGACATGACAAAAGCATCGTTTACGGATAAACAAATAACTTTGTCGACGCCTTTTGCTTTTATTTTATCAAAATTGACAACATAACCCGGCAAGTGACTTTCAGAGCAGGTTGGCGTAAATGCACCAGGAACTGCAAACAAAACGACTTTTTGGCCAGCAAACAAATCTTCTGTGGTAACGGTTTTTACTTCGTTTGTGTCAAAAAACTGGAATTGTACACTTGGTAATTTGTCATTCACTTCAATCATAAAAGGTTCCATTGTTAGACCATCGCGGCCTTAATATATAAATCGAATCGGTTCTTTTTTGTTTTTATTTGACTATTTGGCGTCTGTTCGTTCAAAAACGGCGCATAGTCAGGCCTTTTTACTACAACACGTTTTTGCGCTAATTGATAGGCTAACGGTAATAATTGATCGGCATCGGCATCATCTCCAACAAAAGATTGGAACAATGCCATATCTTTTTTAACGGCGGCAGATTTTTCTCTATGCGGAAACATTGGGTCGAGATAAACCACGTCGTATTGTTGGTTTGATGAAATTGAGTCTTGCAGCGCATCGTGTGACGTTTTATTGATTAACTGCATTCTTTGTTCGAACCAATCAATAGAGCCGTCTGAGATGGCGCGTCGAAAACCATCCACTAACATCATATAAACAGGCGGCTGTCTTTCAACTAAAGTGACATTGCAGCCAAGACTGGCCAACACAAATGCATCTTTCCCCATTCCAGCCGTTGCATCTAAAACGGTAGGCGTTGCGCCTTTATTTAGCCCAGCCGCTTTGGCGATAGCTTGGTTTTTACCACCTCCGAATTTATGACGATGAGCGGTGGCGCCCCCCGTAAAGTCCACATTGATTAGGGTTTTTCCGTCTTTAGTTAAACAAAATTTATTGTCTTCAAACAAGCCATAAACCGAACCGTTTTGCGGGGCCTTGTTAACCATTTGCCAGCCAAACGTTTCTGCAAGTTCGATGAGTTGCAGTGGCGCTGAGCGCCAATTATAAAATGGTAAAGAAGATTGTTGAGTTTGCTCAGTCAATGGTGTTAGTTCCCGCTTCAATGCCAACAAAATTGTCGCCCACAGAAAAAGACAATATTCGACTCAGTTGCTTGTACGTTAGACCGGTAGACTCGTGCCAGGCGTTAAAACATTGTTGAATTACGGTTTGGCTTTTTTTGCTTGAGATCCCGCCATCAACTAATTTATAAGCTCGAAAATAGGCTTCATTGTCTCTACTAATTAGAAATCCATCTTTGCCCATAAACCTTAATGCATAAGGGCCTGTGTTTCCACCAAGTCGAGCGCCGTGTTTTTTCAAAAATTGCCACAAACCAATAATGTCGTCGCAGGGCCAATTTGCAATAAATTTACCAAATGAGCCGTGTTCAGCGCTTACTTCATAAATCATTTGGGCGTTGGCCTTAATGGTCATAACCTTGTTACCATTACGGATTATGCGTTCGTCTTTGCATTTTTGTTCCCACATTTCGTCGGACATCATCAGCATTTTTTCAATATCAAAATTAAAAAAGACTTCTTCAAAGCCGGACCATTTTTGCTCTACAACTCGCCATACAAAACCACTTTGAAAAACTTGTTTAGTAAATGCGGCTAACCATCTGTCGTCAGAAAGACTGGCTATTTCGTCGGCGTCAAATATATCGCCGGCCATATCCATTACTATCTCTTTAGAGCCTTTTCGTTCAATAGCACGGGCTAATATCCGGTCAAAGGGCTCAAGTTTTTTTAAAAATTCTGACATTAAAATCGTCCAAATAAAGTCAAATCATGCTTATGCGGCAATGCCACAGTGTCGTAATAATGCATCAATTTCAGGTTCGCGACCTCTAAATGCTTTAAATAATTCCATAGGTTCCGCACTGCCGCCTTTTTCCAGAATATTGGTTAAAAAGCTATTGCCGGTATCGGAATTAAAGATCCCGTCTTCTTCAAATTTAGAAAATGCATCTGCTGATAAAACTTCTGCCCACTTGTAAGAATAATATCCAGCTGCATAACCGCCTGCAAATATATGCCCAAAGCCATGTTGAAAGCGGTTATAAGCAGGTGGTTGAACGACGGCAACTTGCTGTCTGACATCGTCCAAAATAGCCTGAATTTGTGAACCTTTAGCTGGGTCGTATTCAGCGTGTATTCGGAAATCGAATAAGCTGAACTCTAATTGTCTCGCCATTTGCATCGCTGATTGAAAGTTCTTAGCCGCAAGCATTTTGTCTAACATGTCTTTTGGCAATGGTTCACCTGTTTCGAAGTGGCCTGAAATAAATGCCAGTGCGTCTTCTTCCCAGCACCAGTTTTCTAAAAACTGACTTGGTAATTCAACCGCATCCCAGGCTACGCCATTAATACCAGACACAGAGGCTTCGTCAACCTGAGTTAACATGTGATGAATACCGTGGCCAAATTCGTGGAATAAAGTAACGACTTCATCGTGGGTAAACAACGCGGCGTTGTCACCGATAGGTTGATTAAAGTTACAAGTTAAATACGCTACAGGGTTTTGGAGCTGATCTTCAGACCATAATACTCGTCCGCGACAATCGTCCATCCAAGCACCACCGCGCTTTTTTTCTCTTGCGTATAAATCTAGATAGAAACTGCCACGGTATTTCTGGTTTTTATCAACGATATCAAAATATTTAACGTCTTTATGCCATTTATCAATGCCGGTTTTAACTTCAGTTACTGTAACCCCAAATAGGCGATTTACAACGGTAAACAACCCATCGAGTACTTTACTTTCTGGGAAGTACGGGCGTAACGCTTCGTCTGAAATTGCGTATTTAGCTTGCTTTAATTTTTCACTATAAAACGCATAATCCCAAGGATTCAGTTCGCTCACACCAAACTCACTTTGAGCAAATTGGCGTAATTCTTCAACTTCTTGCTGTGCTTGCGGCAGTGATTTTTCAGCAAGTTGGCTTAAAAATCCTAATACTTGTTGCGTATTTTCTGCCATTTTTGTTGCCAACGAACTCTCTGCAAATGACTCAAAGCCGAGTAGTTGCGCCAACTCATGGCGAAGTGCCATCAACTCATCAATAATTTCAGAGTTGTCGTATTGTCCTGCATATGGCCCTTGGTCAGAAGCTCGAGTTGAAAATGCGATAGACATTTCTTTTCGAAGCTCTGCGTTTTCAGAATAGGTCATAACCGGCAGATAACTTGGGAAGTCGAGGGTAAACAGCCAACCGTCTATTTCTTTTACTTCAGCCATTTGTTTTGCCGCGGCAATTGCAGAGTCAGGTAGTCCTGCTAATTCGACTTCGTCGGTAATGACTTTTTGAAATGCTTGAGTAGCATCCAATACATTATTGCTAAAAGTTGAGCTCAACTCTGACATTTTTGCTTGGATTTCACCGTAGCGTTTTTGTTTGTCTTCCGGCAAGTCGATACCCGATAATTTAAAGTCTCGCAGGGCATTGGTAATAACTTTTTTCTGGGGGGTACTTAATGTGGCAAATTCGTCTGATTGAGAATAGGCGTAATAGGCGTCAAACAACCCCTTGTGTTGACCTACCCAAGTTGAGTATTCACTTATAATAGGTAAACAAGATTCATAGGCTTCGCGCCATTCGTCCGAGCTTAATACCGAGTTTATATGAGAAATTGGTGACCAAGCGCGACCAAATTGGTCGCTTACTTTGTCAATATCGACCACTAGTGTTTGCCAAGTTTGAGTCGGAAGTTGAACAACCTGTTCGATGGACTTTTTGCAGCTATCTAGCAATGACTCTACCGCAGGCTTAATATGTTGAGGCTGGATTTGAGAAAACGGTGGCAGATCAAAATTGGATAAAAGTGGGTTTGATGAGTCAGACATATTGGCTACCTAAATTAGTCGCGGATTAAACGCGTGGCTATTCTTGTGATATTAATTAAGTTAGATAGTACCTTGAAAGTAACTTTACAAGGTCTAGTTTTTGTAAATTCTGTACTAGCTGAGTGTTGTTTGTTCACATATTGCTAATTTTTAGCGTATTTTTTTCGAGAATATATAACTAACACGAAGGCGATTGCCCGAATCGTTAAATTCGATTTGGTTTTCTGGCGAGTAGGCCATATCCTTATGATAATTAGACTCAATTGGAAATAAATTTATGACAACGCATTTTGACTATATCGCCATTGGCGGCGGTAGTGGTGGTATTGCATCGGCAAATCGTGCAGCGATGCGCGGTGCTAAAGTGGCGCTAATCGAAGCAAAAGCAATGGGCGGCACATGCGTCAACGTTGGTTGTGTTCCTAAAAAGGCGATGTGGTTTGGGGCTCAAGTTGCAGAAGCGATCCATAAATATAGTCCTGATTACGGATTTGATGTCACCGTTAATAAATTTGATTGGAGCAAACTAGTAGCGTCTCGTGAAGCTTATATTAAACGTATCCATGGTTCATACGATCGCGTTTTAGATTCAAACGGTATTACGGTAATTAATGGTTTTGCAAAATTTGTAGATGCTAAAACAGTCGAAGTAGATGGCAAGCAATATACCGCTGACTATATTACGATTGCCACAGGCGGACGACCAACTTGGCCTAAAATAGAAGGGGCTGAATTAGGTATAGATTCAAACGGATTTTTTGCTTTAGATGAACAGCCAAAACGTGCTGTCGTTGTAGGCGCTGGATACATTGCAGTAGAACTTGCTGGTGTATTACAAAGTTTAGGTACAGAAACTCAGTTAGCGGTTCGAAAACATGCGCCATTAAGAACATTTGACCCGATGTTATCAGAGACCTTAGTTGAAATAATGGCACAGGACAATTTGAAACTGTTAACAAACAGTACACCAAGTCGTGTTGAAAAAGCCGCTGACGGCTCACTGGTGTTACATTTTGAAAATGGCACAAGCGTAGAAACCGATTGTGTTATTTGGGCAATCGGCCGCACGCCTTCTACAGATGGCATTAATATCGAAAAAGCCGGTGTAGAGGTTGATTCACGTGGTTACGTTCCAGTAAACGAACATCATGAAACTAATGTTCCGGGTATTTACGCCCTAGGCGATATTATCGGTAAGATTGAGTTAACACCAATTGCTGTTAAATCTGGCCGTATATTGGCTGAACGATTATTTAACGGCATTACCGATGTCGTGATGGATTATTCCTTAGTTCCAACTGTGGTATTTAGTCACCCTGCAATTGGGACTATGGGGCTGACTGAACCTGAAGCGGTTGCTCAATACGGGGAAGAAAACGTTAAAGTATATAACTCAAGTTTTGCCGCTATGTATACCGCGGTTACGGAACACAGACAAATGACCAAAATGAAACTTGTTTGTGCCGGTGACGACGAAAAAGTTGTTGGTCTACACGGTATTGGACTCGGTATGGATGAGATTTTACAGGGCTTTGCTGTAGCAATTAAAATGGGCGCGACAAAGGCCGATTTTGATGCTTGCGTTGCAATTCACCCTACCTCAGCTGAAGAGTACGTTACTTTGCGTTAATTTGCGTTAATCTGCTCATATCGATTTGGTGAAGCTTTGCACTTGGGTTAGACCTAACCCTTAAAGAAAAACCTGAATAATGCACTGTGTTATTCAGGTTTTTTTCTGTTTTTTCACCAGAATTTAAATCTGCGTATTACCATCCATTTTGCCGTGAAGTAATAGAAGTTAACTCGAAAGGCTTTTATACATTGCAGCGTTTTAATTCAGCAACATGCCATGTGTCCCTCACTTTACTTTGTTGGTGATGCAGTAACTTTCTCTGCCACTAAATCCGGGTTCCATTTTCTGAAGGTACGATCCAAAAATGCATTAGCAAGCGGCTCAAACTCAGGGTGTTGGCTCAAACCATAATAAACGGGCGCAGTTAAGATAAATTTTTCAATCCCTATCAAGTATGTATCCAGCATTGGTTGGCGCTTAAACATATTCTGGGTTTGTTGCTCAGAAATATCGCCAATGAAATCCATAATCCCTGCACAGAACCAACCGACCTTATTTTGTGTTTGTTGGCATTGAGAAGAGCTATAAGCAAGACTAGTTTTCAGTACTTGAACATAACTGTCGTCGCCTTTACGTTTTTTAATGGCAGCATAGTCATAAGGCTCTGTCTGATTAAGATCAACGCGTTGGATAAACTCCTCTGCACTTAACCCTGTCAACTGCTGTTGTTGTTCATACAAAGTTTCGTCGCCCAACAGCAGCTTATAAAATACCAGTAATTCAGTTTGGGTAGACTCACTAATCGGTAATTGTTGATAACGCTGTTGCTGTTGTTCGTTTAGTTTTCCGCGCGTATCTAAATCCAGTAGTAATAATAAGGCGTTAATAAATTGTTCTGCATATTCAGGCGACTGGCTTAATTCTTCGTCAATATAATCCAGCGCAGTATCGATATTGCCGGCCAGTATGTTGATTGCGGATTTTGCCCTTCTATAGTCTGCACTGGGTTCGCTACGGTAGTCATTAATAAGCGCTAAGGTCGCTTCAATATCTTGTTGGTAGGCGTAGCTATAATAAATATTGGGTAAGAAGTTTTGTGTGTTTTCGGGAAATAGCTTTTCCATTGTTGATAACATTGCTTGAGCTTTATCTGGCTGTTCCGTTACAAGATACAAAAACACTAAGTTGGTGATATTTATCTGACTTTGTGGATTGGTTTTTAGTATTTTCTCCCTTCGCTTGATGCCATCTAGAATATTATCCAACGCTAAAGTACTCACATTTTGAATTAGCGGGTCATTAGGGGCTTTTTCATAAGCTTGTTTATAAAGCTTGACACTTATTGCTAAGTTACCGCTGTCCGAAGCCTGTGTTGCTATTACCAGCGTTTTAAGTGGAAAATCAGGTGCAATCATTAGTTCCCAAAACAAACGTTCTTTTTCTGCCTGACGCAAAGACTCTATAAAGCCACCATAATTATCAGCAAAGCTATACACCATGTAGAGTTGTGCCTTGGCCAAATAAAATTGCTCATCTAGTTTTATAGCTTGTTGTAATATGTCAGCAGCTTGTTTTAATGATTCCGAACTGCGCTGATAGGCGAGCTCCCGCCCCTGAATAAACAACTCATAGGCCTGTGGATTGGTGGTCATACCGGCTTCATGTTCCACTTGCTCGGGTAACAGATTTAGTTTGAGTGCTTGGGTAATGGCAAAAGTCAGTTCATCTTGCAGGGCAAAGATACTGGTTAATTCGCGATCATAGGTTTGTGACCAAATATGCGCACCACTGGTGACTTCAATCAACTGAGCAGTTATTCGGACCTTGTCTCTATCTTTGCGTACGCTACCTTCTAGCACATAGTTAACATTGAGTTTTTGGCCTATTTCACGAATATCGGTGTTACTGTCTTTAAAATTAAATGACGAGGTACGGGCAATCACCACTAACTGATTTAACCGCGCCAAAGAATTAAGAATTTCTTCGGCAATGCCATCACCAAAATAACCTTGGGATTTATCCGGGCTCATATCTTCAAATGGTAATACTGCGATAGAACGTTCTAAACTAACATCAGCATTGGAGGTAAATAGTTTTTCATAGGCGATAAATGCTAAGGCCAGCACCAATGCGCCTGCTAACAGGTAATTGATTTTATTGCCGGTTTGCTCACCAATAGACTCGTCGATATCAACCTCATTGGTGCGTTTAAGCCCTTCAGGGGTGAGTTCAAATGCCCAGGCAAAAATGCATACAAAAGGAAAGGCAATCGTCAGAATAACCGTGGTAATGGTGCTGAATAAAATAGGCAAGTGTAAAGCGGGTGAAATCACCGCAACAATTTGCAGGATAATCCAGCAGGTTACCAAATAAACACTGGCAACCTTAAATACATTTCGGCGTTTTAATTCGGTAAAAAATGTCATCCGTGATGCTCATTATTTTTTATAAATTAACAATAATGGATTAACAACAACAGTACAATAGATATACAAATCAATCTAAAGTTTAAACCGCACGATTCCACTACAGGTGCAGATTAATGTTGTTTACATTAAGCGAGTGATCATTGGAAACTCATTCAGCTAGCCAAAAGTCGACTGTCGCTAGTTTTGAAAATAATTGGTAAATGGCTGTTGGAGCGTATCCCTAATGCCTAATTCAACAACATACTTTGAAAGTTCTTCATAATTATGTAAATGCTTAGCAGAATGAACGAACAGAAAGCAAATAAAGTCTTGAGACAGATACTAGGTTAAAAATTATGTACGTTGGGTAAATCTTCGCATCTTGATTTAGTAAAGTCTTGCTCTTGAGTTAGCTCTACCCCTTGAAGAAAAACCTGAATAATGCGCTGTGTTATTCTGGTTTTTTATTTTGTAACCTTTATCGCGATTAGTTAACGCAAACAAAACTACAATTGTTAGCTCGGTTTTATGTCATACCAAGGTTTAAAGCCTGACGGGATCAAAGAAAAGTCAACGTCGTTTTGCAATTCGATTATGTGGCGTTGCTCTAGGTTGGCATCGTTAATAATTTTTTGGTGGTCATTAAACTCATAAAATATCTTGTCAAAGGTGCCGTTTTTGATCAGTACCAAAAGCGCTTGTTGTATTTTATTTGCCAATGCCTCATCTTCAGCCCGAACAAAATAGTAAATGGCAGAGCGGTATCTAAATAACAAATTTTCATCTACGTGGAGGTTTTTCCCCTTTACATTTGATAAGTCTGAATAGGTTTCAAGCACACCTCTTAACGTATAGTCATAAATACTGCGCCCAACATTTTGGTATATTTGATCTAGCAGTGTGGTTTCAAACACGTTAAATCCATTGTTCCTTAGGATTGTTGAATCTGGCCAATCGTGGCCCTGGGCGGCTAAAAGGCTTTTTATGGCTGGCAGGTTTTCCGGCTGAGTAAAATGATGTTTGGTGTTGGTGTTCGTTGTGGCAATTCGGTACCCGATAAACCCTTTCATTAAGGGGATGCGTATCGGTCGATAATTTTTTTCACGCTCGGCGGTGGTTACCGTCCAAACAATATCGAGCTTTTTTTGAGTCAAACTTTTAAGCTGCCTTCGCTGTAACATTGGGACCGACACCGGCTCTAATTTACAGCCACCGAAATCGCGATTAATGACAAGGCAGACTTCTTCTAACATCCTAACGCTATAACTTGTATTTTGTGCCGCTGTATCGAGCTGCGCCATGTACTTTATGTTTGTCTGGGCATTAAGTCCCATCCCGACCAAGAGCAAGGTAAAAGAAAGGATGTAGAGCTGACTTTTTGTTATTTTCAAAAACGACACCCAAATTTGGATTATAAAATGCGAAACCTATATTAAAAATATAGCAGTAGATTTTAAATGCGGTTGAGAATATTAAATTTAGCCTGTCGCCCCACCATTTATCACCACTTATATTAAATTTTTGTGAATCGAAGTTTATCTAGATATTTAGCTTAAGCTTATATTTATTAGTTGTTTTGTGTGGAGAACTCGGTGGTTAGTTTGACCAAGGCTTATTACAAGCCAGTAATGTATGTTGAGTTTGTTTTGTTGTTTATCGTTTTACCCATCGTTGTTTATTTTTTAAGGCATACAGTAGCACCCTATTTATTATTGTGTCTGATCACAATTTTACTTTGGTGTTTGTTGTCACTGGTAACAGACCCGCGTTTTAAGCGCTTCAGGTTGTGGAACTTAGAAAAACTGCGAGAATTTCTGCCTAATGTCATGAAGACCTTTTTACTGGCGGCGTTTGTTATCACGTTGGCGAGTTGGTGGTTTACGCCCCAGTGGCTATTCTCACTGCCATTAGAGCAAACCCTAATGTGGATTGCCCTGCTATTTTTATATCCGGTTTTATCCGCATGGCCACAGGAAGTAATTTTCAGAACTTACCTATTTCATCGATATAAACATATATTCAAAAGTAAAAATTTACGAGCCTGGTTAAGTGCACTCAGCTTTGCATTAGCACATTTAATGTTTGCCAACTGGATAGCAGTTGTGGGGTCATTTTTTGCAGGATTGGTCTTTGCTTATACTTATATGCACAGTCGTTCAACTTTACTTGTGACTCTAGAGCACAGTTTATGGGGCTGTTGGTTATTTACTGCCGGTCTAGGCATACATTTTGACAGCGGCATGTTGACCTAAGCCTAAAAGCTGGGACTGTCAGCCGCTGTCGAATGACATGTTTAATTGATGATTATGACGGGCATTGTTGAAGCGAATCTCGGTTTTCAATTGCGGTAATAAATCCATTTTCATCCGCCATAAGATAAACCGCTTTGCCAGCAACCATCTGACTATGGCTTGGTGCATGAAGAAGGTGATTAACCATTTCTCGCGACAGCTGAAATACACCAACATCACATACTTGGATGACAATTTCATTGTCTATGCTTTTTACGATACCGGGCAACTTACGTTTATCTTTTAATGATTCGATGGCGGCAAGGTATTGCTGGTAATGTGCATTTTCTTTAATGTTTTTAACATCGTTTTGGTCGGCACTTAAAAACGTTACATCGTGGTAATAGGTTGTTGTATGGTCCGTATTATAAGTAGCTACAACGGAATACTGCTCATTAGTCTGTAGTGGGGCGTCGTTTCTATTCCAACCAAATATAATAACGGCGACAAATATGCCCATGGCGTACTGCCAGCTCACCCATTTCCAAATAGAGGGTTTTGTTTGTTTAGCATTTGCCAATATGGCTTCCTGCAAATTAGGCGGTGGAATTACGTTTTTTTTTCGATTTTCGTAACATTCTTGTAATCGAGTTTCTGTGTGTTTGTTTGACATAATTACTCCCCCTCTCGTGTTTCGCCAATGAGGGTGGTTAGTGTTTGTTTAGCATAACGTAAGCGACTTTTAACTGTCTCCATTTCGCAATGAGTAATTTGAGCAATTTCTCTCAATCTAAACCCCTCTTGCTGCAAAATAAACGCTTCTCTTTGGAGAAAAGGTAATTCATTAAAGGCCGCGTCGAAACGCTGTTGTTGTTCTATTTCATTCATAACATCAAATTGAGCTTTGGATGGTGTTGAATGGTCATTTATATTTGATTCGTCAAACTCTTCAACTTGCCATCGCTGTTGTTTTCGTAATTCGTCAATAAGTGCGCTTCGGGCAATTTTAAACAACCAACTTTTTACTGTGCCTGTGTCAGAAAATGAGCGTCTATTTTTAATGACTTTTTCCCATGCCATTTGGCAGACATCGGAGGCTAGTTCAGGGCCTACTTGGCTAAACAAGTAATGGTAAAGATCTTTTTCGAGTCGTTTTACGATTTCTTTTATGTATTTTAATTCGCCCGAGTCCGCATATTTCAACATGAGATTTTCGTTTGATTCGGCAATATTAAGCCAGTTCTTCAATCCGATCGTAATATTCATCAACATCCTTAACTTCGGCGTTTACTAACCGTTTTTTGTTAGCTAAAACGGCTAGTCTATCGCGGCTTGAAGTTGTAATAACTTAGCTTTGGCCCAAATTAAACTCGAGCATTATCTGTTGGTTTTGCAACGTGATTGCTTTACCGTTTTTAATCTGTGGTTTGTACTTCCACCTTTTTAACGCTTTTTTAGCTTCGTTGTCAAAGACCCTTGCAGGTTGGGACTCTATAACAGCAATATCGATAACACGACCTACGGCATCTATGCTAAATGACAAACTAACCCATCCTTCGATGCCATCCCGCGCTGCTTTAATTGGGTATCTTGGTTGTACCCTGACAATTGGCGTTGCGGAGTTGTCCTGGCGACCTTCAAACACAATAGGGCCAAGTTGGGTAGGGGGGATCTTGATACCAAAGTTTGTATTCATAGCCAACAAATTTTCGCTGGTCGTATCCACTGGAATTGGCGGTGGTGGGGGCGGCGCTTTTGCTATAGGCGGTGGCGGTAAAACATTTGGTTTTACTATTGTCGGTTTTTCTTCTTGCACCGCGAGTAATTCAGTTATAAATGTTTCACTGGGTTCCGCAAAAGAAAGGTTATCGTTTTCTATTAACTTTCCCATCAAAACAAAAAGGGCAAAACATGCCGTCGCGCCGAGTAAAGTAAAGGCAGTAAATTTACCTATACTCTTTATTTCTGGGGCAATTTTAGTTGTGGCTTGGTTCATCTGTATTTCCTCACATTGTCATTAATTTAAAAGGTCAGTTGGCACCAAATGAATAACCTTATTAATAAAACGTTTGGTCATTAGAAAAGGGGTTAAATGTTATAAAAAATATTGCTAGCTTAAGAGACTCCCTTAAATAATAGCGACTTGGAGGAAAAGGCAGCTCGTTATCTGTATTAAACATTTCATATATTCTTATAAAAAACGATAAATTGAAATTCACTGTCTATACTTCAGTTAATACAACAAACTAGGAACGAGAGTGCCGACAAATCAATCTCGCCGGAAATTTATAAAAAACGTTGCAGCGACATCAACAAGTGCTGCACTTATATTAAACGCACCATATGTTTTTTCCCGTTCTAAGCCTGTTACGTTAAGGGTGTTGGGCACTCATGTCACCTTGCAAGAAGAGCTACGACAACAGGCGATGCGAGAGTTAGGGATTAATCTAGAGTTCACCGCAATGGGCAGTGCTGCGGTACTGCAAAAAGCGGCGGCTGCGCCTCATTCTTTTGATTTATATGAACAATGGTCAGACTCAATCAACGTGTTATGGCATGCAGGCTCGATTCAGCCAATAGAAATCGAACGCTTAAAATACTGGAATGAGATTAACCCATTAACAAAAACAGGGAAAATAGTTCCCTCAGCAAAATACGGTGCTGGTGATTCCCCAAATAAACTGCTTTATGTGCAGCAAGACGGCTCTTTAGGTAAAGCCGCAAGTTCAAAAGTTAGCTTTATGCCCTATGTCCACAATGTCGATTCGTTTGGTTACAACACAAATTTTATAAAACCTGAAGAAGCTTATAAAACTGAGTCTTGGGGATGGTTACTCGATGACGCCAACCGAGGACGCGTCGCATTGGTTAATGCGCCGACCATAGGAATATTTGACGCTGCCTTAGCGGCTCAAGCTAAAGGATTGATGAAGTTTGGTGATATCGCAAACATGACCATCGATGAAATAGACACCTTGTTTAGCATATTACTAGAGAAAAAACGTAACGGGCAGTTTGCTGGCTTTTGGACCTCTGTACCTCAGTCAGTGGAGTTTATGACGAACAAGCGTGTGCATATTCAGAGTATGTTTTCTCCTGCTGTGAGTGCATGTCGTGGCCAAGGGGTTCCTGTGCGTTATGCTTCTCCTAAAGAAGGGTACCGAGCGTGGCATGGGGTTATGTGTCTATCGGCAATGACCAACGGCCATGTTAAAGATGCCGCGTATGATTATATGAATTGGTGGCTATCTGGTTACCCTGGTGCGTTTATCGCAAGACAAGGGTATTACATCTCAAATCCAGAACGGAGTCGGTCCTTGATGCACCGAAACGAATGGGATTACTGGTATGACGGTAAACAGTCTAACACGCAATTAAAAGGAACGGATGGTCGTGTTTCAGTCGAAGCTGGTGAGATAAGAGATGGCGGAAGTTACGTTAAGCGTTTTTCAAATATCGCGGTGTGGAATACGGTAATGGACAATTATGATTATAGTTTAGATCGTTGGTTTGAGCTTCTAAATGCGTAAATACCTATATGATTGTTAAATTACAAAATACCATAGCCTTAAAAATCGGGGTGTTATTATTTTTAATAATATTAACGTTATTAGCAAACTACAGAGTGCTAACAAATAAAATTAGCGCTGTTCAATATTCAGTAGAACGAATTTTACAGATATCAAATAATTCAATTATTGTACTAGAAATCAACAAGGACATTGTTGAATTACAACGTGACGTCACAGTGTTTGGACAGGGTGGAAGTACCACGATATTTGCTAAGATGATGACAACTCATGACAGTATCAAAAGTCGATTGGAGGAGGTCCGAAGACAAACAGAAAACGACGAGTTACTCAATACCATTCAAAATATGAAATCGTTGGTGGTTCGCTATGGTGAAAACTTGGGGGTTTTGGTTCAGCTATATCAAACTAAAAGTAATTATATCGACATTGAACTACCGGAAGTGTTCCAACAGGGCGTAAAAGCATTTAACCAAATAGCGAAAGTGAATAACAATCAAAAGTTACTTTTTGAGGCGCTCGTCGCGCATAACCTTTGGTTGCAAATGGAGCGCAGTTCAACACTATTTTTTAATAAAAAACAGTTTAAACAACGTAGCGTTGTAAATCAGTCGATAAGTCAACTGAATCAGAAGCTCACAGAATTAGCTCAAACAAGCGAAGCGAATTCGGAGGTTCACTTTGCATCCTTGTTAGCATTAACCAACAGATATCAAACCCTCTTTGCTAAAAGCGTTCAAGCCAACAGAAACTTTCTTGGGCTGATTAATGTTGTAATGGCAGGTGACGCCGTTGAATTTACTAATCAAGCAAAGTTATTAAAAACCCAATCCTTGGGGTTGTTAAGTGCGATCAAAAAGTCAGGTGCGGAAGCTGTTGAAATTACTGAGGTTATTATTAAAGCTTCTATCGCCGTTGGATTGATTTTGTTCTTGGGATTCGCGTTATTCTTTCAGTTGCATATTACCGCTGCAATTAAGCGTTTAACTTATGCATTTAAGTCATTTTTGACTGGCGATTTCTCCCCCAAAATATCAGATACAGAACGTAAAGATGAAATAGGTTTATTAGCTAAAGCGGCCAGTGAATTTAAAAAAATGAACCAAGATTTGTTAAAGGCCAAACGTGAGGCTGAGAAAACCAGCAAAATAAAAACCGAATTTTTAGCTAATATGAGCCATGAAATCAGAACGCCAATGAATGGCATTTTGGGAATGGTTAATTTGCTCGGGAAAACGACACTGTCACCGCAGCAAGGTGAAATGGTTGGCGTTATCGAGTCATCCGGACAAGGCCTTATGGTGGTACTTAATGACATTTTGGATATCAGTAAGATAGAGTCTGGCAAAGTGCTGTTAGAGCAAAAACCATTTAAGTTTAACGACGTTATCGTCGAACTGCGCCACATGTTTGAGCCATTAGTTGCTGAGAAAAATATTGAGTTCCATATTACGTCTGTGCCAGAACTCGCTTTAATAAATGTTGTTGGGGATGTGACCCGCTTAAAGCAGGTACTCATTAATTTGTTAAGCAATGCCGTCAAATTTACTGAACATGGCACCGTAACTTTGCGAATCGCGGTGGATAATTTGACGGATAAAAATGTCAGTTTGAATATAGCCGTCGTCGACACCGGAATAGGCATTGAACATAAAGTCATCAAAAAACTGTTTGATGCTTTCTCGCAGGGAGATACGTCGATAACGCGCAGATTCGGTGGAACGGGTTTAGGATTGACGATTTCAAATCGTTTGTTGACGTTAATGGGCGCGCCCCTCAAAGTAGAAAGTATGATTGGTAAAGGCTCCAAGTTTTCATTTTCTTTATTATTACCAATTAGCACGGGTCAAACCCATAAGCTTGAAAATGAAAACAAAAAGATCGTAATTGATCCTGCAAAGCGTATTTTGATAGTAGAGGACAATAAAATTAACCAAACGGTGTTAAATGCCATGTTAAAAGGGTTTGGGTTCAAAGATATTAAAATAGCCGATAATGGCGCAATTGCAGTGCAACTTTGTCATGAGTTTGAATTTGATATTATTTTAATGGATATGCAAATGCCAATAATGGATGGCTTAACAGCGACTCGAGAAATCCGCAAACTGATAAATTACAAATCAAAAAAAATAGTGGCGTTAACGGCCAATGTGTTAGTTGAAGATCAACAGTCCTGTTTTGACGCGGGAATGGACGAATTTTTAGCTAAGCCAATTGAACCAGAAAAGTTAAAACAGGCATTAATATAAGTCCTGTTCTCACAATGGAATGCAAATGACGAACGTCCTCCGAAACCAATGAAGCCCAAACCAATGGTAAAACCAATGAGGTCAGTGTTGCTGATTTTGTCAATTCCTCTGCACTTGGTTGGAGATCCCAAATATCGCTGTGGCTATTTTAGGATGACGTTTTTTGTTCTGAATTAACTAACCGATTAAAAACAATTTATGAAATTATCCCCGACTTCGAAGAAGATCGGAACTGAATTATTAATTGCCTGGTATGGAAGCCGGATCCATCCAGAATGCTTCCCAAACATGACCATCTGGATCGGCAATATTTCGATTGTACATAAAACCTAGATCCTGAGGTGGGTTAATATCCAAGGTGCCACCATTTTCCATAGCGGCATCTTTAAATTGGTCAACGGCTTCTCGTGAATCAAAAGATAACGCCAACATAACCTCACTTGAATTTGACGGTGGAATTGGACGATTTGTAAATGTTTGCCATTTAGGATGTGTGAGTAACATCACATTTATTGCATCACTCCAAACCATGCAAGCGGCAGTTTCATCCGTAAAATTTTGATTATTTGTAAAGCCAAGGGATAGATAAAACGCGACGGATGTTGGCAGGTCACTAACTGGTAGATTTATAAAGATCATTTTTGACATGGCCATTACCTCAAAAGTTTTGTGAAACTAGTATTGCTAATAATAACTAATAGCGCCATTTAGTAAATTAATGCCATAAAAAAACGGAGAACCTAATTAAAGGCACTCCGTTTATTGGCTATTACAAAAATAGTTATCATTAGAACTATTTGACTAACAACTACCCTCGGATCTGACCATCGCCGGTTACAACAAATTTTTCCGTTGTTAGCGACTCTAGTCCCATTGGACCGTACGCATGCAATTTGCTGGTGGAAATACCAATCTCAGCACCTAGTCCTAATTCTCCGCCATCTGAGAATCGTGACGAGGCATTAACCATTACAACTGCAGAGTTAATACGGCGAACAAACTCTTGGGTTTTTGAAATGTCTTGGCTAATGATAACTTCAGTGTGACCTGAGCTAAAACGTTGAATGTGCAGTACGGCTTGTTCAAAGTCGTCGACAACACGGATAGCAATTTCAAGTGCCAAGTATTCCGCGTCGTAATCCAAATCGGTAGCTAGGTCGGCATTTTCGAAATATGGAAGTGACTTATCGCAGGCATGAACTTTTACACCAGCTTTGGCAAATTCCGTGGCCACTTGTGGTAAAAACGTTGCAGCTACATCTTTATGGACAAGTAAAGTTTCTAATGAATTACATACACCAGGACGCTGAACTTTACCGTTTAATAATATTGCTAATCCTTTGTCTAAATTAGCTTGGTTGTCGATGTATAAATGACACACCCCTTTAAAGTGTTGGATCACTGGAATTTGACTGGTTTTAGTCACAAATCGAATTAGACCTTCACCACCACGCGGAATGACCAAATCGATAGTGTCCGATAACGTTAACATTTCGTTCATGATCTCGCGGTCAGGATTTGGTACTAAACTAACTGCAGCAGGCTCGATGTTATGTTCGACAAAGGCTTGATGGATACATTCAGCTAAAGCTTTATTGCTGTTAATCGCTTCTTTACCGCCACGTAATACAACTGCATTACCTGCTTTAAAACATAATACGGCGGCGTCAACGGTAACGTTTGGACGACTTTCGTATACCATTGCAATAACACCTAATGGAATACGTTGTTTAGCGATTTTAATGCCATTTGGGCGCACATCGTTTTTTGTGATCATGCCAACAGGGTCTGGCAACGAGACAATATGTTCTACCGCGGCTGCTATGCTGTCGATACGAGTTGCATCTAACATTAAACGGTCAATCATAGCCGCAGCTAAGCCATTTTTTTCGGCGTCGATTAAATCCAGTTTGTTTGCTTCAATAATTGCTGGTGTATTTGAACGTAAATGACGCGCAATGCTAAGCAGTGCATCATTTTTTGTTTGAGTCGATAAATTGGCAACTTGTACCGACGCAGCTTTTGCGTCTTTTGCCATTTGTTGTATAGAAAAAGTCATAATTAGTCCTTGAATAACACAAGGTCATCACGGTGAACGACCTCATTTTTGTGTTTGAAACCTAAGATTGTTTCGAAATTTTTGCTTTCTAGGCCGGAAATTTGAAGTAACTCGGCACTAGAATATTGGCTTAAACCACGGGCAATCACTTTATTGTTTGCTAGTATATCTATGGCTTCACCTCGAGCAAACTCTCCGTGTACAGCAGTAATGCCTTTTGCCAGAAGTGACGCACCTAACGTGAGTAGAGCATTTGCGGCGCCGTCGTCAATTTGCAGTGAACCTGCCGCTTTTAACGTGTGTCTTAACCATTGTTTTTTTGCACTATCTTTTAGTGCTAGCGGTTTAAACCAGGTCCCCACCGATTTGTTTTCTAAAATATCATTAAATACGCTACTTTTTTTACCGTTAATAATAAATGTATTTACGCCGTTACTTGTGGCTTTTTCAGCTGCCTGAAGTTTAGTCTTCATTCCACCGGTTGCGATTTTATTTTTTGTACCGCCGGCTAATTTATATATCTCAGGTGTAATCTGATTGACTTCAGGGATCAGTTTGGCATTTGGAAAACGATTTGGATCGGCGTCAAATAGGCCATCGATGTCACTACATATAAATAGTGCATCGGCTTCACAAACGAGCGCAACTAAAGCCGCAAGATTGTCGTTATCGCCTACTTTTATCTCTGCTGTCGCCACAGTGTCGTTTTCATTGATGATTGGCAATACTTGATTCGCCAATAATTCACGTACTGTATTTTTGATATTAACGTAACGACGGCGGTCTTTTAAATCGCCCTGGGTAATTAAAAGCTGGCCACAGGGGAAGTTAAAGTGATGTTGCCAATTGGCCATCATTTTTGCTTGACCTACCGCAGCCATCGCTTGTTTTTCTGCGATCGTGGTGCCTTGTTCATGGCTATTAATTAAACCACGACCTGCTGCCACAGAACCGGAAGAGACTAAAACCACTTCTTTACCAAGCGCTTTTAGTTCGTTGATAAATTTTGCAATGGGTAATACATATTGGCCACTAACTTGTTTGCCATCGGGAGCAATGAGTGCACTACCAACTTTTATTACTGCACGTTGCCAATTTAACCCTTCGTTTGCCATTTTTACCGATACCCTGAAATAGAATAAATACTTTAAAGGGACTCTACCCAATATTGTGCGTTCGGTCGACATCGAAAAGTAATAATGTATGTTTTTACGGTGTAATGTCGGTTAAATAGAAAAAAATAGAAAAAAAAACGATTTTATATTAAGATTTGGCTCTGTTAGCTTTACGCTGGTTAAAAATACTGCTAACTTACTTAACAGTTTGTGCAAACCCCGCACGCCTAGTTACTCTAAACAAACAATAACTTCAGATAGCTCATATCAAATATAAAGACATCCTATATGCATTTAAGTGAATTAAAAAATAAGCCGATTAACGAGTTAGTTAAGCTGTCGGAATCGATGGGCTTAGAAAATATGGCTCGTCTACGCAAACAAGACATCATATTTTCCATCCTAAAAAAACACGCCAAGAGTGGAGAATCCATTTACGGTGATGGTGTTTTAGAAATATTACAAGACGGATTTGGATTTTTACGCAGTGCCGATTCCTCTTATTTGGCAGGCCCAGACGATATTTACGTCTCTCCTAGTCAAATTAGACGATTCAATTTGCGAACAGGGGACTCCATTTCAGGCTTAATTCGCCCTCCGAAGGACTCTGAACGTTATTTCGCACTATTAAAAATTGAACAAGTCAATCACGACAAACCAGAAATCTCCCGCAATAAAATTCTTTTCGAAAACCTTACTCCTCTGCACGCAACTGACCGTTTTACTATGGAACGCGGCAATGGATCGACTGAAGATATTACAGCTCGAGTTTTAGATTTGGCTTCACCAATTGGTCGTGGACAACGTGGATTGATCGTTGCACCACCTAAAGCGGGTAAAACAATGTTGATGCAAAATATTGCAACTTCAATTGCCGCTAACCACCCTGAAGCGACGTTAATGGTTCTACTTATTGATGAACGTCCAGAAGAAGTAACCGAAATGCAACGCCTAGTAAAAGGTGAAGTTATTGCATCGACGTTTGACGAACCAGCGAGTCGTCACGTACAAGTTGCTGAAATGGTAATTGAAAAAGCGAAGCGATTAGTTGAGCACAAAAAAGATGTTGTTATCTTACTTGACTCAATAACGCGTTTGGCTCGTGCATACAACACCGTAATCCCTTCGTCAGGTAAAGTACTGACAGGTGGTGTTGACGCAAATGCTCTGCACAAACCAAAACGTTTCTTTGGTGCTGCTCGTAACGTAGAAGAAGGTGGTAGTTTAACGATTATCGCAACTGCGTTAGTAGATACCGGTTCTAAGATGGATGAAGTTATCTACGAAGAATTTAAAGGTACGGGTAACATGGAGTTACATCTAAATCGTAAGATTGCTGAGCGCCGTGTATTCCCTGCTATCGACTTTAACCGCAGTGGTACGCGTCGTGAAGAGTTGATGACATCGGCAGATGAACTACAAAAAATGTGGATCCTGCGCAAAATTGTTCATCCGATGCAAGAAATTGAAGCGATGGAGTTTTTGATCGACAAGCTTTCGTTGACCAAAACGAATGAAGAGTTTTTCGATTCAATGAAGCGCCAAAAAGGCAACTAACCATCCGATCAATTTAGTTAGTTGATTGATAATAAACCCCAACTTAGATTGGGGTTTATTTTTAGTTTCAAAGCAATAAAAACACTTCTTTATCTGTTGGTACCCTGAAATGAAATACAAAGATCTACGCGATTTTATTGCACTTTTGGAAGAGAAAGGCGAATTGGTTCGCGTCACCACTGAAGTTGATACTTATCTTGAGATGACCGAAATAGCCGACCGTACTTTGCGTGCCAAAGGTCCTGCCATTTTGTTTGAAAATCCAAAAGGCTCAAGCATTCCCGTCCTAGTGAATTTGTTTGGTACACCAAAACGTGTTGCTCTGGGTATGGGACAAGAAGATGTATCGGCATTACGTGGTGTCGGTGAAACGTTAGCATTTTTGAAAGAACCGGAGCCGCCGGCGGGTCTTAAAGATGCATTTTCAAAATTGCCTATTTTTAAACAAGTGTTAAATTTAGCGCCAAAAGAAGTGAAAAAAGCACCTTGTCAGCAAGTTATTATTGAAGGTGACGACGTAGATTTGACCCAGTTGCCAATCCAACATTGTTGGCCTGGTGATGTCGCGCCACTGGTGACATGGGGATTAACCGTCACTAAGGGTCCTAATAAACCAAGACAAAACTTGGGGATATATCGTCAACAGTTATTGGGGCCAAATAAACTGATTATGCGTTGGTTGTCGCACCGTGGCGGCGCATTAGATTTTCTCGAATTTAAAAAGGCTAATCCAGGCGAGAATTACCCAGTGTCGGTAGCATTAGGTGCCGACCCTGCAACGATATTAGGCGCAGTAACGCCGGTTCCTGACACTCTGTCTGAATATGGTTTTGCTGGCTTATTGCGTGGTAGCAAAACTGAAGTGACAAAATGTATTTCTAATGATCTACAAGTTCCGGCCTCTGCGGAATTCGTACTAGAAGGATACATAGACCCAAATGAGATGGCACCAGAAGGACCATATGGTGACCATACTGGTTACTATAATGAAGTTGATGACTTCCCAGTATTTACGGTAACGCATATTACTCACCGTAAAGACCCGATTTACCACAGCACTTATACCGGTCGTCCACCAGACGAACCAGCTATTTTGGGAGTGGCATTAAACGAAGTTTTTGTGCCGATTATCCAAAAGCAATTCCCTGAAATTGTTGATTTTTATTTACCGCCAGAAGGCTGTTCATACCGTATAGCGGTCGTTACCATGAAAAAGCAGTATCCAGGTCATGCCAAACGCGTGATGATGGGCGTTTGGTCTTTCCTACGCCAATTTATGTATACTAAGTTTGTTATTGTGTGTGATGACGACATTAACGCAAGAAACTGGGAAGATGTTATGTGGGCAATAACGACCCGCATGGATCCGGCTAGAGATACCGTATTAATTGAAAATACCCCAATCGACTATTTGGATTTTGCCTCACCGGTTTCTGGCTTAGGCTCTAAAATGGGCCTTGATGCCACAAACAAATGGCAGGGTGAAACCGACCGCGAATGGGGTATTCCCATTGTGATGGATGAAGCTGTAAAAACACGAATTGATGCTATTTGGGATGACCTAAACATTCCTCTGCCGGATGGAGATAAATAAATGACTAAAGTAACCATTCAGCCAAACAATATTGAGTTTGACGTTGCCGTAGGCGAAACGATTTTAGAAGCTGCAGAACGAAATTCCATCGAATTTCCATATCGTTGCAGACAAGGCGTGTGTACAGCATGTGTTTGTAAAACATTAAGTGGGGAAGTCAGTTATGGCGACCGTGATCCAGAGTCCTTATCGTTAACGATGGGCACAGATCCAGACAACCCTCAAAAATATACCTATAGTTGTATCGGGTATCCATTAACGGACATGGTATTGCACCATCCATTTATTAAATAAAAGAGTAAAGATTTAATGCAAGTTGTTAGTGCTCAAACGATTCAGGCAGAAGTGATTTCAATAACAGCCGTGACCGATTTTGTAAATGTAGTGAAACTACAGCCTTTAACAAAGCCAAGTTACCTTGCTGGTCAATATCTGCAAATTGTTTTGTCGGACGAAGACAAGCGGATTTTTTCGATTGCCAGTTGCCCAGATGACCAACATATCGAATTGCATATAGGTGCGGGACCTGATGACGCTTATCCGCGTGGTGCTTTGGATCACATGGCGAACAATGATGTTGTGACGCTTGAAATTGGGCTTGGTAACGCGTTTTATCAAGAGAAAAGCGTTAGACCAATTATTTTAATGGCGGGTGGAACTGGTTTTTCGTATGCCCGTTCGATTGCAGAACATATTAAAAATCATTATCCGGAGCGTAATGTCACTTTTTACTGGGGCGCAAAGGATGAAGAGAGTCTTTATGCCAGTGACGAAATGATGATATGGGCAAAACAAAACCCTAATTTTACTTATGTCCCGGTAATTGAAGAAGCTACGGCGGAATGGCAGGGGAAAACGGGTTATGTTCACCAAGCGGTTATGGCTGACTTTGCGAGCTTAGAAGCATTTGATGTTTATTTAGCCGGGCCATTTAAAATGGCAGGAGTTGCTCGTGAAGATTTTGTCAAACATGGCGCTGTTTTAGAGCACTTATACGCTGACGCTTTTGCCTTTATTTAACATATTGGTTAATACACGATTTACAAAAAAACCGTAATATTAATTACGGTTTTTTTATGTCTTGGTTTTATCAAATTACGGTTTTTAGCAGTTAAAATGACGCATAGATAACGCCTATCAAGTACAACTGGGCAAATAAACCAATCATATAAAAGTAACTGCGAGGGCTTGGGTTTTTATTGGTCGCGATAGCATAAAACAACACCATATGAACCAAACGAGCAACAAAAAATATCACGGTTACTGTTAATAAGTGCTCAGCATTTACACCAACTAAGCATGCAACTAAAACTGAAAGTACAAACAAAGGCACGTTTTCCAGTGAATTAAGAAAAGTACGATTACTGCGGAATACAAAGGAAAAATGATCAAGTTCTGCGCTGACAATTCCTGGCACATATTCAGTTTGTTTTCTATGAGCTCCTGTCGCAATTAAGGCTTGCAGAACCATCATGGCAAGTAAGGATGTGACGACAAATAAAACCTGTGTGTATTGTTCAAACATTTTGTTTCCTCAGTTATTAGTTTGTATGCAAATTATAATACTAGGGTAATCTGCTAAAATCAATTTGTTTGTGTACAAAATAAATTTGGAATTATGGAACAGCTAAAATTATCTAACCAAATCTGTCATCGTTATTACGTCGCATCTAATGCGATAACAAGGGCGTATCGCCCACTTTTAGATGAGCTTGGGCTCACCTATCCTCAGTATGTTGTATTAATGGCATTATGGGAAGAAGACAATGTTGAAGTGAAACAAGTTAAGGCCAAGACTCATATCGATGGCGGCGCTTTATCGCTGATTTTAAAAAAGTTATCAGCCAAAAATCTTATCAATATTGTGCCGTCGGAACTGGATAAAAGAATTAAACATGTTCAATTATCTGACAAGGGCTGGCTATTGCAGCAAGAAGCGAGTGGTATTCCTGAAAAATTAATGTGTCAGGTTTCTAATATGTCGAGAGAAGAGGTTTTATTACTTAAAACGCTTACCGACAAATTGGTGGAAAACTTAATTGAGTAATGTCAGACCGTTTACCCAGCAAAGTTATTGCCAATTGAGTTAATCTAGTCCGATTCAGTCTAAAGAATGAGCAAAGCATTTTATTTTTATTTATAGCAAATTGTAACAATTGAATCCTTAGACCGTCAGCCTTTAGCTTGTATAATTAAATTCGCTTTCTAGTGTTCATCGGTCATGTAACACCATGTGAGTTGGAAAGCGGATTTAAACACGCAATATAAAAGGACACATATGGCTATAGTACATAAAACTCGTACCCAGCTTGTTGCAGAGGCAATTAGAGAGCGAATTTTGCAGGGCGAAATTAAAGCCGGAGAACCTTTACGTCAAGCGGCATTAGCTGAAGAACTTAATGTTAGTCGGATCCCGGTTAGAGAAGCGTTGTTGCAACTAGAAGCGGAAGGCCTAGTTAATTTCGAACCGCATAAAGGAGCAACGGCAGCCGATATGTCTGCAAAACAAGTTGATGAAGTATTTGAATTACGTTGTTTACTTGAAACCGAATTATTGTCTTATTCAATTCCCAATCTAACAGATGACGATATTGCCTATGCGCAAGAACTCATGGATAAAATGGCCGAGTGCCAAGATCACGGTACAACACTAGGCGAACTCAACTATCGATTTCATAATATTCTATATAGCCGCGCAGACCGGCCCCATACATTTGAGCTTGCGGACGTCCTGATTAAAAACTCGCTGCGCTATATTCGAATGCACTTGACGTTAGCGGGCGGGGACAAGTCGTCACAAATTGAGCATAAAAAATTATTGGTACTTTGTGCTGAAAAACGAATTAACGCGGCTTGTGAATATTTGCGGGATCATATTCTTAAAGCAAAATACAATATTATTACGTTAATAGAAGCAAGTGAGTCGCGTTAAAGCAAAATAGAACAATAACGCGATTTAGTCTTTTCATCTGCAATAAAATCAGTAAAAGTTGGTTCTTATTATCATTACGGTGTGCCATAAATTAAAGTGTGCCATAAATTACAGTGTGGCATAAATTAGGAACTGAAATGAAACAGCAACTTGTTCAACTACTTTCAATCGTAACCTTGTTATTTGTCACAGTAGCATGCTCAATTAGTCCTGCGAACAATCAAAATTTGGCGGGGCACTACTCCGATCTTGCCGGTTTTAATATTCAAAAAGGTCAATCTCCAATTGGGTTTAATTTACCGAGTGCTTCAGGGGGGAAATTAAGTCTAGCTGATATACTAACCGACCAACATGTGCTTTTGGTTTTTTACCGTGGAGATTGGTGCCCGTATTGTATTGATCAATTCAGTACGATTCAGCCAGTACTGCCACAGCTGAAACAATATAATGTTAAGTTAGTCGCGGTTTCGCCAGATCAACAAAGTGCTGCTCAAAATACGCAACGCAAATTTGGCCAAGATTATACTTTTTTGATGGACACTGACCTGCAGGTCACAAAACAATACGGCATTAATTCAGAAGAAGGGTTGCCGCATCCTGCGGTATTTTTGATTAAACAGGCACCGACGCTTTCGGAGTCGGAAGTGGCCTGGTATTACGTTTCAACCGACCATACCACCCGACCAACGGGTGAACAGTTGTTAGAGCAAGTAAAAGCATTAATATCTAAACCATCAACTAATTAACAAAATGTTCCACTGTGGGATAAAAGGCAATAAATGTGAATATTGATATTAGATTAGCAAATTACGACGACGCTGAGGACGCTTCTGCAATTGTTTTGGCCTTAAATATGTACGCCAAAGACCCTATGGGTGGCGGCCAAGCATTATCAGAATTTGCTCAGGCAAATTTGATAGCTGGCCTACAATCCACGCCAAATGCGTTTACCGTTTTGGCTTTTGTTGACGGTAAAATTGCAGGGTTGGGAAATTGTTTCCAGACGTTTTCAACTTTCAAATGCAAACCTATTGTCAATATCCATGATATGGGGGTTAATGATGGCTATAGGGGATTAGGCCTAAGTCAGAAAATGATCGCAATGATAGAACAAGTGGCGAAAGAACGTGGCGCATGCAAAATTACCCTAGAAGTATTGGAAGGCAATGAGGTTGCCAAAAATGCTTATCTAAAATACGGTTTTACTGGATACGAGCTTGACCCCAAAATGGGCAAAGCGATGTTCTGGGAAAAGCCAATTAAATAATTTATCCGCGTTGTTCAAACAGGACGGTTAATAATTCTACGACTTAGTATTAATACGTCCTGTCGATACTTAACTCGTTATCTGTTTAATACTTCGACTTACTTCTCTTAAATTTATATGCTTTTATTTCTCGGTAATAAGCTCCACTTTTATTAGGAATGTTTATGACTCAGTCCGTATCGTTTAAAACTGTTAAACGATTTCCGTTGTTAATGTGGATATTACTATTTGGGTCTTTTATCACCCGTGGCAGCTTTTATATGGTTTGGCCGTTTTTGGCGGTGATACTTTTTGAAAAGTTTCAGCTTTCGGCTACTAGAATCGGGCTTATCTTGTCCTCAGCAGCGGTAGTCTCGGTCTTAGTCAGTTTTGTAGTCAGCAGTTTATCAGACCGAATAGGTCGACGGCCTATGATGTATGCCACGGGCGTGTTGTATATCATTTCCTTTAGTCTTTTAGCTGAAGCAAATACAGTAAATGGCTTTGTAATTGTTATTACGTTGTGTTCCATTGCCACCGCACTTTGGCGTCCGCTTACCTCGGCGTTAATTGGCGATGTTATTGATGATTCAGGCGTCAGAGAGCTTGCCATGCAGTCATTGTATTTTGCCGTAAATGTTGGCTGTGCTATTGGTCCAATTGTCGGTGTTTGGCTGGGGTTAACAGGTCAACAGTCGAGCTTTTATTTCACAACTTATGCGTTTGGATTTTTGCTCGTTTTATTGTTTTTGGGCTTCCGTCATTTTGACCGCCAAGCCAAAATCGACACGTTAGATCCCATTGAAGATATGGTTCAGGTTCAGTTCGATAAGCGACAAACATTAACTAATAATGAGTCTAAAAGTGATAAACCAAAAAGCGGATTAAAATATGTTTTACGGATCTTAGGACAAGACAAACTGCTGCAATATTTAATCTTGGCGAACGTGTTGTGTATGTTTATTTACGGCCAAATGGACAGTTCATTAATACAATACTTAACCCGTGAAAAAGTAACCGACTTATTGGAGTTGGTATCGTCAATGATATTTACCAATGCGATGGTGATCATAACGTGCCAATTTATTTTGCTTAAAATGATGTCTAAACAAAGTCTCATAAGGCGAGTACAAATCGGCTTGTTGTTATTAGCCATATCGCAACTTTGGTTTGCGTTAAACCCGGTCACTATGTTTTGGGGCTGGATTGCAGCGGTGATTATTATGAGTCTAGCGGAAGCGATTTTGTTCCCAACGATGAACGTTCATATCGACCGGATTGCGCCCGCGCATTTAAGAGGTGCGTACTTTGGTGCAGCATCGTTTTATGATTTTGGCTTTGCCTTTGCACCGTTAGGCGGTGGTATCATTTTAGATTATTTCGGCGGACCGATACTCTTTTTGGGGTGTGGTTTGTTGGCTTTGTTTATCATTTATCTGTATCACGTTTTGGAACATATGTCGGGACCTGACGTTAAAACCGAAGCTAAATCTACTGGGCAACGATAAACGGATGAACTTTTAATCGCGAGGAGTGATCTAAATCATATTGAGCGAGATCAATGTTTTGGTGCCGTACCGAGGCATCTGATTGAAATTTAGTCAGCTTGGCTTTTTTTTTGTTAATTATTGGGTATAATCGCGCTCCAAAATTATCCATATGCTCCGGTTTTACGTTCCGGGGGGCAAGAGGAATCGACATGTCACAAGTAGTAGTGTGCGCAATGTATAAGTTTGTGCGCTTAGAAAATTTTCAAGAACTCCGTCAGCCATTACAAAATACAATGGAAGCTAACGGTATCAAAGGTACTTTGTTGTTAGCGGAAGAGGGGATTAACGGTACGGTAGCCGGTCATCGTGAAGGAATAGACGCGTTATTAACTTGGCTTCGTCAGGATCCTCGTTTAGTTGATATTTCGACTAAAGAAAGCTTCGACGATGAAATGCCATTTTATCGCTGCAAAGTTAAGCTTAAAAAAGAAATCGTGACAATGGGGGTTGAAGGTATTGACCCTAGAGAAGTGGTTGGCACCTATGTTAAACCCAAAGATTGGAATGCGTTAATAAGTGACCCAGAAGTGGTATTGGTTGACACTCGTAATGACTATGAAGTGCAAATTGGTACATTTGAAGGGGCGGTAAATCCTAACACTGAAACGTTTCGCGAATTTCCTGAATATGTCGAAAAAAATCTTGATCCGAAACAACATAAAAAAGTTGCGATGTTTTGTACTGGTGGCATTCGCTGCGAAAAATCTACAGCCTATCTAAAAGAGCAAGGCTTCGAAGAAGTTTACCATCTTGAAGGCGGTATCTTAAAATACCTTGAAGACGTGCCAAAAGAAGAGACCAAATGGCAAGGTGAGTGTTTTGTTTTTGACAATCGTGTAACGGTAAATCATGATTTAGAAAAAGGCGAATATGACCAGTGTCATGCGTGTCGTATGCCGATCACTGAAGAAGAAAAACAATCAGAGCACTATGTTGTCGGTATTTCATGCCCACATTGCATCGACAAAGTTACAGATGAACAGCGTGAACGATTTGCGGAGCGTCAAAAGCAAATGGAATTGGCGAAACAACGTGGCGAAGAACATATTGGCTCAGAAGCCAAAGACGTTATTGAAGCTAGAAAAGCGCTAAAACTGCAAAAAAAAGAACAAGCTAGAAACGCTAAGGCGTAATTTTTAAGACGCCGTTCTTTAGCGAAGGCAACGTATTATACTAATCGGTATTACGTTGCCTTTTTTGTTTTATTCGTTCTTCAAAATTAACTCCACATCACAAGTATTGCCGCCACTGCAATTAACAATAAACCAATAATTTCATAACGTTGTACTGGCTTTTTCAACCACCATACCGAGATCATAATCGTAAATAACACTTCGGTTTGGCCCAATGTTTTAACTAAGGCCACGTGCTGTAATGCCATTGCCGTAAACCAACCGATAGAGCCAATACAACTCGTTATACTAGTGGCGATTGTCATGATTTTATGTTGACTTAATTCAGCTAAAACCTGTGGTTGTTGTTTAAAAATATAAAGTGTTAGCGCTAAAGTTTGAATACACAAAACCCACAATAAAGACCACGCCGCGCCGACATGAAATGGCACATCAAGTAAATGGCTTGCTTCTCTTGCTAGCAAAGAGGTAAGGGCGAAACAAGTGCCGCAGGCAAGTCCAATCATCAAGGTTTTAGGGCTTAACGACCCTTTTTTGCCGGCACTACTTAAAACAAAAATGGCTATAGACCCGATAAAAATCCCAAGCCAACCTAACAATGACAAATTGCTACCAAAAAACAACACACCTAAAACGCCGGCCACAAGCGCTTCACTTTTTGCCAGTCCGGCGCCAACCGCAAAGTTTTTTTGCTTAAACAAGATAACCATAAAAGCCGTCGCTGCAATTTGGGTGGCCGCCGCAATACAGGCATAAATAATAAAGCGGGTATTAAATTCAGGTATCGCCATTGGCTGGTACAAATACAAACCGTATAGGTAAATCGCGACGATAGGTGGCGCAAACAAAAAGCGCGACAAAGTCACGCCAGACGTGTGTACATGTGCACTCAGTTTGCTTTGCAAGGCGTTGCGCCATGTTTGCATAACAACCGCTAGTAACGTAAATAAAACCCAAGTCATTACATTGCCCTGAAAATATTATATTTAAAGAAAACAGAAGATTACTCTAACCATTGTTTATGACAATAGGATTTGTTTTATATCTTATATTAGCTACCTGAATTTGCTATTGTCAGTGGTTAATGGCTTATCGAACTCAAGCTCTTAAGCAGAATATTTAAGAGAGAAAATATATTAGGGAGGTAAAATGCGGTTCATAATGAGTATTTTATTTTGCCTCTATTTGACTGGCTGTACTAGCACTAAAGTTCATTTTTACACCCGATATTTACCCACCACAGATGTCTCAAAAATAACCAAAGCATTAGAGGACGCCAACTTTACTGTCGTTAAAAATAGATATGCTTTTCCCGAGGACATAGAACAGTCTGCAGTGTTATATTCTTTATTTATTCAAGATGACAAAAGTGTCTCATTGTTGACTAAAACACTTACTGAGATTGGCTGGCCTATCCAACAAACGCGGGCACTTGTTGCAGGAAATCATTGGTATACCAAAAATAGCGTCGGTTTGTACTTATTGCCAGACGGCGTTAAAACGGCTAATAAAGTCGCGACTCAAGATTTAGCCGATGATTACCAAAGTCGTAACTGTAATGAGTCGGTGAAAATTAGTCTTAAAGATGACAACCGTTATACGATGATGTTTTCTGAAAACAAAGAGAGTAAAGCAGATCACCTAAATGGCTACTGGAAGGTAAGAAGTTACCCGTATCTAGAGCTCACTTCGCTGAATGAGCAATGGTGGTTCTATTTTGAAATTGAACAAAAAATTGAAGTTGATAAGGTCAGTAAAATCCAAATAGTAGAGTTAAAGCCAGTCGACCAATATCGATTTTTCCCAAATTGTAGTTTTGTCACTGGTGTTCGGCTTTGATGCTAAGGGACGTTTCTGAATTACCCGCGATAGAAAAATTAAAACTGATAGCCACGTCAATAAATACAAGCGGCTAGCAGTTTTTTGGTGCCGTCTTTAGACAACAGCGAGATGTTTAACCAAGCCTTAGTGTTTATTGATCTTCAGCTTTTTTTACTCGGATTACTTTGCCGTCTAGCTTTGTGCCGTTTAACTTAACTATGGCTAAAAGGGCTTTTTTGTCGTCATTAATTTCAACAAACCCAAATCCCTTGGATTTACCGGTGACTTTGTCCAATACCAATGTACAGTATTCTAATTCAGCAAACTGGGTGAAAGCTTCAGTAAGCTGCTCTTCGGTTGTTGAACGGGATAAATTTCTAGCAATTATTTTCATGTGATCTCATTTGTAATGAACTCAAATTACCGCGTAACTCAACACGGTAAATAAGGGTATGCTGGTCATGATAAGAGTGAATGAACGCGACCACAAGTAAATGTATCACTTCAATCAAATATAACCCCATAAAAGCGTGCCAATTTGGCACTATTTGATGAGGTTATTCGCCGTAGGTGTCGCGTTAACACTTGGCTGGTAATAACAAACATCGATATTTCCATTCCCAGGGTACGTATAAAACTCATGGGTCCGGTTTTTAGACGAGTCGATTCGTTGTTGAAATGCAGCCGATTCGACCATTTGTACCTTTACGGTATATTGCTTGTTTGTAGTTAATGTATCGCCAATGTGCGCACTGTTAATCATTCCTTTTGGTTGGTCGCTATCAATTATGCCCCCCTTGAGCTTATCTCCTCGAGGCAGTCGTTGTACAACGTCCATACCGAAAACAACTCGACCAAACACCGACATATTACGGTCGAGATGACGCGGAGCGTGCCCTATGACGATATAAAACTCAGAACTGGCACTATCAGCACCGTTGCCCCTTGCCATCGCCACTGTGCCGGAGCAGTGCAAAAACCACTGTTCATTAGTTGTAAGATCACGGCCAGCGGGAACTGAATTAATAAAGCCCGTTTGTGGAGCCAATAGATCGGGGCTTTGGATTAAGGTAAAGCTATCTGAGACTGGCTGGGTAAACTCGGCCTTTAATGGCTGTTTAAATTTAGAGGGTTTTCCTTTTACATTATTCCATTCGCCTTCACCTTCACCGGCTTGAGCAACAAAGCCTTCAATGACTCGGTAAAAAGGGAGGCCGTTGTACCATTGGCTGCTGACAAGTTGCTTAAACTGTTCAACATGTTTTGGTGATACCTGTGGCAATAGTTGAATGATCACTAAACCTTCGGTGGTTTCTAAATAGACTAAGTCTGACTGCGGAACTGAATATTCGTTTTCTTGGCTTATTGCCGCTGAGCAGAAAATAAAAAACAAAAGTCCAAATGTGGCTTTACAGGTTTTGGCCAACATACGTTCACTCCAGTGAGCAGATTGATTTTAAGCCGATACTGTGACCTTTTTTATACGCCAATTCAATACATCGATGTTGTTCTAGACTTTACCAATTGTGCATTTTGTAAATACTAGATGCCAACCTTAACGGATATACACTGGTCTAAAAAGCGAATCCTGCACTTAACCAAATTACATTTTTGGCGCCATCGGTGCTAAAAAAACCGTCGCCATCGGTATCCGGCATATGGCCCAAATCCAGTCCAACTCGGAAACCATCAGTTAAACTTTGTGGGTAGTAGTTAATATTTAGAGAATAAACCGATCGTATGGTAGCTGTATATGTCGCTCCGATTGACCAGTTACTGTTAAGCAAATAATCATAGCCTGCGCTAGCGCCTATTAAACCAACCGCACCTCGCAAAAGATGCTGCTCTTTCTGTAGTGAGATTTGATAGCCAATTAAACCGGAATACTGTAATCCTGTTCCTAGGTTATGGTTTAGTTCACTTGCTTTGACAACGCTGCTACTAAAAACGGCAAAAAGAAAAATAAATCTGAGTTGCAAAATAGGTCGGTACATTGTGTCTCTCTTTGGTGGCCTAAAGGGAGGCCAATACTGGTTTTTTAATCGAGTTATTAATTGGTTTGATATTTAGACAATAACGTTTTTTGCTCAGCGGCATTAACAATTTTTGCGAGTTTTCCATTTTTTGTCATTTCAATGATTTTTGCGTCAACAATTGGAACAAGATGTTTGTGGTCAAGATGGATGTAATGATACAAATCGAAAGTCGCTAACGGTTTTTTAATAGCGATTACGTTTTTTAAACCAAGTTCTTTAAGTGCCATTAAACCATCAATGGTATTGGTTAATGCAACGTCAACGCGGCCTGAATCAACCATGCGCATTATCTCAATGGTTGAGTTCATGTCTATCACCTGAGAGTGGCCCTCAGTAATTCTGTTTGTATGTTTTACTCCACGAACTTTTGCGACAAAGTATTTTTCTAGATGGTCTTTTTTCTCAATTACGATATCTTTGTCTTTATGCACAAAGGCTGTGGTCTCAAGGTAGTAATAAGGCGTTGGTACTCTTATTGTGGTTGGGTTTTCAATACCATAACTGAATATCCTCATTATTTCGCCATCACTAACGCCAGAAGTTGCTGAGAGCTGGGCACGTTGAGCCGGCAGCGGTGTAATGCTAATGACGATACCAAGCTCTGAATATATTTGGGGTAAAACAATGCGACCAACTTCTTGCTCGGTCAAAAAATTAATGGATGAAAAATGAAATCCTTCTGCAAAACTATTCCCAATAAATAACAACAAAACCGCAAATAATTTCATTGGGTCTCCGCAAGTTATAAAATACAAATGTCGATTTTTCAAAAATCGACTTTATTCAATGACTGATTGAACTAGATGATGTTTATAAATTGTAGGACATTTATAATTAAACTGACGGCTAATATTAGATTAATAATCAAATAATTGTGGTTTGGACGATTGGTGACCACATTGTCGTCATTAGGCTGAGGGTGTTCAGATTGTATTTTGGTTTCTAGTTTCTTTCGCTTTTTGTCTAAATCTCGTGATTTGGCTTTATGTCTCTTTTTGTACTCGGCGATGCCTTTTTCGATGCCTTTAGCAATCAACTTAGTTTGCTCTTTGGTTTGATTTGGTTTTTGTGTCGCTTTGGCAATTGTCATCGCTTCGTTTTCGGTTTGTGCTGAAATGGTGTTTTTTGTCATACAGATTTTGGTTTCTCATCAAATTTGGTTTAACCTACTGCCATTCAGTTGTAATTTCAAATTAAGGTTTTCTTTTATGGAATGGATGCGAGAACTACTTGATCCAAATAATTATTATTTCCAACAGTTTTTTGCCTTATTCACGTCCATTGTTTCGTTACTTATTCTGCGTACTTTTAAAGGACGATTAATTAATAGAAGTAAACAATCTCTCCTCAATGCCAGTGTTTATGCATTGTATTTACCCGCGAAGTTTTTCCTTATTTTGCTGTCGACCTGGCACTTAATTGATTTGTTCAACGTGCTCGGTGGTGATTATTTTGAGTTTGATAAATACCCAATTGTGCAATTACTCGCGGTCTTGCATTTAAGTTGGTATGGCTTCCGAGTCGTTAATACTATTGAAAGTGAAACATTAAACGAAACAGAACCGACAATGCTTGACGCAACGGCAGTAATTGGAATTGCGAAGATATTTCGTTTGCTCCTTGCGGTGATCTGCATGATTGTCGCGTTTGATCTGCTAGGTCTCGACCCTCGGGGTTTAATTGCAGTTGGTAGTGTCTCAGGCGCAGCCTTAGCTTTTGCATCAAAGGACTTGGTATCAAATTGGTTTGGTGGTGTGATGTTGTACTTAGACAAACCGTTTAAAGTGGGCGATTGGATCCGAAGCCCTGACCGCGAAATTGAAGGCACGGTCGAGTATATTGGCTGGCGGATCACTCGGATTAAAACATTTGATAGACGGCCTTTATATGTCCCAAATGCAATGTTTAATAACATTACAGTGCAAAATCCGTCGAGAATGACGCACCGTAGGATCAATGAAACAATAGGTGTTCGCTATGATGATGTCGAACAAGTGCATGATATTGTGGAAGCAATTCGGAACTATATTAGCGGATCTGATTTAATTGCTCAGGACCAAGTGATTATTGTTAATTTTAATGGCTTTGGTACTTCGTCGCTTAATATTTTGGTTTACTGTATGACCAAAACGATTGACTGGGTTACGTTTCATCAACATAAAGAAACACTATTGCTAGATATTGCGGGCATTGTTGAAAGTCATGGGGCAGAGTTTGCGTTCCCAACTCAAACAATAAAAATGGCAGTTGCAGAACCAGAAGCTTAACCAGCACATACTTGGTTTCTGCCATTTGCCTTCGCAGCGAGTAAAGCTTGATCGGCAAGTTTAATGGTTAAGTCGATATCCGGAATATCCCAAACTTCCGCGACACCAAAACTTGCCGTAACCCTAATTTGTCCCTTGTGAGTGTTAACGCGGATTGCGCGCACTAAATGCCGCAATTCTTCTGCAAAATCGAGGCCTTTCTTTAGGCCATGGTTGTGCAATAAAATCGTAAATTCTTCCCCGCCAAATCTGGCGGCAATACCCAATTCTCCGGTATGTCGAGTGATAAGGGTCGCAATCTCGACAATAACCAAATCACCAATATCATGACCATAATTATCATTAATGCGTTTAAAAAAGTCGATGTCGCACATGATGATGGAATGCGGTTCTTTGTCAAAATCCATATGGCAGTCTTTAACTTTATCGAAAAAGTACCTGCGGTTATAGATCCCCGTAAGCGGGTCGCGGATTGATAATTCATAGTGCTGATTAATCGTGTCTGACATAAGCAAAGATTGTAATCCTCCCATCATCATTAATACGGATAACACCTGCAGTAATAGCAATACGCTCATGTACTGGTAGTTGTTTGGAATATAAACATAGGCGATTGGAACCGTAACAAAACACATGATGGCAAAATAGACGGCAATTTTTAACGACTTCTCACCAAAAGTGGGTGGGCGTGTTTTATCGTGCCAAATAATGGTGAGCGATGTTGCCAAAATGTAGATAGAATTTAAAGCGTGATTTGTAGAACGTGCGAGCTGGCTGTCGTCTAAAAAAAGGTATAAGCCGACTTGAGACACTACAAAAATAGAGATGTGTGTTATTGCTTTGGGACATTGGTGGATATGATGATACTGACTAATTCGCCAATGTAACCCAAATTTTAAAGCATATAAATTGCCTAGAAAGAACAAATTAGCGATTAAAATTGATAAAAGTTCAGGAATAAATGGCCGGAATAAATAAAAACAAAAAGCAAAACAAGTAAGGAAAAAAAATAACGAGAAATAGCGAGTCACTATTTTAGCATTAGTCGATTCGGCAACAGGACTAAACATCATAAATGCAGCGGATATGATACTGCTGCATAAAATTACGATGATAAAAGTAAGTTGTCCTATTAATTCAGCTGTCAATCGCGTCTCCTGGAAACGTATTTAAAAAGTCACGTAATAGACTTAAAGACATCTACACTGTAGCGTAATTCACCTAACTCAGCTAGAACCATGGCGTATAAACGCTTGTCTACCAAGTTGTTATTGGAATAAACAACTTGTTCGAGGGCTTGTTTTGCCAGCTGAAAATCTTTTTGTCCGGCAGCTAGATAAGCATAAATAGTTAATAGTGTTTTATTATCCGGTTGCTTGGTGATGTGTTTCTGTATTTGCGAAAACAGCAGATCCATTGACACAAACGTCGTATTTTTGAATATATGTCGGATCACTTCTAGCAACCAATCCTGTTGCTTCAATAAATCGTTTTCCAATAATATCGGTTCAATAAGTTGGCTCTGTTGTTGTTCTGACAACGCTAAGATGTAAGACGTTTGTAATGCTCTATCTGACCTAATCGCTTTGTGCCAACCGGTCCAAACCGTCTGAAGTTGATTAATGGAAAACGCAGAGATATAGCGCGTAAACGCTTTGTAGAACATGGTTTGATTAAGCTGCTGTAATTCATCAAAGGCGTTAACGTCACTGTGTTTTTTAGCCAGTTTATTTAGACGAGGTAAATGGCTAGCCACTTCATTCCAGTTAAAGTTTTGAGCATACACGCTTAAACATAGTTGCTGAAAAGGCAGTGGTTGTTTGGCAATAGGCAATTTTAGGCTTTGCACTAGCAGGTTCGCGTCTTCATATTTGTGCGCTTTCATAAGTCCGGCTAAGGTCGCAAATGGGGTAGTTAACTTAGTATCTTTTGCTATGTCGTCGGTCAGCAGTAAAGTATCTGACTCATTTAATTGAGCACGGCATACGCCCGTAAGTTTATTTGCAGATTCCAATCGTTCGGTGCGTTTTACTTTGGCAAATTGATTAATTGCTTGCTGCCATTGGCCCAACGTCATGTAGTCAATTCCGGCTTGGAGGTAATTTGCCTGATTTTTATTTTGACGTGACTGCCACCACAAAGTAGGCAAAATCAATGTGGTATAAACCAGCTTTAATAGCCAAACCACCATCCATAACGCAACAACAAACATGACAATAGTAGCGCCAAATTCGACAATACTGCCTTCGATTGTGTAGTTGCCTATCGCAATTAACACGTAGCCTTGGTCGCCTTTAATATTCGGCGCAAATATTAGAAACAGTCCAATAATTAAAAGCGCGACGATTTGCTTAGTAAATTTCATCATCGGTATAACCTATTGCCCAGACATGCGCGACTGTTGGCGCGAGACATAATTAGTTAATTCAGACTGACTGCCCAATTTGGTTGGCAAGTTGAGTTCGATGTTGCGGTTTTGCAATTCGCTTAAGGTATTGATAGTTGCAACCACCTGTGGGTCGTTTAGGTCAAAATATTGCTGCATCCAAGATAGACTCCGTACAATACCATCGTTATATAGTGCGTTGTTTTGCAACAAAATATTTTGCTGTGCTATTAACAACTGGCGTGTAATATTTGCTCTAATAAACCATTGTTGCTGAGCCGGAATTTGCGGTTCTATGGCAAGTTCTCGATGTTTAATCGTGACAAAGTTTGTCATAAATCGATTAAAACTGGTTTTTAAGTTGGCCTGCCAATCTTGAATTTCATCAGACACAGCCGAGTCTGGTTCGATCGCCGTTGCTGTTGGGATATATATATGTGAGAACTTTAAGGTATTCACTTGGTCGAGAATACCAGACAGGCTTAAATATAAACTGTCTCGGTCTGGTTGTTTAGCGCCATGGAGTTTTGCAACATCTTCACTGATGCTTTGGCGAAGTGGAAAAACACTTGGGTCATTCATTGCAGCCAGTCGATTATTGGCATTTGCTAGCAACATTAGGGCAGTGTCGACATCCTGATCGATAATGATTTTTCGCTCAGCTAGGTTAACTAAGTATAAGGCTTCAGAGGCTAACCATTCATTCGGTTGGCTTTGGCCTAATTCTTTTACTCGATTGGTTAACGTTTTAACATTATTCGCAATCGATTTATCCTGACTTTGTTGGACTTTCAGTTGGCTATTAAGTTGACCACTTAATTGACTGATTTGCGATTTAAGGTTTTTGATTTCTGCGACATTATTATTAACCGCTTGTTGGTTTAACGTTTCAACCTGACTTTGCGTTTTAAGCCACATTTGGCCCTGCCACCAGACAAAACCAATGGCTCCGATTGCAACAAAACTGAGCAATAAGGCAAAAACCGCTGTTTTACTTAATCTTGAATTGGACTCTTTTGACGTATTGTGAGGTTTCGCCGTTTGTTTTGGCGTAGGCTCAGTTTGCGCCGTTTTATGTTCGGTTTTCGAGGTAGGTTTTGATTTGGTCTGGGTTTTAGACTCTGTTGCTTTAGGGTTTGTCGCTGTTTCAGGTGGTGTTGTCGCTGTTGCTTTCGCCGCTATTTTTTCTTTTTCTTTAGCGATAGCTTCGTTTTCGGCACGTACTTGTTGCTCGAGTTTCTTTAACGCCTCATTGCTTTTATTTTGAGCTTCATCAACGGATTTTTCCGACGTGTCTGGTTTTTTCAACGCGGCTTCTTGTTTCTGTTTGTCTTTATTCAAAGCAGGCGCTTCCTTACTAGAAGATTGCGTTGTTGAGGTTTTGTTATCTTTATTACTCATCGAAATTTCGCCTTGCCATTGGGTTAACAACTGAATAATCGACTGATTAGTCGTGTGTTCAGAGACTTTTACCTTGTTCTTATCAACACCTAACGCTATGACATGGTCACGGATACGGTGACTAATGACAATCCAATTTTTATTGGTAAGCGTTGATATCTGTGCCTTATCTACAGCTGACACAACGTTCTCGAAAATGCCATCGGCGATATCGATACTTGTTGCCAATATAAAGTCGGCAGTAAGCCAGTTTTTTATGTCATTTGTAGCGTGCTTGGTGACTTGACGTTCATATAAATCAACTTCAGTAACGACCCCTAGTTGACTTTCTATATGACGTTTAATCACGTCGCGGCCGCCTTTGCCTTTTAGTATGGCAGCGTTAATTTTTTTATCGTCGTTTAAATCGGGCAATAAAATTAACGATTCGCTATTCGACTCTTCCGGGCAGATGATCTGGTCATTAAGATGACTAAATGCCGCAATCAGTTCATCTCGGCTCCCTGGCCCGACGGCAATTATTTTACCTTTGGGCATAAAAGCAATTTTGTTTTGTAGTAAATACGTCGCAAAATGTCTGACTGCGGTACGACTGACAAAAATCCAAATAAAATCTGGATCAGGGGTATTTTTTAATAACGCAGTCAAACTTACATCAAGTGTTTCTTTCGCAAATGGGGCTGTCGTTATAATTGGCGCAACGTGTGTTTCCACATTCACTTGTTCGCAGAGTGCTGAAAGCTCTTCAGCCATAGGCGACGGACGTGTATTGAGTAACCGTGTATTGGGTAACGCAGCTGCGTCAGTTAATTTGCTCATTTTAAACCGTTTTATACACTTCTGTTAAAATTTTGTCAGCGCCTTTTTCCAACAGTTCATTGGCAAGAATTTCACCTAGTTTTTCTGCGTCAGCACAAGGACCAGAAATCTCACCTTCGATGATACTATCGCCATCTAAGCTGCCCACTAAACCTTTAAGTAATAGTTCGTTGTCGATGACTTCAGCATAAGCGCCAATCGGTACTTGGCAACCACCTTGCAACGCTCGGTTCATGGCGCGTTCTGCGGTCACACGAAATCGAGTTTCAGAGTGTTCTAGTACAGATAGCCATTGTTGTACTTGAGTGTCGTCCACTCGACACTCAATGCCAACGGCACCTTGACCATTGGCCGGTAGAATAAACTCAACAGGTAAATACTGCTTAATTCGTTCAATCATGCCTAAGCGAATGAGGCCTGCTGAGGCAAGAATGATGGCATCGTATTCGCCTTCATCTAACTTTCTTAGACGAGTATTCACATTGCCGCGTAAGTCTTTAATTTTAATATCTGGGCGCAGCGCTTTAATTTGGCACTGACGACGCAGACTCGATGTTCCGACAACGGCGCCGGTCGGCAAACTTTCAAAGTCAGTCACGGTATTTGAAACAAAGGCGTCACGTGGGTCTTCACGTTCACAAATGGTGTACAACATAAGACCATCTGGGAAGTCGACAGGGACATCTTTCATCGAATGTACCGCGATATCAGCTCGGTCTTCTAACATGGCCACTTCGAGTTCTTTAACAAATAGTGCTTTGCCACCTATTTTAGCCAACGGCGTGTCCAAAATTTGATCGCCTTTTGTTGTCATCGGCACTAACTTAACCGTCAAATTTGGGTGGGCTTGTTCAAGTTTGTCTTTTACGTAATTTGCTTGCCACATAGCTAACGCGCTTTCTCGCGTAGCGATACGTAGAATAGGAGATACAGCTGTCATTAATTTAGAAACCATCGCTTAAAGTTATAGTCAGAGAATACCAGTTAAGACATTATTGCTAAAGACTAACTGGTATTCTTATTGTTTATGCCTGATATACATCAACTTTACGCTGAAAATAAAGACAATAAAATGTCGTTGTTCATTTTGTTGAAAACTTAAGGCTCAAATAAAAAAGTCTCAGTCGTTAATATGGTTCCGTCGGCCGCAACAACCATCACTTCCCAACTACCAGAGTGAAAATTAGCATCTAAGTTTTTACTTGAACGTGTACGCCAGCGATTAGAACCAATATTAAGCTTAACTTCGGCCTCCAATTTGCCATTTAAAAACCAGCGATGCGTGACGTTCGAATCTGCTTGATTCATGACTTCAGTAAAGAAAAATACTTTGTTTGTGCCAGAGGGCAAAGTTTGCTCGTTGTAATTATCAACGGGCTCGCGATCGGCAATGGCGGTTGTAATAATCGCGCGGTTAACCGATGGTGCGATTGTTTCACTAGATGCAGAAAAACTCGATAAAAATACAACAAGGCTAACTAAAGTGTGGATAAAAAATTTCATAAGGCTGACCCTTTAATCGATTTAGAATTAACATGCTGAATGTCTTTAGTGGCGTAAAAAATAATGTATTGAATATTACATTAAATCGCACAATTAATAGTGTAGTGAAATATTCCGTAAGCGATAAGTAGATTTTTGAATTTTATGCATATTTAACCATATGCGTGAAGAAAGGGTCGAAAACAGGTGGGGTTTAACAACAAAATATTTAGAAACAAATGTTGCAGGAATTTAAAGGTGCCAATAAAACCTGATATTGGCACTCGATAACGTTTATTTCGTGACTATTTATTTTCCGTTAGCTTAAGGCGCAATCGAAATTGGCTCACCAGCTTGTTTTGTTGCTGCATCACTAATAAGCGCCCAAAGTTCAGACCCGCCTCGATTATCAATCCACAGACCATCTTTATATTCAAAGTGATGACCATTAAATTTAGTGGCAACCCATAGCTGTTGCAGTGGTGCTTGTTTATTCACGATAATCTTTGTGCCGTTAGGGAATATGATTTCAACAATGCCGCCAGCGCTTTCGTAATCGAGATCAAAGTCGACTTCATCAACGGCGTCTTGTAATTTCATTAAAAAATCGTCAGCGAGTTGATGATATTCAGAGTCATTCATAGTAGATCCTACTTGCATTTGTTGTTGATAGTGAGATTATAGCGGCAACTATAATAGATACCGTAAAAACATGAAACGTCCGTTTAATTTTTACCGTAAAATTTTTGCATATTTTATAATGAAGATGTTGTTTACAACGACTTTACTCGTTGCTGTGTCTGGTTGTGGCCTTAAAGGGCCGTTATATTTACCTGACCAACCAGAAAAAGCTGAAGTAACACAAACAGAAAAACAAAAAGAAGAACAATCGTCAAAACAGTCTGAACCCACACAACAAAAAAAAGATAATAAATAGACTTTGGTGTAAACCACATATTTTGATAATTATTTTGGGAACATAACTTTGGATTACTTTAATTTTCGCGACGGTCAATTATTTGCCGAAGACGTCGCTAGTCAGCACCTCGTTGCTAATTTTGGCACACCTGCCTATGTTTATTCACGTGCGACAATTGAACGCCACTGGAAAGCATTTGATAACGCCATTCAAGATCATCCACACCTCATTTGTTATGCTGTAAAAGCAAACTCAAACTTAGCCGTACTTAATGTCATGGCGCGATTGGGTTCTGGTTTTGACATTGTATCTGGTGGTGAACTCGCCCGTGTGATTGAAGCTGGTGGCAACCCGAACAAGGTTGTTTTCTCAGGTGTTGGTAAAACAGAAGCCGAAATCGAATACGCCTTAGAAGCTGAAATTAAATGTTTTAATGTTGAGTCTGAACCTGAATTACATCGTATTGCCAAAGTTGCAAAGGCACTAAATAAAGTGGCCCCGGTGTCAATTCGCGTTAATCCAAATGTCGACGCAGGGACTCACCCGTATATTTCAACTGGATTAAAAGAAAACAAGTTTGGCATTAGCGTAGAAAAAGCCTTATCGATATATCCTTGGGCAAATGACAACAAACATCTAGATGTACAAGGCATCGATTGCCACATTGGTTCTCAACTTACTGAGATCGAACCATTTTTAGATGCTCTTGATATTTTATTAAAACTAATCGACCAACTAGCCGATCTTGGTGTTGATATTAAGCACTTAGATTTAGGGGGCGGTTTAGGCGTGACATACGACAATGAACAACCTCCGCAGCCAAGTGAATATATTTCAGCATTGATGGCGCGTTTAGAGAATCATAAGCACCTAACTATTTTGTTTGAGCCAGGTCGTGCGATTATGGCCAACGCTGGAATTTTATTGACTAAAGTAGAATTTTTGAAAGAAAACGAAGGCAAACACTTTTGTATTGTAGATGCTGCGATGAACGATCTTATTCGACCGGCATTGTATTCTGCGTGGCAAAAAATCGAACCTATTGCGCAATTAGACCGTCCAGTAAATAATTACGATATTGTTGGCCCTATTTGTGAAACAGGTGACTTTTTGGGGAAAAATCGTGATTTAGCGGTTGCAGAAGGTGATTACCTTGTTATTCGTTCTTCTGGTGCCTACGGTTTTACCATGAGTTCAAATTATAACTCTCGAGTTAGAGCGATTGAGTTAATGGTTGATGGTGATCAAACACATGTTATTCGACAACGAGAAACATTGAGTTCATTGTGGGCTGGTGAATCAGTCTTAGATAAGTAATTTGGAATATCGAACATGATGTTAAATTTCACCAAAATGCACGGCTTAGGTAATGACTTTATGGTTGTTGATGGCGTGACACAAAATGTGTTTTTGTCACCGGATCATATTAAAAAGTTAGCCGATAGAAATTTTGGTATTGGCTTCGACCAATTGTTGTTGGTCGAACCGCCTTATGACCCAGACTTAGATTTTCATTATCGAATATTTAACGCTGACGGAACGGAAGTGTCACAGTGTGGAAACGGCGCTCGTTGTTTTGCTCGCTTTGTGCATTTAAAAGGCCTAACCAATAAAACGGCGATTAAGGTCAGTACAAAATCTGGCAATATGGTGTTGTACCTCGAAAACAACAACCAAGTTACTGTAAACATGGGCCGTCCGATATTAGAACCCAAAAAAGTGCCGTTTACTGCACAGCAACAAGAAAATACTTATTTGCTTCGCAGTAACAACGACACGGTAATGTGTGGTGTCGCCTCTATGGGTAACCCGCATTGCGTGGTAATTGTCGATGACGTAGACACCGCATCGGTTGAAGATCTCGGTGCTCGTTTAGAATGCCATGAACGGTTCCCAGAAAAAGCCAATATTGGTTTTATGCAGATCCTGTCCCGTGACCACGTTAAATTGCGTGTTTACGAACGAGGTGCAGGTGAAACACTGGCTTGCGGCAGTGGCGCATGTGCCGCTGTGGTCGTCGGGCGAATTCAAGATTTACTAAACAGTAAAGTTCAAGTAGATTTACCAGGTGGCACATTACATATTCGATGGCATGATGAAAACTCACCGGTCAAAATGACTGGACCTGCAGAATATGTTTTTGATGGACAATTACATTTATGAGTAAAGCGTTGACACCTAATTTTGACGAGTTGGAATTGGATGCTGAATTGGTAAAAGAATACCTACAGCAAAATCCCGACTTTTTTCTCCAGCATCCTGAGCTAGTGACTCAGTTAAAAATCCCCCATGTAGCAAAGGGGGCGATTTCTCTATTGGAAAAACGTCAAGAGGTACAACGCGATAAAATTACGCTGATGGAAGAAGAATTAACCTCATTAATGGGCCATGCCCGTGCCAATGAGATTATTTTTAAAGCGATTAGCCAAATCTATATTTCATTGGTTGGTTGCCAATCGATTAGTGATTTAGAACAGGCGGTTAATAAAGTCTGCCAAGAGCATTTGTATTTAGTGCAATTTAGGTTGCTGCAACCTGAAGACGAAGCTTACTTGCACCTACAAGCTAAATTAAATTCCAAAGGCACGTATTTAGGTCGCCTTAAAGCCGACCTAATGGACGTTGTTTTTGATCAACCCGCTGGCTCGGTTGCATTAATAGAAGTTGTGCACGAGTCTGAAGATGACGAGCAAATTTTTGGTATCGGAGCGTTTGCAGCAAAGCAACACGACCATTTCCAACCACACATGGATACATTTTTTATCCGTGAACTCGCGCGGCTTCTCAGTCAGCACTTTGTGCATTTAGTACGTGAATAAGATTGAGTTAAACTCAGACACGCTCCCCACAGAGTTGGTTGACCTAACCACTCGATATTTACAATACCTCAAGTTTGAACGCGCTTATTCTGACCATACCGTTAGCAATTATAGCCATACATTAATAAGTTTAATGACGTTTTCTGCGGAAAAAAACCTTGTTCGCTGGCAAGATATTGACGATACGTTGTTGAAGCAGTGGATTGGTCAGTTTAAACGAGAAGGATTAAAGGCTAGTTCGATCCAACTTCATTTGTCTGCGGTTCGTGGCTTGTTTAAATATTTGGTGTCAAAGCGCGAGATTGCAATAAATCCAGCCGACTTGCTGGTTTCTCCTAAACAAGATAGACCGTTACCTAAAAATTTAGAAACCGATGAAGTGCATCACTTATTGTCGTTTATTCCGGAATCAGATATTGAATTTCGCGACAAAGCTTATATGGAACTATTTTATTCATCTGGGTTACGTTTAGCTGAATTGACCGGGTTAGACGTTGTCGATGTTGATGTGCAAGAATGTATGGTTAAAGTCACTGGTAAAGGCAACAAACAACGAATCGTGCCTGTTGGCAGCGTAGCGATTAACGCGATTGTTGACTGGATAAAAGTACGACCAAGCTTAAATAAACACAATATCGATGCGCTTTTCATCAGTAAGCTGGGTAACCGTTTAAGCGCGAGACAAATTCAACAGCGATTAAAATATTGGGGTCAAAAGCTTGGAATGGCCAATACGGTCCACCCCCATAAATTACGTCATTCCTTTGCTACGCATATTTTAGAATCAAGTGCCGATCTGCGTTCAGTGCAAGAATTATTAGGTCACGCAAATTTAAGTACAACACAAATTTATACACATTTGGACTTTCAACATTTAGCCAAAGTGTATGATCAGGCACATCCAAGAGCAAAAAAGTCTAACTAAATTAGAAAACTAAGCTGTAAATTTGACTAACCAGCCTATAATTTAGAAATAGCAACCCTCGTAAGGTGCTCAAGTGATGGCCATAAATAATGGATGAGAGTGTAGATTAACTAGTATTAATGTACCGTTGGCGATTACCGAAATTGTCAATAATATGTCCGGAACTAAGAGATGTAGGATCAAATGGAACATATTGGGTTAAACAAAATAACAAACTTCAATGAGCTTAATGTATTAGTTATTGATGACAATATATTGGTTCACGACCTTATAAAACATACCTTCTATGATATGGGTATTGTTAATGTGCGTTGTGCCGAAAATGCGTTTTATGGTTTAAGACTGTGTACCGAAATGCAATTTCATATCGTGATCTGTGCGTTTAATGTAAAAAGTGATAAAGATGGATTTCATATTTTAGAAGAAATGAAATTTAAAGGCTTTGTGACTAAACAAACCGTACTGATATTTTTAAGTTCTGAAACAGACGAAACCTTAGTTAATAGTATCGCTGAATTGCAACCTGATGATTTTTGGGTTAAACCTCTAAACGCAAAAAATGTAACGACTCGCTTGAGTTATATTCTGGATGTTAAGCGTAAGTTATTTAATGTTTTTGAATGCATTGATAATGGCGATTTTAGTAAGGCAATTTATTACGCTGAACGACATATTAAAAACCCTGAACTAAAAAAATACCACATGAACCTCAGACGCCTAAAAGGTGAATGTTTGTTGTCGTTGATGGAATTTGTGGATGCGGAAGAATATTACCGTGAGTTACGTCAAAAATATAAAATGTCTTGGGTCTACCTCGGTTTTGTAAATGCGTTGTTAAAGCAAAATAAGATCGATGAAATTGATCAGTTGCTTGACTCAATGACCCACAGAGTGGACACCCGATTTGCGACCTACGACCTTTTAGCGCAATACTATGTTGACAATGAAGACTATGTAAAAGCCTACGATGAAATTAAAAAAGCGGCTGAGTTAGCGCCGAGAAATATCGCAAGAAACAAAAAAGTTTGGGATTTAGCACGACTGAATCATGATCAACGTGAGCAGTACCACGCAACGGTTAACATGGCTAAATTTGCTAAAAAGTCAGTTCACGACTCCCCTGAGTTACTTCTAAATGTGATCCGTTCAGCCATCGACTTGGCAACGTCAGTTGATGTGCATGAGTCGCTAGATTTATTGGGGAAAGCCGATAAATACATTCATCAACTCGAAGTCGATTACGAAGATGCGGGGCATTTTAAAGAGCAACTGATTGTTGCAAGAGCTCGAATATTTAATGCTAGAGAAGAAAAGCAAAAGGCGCTTAGGTTAGTTGAAATGCAAGTTTCGCCTAGACCAAATATGTCAGTAGAGGACAATTTGGACAAGGTAAAAGTTTTCCACGAACTAGGTATGCGAGAAGAAGCCCTAGCGTTACTTGAGGCGGTGAAAAAGCAAATTGCCTGTGATTCATTAGCCGGTGCAGTTACAAATAAATTTGTTGAGCAAGAAGCGGAAGAAAAAGCGGAAATTCATTTTACCCCTAAGCAGTTAAATAGCATGGCCGTAGAGTTTTTCAAGCGCAAGAAAATGGCACCAGCGTTAGATTCATTGCATAAAGCACTAAGGCTCACGCCTAGGAATATCAAGGTGGCTTTAAGCTTGTTAAAGGTTATCCAGGCAATACATCGCTCTGAAGGGTTGGATTTAGACCAGAAAGAACTTGCTAAAAGTACATTGCAAATGATTGACAGTGGCGAGCTCGAAGATAAACAAAAATTGCACTATGACGAAATACGAGCGGAGTTAGGACCAATTGTATGTGTTGATGAAGCCGGTGATGTTGAAGAGGGTGATATCGTCACACCAATCTAACTAGGAAAGACCTTAGTGTTACCTTTGATTATCTCTTTAGACGTTAATAGTCGCAGTAATTGAGCATCGTTACTGCGACATAACTATTGGTAAATGCAGTGCCACTTTCGCACCACCGTATACAGACTTAGAAATTGCCATTTGGCCGTCATGTTGCTCTGTCACACGGCGAACGACTGCAAGTCCAATTTGGTGATGTTCCGGAATAATATCGTCATTCGAAGATGTCTGATCCCATCCTAAACCATCGTCTTCAACAGCCAACAATAACGTTTTATGCTCTACGCTGGCAGTTATCCATATATTATGTTGGCAGAATCGAAGGGCATTGCTCACTAAGTTCGTTATCGCCCGGGCAAGCAGTTTTATATCCGCATTAATTACTATTCCTTCTGCAATGTTTAAATGAATAGTGCGATCTTTATCTTCAATAAATACTTCGGTTAATGCTTTTACTTCGCGAAGTAATTCGGTGGACGTTATATTAAGCGGTTGCTCCCGGTATTCATTTTTTGCAAGCCGCAGATAATCATAAATATTCGCTTCAATATCGTTAAGATTATTTTCAATTTGACCTTTCGACTGTGCAAGGGTTTCTTGTTTGCTCATATGGTTGATAAACTTCAGCCGAGCAAGGGGCGTTTTTATATCATGACAAACGGTTTCCGCCATTTCCGCCTGAAAGCGATTTAGGTGCTCAATCCGTGTGGTTAAGTTTCTCAGTGACTCCGCAAGAGGTTGTAAATAGGAACGAGAACTTAGGCTAAACTTGGGGAACTTCCCAAACTTGATCTCATCAAGGGCACTGTTGCGTAAAATTTCAATGTCGTTGAATAATGACCGACTGAATAGAAATAGAATAAGGAACAGCAAAAAGTAAAATAAGTAAACAAGGTCTAGAGTAAACTCAGCAGACGCCGGCCAATCTATCCGGTTAATGCAAAGTAACTTATCGCTATTGTCGGTAAGACATAACATTCTTTTGCCTTGGCTGTCGGTCAATTCAAATAGCGGCTGCTCATTTGTTGGTAATGCGCCGGCCCAGTATTCAGCAGGATATTCAACAAATAAAGCACCGTCACATGACGATTTTGACTGCGCATCGCATCGAATCGGCCGATTTTTAGCTGTAAGCTGTTGAACGTTTTGCAACACAAGTGCGGCGTCAATTACTGGCGGTTGATCACTTTGGGCTGATTCAAAAATTTGGTCGACACTAAATATCAGCAACAACAAAGTGATAGCTAAAGCGAAATAGAATCGTAATAAAGGGTTATTGACCTTCAATGTGATCATCCTTTGACAAGTAATATCCTTCACCCCAGGCGGTAATCACATTCCAGCTCGGGTCGATTAATTGCAGTTTTTTACGAAGCCGAGATGCTCTGCCATCCATTGCGCGGTCGATACCGTCGTATTCACGACCAAGATGGTGCTGAAACAACCATTCGCGACTGACTACGTGTCCAAACTGAGCCAGTAAAGCGGTTAACAACCTAAATTCAGCAGAGGTTAGATTTAACTTTTCGCCATTTAGGTAACTTGTTTTAGAGTTTGTATCTAACGTCAGGTTACCCATTTGAAATAAAGTTTGCTGGGGTTTAACTTGCCTATCCAATTTGAAAAACACATTTATTTTTGCCAGCAATAGTTCGGGGTTTATCGGTTTAACTAAATAGTCCTCAGCCCCTAACTCATAACCTTTTAATTGGCTTTTTGTGTCAGTCAGGGCTGTCATAAATAAAATAGGGCCGGCAAACTCTGCGCGGACTTCTTGTACAAATTCGAAGCCATTTTTGCCCGGCAGATTAATGTCGCAAAGTAACATGTCAAATTGTTGCTCGGGCAATTGTTTTAGCGCCGTATGGGCCTGACTAAAGTGAGTCACAATAAACCTCTGGTCTTGCAAATAGGCCTTTATCAAACGAGCGAGTTCAAGGTCGTCTTCTAAAATTAAAATATGACGTTTCATTAAAATAAACTCCAGCTTAGCCGACGTTTTTTTAAAGCTGGGCGCTCTGCACTTAGTAGTTTTATTGTGTGACTGTCGACTTGTTGGCTTGTTTTGGCATCCACTAATTGAATAGTGGTGTCGCTGTAAAGTTGGATGCTGAGGTGGATGTTTTCTACTGATTTAGCGCATTGGATTTGGTGTTCATGGCCGGATATTTTTAGGCAGGCGGTTTTGTTATGTCGCCAACTTATTGTCAAATCGACATTACAGATGGGATCGGTTTGATATAAGCAAACTCTGGGCAGTACGTCGAAAGTCGCATCAGCACTAAAAGACTTAAGGCTATTGAGGGTAATAAATACACAAAGTAATTTGCCTACGGCATCCATATTAATCCCATAAACATAATATCGTGATGTTGTTTAACGATATGAATACTGCCGTCAAAATTTGAAGGCATCCACTCTCGGCGCGCATGGAGCAAAATGCGGAGTTCCTCATTGAGCTTCCAACTCGTTTCTAGTTTAAAGGATGGTAGCCAACTCGCACCGGGCAAAAATTGATAACTACCAGTGGTGTCTGCATGGGTTACACTAAAATAGTAATCGCTGTATTTCTTATCTAAATAACGAATGCCCGCGGTCGTCGCGATGGAAAAATGTTCTGTTTGGTATAGCCCTCGTAATTCATTGGAAAACTCATACCCGTTATGAACCGAAGTGATGTCAGTATGCATCGCTGATTTGAATTGAAAATGCTCAGAATGCCAAAATACACTGGCACCTGCGAGGTAGCTTGAACGACGAGTTTGTGGTGTTAGTAAATCTTGTAACGGTGTATTAAAGGGGGCGTTTAGAGGCAGATCGGGGTTTGCCATTATCCCTCTTAATAATGCATCTGATATCGAATCGCCGCGAAACAAGAGTGAATCAAAACTCTGTTTGCTGGTTAAATCGAATGACCAATCATTTAATTCGGCAAAGTTATAACCTAAATCTAGGTTCTCAATATAGAAGTTGTTGTGGTAATAAGACCAACGAGGCAGCAAGTAAAAATTTTGCTCGCTTCCGCCGGCCATAATCGAAGAATATGAACCATAACCAATCGCAATACTGGCACTTAATTGTTCCTCATCCGCTTTTACACAAAAACCTAGGGAAATAACCATTGTTAAGCTAATGGCAAAGTGGAGCAACGTTTTCATAAAAAAATGGTACCTAAATAAGTTCTATCAATTTTATATCAAATCCAAACCTATAAAAGTATCGCTAATTATTGATCTGTACACTTTTGCACTCTTTTAAAAATAAATTCACGTTATAACCGCTTAACGAATGAGCAACTCCAAGGCGCTCATTCCAATAAATATTATAGAAATAGTATATAAATTTCGGAGTTAATGTGAAAAATAGCAAAATAGCAATAACTGCTTTGTCGGTGCTTTATGGTTTGGGGTTAGCAGCATCAGTTGATGCAGCGCCATCAAACAAAACATCGGCAAATGGGGTAATACAACAAGTCGATTTAACAACAATAAAGAAACGGAATCACACAGTTCCAAATTCTCTAAACAGAATTAAAACAATGCCAGGGGCTAGAAATCAATTAATAAATAATGCCTCTGCTAAAAGTAAATTTGCCCAGGTAGAACCTCATGATGGCAAACGAGCGTACATTATCCAACTGAAAGATCAACCAATTGCCACCTATACCGGCAATATCAAAGGCTTGCCAGCAACCGCGCGTAGCACGATTGCAAATGAGTTAACGGCTAAGCAAGGTAATGTGAAACGGGCAAGAAGTAACAGTCCGGCAGCCAATGCTAAAACAATAGATCAGATCCAGCAAACCCGCACACAAGCCTACAAAACGTATCTGACTTCTAAAAAACAACTGGTACTTAATAACGTTAGAGCCAAAGGCGGTGACGACAAAGTCCGTGCAGATTATTTTAGTTCGTTAAACGGCATGTCGTTAAATCTAACGTACAACGAAGCGTTAAATCTAGCGGAAATGAAGGAAGTTAAACTTGTTCAACCTTCAAGAATGTTGCAGTTACATACTGACACTGGGCCGCAATTTATCGGTGCTGATAAAGTGTGGGCCGGTCAAACGTCAACAGATGTTGGTTACAAAGGTGAAGGCATCATCGTTGGTATTATCGATACCGGAATTAATAGTGACCATGTGGCGTTTGCCGACATCGGTGGTGATGGTTATGACCACACAAATCCTTTGGGCACTGGCGTTTATTTGGGTGATTGTGCCGACGGAACCGTGCAATGTAACGACAAGTTAATTGGTGTCTATTCGTGGCCTGTTATTACCGATACATATGGTGATCTAGCGCCTGCTACCGGTGAAGATTATCAAGGCCATGGCTCTCATACTGCGGGGACTGCGGCTGGTAATTACGTTGAAAACGTACCGTTATTGTCAGCATCGTTAGGCGACGGAGATGGGGTGGAAAAAGGTTATACTTTTGCATCTACATCAGGTGTTGCGCCCCATGCCAATATCATTTCGTACCAAGCATGTGAATTAGCGGGCTGTCCAGAAGAAGCATTAGTATTAGCGCTCGAACAGGCAATTGAAGATGGCGTAGATGTTATTAATTTCTCGATAGGTGGGGGAGAACCATTTCCGTGGGAAGACGCTACTGAACTTGCGATGTTAGCGGCGCGCGAAGCGGGTATATCCATCGCAGTTTCTGCGGGTAATGCCGGTGGAGATGATAACAACACTTACTTTGCTAGCCTGAGTCATTCAGCACCTTGGTCTATGGTTGTTGCGGCGTCGACCCACGACCGAGTCATTGATGTTAATAATAGTATTTTGACCTTAAGTGGTGGTCTTAATGTTCCTTGGATAGATGTTAATCCAGACGCTGATTGGCCAGATGGTATTGCTGGATATTCCACAACTGGAATTGAAAATGGCACCCCTGTTGTTGCTGTGGATTACGGTGACGAGTTATGTCTAAATCCATTTGCGGAAGGCACATTTACATCTGACCAAATCGTGATTTGTAAACGAGGTGAAAATGCTCGCGTTTCTAAAGCTTACAATGTTATGGCTGGTGGCGCAGGTGGTTTTATCTTATATAACGATTTATATAATTGGGAAGGCACAGAACAAGAACTCGGTTTAATCGACGATACATTCCCACTACCAGGTTTGCATGTTGGACGATCAACCGGTGAAAGCATAATTAGTTGGATTAATGATGGTGGTGAAGACCACAAAATGTCAATTAGCGCAGGTTCAGTGGACGTTTTCCAAGATGATTCGGCAGCTGATATTCTAGCTGGCTTTTCTTCCTTAGGGCCGTCAACAACCTTTAAGCATCACATGTCGCCGAATATTTCGGCACCAGGTGTTAATATTTTAGCGCCATACGCGGATGAACATCCATTAAACCCTGACTCAGCTTTGTCGCAAGACTGGACGGTTATCAGTGGTACGTCGATGGCCAGCCCACATGTGGCTGGTGCTATGGCATTAGTACGCCAAGCTAACCCAGATTGGACCGCAGCTGAAGTGCAGTCTGCATTGCAAATGACGTCGCAAAATACGGTTCGTAGAAATGTTGAACCAGATATTGCACCTGAAGGTTTACCGGCAACCGTACATCGCGCAGGCTCGGGCCGTATCGATGTTGCGGCCGCAGTCAAAGCCGGTTTGATAATGGATGAAACCGTTGAAAACTTTGAATTGGCTAATCCCGTGGAAGGTGGTGATGTACGCCAACTTAATTTACCACAATTAATGGATTCTAATTGTCGTGGTGGTGTTTGTTCGTGGCTTAGAACGGTTACGGCAACCGAAGATGGTACATGGACTATTACCGAGGGCGATTGGGTCTATGACCGTTGGACGTCACTTTATGAAGGCGAAATAAATATACAAAACGCCAAAATGGAATTCTACCCGTCGACATTCACCTTAAAAGCGGGTGAGTCACAAAGTATTATTGTTAAAGCTGATATTAAAGATGTTCAATATCAGTATGATACGCGACTTACTGGTTCGGGTGATTACGAAGGTCTGGAGTTATGGAACAACGTTTACCTAACATCTAGTAACGCCACTACGCCAGATTCTCACTGGCCAGTATCAATTAACTTTGACCGCAAAGGTATGCCTGAAAACGTAAATGTTACCGTCAACCGCGACCAAGGTGCATACCATGTTGCCAACCTACCAATGCCAGTAACAAGTGATATTGCTTATCTTGGTCACGGTCCGGTGAAAGCGGATGTTACGGAAATTACGTTACCGCAGGACAACAATCACAAACCTATCTATTCGGGTCCTTCAACCGACTGGGAAGGCAATGAAGTTCTAAGTACTGAGCATTACAAAGTTGATTTAATTGATATTCCTGAAAACACCGCGCGTTTTGTTGTTGAAGTGTTGGGGCATGAAGCTGGACCTGGTGTGCAGGAAAATGTCGGTAATGTTAATGGTTCACTGGCAATTCATATTGGTATCGATACAGACGGTAATGGTTTACCAGATTTTGATAACGAATGGGTTTGTTCGTCAACGACTCAAATCGAATTAAACTACTGTAGCTTAACTAAACCAAATGCCGGTCAATATTGGGTAGTTTACTCAAATACCTCTGCCAATATGTATGACTGGGCTGTTGAAGACATTGAGTTTTTTGAAGAGTGGTATGGATTTTCACCAGACTTACTAAAAGATACTTATTCCATAGCTACGGCAGTAGTTCCGATGGACCAAAATAACTTGAGCGTAACGGGCCCTGCGGCAAATACGGAAGCGAAAATTGGCCTAGATCTATCATGGGATTTGGATGATTTAGTCGAAGGTGACGTAGCTTACGGCGCATTTGAAATTGGCTCGAATAATGTTTCTAATGCATACGGCTTTGTACCACTTCGCTTAGAGCGAGGCCCAGATGACGTTACTATCACCAATAAAAACCGCGCTCGTGGTGGTGAAACGCTAGACGTTAGTGTCCATGTCGTACCGAATAATACTGGGATGGATAGAGATATTGATCTAAGTTTATCTTTACCAGAAGGTGTGACGTTGGTAGAAGGCTCACTTAACGTAAATTATCCTGAGTTAGCACCTGGGTTAGTTATGGATGGCAATGTTATTCGACTAACCGGGACACAACCTGATTCGTCCAATTGGGCTCGTTCTTATAAGGTTACAACAAGTGTTGAAGATGAACTTTGTCAGGTACCTAACTATGGTAGCAATGACAGAGGTTTTGTTGGCCTTTACGAAAATTATGGATTTACACCAGAAGTTGGTGGGTCTTCTATCGATTGGGCTGGTTCATGGAATGATGATTGGACTGAGTTTAGTAACCAATTTGAATTACCGTTAAGTCAGTTTTGGGGCGAAGACGGTCATATTAATTTGTTTAACAATGAGTCATACCGTAAATACTCAAACCTTTACTTGTCACCTCAAGGGTTTGTTTCATTTGATAATGCGTGGTCAGGAAGTCAACACGCTGTTAGTCAACCGTTCCCTTATCTAATGAACCCTTATGCGCCATTTATTGGTGTGTTGTGGAAAGGTCAAACGTTACCAGGCGCAGGCTTTAATCAAGTCATTGAAGCACTATCTACGCCATTAAATATTGACTATGGCGATCCTTCAAAAATGTCTGGGATGATGGTTGCCTATGCCATTGACGAAGCGAGTGAACAAGACGATATTATCATTGAGTGGTTAAATTCACGCTCGGAAAGTATTGAAGCAAGTTGGTTTGGTGAAAATATCGTGCCAGACAGCGAACGTGACGACCGCTATACATTTAATTTAATCCTACATAATGGTAATCGCTTTGGTGCAGGTCAGTTTGAAATTATCATGGCATACGGTGGATTAGATTACGCAGATGTGGGTGATTACGGCTCGGTTGGTCTACATGGTAATTACGGCCCAATTGATATCTTTGGTTTTCCATTTGGTGAAGAGATTGGGGTTAACTATGCTTACAACGACTTGAGCTCTAAATTACAAGAGAACATGGCCGTTTGTTACGACTATACAGGACCTGAAGCGAGCCAGTTTGATGTTTCATTCCAAGTACGCGTATCTGAACTTGCAGCGGGCAAAGCGCTTGATATCGAACTACAAAGCCATGTATCGGGAATGGGCGATGTTTCTATAATGTCACCTGTTGAAGTTGTTGGTAACTTAACGGTACCTCAAATGAATGACTTAGAAGTTGATGAAAACGGCTCAGTTGATTTACTTGTCGCTTATGTCGATTCTGACATTAACCCTAACGTGATATCAGTTGAAGGTGAGCACATTAGCGCGGTTGTTCATGGTCATCAAATTGGTTCGAAGGTTACAATAACCCCAGAAGCCAACTGGTATGGTGAAACTGAAGTTATGGTGAAAGTTGCTGACAGCAGTAATCCTACAGACATGGGTTACTCGACCTTTATGTTAACCGTGGTTTCTGATGGTGTGGCACATGTATTAGGTTGTATGGACTCAACAGCAACTAACTATGATGCTGAAGCAACAGAAAGCAACGATAGCTGCCAGTATGCCGTCGCTAAACAAGAAAAAGACAGTAAAGGAGGCTCAATGGCATTTTTATCTTTGTTATTAGTACCATTACTTATGTTTAGAAGACGCACTAAGTAAAACGTTCGTTTTGATAATCAAAGGTTTTCCAAATTGGAAAACCTTTTTTTTGCTGATTTTTATCCTTAATCAGGTATTCCGCGCAGCCATGTTTTAAAAATCGTGACTTTGCAAAACTTGTTAGCAAAAAACCGTTGGACTATAGCGACAAACTCGCTAAAGTATCACACAACAAGATGTGTGCCTCTGATTGAGGTGTGACTGTCGATAGGGAATATCAGTTGTAGCGAGTTCAAACAAGGAATGTTTTTAAGGTAACTTAATACGCCAATATCAGCATTCCTCGATTTGTACTCCTTAGCCAACAGAGTTTTTCTACTAGTTCAGCGTTTTGTTTAACTTAAATAGGGTGTTAATTTACAAGGGTTTGTATGAAAAATTTAGTGTTTTTAGTGGTGTTAATGTTTGTTTCTAGCGTGTCATATGCGAGCTCTATTGAAAGCTTCAATAATATAGAAATAAACCCACATAATGATTCCTCGCATAAAGTTACTGCGACAATCCATCTTATCGTAGATTCACCATTTGGACAGGCGGAAGATACATTGGCCGCAAGAGAAATAATTGCTATGGCTTTGAGTAATTTGACGTTAAAAGAGTTAACTCTCAATGGCGTCGAGACAGCGAAACACCATATTTTGAAGCAAGTAAAATCGGGTGGTTTTATTGATGGTAGCAATGTTAATAATGTCTATGTAACCGATTTGTTTGTTACCTTTACTGGGGCTAGTCACACCACGGTACTATCAAGGTCAGGTAAAAAATCTGGATAATGTAAGGGAGTTAGTGGAGGGGAATTCCTCCGTACTCGGCAGGACACTCTGAATATCGCTTAAGTTCAACTAATTTTACAAGCTAAGGAATGTCTAAAACGACGAGACAATTAAATATGAACTTGTCTGCATTTTATTAGATATGCTTGCAGTTATTACTGATTTGGCAGACTTAGTTTGAATTAATGTAACCACTTATTTTTAATAGCCTGCCACTGTTTTTTACCTAGGTCAGACCTTAGCCAACGGACCATAATATTGTTAAGCTCAGGGCTCGCTTTAGAGGTAAGAATGCTTCTGTAAAAAGGCGTACCGTCGCCATTTAAAATATAAGTCTTTTTTGAAATATCGGGGTTGTTTCGTTTCATAAACCAATATGATTGCAACCCAATGATGCCAACATCAGCTCGGTTTTTTAATAACATATCCGCGACCAAGGATTCATGTCTAACATTAAACCGAGTGAAATTATGTTGGCTAGCTCCGTCTTCAAAATTTACGTAAACATACCCTCTGACACCAACAATGACTTTACCATTGAGCGATGAAATATCTTTGTAGACTAAATCTTTATCATTGGTTATGTAGAGTTCGCTATCAAGCATTAAATTGCTAATCCAATCATATTTTGACTTTTTGCGATCGTTTACCCAAAGAGGGTTGGTCCACAACAAAGCACCGCTTTTTTCGTTGAGCATTTTGAGTGCTCTAATTTTAGGTACATAAACCACCTGAAAATGATACGTTGGGGCAAAAGCTTCTAGTGAACGAGCTAAGTCGTAACTCATACCAATTTCTTTTTCTTGATCGAGAATAAAAGGGGGCTTATCTATGTAAGTAAATAGATCAAAAGGTTTTTTGTGTTCGAACGCAAACGCATTAAATACCAAGGTATTGGTCAATATAATCAAGATAAGTTTTAGCATGCTCCTCCCTAATTCAATACTACTTGCCATTGTTATTAGTAAAGATAGCAACTTTACTCTATTACTCTGGTGGTTGACGTACAAAACTGTAACAAAGTTTTTAACAAAAAAAAGCAATGACATTGCCATATGTCGGTCTTTAAATGATCCTATATATCACCGACTAAATATCATTAACAAAGCGTCCATTTTACTTAATTGGCGTTACCATCATTGTTTTTAAATCTTTTGGCGCTGTTTCGATTGGCGAGTTTAAATAAACTTCGTAATCTTTTGCTTTTTTATTGTTTTTTAACTTAGCGAACCGCATATAGTTGATCAAAGTAACCCAGCCATTTGGAATATGGTAATAACTGCCAGTATGGATCACTTCACAGGCTTTATGTGGCGGTTGTTCACCTTCTACCATACCTTGCGGCAGCGTAAAGTCTGGCCGTTGTTTATAGCCAAAGGCAGCTATCATATCGCCTTGGTTTTTGACTAAATCAAATTCGTTGACGATAGTGGCTACAAAGTCGGGTTGTGGTATGTCCATAGCATGGAGTTTTTCAAAAGCTGGACCAACCGCTTCACTTACCTTGTTAGCGGCAAATGTACAGGCACAGCCTGCATAATAAAAACCATCTTTATGCACTACACCGGTGATGTCGACTTTGGATGTAACAACGCCGGTTTCAATAAACTCTTTGGCCATTTTTAGACCACGTTCATAATCGCCACCAACATAAACCGACATCATTTTTTTCATAAAAAACATAAAGAAAGGCAGTGTACCTTGCATGGCCCATGTAACTTTTGTCGCGTCATTACCTTCGCCATCAGTAATGGTTTCAAATTGAAATTGGGTTTTAGAATGGCTTTTCCATGGTGAAATAAAATGCAGATCAAATTCGATACTCTTATCCGCTTCTTTATTGATAATTTCTATAGTTCCAGAGCCAATACGTTCGCCATTCCATGATTGCTTGTGACCTAATTCCCCTTTGTTTCCTTCAACCTTAATTGGGCATGTGGGCTCTTGAATTATCCACGGCGACCATTTGTCCCAGTCATTAAAATCACCCAGGACATCAAATACGCTCGCAACGGGCTTATTGATAACTATTGTGCGGTCTAATTCAAATGGGATAGAAAACATAGGGCGTTGCTCCAATAATTGTTTTTTTTAGATTAGTGCAAATTTTTTGTTATTGCATGTTATTTATAAAGATTATCTGGTTTGATTGGTTTCTATTACGTTGTAGCACTTTGCACAATGAGTAACTCATTTAGCGATAGTGAAAGGTGGTGAAAACGAAGATTTAATTGCAGACCTTTTATTATGAGAGATGACGTTCTTTTCAAAGTCAGCAACGAACGTTTAGCTAGTCGTACGGGAGCTTATAAACGCATCCAACAGATGGTCATAATTGGGTTTTACTTCGGGGCATTAGTTGGTGGTGTTTTGTTGAAAAATTAAGTTAGCCACTTGTCCCTAACATAACGTTAGAGACAAGGTGACTATTATTAAGGTCTGGCTATTTTTTCAATTTGGCAAAGGCATCGGCAAATGCATTGCCCATCGCAGCGTTGCCTGCATTTTTATTGCCACCACCAGAAGACTTCTGTGGTCGTTGATTGTCTTTTTTGTTCGGCGCTCGACTCGGCGCATTGTTTTTAACTTGTGACGGTTTTGCGCTAGCTTGTTCATCGAGCCGCATTGATAAACTAATGCGTTTTCGCTGAACGTCAACTTCCATGACTTTAACTTTTACTATGTCACCCGCTTTCACGACTTCGGAAGGGTCAGCAACAAATTTGTCAGTCAATGACGAAATATGAACTAATCCGTCTTGATGCACACCTATGTCAACAAATGCACCAAAGTTTGTGACGTTAGTCACCACGCCCTCAAGGGTCATATTCGGTTTTAGGTCATTTAATGACTCTACACCCTCTTTAAATGTTGCCGTTTTAAACTCAGGACGGGGATCACGGCCTGGTTTTTCTAGCTCTTTTATGATGTCTTCAACGGTCGGTAAACCAAAATTTTCATCAATGTATTGTTTAGGCTCAAGGCGTTTTAAAAACTCTGCGTTGTTTAAAACATCATTTACCGCTTTGCTATTTTGATCGATGATCCGTGTGACCACCGGGTAAGCTTCAGGGTGAACCGATGACGCATCTAGCGGATTTGTGCCGTTAGCAATTTTTAAAAAACCAGCGCATTGTTCAAACGCTTTTGGTCCTAAACGTTCTACTTTCTTAAGTTCTGTACGGTTTTTAAAGCCACCTATTTGATCTCGTAATTTAACAATGTTTGACGCGAGGGTTTTGTTCAGGCCAGAAACTTTAGTCAACAGTGGGATTGACGCCGTATTTAAATCAACACCAACGGCATTTACACAGTCTTCAACAACAGTATCTAGGCTTTTAGATAAGGCACTTTGACTTACGTCGTGTTGATATTGGCCAACACCAATTGATTTAGGATCTATTTTCACTAACTCCGCTAGCGGGTCTTGTAGTCTGCGAGCAATAGAAACTGCACCACGAATAGAAACGTCTAAGTCTGGAAACTCATTTGCTGCAAATTCACTGGCTGAATAAACTGACGCGCCAGCTTCACTGACCATAATTTTAGTCAGTTTAAGTTCAGGTGCCGCAGTAATTACATCGGCGGCTAGCTTGTCCGTTTCACGAGATGCTGTACCGTTGCCGACGGCAATTAGTTCAGCTTTGTGAGTACGGGCTAAATGTTCAATGGTCCGCTTTGACTTTTCCCAATGGTTTTGTGGTTCATGTGGGTAAATCGTAGCAGTGTCGAGCAATTTACCTGTTTTATCAATGACGGCAATTTTACAGCCGGTACGAAAACCAGGGTCGATGCCAATCGTGGTTTTTGCACCCGCAGGGGCGGCCATTAATAAGTCGTGTAAGTTTTTAGCAAATACGCGAATAGCTTCGTGTTCCGCTTTTTCCCTAAGCTCGGTTAAAAGTTCGTTTTCCATCGACATGGATATTTTTATTTTCCACGTCCACTGAACAACCGATTTTAGCCACTTGTCGGCGGCTTTTTGATTGAATGTTAAGTCAAAGTGCTGCGCAATAATGGTTTCGCATTGTGATTCTCTTACCGGTGTTTCGTAGCCAGGATCGGCATTCAAGGTAAGTTGTAAAACCCCTTCGTTGCGACCACGTAACATGGCTAGAAGACGGTGAGATGGCGTTTTAACAGCGAGCTCTGAATGTTCAAAATAGTCTCTGAACTTTGCCCCTTCGGTTTCTTTACCGGCAATGACTTTAGCTTCTAGATACGCATTTTGTTTTAAGTGACGACGAATTTTATTCAGCAGATCGGCGTTCTCAGCAAAGCGTTCCATCAAAATATATTTAGCACCATCTAATGCCGCTTTGGTATCAGCGACATCATTAGTGATAAAGTGACTCGCTTCTGCTTCTGGGTCTAATGAAGGGTCGTTATAAAGCTTGTCTGCAAGCGGTTCTAAACCTTGTTCTTTGGCAATTTCACCTTTAGTACGGCGTTTAGGTTTATAGGGTAAATATAAATCTTCAAGTCGGGTCTTGTTGTCTGCACTTAATAAGGCTTTTTCCAACTCCGGTGATAATTTATCTTGCTCGGTAATCGACTTTAAAATGACAGCGCGGCGTTCTTCGAGTTCTCGCAGATAGCTAAGTCGGGTATCTAGGTTTCTTAATTGGGTATCGTCTAAGCCGCCTGTGGCTTCTTTACGGTAACGTGCGATAAATGGCACAGTAGAACCTTCGTCTAACAGTTTAACTGCCGCTAAAACTTGCTCAGGGCGCGCAGTTAACTCGCTTGCGATGATTTGAATTATTTGATTGGCTGACATAGTTCACTTCCAAGGTTTGAATTCAGCAAAATGATCTCCTTTTATGGTGGTTCATTTGCTCTTTTTAAACGGTAACTAAAAATTTAGTGCGAAAAGCATTTATTTAGGTTTTGCGGGGTAGCTAATAGAGTTAACAAACCAGGTTTTTTTTCCGCTTGGGGTTTGCACAAAAAACTCATCATCTACTTCGCATTTTAAGATTGCCTTTGCCATTGGCGAGTCGATGGAAATGTAGTCCATTCGACCGTAAATTTCATCGGGGCCGACAATACGAAAAGTAAGGGTTTCTTGTTGTTCGTTTTCGATTTGAACCAATGCCCCAAAAAAGGCTTTGCCTTCTTGTTCTGGCGAATAATCGATAACCTTTAGCTCTTCGAGGCATTTGCGCAAATACCTTATACGACGGTCGATTTGTCTCAGAAGTCTTTTGTTTTCTTTATAATCGGCGTTCTCGGAGCGGTCACCTAAGCTCGCAGCCCAGGCGACCTTTCTGGTAACTTCTGGTCGTTCTGTGCGCCATAAATGGTCAAGTTCAGCTTGTAGCTTTAAATAACCTTCACGGGTGACTAGATTTGTCTTCATTTGCTCGCATAAGTTCGTTTAATGTTTGGCTGCACAATATGTCGTGACTGCAAAAAGAAATCAATGGTGATCCCTCTTTTTAAGCAAATATATTGCGCTGCGCGGGGCGCACCAATTTTCAGGTTGATATAATTTAGCAATGCGAAACTAAATGGTCGTGTGGTTTGAATGCTTGGGGTGATTCAAAAAGTGACCGAATCACTTGGAAAATTTACGAAGACAAACTTTGTAACATCCCTTTACTGTCTTCCACCTAAAAAATGCCTTATATTCTTTATAGTGTTTTGATCTTTGTTGTAAACATTAGCCGAACCCCATGTACTTTCAACTGGCCGTTTAGCCAATTTACCCTATGGGCTAAATTGAAAATTGACACCAAAGATCAACACACTCAACAATTGAGTGTAAACAGACAGGCAAATTTGGAACCTAAAAATGGAACAAGAAACCACGAAAATTTTGGTTGTAGATGACGACATGCGTTTACGCAGTTTGTTAGAGCGTTATTTGACGGAACAGGGTTATATCGTTCGCAGTGCAGGTAACTCGGATCAAATGGACCGATTACTCGAACGCGAAAACTTTCACCTGTTGGTACTCGATTTAATGTTACCTGGTGAAGATGGTTTGTCTATCTGTCGCCGATTGCGTCAAATAGGCAACGAAATTCCAATTGTTATGCTAACGGCTAAAGGTGATGAAGTAGACAGAATAATCGGTCTTGAATTAGGCGCTGACGACTACTTACCCAAACCGTTTAATCCCCGAGAGCTATTGGCCCGTATTAAAGCAATTTTGCGTCGTAAAACAAAAGAGCTACCGGGCGCACCAACGCTTGAGGAGGAAGAAGTTGAATTTGGTGATTTTAAATTAAACTTAGCGACCCGTGAAATGCATCACGGTGATGAAGTAATGCCGTTAACGAGTGGCGAGTTTGCTGTTTTAAAAGCTTTAATTAGCCACGCAAGAGAGCCATTGTCACGGGACAAGCTGATGAACATGGCACGTGGCAGAGATTATTCTGCACTTGAGCGAAGTATCGACGTGCAGGTGAGTCGATTACGTAAAATGATTGAAGAAGATCACACTAAACCGCGTTATATACAAACGGTCTGGGGAATTGGTTATGTATTTATCCCAGATGGTAAAGGTTAATTGTTTTATTAACGTTGTTCTTTAGGTGTGCATATGAAGGTGTTACCACGTAGTGCGTTTGGGCAAACAGTATTTTTAATTGGTTCGCTGTTGTTGATCAATCAAATTGTTTCCTATCTTAGCGTTGTATTTTATTTGTTCGAACCGGCTTACCAACAGATCAATAATCTGATGGCGAGTCAGGTGAAAGTGTTATTTTTAGGCGAAGAAAATGGCTATCGTGTGCCAACTCAGCTGTCTAAAGACTTTATCCAGGCGACCAAAATTCAGGTCATGAAGGAGGAAGATGCACGTTGGAATGGATTAGATGAAGCGGCACATTACCCTTATTTTTCGGAACAGATGTCTAAGAAATTGGGTGGTGAAGCGGAAGTACGTATATCTCACGGCGAACTGAGTTTCTTTTGGGTAAAACCACCTCAAGCGCCAAACTACTGGGTTAAAATTCCGCTTGATGGTTTTCAACAAAAGAGTTTTTCACCTTTGGTTATCTATTTAGTGGCAATAGGTGTGTTGAGTGTGGCTGGTGGTTGGGTCTTTGCGAGGCAGCTTAATCGGCCGTTAAAAGCACTGCAAAATGCGGCAATCGAAGTGGGGAAAGGAGAGTTTCCAGAAACCCTACGTGAGCGCGGTTCAGAAGAAATTATTGCGGTAACTCAGGCGTTTAATCAAATGTCGGCGGGTATCCAACAACTGGAGAAAGACCGTAACTTACTGATGGCCGGTGTATCACATGATTTAAGAACGCCGCTAACCCGTATTCGATTAGCGACTGAAATGATGAGCGGCACGGATGAATTTTTAAAAGACGGGATCGTCAATGACATCGAAGATATGAATGCGATTATTGATCAGTTCATGGAATTTATCCGACATCACAAATTGGAAGAATTAGAAGCGGTAGATATAAACCAGTTACTACAAGATGTGGCCGATTCTGAAAATAATAATAGAGGTCGTAACTTTAATCTTGTATTTGACCCTGAATTACCACAAGTGAAAGTACGACCGATTGCCTTAAAAAGGGTAATTGCAAATTTGATTGAAAACGCCATCCGATACTCCGAGGGTGACATAACTATTTGCAGTCATTACGACCAACAAAATCGTAAAGTGCATTTTCGAGTAAGCGATACAGGCCCTGGTATAGATGAAAATGATCTAGAGCGTTTGTTCGAACCATTTACTCAAGGCGACCTAGCTCGAGGTGGCGAAGGCAGTGGATTAGGGTTGGCTATTATCAAAAAAATTGTCGATATGCATGATGGAAAGGTTAAGCTACATAATGTAAATCCTGGGTTGGCCGCGACAGTTTCTCTGCCAATACGAACCTAATTCGATATTATATTCATTTTTTTGTCGGTGAATAAATATCCAGTCACAATATAAAAACCGGAGCTCCCATGCTCCGGTTTTTGTTTATCTATATGAAATATATACAAATAAATCTCTGTTCTATTTTTTAAAATAACCGCTCTGATGCGTTTTCCGCTTATGCCTCATAATTACCCAAACAAAACTGAAAGTTCTAAAGAAAACTTTCAGTATGGGCTACAAAACTTTCAGGAATTACGATAGACTTGTTTTCGTTCAATAAAAACACGTAAGTTTTTAAGCGCAGCTTTCCAGGTTGATTACGAAACTGGAGTAAACGAAGCGTACTTTTGGGCAATGTATTTTTTCGCAACAACTCGAAACGTGAGAATGCGAGTTAAAAACCAAATTGTTAAATCTAAAGTGTTCAGGTGAATATAATGGCTATAAATATCGACTTATCGCAGTACGGCATAACAAACGTTTCAGAAGTTATCCATAATCCTTCTTACGATAGATTATTCGCAGATGAAACAAACCCTGAGCTAGAAGGATTTGAGAAAGGCGTGGTTACCGAATTAGGTGCCGTTAATGTAAGTACGGGTGTATTTACAGGTCGTTCGCCAAAAGATAAATATATCGTCGAAGATGATGTCACTCGCGACACAGTATGGTGGAACTCTAAGTCTGCTCCAAACGATAATAAGCCTATTTCAAATGACGTTTGGCAAGACTTAAAAAAATGTGTCACAGATCAGCTATCTGGTAACCGACTGTATGTTGTTGATACTTTTTGTGGTGCAAATGAAAAAGTACGACTTAAAGTACGTTTTATAGTGGAAGTTGCTTGGCAAGCTCACTTTGTTAAAAACATGTTTATTCGCCCAACTGACGAAGAACTCGAAAATTTCGGCGAGCCGGATTTTGTTGTAATGAACGGTTCTAAAACAGGCAATGCAGATTGGCAAAAACACGGATTAAATTCTGAAGTCTTTACGGTATTCAACCTTTCAGAAAAAATGCAAATAATTGGCGGTACTTGGTACGGCGGTGAAATGAAGAAAGGGTTGTTCGCAATGATGAACTACTATTTACCGCTAAAAGGTATGGCTTCAATGCACTGTTCTGCTAACGTTGGGGAAGAAGGCGATGTTGCTATTTTCTTCGGACTATCTGGTACGGGTAAAACAACCTTATCAACCGATCCTAAACGCCAACTCATTGGTGATGACGAACACGGTTGGGATGAAGACGGTGTCTTTAACTTTGAAGGTGGTTGTTATGCCAAAACTATCGACTTAGATAAAGAAAGCGAACCCGATATTTATAATGCAATTTGCCGTGATGCGTTACTTGAAAATGTCACAGTAGATGATAATGGTAAAATTGATTTTTCTGATGGCTCTGTAACTCAAAATACTCGAGTTTCGTACCCTATATACCATATCGAAAATATCGTTAAGCCGGTTTCTAAAGCTGGTCATGCGCAAAAAGTTATCTTTTTAACGGCGGATGCCTTTGGTGTATTGCCTCCGGTTTCTAAGTTAACTAAAGAACAAACGAAGTATCATTTCCTTTCTGGATTTACTGCTAAGTTAGCTGGTACTGAACGTGGTATCACGGAACCTGTTCCAACCTTCTCATCATGTTTTGGTAAAGCGTTTTTGACCTTACACCCTACTCAGTATGCTGAGGTTTTGGTTGAGCGTATGAATGCCGCGGGTGCTGAAGCTTACTTGGTCAATACTGGATGGAATGGTTCAGGTAAACGTATTTCGATTAAAGATACACGTGCGATTATCGATTCAATTTTAGATGGGTCAATTGAAGCTGCTCCAACTAAATTTGTACCTATCTTTAACTTAGAAGTTCCTACTGAATTACCTGGCGTGAACTCTGGTATTTTGGATCCGCGAGATACATATCCAAAAGCGGATGAATGGCAAGTTAAGGCAGATGACTTAGCCGCTAAGTTTGTGAAAAACTTTGTTCAGTTTACTGATAATGACGAAGGCAAAGCGTTAGTGGCAGCGGGCCCACAAATTTAAATCGCTTGTTAGCGGATTAGTATTATGTGTTGAATCGTAAAAAAAACCTCGTTAATCGAGGTTTTTTTATGTCTGCAATAATCTAAGTAATATTTAACACAGCAGATACTTGTTGGTCATGCAGATGACTAGGCTAAGCAACTAGTGAGTTTTTATCCTGTTATTTGAGTATGTTCGGTAACTTGAGTAAGAATAGAAAATTAACGCTGTCCAGATAAATGCAAATGTCTGCCATTTAGCGTCACTCATATTTTCCTGATAAACAAATATGGCAAAAAGGAACATGATGCTTGGTCCAATGTATTGGAAAAATCCCATAGTGGAATAGTTTAAACGACGTGCAGCGCCGACAAAACAGAGTAATGGTGCTGTTGTTACAAGCCCAGTCGCTATAAATAACAGATTTAAATTAAGTGGGTTGTTAAACATATTTGTCGTCACTGTAGGCTCTGAAACTAGCCAATAGATAATGGCCGGTACAATTAACAGTGCGGATTCCCAAAAAATGCCGGTCACCGCGTCAACTTTGATGGTTTTTCGAATAAGGCCATACATTGCAAATGACGAGGCAAGACCAAACGCGACAATTGGAAAAGAACCATAAGTCACAACTTGAATTAAGACGCCGGTAAAAGCGAATGCCACTGCCAGATATTGAAGGCGGCTTAGGCGTTCAGACAAAAACACCATGCCCAATGCGACGTTTAATATCGGGTTAATGTAATAGCCTAGACTTGCGTCTAAAATGCGCCCAGAATTTATGGCCCAGATAAACAACCACCAATTTAACGCTAAAAAGCAACTACTTAACATTAACAGTAGGATATTTTTTTTGTCTTTAAACACAGCGATAACAGCTCGCCAGTTATTTTTAACTGAAATTATAATAGCCAAAACAACCACGGACCATAGAATGCGGTGTAGCAATATTTCAAGCGGCGAAATGTGGTCTAACAGTTTGAAAAATACCGGTGCTAAGCCCCACATAGAATAAGCCATAACGGCTAATATAGCGCCATTCTTTCCATTTGAATTCATTTTTAAGTGTCAAACCTTGAGTCACACCTTGGCAATAAACAACGTCGCCAGGTGATGTTAATTAGTTACGAGCAAGTTAACAGATTTTTGGGAATAATTTCTAAGAGATATAAATAAATTCGGTAAATAATGCACGGCTCTATTTTTTGATAAATGTGGCCGTACTTTTTAAATGAGCTTACTATTTCATATTTACCACAACTGCCCCGTAATAATCACCACAGGTTTAGATGCAGTAAGGATTTTGAATTTATTAAAAGTGATATTTGATTAATAGGTTTGCATTGCGTTCGTCGATGGAGTCGATGCCAAATTTGTTGTCCCAATAAACGTACTCTATGCCGACGATAAATTTGTTTTTCATATTTAACGCTGGTGCAAAATCGTAACCTAGCTGCGAGGTAAAGTTCATTGACGCCTCATAAGAATCATATTCAGTTGCGTAGTCGATAAAGCCGGTATATGTCAGAGGTCCAATTGGAGCACTCCAAACGAAAGTCGCCTGGTAATTGTTGCCACCAAAGGCATTGTTACGGTGAAACAGATTTAGCTGGACAAACTTAAAGTAGGGCACATCTAGATCGGTGCCAACGCCAAATAAATAGTTATTGCCGGGGCCCATTTCTAAAGTGCCTGCAACATAAACGTTTTTAATAAAACCATTGAATTTTTTTACATGAAATCGTGAGTTATATTCACCGTAGGTTTCAACATCGCCGTTGTCAGATATTAGCCGATCAAAAAACATAAAGGTATCACCCCAAGTACTTCCGTTTGCGTATTCAAACGAAATCACTTCACGTTTATTGTCACCCAGTTCGTAATCACTGCCTTTTAAATAGCTTAAACTAAAGTCAGACCATTTTGTTTTTGCCATACTAGGCGCTGAAAATAAGATGAAGGTCATAAGGCTTAGCAGTATTGTTTTCATGTTCTTGTTCTCTTTAGGTAAAATAAAAGATTGATTCTATTAATCTTTCGCAGTGCATGGTACAAAATATAGCGCTATTTTAAAAATATTGCTCAAAAATTGAAGAAGGTTTAGATATGTTGGAAAAACTGTTCCATTTAAAAGCCAATAATACGAACGTGAAAACCGAAATTGTCGCGGGTTTAACGACGTTCGTCACTATGGCTTATATTATTTTTGTAAATCCAAGTATTTTAGCCGAGGCTGGGATGGATAAAGGGGCCGTATTTGTCGCTACTTGTATCGCGGCCGCGATTGGTTGCTTTATTATGGGGTTTGTTGCGAACTATCCCATCGCGCTTGCGCCTGGAATGGGGTTAAACGCTTTTTTCACTTATGGTGTTGTGCTTGGTATGGGGCATACATGGCAAGCCGCTTTAGGTGCGGTATTTCTATCGGGGATTATCTTCCTTTTATTGAGCCTTTTTAAGGTTAGGGAATGGATCATTAACGCGATCCCCAGAGTACTAAAACTCGGTATTGCAACGGGGATTGGCTCATTTTTGGCGTTAATAGCACTTAAAAATTCGGGCATTATTGTCGCTCACCCAGCAACATTTGTTAGCCTAGGTAACCTTTCTGAATTCACTCCTTTAATGAGTGTGATTGGCTTTTTTGTGATTGCCGCTTTAACTGCAAGAGGTGTTAAAGGTGGGGTATTATTTGCGATATTAGCCATGACGTTAATCGGTATAGGATTTGGTGATATTGAGTACGCTGGTATCATGTCGATGCCACCTTCGTTAGCCCCGACATTTTTACAAATGGATTTAAGCGCCGCGTTGGAACTATCTATGTTAAGTGTTGTTTTTGCTTTCTTGTTTGTTGATTTATTTGATACGTCAGGAACATTGATTGCAGTTACGCAAAAAGCCAAATTAATTGACGAAGATGGCAATATTCCTCGCCTTGGAAAAGCATTATCGAGTGATTCTGTCGCAACGTTAGCGGGGGCTGCGTTAGGTACATCAACAACGACAAGTTATATAGAAAGTGCAGCGGGAGTGTCCGAAGGAGGTCGCACTGGGTTAACTGCGGTTTGCGTTGGTGTGCTATTTTTACTGAGTATTTTCTTTGCCCCTTTGGCGGGTATGATCCCAGTATATGCGACCTCGGGGGCTTTGTTTTATGTGGCGATATTAATGCTATTTAATTTGCAAAATGTTGATTGGAGTGACATTACGGAAGCTGCGCCGGTGACTGTAGTATTGCTTTTTACACCGCTAACATTTTCTATTGCGCATGGGATAAGTTTGGCGTTTATAACGTATGCATTTACTAAGCTATTGTGTGGCAAAAGAGATGAAGTCAGTCTAAGCGTTTGGATTCTGACGGTATTATTTATTGCTAAAATTGCATTTGTTGATTAGTGATTTACAGCTATTTGTTAAAATCGTTAATTGTGTTTTTATTGAATTTAATTACGGGGTTGAATGCATCAACCCCGTATTTTTTTAATTTATTTAAACAGATCTATAATATTTTTTAGATCTGTTTTACCTTCCGCTAACTCTTCAGCCGTCAACCCTGATAACTCGTGTGGAAACACTAACCACTCATCACTTTGTTGAACGTAATAGTCGGGAACTATGTCTACCTGACAGTTTTTTGGCTTAAACCACGGACACGCTATTCGAATGTCTTTTGGTGTATTAAGTCGTGATAAACTTTTAATTTGTGTGATCAGCGCATCAATGCTTCGTCCTGAGTCGAAAACATCATCGACAATAAGTAACGAGTTGTCCGCATTCGCATTTTCAATCAAATAATGTAAACCATGAACTTTAATTTCTTTGGATTGCTGGCCAATACCGTAATATGAAGATGTGCGCACCGCAATGTGATCTGTTTCGACTTTTCTAAAATCGAAGTATTCTTGAACGGCGATGCCAATTGGTGCTCCGCCACGCCAGATCCCAATAATAAAGTCAGGTTTAAATCCAGATTCATAAACTTGATGGGCAAGACGAAAGGAATCTTCTAATAATTCTTGAGCAGTAATAAATCGCTTAGGGACCATATTATTTTATTTACCTTTATTTATATGGCAAAAGGGATCAACTACTTTAGCTCAATAAATCCCGATATTCCATGTTTGTTCAGTATTTTCACAACCATAGGCGGACACGCTTTTGGTCGGCTTGTTTTGTATTTAGGAGTTGTTAGACATGTCTTGTTCTGTTTCAGAAGAATACTGATAAGTATTACTTTGCTCATCTTCTTCAGATTCTATTGTGTCTTCTTCTGACTGTGCTTCATTTTTAATAATTAATTCGTTAATTTCCTCAGAAAAATCAAAAAATAGTCTTGGCGCCTTTTCGAGATAAAACTGGCTATTGAAGCTACGGGTATCGCTAGGCAAGGCTTCACAGAGCCTTGATATTAAGGCTGGAAGCTGCTCTTTAGGGTACCAATTGATATCTTCAAACTGAGAAAATACATTGGAAAATGTATCGACTAAGTCAGACAAACGCTCTAAGTTTAACGAGTTTACCGCTTGAAACACAAAGTAGTTATTGCCCACGGCAATCAATCGACGTTTGTGTTCTGTTTCAAGTTCCAATTCATACTGTTGTGGTAGCGACGCGACCAACTCTTTATAGCGATTTTGCAATTGACGGACTGAATGATTTAACGAAAGTTGCTTGGTTTTTAACGCGTGTATTGTTTTTTGTTTCTTTCGGACGACATATAAAGAATAAACAACAACGATGACTAAAAGCCAAAATAACACTGAACTCATGTGGTGCTCTGATTAACCTAAGGTTAACTGAATTCTAAGCAACTAATCTATTTGGTACAACTGTTGTTTACTTTTTGACGTAAATGTCCGAAATAACTGCATAAAATAAAAAATTAGAAAACTGAAATAATTTATTGAGGAATACCATATGCCCCTGTTTGGTTAAAAAGTCATGTCGCCGATTTAAGGAGTGGCATGCACTGATTGGTCAGCGAGGTGTCCTTTTGTATTTGCTTTGGTAAATTTTCTAACGAAGCTTTTAGCAGCTCGATATTGGAATTTTGGATAAGAATCAATCAAAATGGTTAACCATTGGTCAATTAATTGGTTGACAATTCATTGTTGTGTGGTTTACATTCGATCGGGTCAACTTAGTTAAATCGGGAGTGCGGCCTGTATTTACTTAGTTGCAATCATCTATTTCATTTATTGGATCCTCTGGAGAATCATATGTCTATGAAGGGAAAGGTTGCAATTGTAGCCGGTGGTGGCCGTGATATTGGTCGTGCGTGTGCTATCGATTTAGCCAAAAAAGGTGCAAATATTGTATTAACTTATCATTCGAGTAGCGAAACTGCGCTTTCAGCTGTTGCTGAAATAGAAGCGTTGGGGCAAAAAGCCGTTGCTATTCAGGCTGATCTAACCGTTCAAGCCGATGTAGATAAAACGATAGATGCTGCAGTAAACCAACTCGGTGGCATTGACTGCTTAGTACATGTGTCAGGTGGCTTAGTTGGTCGCGTCAAAATTAGCGAGATGACAGATGAGCATTGGCATAACGTGATGAATGTAAATCTAACGTCATTATTTAAGATGACAAGAGCATGCGTTCCTCATATGAAAGCTGGTAGTTCAATCGTTACATTTGCTTCACAAGCAGGGCGTGATGGTGGTGGACCTGGAGCGGTTGCCTATGCGACATCTAAGGGCGCTGTAATGACATTTACGCGTGGTTTAGCTAAAGAGTTAGGCCCAGACATTAGAGTGAATGGTGTGTGTCCTGGAATGATTAGTACAGGATTTCACGATACCTTCACTAAGAGTGAAGTCCGTACGAACGTAGCAGGTGCAACTGCACTTAAACGAGAAGGTACGTCAGAAGAAGTTGCTAAATTAGTGTCATTCTTGGCATCAGACGAGTCGTCTTATATGACGGGTAACTGTGTCGACATTAATGCTGGATTGTTATTTTCCTAATCAATGTTGCTGTGCGTTTTTGATTACGTTTTTGATTATGCTGATGCGTAGTTTTATTTATGCATCAAAAACAACCTAAGCGCTGTCTCTTGATCACAAGTTTGACTCAAGGGCTTTGGCTAACACCTCATCTTCAAGGATGGTTAGTAACTTAACCATCCTTGTCATTACACTTTAACAGACGCACAGTCGGTGCGTTTTGTATCTTTGTCCATCGCCACTGTTCAATAAGCCCAACGACTTCAGATACTTCTAGGGCAAACAAAACGATACTATGTGCAAGCAAACCACGATGTCGGTAACCTTGGTTAATGAAGCTTAATTCCGTTCGAATAGATCAATGGCGATAAACGATATCAGTGGTACTTTCCAAGGAAAGTAGCAGGTAATGTTGTGTCGCGCTCGTTGCGAAAAGCTTAATCCTTGCTTCAGCATTTACGGGCGTTACTATATTTTTCATTACCCATAAAACGAGAGTAACTTGCCAAATCGCTTGGAGACCTGCTCATGGATTAAGAAAATGGTTCAAAAAAATCCCTGCTAATTTCTTAGCAGGGATTTAGGTATAAGAGACTGCCTTAGGGCATCTATGTGTAATACTAAATCATATGACAACTTAGAGGTGGGTAATTGTCATATGGTAAAGTGTTACTGAACTAAGTGATTGAGCGAGTACAATCCACGAGTTTCACTACTTTTACGTTTAATCTCTTCCAATGCTTGGGCTTCACTAGCTTCAAAAAGTGCATTAATGAGTCGATTAAAATGTTCATGCATTGCTGCTCGCGCTTTTTCTGCATTGCGGTTTTTTAAACCGTTAAAAATATTTCTATGTTCATTCATGCGCGCTTCTGCACTTGAGCTACAAACACCAGCATATGCTTGGATGATATTTTCACGACTCTCTCGTAGCGACCAAAACTTTTCAACAGCCATCAAAATAGCTTTGTTTCGAGTGGCTTTAGAAATGATACGGTGGAATTCTTTATCCGCTTGGTCGGCGTTTATACCGCTTTCCATTGCGAGTAAAGTCTCTTCCAGTTTGTCGAGTTCTTCTTCAGTAATAGTCGTCGCAGCTAATGCAGCAGCTTCACCTTCAACTAAAGCTCGGGCCTGAGTTAATTCGAAAGCACTCACTTCAATTTCTGGTTGCTGCTTTTTGTTCGAGTCTAAAACGTAAACACCAGAGCTTGTTTTAACTTCAACACGTCCTCGGACTTCGAGTGCGATTATTGCTTCTCTAATTGTCGGACGACTAACGTCAAATTGTTCAGCAAGGACACGTTCTGGGGGCAGTCGGCTTCCAGGAGGGTAGTCACCCGCATCTATACGACGTTCAATTTGTTCTACTATTTCCCAAAATAACCTGCGGCTACCCATGCTAAACCTCTTAATTACGTAATGCTAACAAGCAAGAATTGATAATGAATTGTTGGCGATATTGTATCTTTATAACAGCTTTTGGCAATTCTTCAAATTGGTAATTTAATTTAATTTAATTTGGTAAGGCCAAGGCTGCCACCTTGGTTATCAAATTGGTTTTATTATTGGTCTGTTTTTGAAGGTATTTTTTGCTTAAAAATTAGCTATTTATGAAGTTGTCGTTGCTAGGTTTTTTCTCAAGATGTTGTTTTATATGAGTAATGTATTTTTTTTGTGATGTGGGCATTATATTGATGTTTTTTTAGTTGAGACAATGTCAAACGCAATATGATTTATTTTTAATACAACTTGAGATTTTTCTAACGATAAAACATAAATTAAATATTAAATTTGTGTATTTTGTTATTACCAGTTCGATTTAAAAATACCATTCAAGCTGTTGGCTAACTTTAATGAATTATCGACAGAAAATATTGCAATTAAAGGCACTGTAGACTTACTGGTGGCGCCATTGGACTTAACTTTTTCCTATGGCGCTATCGACTAAAGTAATTGGACCCAAGTTACATAGGTGTAATATTGTAAAATTCGTTAAAGCCAGCCAGTATATTTGTTGTTGCTACGGCCGAGAGAATGAGACCCATAACACGACTTACAACGCTTGCTCCGCTACTACCAATCACTTTGTTAATCCAACCCGCAAGTAGCATCATAATGTAGACTAAGAGGATTACAGAAATCATTACAACTACCGTTTGCGCCTGTTCCCAAATGCTAAAGAGCGAATTCTCAGTAAGTAGAACTGCCGCTAACATTGCACCTGGGCTCGCGATTGAAGGCACTGCAATTGGAAAGATGGCTGTTTGTCGGTAATCTTTCTTTATAAGTTTGAGCTCTTCTTCTGGTTTACTGTCGCCAAAAATCATATTCAGTGCAAAGAGAAATAGAACGATGCCGCCGGAGATCTGAAAAGCGGGTAGTGGTATTGCCAATGCTTTGAGTAGGAGTTCACCAAGAACGACAAAAAATATCAGGATGCAGGTGGAACAAACCGCTGCAAGTAGGGCAATACGTCGTTTGGTTTTAGCATCATATTTTTCAGTTACTGCTATAAATACCGGTATGGTTCCTATTGGGTCAATGACGGCAAAAAATATGATAAAGGTCGCTAAAATATCAATCATTATTAAGGTCCTTGTTTGTCTGAACACGCTGGCAATGATCTGGTTTAGAGATTTGTCTCACGTGAACCTAGAGTGTTGAAGAACGAGTTAAAATCGAGTGTATTGCTACTTAACGATCGTAAACGAGTATATTAGAATTAAAGACTTTTTTCGACTACCTGCCGATAATAGGGCTAATAATTCAGTTTAAAACTTGTATGTTAAAGGATTAATATTACGTTGGTGAAATTTGAATATTTCGGTATTTAATATTAGAAAATTGAGCCTCTTTTTAGTTCGCCAGTTACGCGCATAAACTCATATGCCTAAATGAAGAATGGATATTTTTCTAAAGCAATTAATCTTCCCGATCATCGACAAATGTAAGCCAGATTATAAAGCAAATTGAGTGACGTGCCAAAGTTCACCTGATGGCCCCCATAAATAGACTACCTTCCCCCAATGCTCTGTTTTAATGGGTTCGTATTTAATGTCTAGTTCGATCCCCTCTTTTAAACAGTTACTTTGCAAAGCTGAGATTGTCTCAAACGCCTCATCGATGTCTAAAACAGCAAGTTGGAACATTAAGTTTGTAGCAAATTCTTTGTTATATAAGCGGGTTAGGAAAAAGGTGCAATCGCCATTGGTGAAAAGCGACAGGTCGTCAGTAACAAACTCCATTTTGAACCCCATCGCCTGGTAAAACGTTTGGGAAACTTGATAATCTTTACTTGGAATAAATACGCGAATATCGTCAACTTTCATTGTTTAGCTTTCCTTTTCGGTGCAAACACAAAACCTAAGGTACCAATAATTAATGCTGAATGCGAACAACGACGGTGCCTGCAATAAAATCATGAAATGCCCGGTTTTTAGCACTAAACAACATAGTAACAATTTCGAGCAAGTGCCAAAGCAACATTGTTATGCCCATTGCGATTATAGTGAATGTGTACCACTGAGGAGGATTTGCTGCCCCGTCTTCTGGCGCAAAATGGCGGCAATGGCTGTTTGGATTTGTTTGACTCGGTCTGGAAATTTTTCAGCATCAATGTGGCATTGAGCGTCTAATAGTTCATCCAATGAATAATCGCTGAAATCGGGTTTGCTCATATTTTACGTCCATATAAAAATTTTGGTTTCTTTGATTGTATTCTAACGCTACCTTGCAAATTTAACGACGCTCAACCTGAACGTCGTTATCAATTATATTGGTATTTATTGTTCTGTATTAGTTACCGCCGTAATCGACGTTTTTATGTTTTTTCTTGGCACTATCGGCAATTTCTTTTGGCATGTATTCTTCATCATGTTTAGCCAATACTTCAGTGGCTTTTATGATAAACCCATCCGTTAACATGCCCTGTGCAACAATACCTTGCCCTTCTCGAAATAGATCAGGAAGAATACCTGTGTATTGCACTGTCACTTTAGGATCTTGTTCGGTAAAGACCGTTGGCGTTTTCATGTCACCTAAATCAAAGCTCACTTCCAGTGTGTCTGCATTTCGAATGACACTGCCTGGAATAACTATTCCGCCGATATCAAGGCGTTGACCTAGGGTTGGTTTTACACCGGTTTCTTTTTTACCATAGTGGATTTCAGATGGGGTATAAAACAAATCAATATTTTGACTTAATGCGTACAATACCAAGCCTGTTACAGCACCAAGGCCGAGAACAATGGTCGATATTATAGCGAGTCTTTTTTTACGACGAGGGTTCATGTTACGGTTCTACTCCTGCAGACGATTGTTGCGCACGTTGACGTAATTTTTCGTCGCGATTTAGTTTTTTAATAATTTGTTGTTTTGTGTGTTTATGGCCAGATAAACTAGACCACAACAAAATGGCAAATAACAGAAAAGCTGAGCCATAAGATAACCAAACAAAAAAGCCATATCCACCCATATCGAGAAAAGCTGAAAAACTATCAAACTGCATGTTTGTTCTCCTCAACAGTAACGAGCTTTTTTACCCAAGGGCGAGTGACATTGTGTTGCAATATTTGTGATTGAAAGCGGATACAAATAATCACAGCACTTAAAAATGCAAAACCTAGAAAGCAAAATACAAATGGGTAAAACATATCTAATGTCATAGAGGGTTTACCTAATTTGCTGACGGTTGCACCTTGGTGAAGTGTATTCCACCATTCTACCGAATATTTAATAATCGGGAGGTTGATGACTCCAACTAATGCCAAGATGCCTGCAGATTTGCCCGCGGCAATTTTATCGTCAAATGCACTATTTAACGCCATAACGCCGAGATAGAGAAATAATAGAATAAGTTCTGAAGTCAGTCGGGCATCCCAAATCCACCATGTTCCCCACATAGGTTTCCCCCAGGCGGCGCCACTTATCAGTGCGATTGCGGTAAATACAGCCCCTACAGGTGCCATAGCGGCAACAGCTGCGCCAGCCAAACGTAATTGCCAGACTAATCCACAAAACGCGGCTATGGCCATCCCTAGGTAGATCCCCATCGACAGACTGGCGGCAGGAACATGCAGATAGAAAATTCTAAAACTATCACCTTGTTGGTAGTCTGGTGGCGCAAATAACAAGCCCCAAAATAGCCCTATTGTTAATAAAGCACCTGAGACTACAGCGAACCATGGGATAAGTTTACCAACCAAATGATAACTCGTTTCAGGATTGGCGTAAGGGTGTAACCACTTCCACATTAATTTGTACTCACTTTTAATGCTGAACTAATTGCAAATGGGGCGAGGGTAACCGCGCCGACTAATAAGGCTGCTATGATAGCAAGTTGGCCTTGATAAGGTAAATTCATTGCCGCAGTATTTATGGTACTTGTCGCAAATATTAATACTGGAATAAACAACGGCAAAACAAGCAAACTAAGAATAACGCCACCATTTTTAAGGCGCACCGTCAGCGCAGCACCGATTGCACCAATAAAACTCAATACCGGTGTACCCAATAATAGCGTTAACATCATTGCGTTGTATGCATTGTCATCTAAATGTAAAGACACGGCTAAAACTGGCGCGATAAAAATTAAGGGCAACCCAGTGATAAGCCAATGAGCCGCCACTTTTCCCAAAACAATAATGTATGTGGGGTGGGGGCTGAGTAACATTTGCTCTAATGAACCGTCGTTAAAGTCAGATTTAAATATTCTATCGAGTGACAATAAGGTTGCGAGTAATGCAGCGACCCAAATGACACCAGGTGCAATTGTCGCTAAGGTATTGGTTGCCGGCCCAATACCAAGTGGAAATAATGTGACGACGATAATAAAAAAGAGGATCGGGTTTAATACGTCATCTTTATGGCGGTAAGCCAAAGTAAGTTCGCGCTTGATGATGAATGTCAATACCGTGAAATACGACATCGCAGGTTTAGAATTCATTGTCATCCCTAATCAAACCGATACTGCAACGTTAACTTTGTCACATGTGATGCAATTAAGTTAAAATCTTGATGCGTGGTGAGAATAATCGCCCCGCCTTGTTGGATATGACTTAAAAACAACTTCTCTAACTTGCTAACGCCCGATTTATCGATAGCCGTAAACGGTTCGTCTAAAATCCATATTTTTTGGGTCGACTGCCAAAGGCGACCAAGCGCAATACGTCTATGCTGGCCGGCGCTTAGCTGCGACGCGTAAACATCTTCAAACCCAGCTAAATCAACTTCACTAAGCGTTTGTTCTGTATCAGCAACGGTTTGACCATGTAGAGCTAAGCTAAACTCCAGGTTTTCTTCCGCGGTGAGCTCACCCTTAACACCAGGTTGGTGGCCAAGGTAAAGCAGGTTCTGCCGGTATTCTTCGGCTTGTTGCTGGATGTTTTTGCCACGGTAAAGTACGTCGCCTTCGTTGGCAAAAGACAGTCCCGCGAGTATTTTTAATAAACTCGTTTTGCCCACGCCATTTGGCCCTTCAACCTGAATGATATCCCCAGCACTAAGCTCAAAATTGAGATCTTCAAATAGAACTCTATCTTGACGAATGCAAGTTAAATGCTTTGATGATAATAATGGGACGTGGTTTGACAAAGGTTTTTAACTACGGTTATCAAAAATTAGATGATTATTGTCACATGAGATTGACAAATTGCCAACCTAGGTTGGCAAAAAGCTTGGAGGTAATTGTTTGATTACCGAATGTAGATCAACAAACCCTTATTTCGCAGGGGTTTCGCCAATTAAAATCAGCTCCGTTTGACGGCCATCTAAGTACCAAACGCCAGACTCATCAAACATCGCGTCTTCTTCCAACATAATGCGGATCTCTTTGTTCCACGCATCGATGAAAACCGCATTGTTTAGTTCTATCGAATAAGCCGTATTGTGATGTAATGGGTAATCACCATCGCCAGGCACGCCAGTTTGTGCGTCCCACATACCTAATGTTGTCCCTGCTGCATGGCCGTGATAGCCAATCGGGTGGGTATAAATGGTTGGTTTTAAGCCGGCTTCTATTGCGGCGCTTCGGGCTTGTTTTAACACTTGGTTACCGGTTTTACCCGCTTTAAATAAGTCAGTGAAAATGTCTTGTAGTTTATTACCGGTGGTAAAAGCGGCTGTTAAATATTGAGGTGCCGCGGTTTCACCAGGTTTCAAAACATAGGCATGTTGTTGCGTGTCGGTATTAAGCCTTAAATAGGTAATGCCAAAATCAATATGTAATAAGTCACCATATTGAATGATATTTTGTTCATGACCTTCAGAAAATGCGGTGTCGCTATTAAAGGCTGGTTGTTCATTGCGTTGCACTGAGATACTTGGGTGAAACCAGACCTGTAATTTCAGTTCGCGAACGCGTTCTCTAAACCACCATTGCAAGTCGGTTGTTGAAGTTACGCCAGGAGTGATAACTTGATTCGAAAAACCTTCGGCAATGATCGCGTGAGCAATACGCACTATGTCTTTATACATAGCGACTTCGGGCGCGATTCGTTGCTCCAACCAAGAAACCGCAAGGGCTTCTGCTGACACCATTTTGTTACGCCATTTGGCGGGAAGATTCGTTTTTAACGTTTTATAATCCGTTAACACTAAGCCATCGGCGTGGGCCCAATTTGTTGAGTAGTTTAAACCAATATTTTTAGGCTGGTAACGCTCAAGCAGTTCGCTAAGGGCTTCCCACTGACTGGATTGACGTTTTTTATTCCAACCTTGTTTAAACACCGAACCCACTTTATAAGGCGCAATCGCATAGGCGTCTACTGTGCCGTTTGGCGTCAATAAAAAGAGTAAAATAGTGGTTCGTCGCGCTGAAATCCAGGTTGCTGGTAACATCGTCTTTAGCACCGGATCTTCATTGTATTCACGGCTTATTAATAACCACGCATCTAACCCGGATTTAGTCATCATTGCTGGTAGCAGTTGAGTAACACGTTGTTCTGTCATGTCATCAATAAATTGCGCGCGCTCTTGCATCGATAAGATATCAGAGGCGATTGACGATTGCCCAAAACTAGAAAAACTGAAACTAAGACAAAGCATTAGGGAAATTAAAATACAGCGCATGGGCCAACTCTTTTGGTTAGTAAAACAATATTAAAAAACGATAGTGACGCTACATGAGCATAACATCTTTAATTATTATATGAATGAAGTTTGAGATAGTCTGCATGATTAAAACGGACAAATACTACCAACCGCGATAGTGTTATTTTCTAACGCCTATAAAATATTTAATTATGCATACTGGTATTAGTATTGTTTCAATTGGTTTAAATTACAAACAGATATAAACTGATCTCAAATGGATAATTGAAGTAACTGTTCGTTATCTCCATATTAAACAAATCACCCCTTAAGAAAAGGCGCACTGTGAGACATTCCCGTTCTATGCCCGATGATCCAGTTGACTTTAACTGGCGCTCCCTAACCGCATTAATTCCTTATATCCTTGAGCATAAGGTCCGTGTCTTTTTGGCTTTAGGGTGTTTGGTCTTGGCTAAAGTCGCAAGTGTCGGCCTACCGTTTATTCTTAAACATGTGGTTGATGACTTAGACAAAATGAACGACGGTTTAGTGGCAATAGTCAGTGTGCCATTGGCGTTAGTGATTGCCTATGGTGCGGTTCGGTTTTCTACTGTTTTACTAGGCGAAATTCGCGATACATTATTTGGTCGAGTAACCGAGCGTGCGATGCGAAGAGTGGGGTTGAAATTATTTAATCACCTCCATGAGTTAGATTTAGATTTTCATTTGAATCGTCAAACCGGTGGTTTGTCTAGAGACATGGAACGTGGAACTACTGGTATCAGTTTTCTGATGCGCTTTATGGTGTTTAATATCGTTCCAATTTTGCTCGAAATTATGTTTGTCGTCATTATCTTCTTCACTAACTACGGTATTGAGTTTGCGGCGATAACATTATTGTCAATTGTGGCTTATGTTGCGTACACCGCAGTTGCGACGGAGTGGCGAACCAAATATGTGCGTGAAGCCAACAAAGCAGATTCGAGCAGTAATTCGCGAGCTATAGACAGTTTACTGAATTACGAAACCGTGAAGTACTTTAATAACGAAGATTATGAAGCTTCACGTTACGACGAAGATTTAGCCAAATGGGAAACCGCGCGCCGTAAAAACCGGCTCACGTTATTTGCTTTAAATTCGGGACAAGCATTAGTTGTTGCTATATCGATGACGGCGATGTTGGTACTAGCCGCAGAAGGCGTAGTTGCAAAGGAAATGACACTAGGTGACTTTGTGCTGATTAATGCTTTTATGATGCAATTGTTTATGCCGCTTAACTTTTTGGGGTTTGTTTATCGCGAAATTAAAGGATCTTTGGCCAATATTGAAAATATGTTCGCTTTGCTACGAAAGCAGCCCAAAGTGCAAGACAGCATAGCTGCAACCGAATTGGTGGTCACCACGGCAAAAATAGAATTCAAAGATGTAAAGTTTCATTATAATAAAAAACGCCAAATCCTGGACGGCATTAATTTCACAATATTACCTGGGCAAAAAGTCGCAGTTGTTGGTGAAAGTGGGGCGGGTAAGTCTACATTAGCAAAATTACTGTTTCGATTTTATGATGTTAGCAGTGGTCAAATCCTAATAGATGAACAACCAATTGACGGCGTGAGTCAGCACTCGTTGAGAAAAAATATTGGTGTGGTGCCACAAGACACTGTGCTGTTTAACGATACAATTTTCGAAAATATAAAATACGGCGACCCGCAAGCCTCAGAGGAAGATGTTTGGCGCGCGATAGAATTAGCTCATCTCAAATCCTTTATCGTTTCTTTACCTGACCAAGAAAAAACCATGGTCGGTGAGCGAGGGCTTAAGTTATCCGGTGGTGAAAAACAACGTGTAGCGATAGCTCGTACTATTTTGAAGCGGCCGCCGATTTTGGTTTTTGATGAAGCAACATCATCACTTGATTCTGGTTCTGAGCAAGCTATTTTGACCGCTCTGAAGTCGATAGCTAAAGGACATTCGTCTTTAGTTGTTGCACATAGGTTGTCGACCATCGTAGATTCGGATAATATTTTGGTTATGGTAAAAGGAAAAATTGTTGAACAAGGAACACACCATGAGTTATTAAACTTAGGTGGTCATTACGCAACAATGTGGGCAATTCAAAATGAACAAAGAAGCGAAACGGAATGATTGATTATCCAGTGTTTTTTGGACTTTGGGGCATGTTGTTTTTGTTTATCGGACTCAATCGTTCGGCGACAATCAATGGGGCTAAAAGGGTATTAGTTGAAGCTGGCCCAACGGTTTTTTGTCGGGACTTGCCCCTAGCTCGGATCTTCAAGCTAAATGGCCGAGCATTGGTTAAGTCAGATGTTGTTAAAATTCAACGTGCGGCTCGTTGCGTAACATTATTCACCGCAAGTGGCATTGCGTTTGACTTGTGGTTACCTAAATCGACGGTAGATGAAGTAGCCTTAAGAGCGAAAAAACTTTTTAGCAACGCCAAGTATGTTGAGGTTTAAATCACTGAATTAGTAGATTTTTTACGTTTTTTAAAAAAACGGATCATAGCATTAGGGTAAAGGAAATAGCCTTTATATCTGCATATTTTTTTGGTCAATAAGTATTTTGTAAATATCGCAATGTACATTACATAAATGCCCAGCAAACCATAAAATACATTTATAGAAAATAAATCATCAATTTTAAAAAGTAATATAAGTACAATTGCGATAGCCCAAAAGCTATGTAACCTCTCTCCGGGATAATGATGAAATTCAAAATATTTTAAGTGATTTAAATATAGATCACCCTTGTCATCGCCTACATATTCCCTGTGTTGTGTTTGCCTATACGAATATTTCATTGATTGCTCTCAGCCTGTTGTTCCATAACACTTAATTTATAAACACTGTCGATGCCATAGGCAATATAACTAAATGTCATGATACCTAAGATATTGGCCATAATATCAGCTATTTCAAACGTTCGGGTTTTAAATAGTAAGTGGCTACATTCTTCTAATATAACAATGATGCAAACGACCAAGCTAGCTAAATATATCGGGACATATCGGCTGTTCGACGCTTTTTTAAAGTTAGTAGCCAAAACAGCGCAAAAAGATAAAAAACCAAACAGAAAAAAATGACCTACTTTGTCGCCATTTGGCCATGCCGCAACATAATTGATGATGCCATTGGATATGCCTAGGTCTTTTTGGTAAATCAGCCAAAGCGCAAAGAGGCTAACTGTTAGGGTGCATATTCTAAAAAAGAGTTTCATTGTAATCAGTTATAGTCCATTAGGGTCGAAATTGACATTGAGATTAGGAACAATAAGTACTGCCTGAATTTTAACTTCGGTTTCTCCGTTAATACTAGTTTATTTTTGTCAGCAACGGTAATTTCAGTTGTTTAGCGCACAACATTTGGTTATTTTTAGCAAATGAAATTATTTGCCTTAATTATTCTGTCTTTTTTACTCTCTTTTAGTGCACTTGCCGATGACGCTGGTGGCTGCCAAATTGAATTGTTACTCGATTGCGACCTAGATATGCCAAAAGAAAGTCAACCAAGCGGCTGGACGTTTGGTGTTGGTGTTGCAACTGCGGTCAATGTACCTGTTTATATTGGTGCTAAAGAAACCCGTTCTGCTATTTTACCAATCCCGTATATCAACTATCGCAGTCCAAATTTAAAAATTGGCCAAGGCGGTATTGTCGCGAGATTGTTTGATAGCGAAAAATGGTTGTTGTCTGTCAGTTTGTCCGGTGCGATTCCTGTCGACAGTGATGATGCTGAAGCACGGAAAGGCATGCCAGACATTAATGCCATTTTTGAGTTTGGTCCAAGTCTTAAATATTACCTTGTGGGCGATGACTCAAGCCCCGATGCCATTTTTCTCGATATGAATATTCGTCAAGCCAGAACTATCAAATTCACTAATTTGAAATTAACGTCTAGTCCTTCAATCTTAATGCGAAAAGGGTTAAGCCAAACGTTTTTTGGCGGTAAAGTTAACACGCGATTAAAGTTAGGTTATGAGTTTGTGTCTGAGGATTATGCCAATGAATTTTATGGTGTGAGTCCAGAATATATGACAGATGAACGAGATGCGTTTGTCGCCCCAGGTGGCTTCGCGGGCTTTCGAGTAAACGGCGGTGTTCGTTGGCAATTAAAGCGACATATTGTCAGTAGTTTTTTTGCATATGCCGATATTAGCGGCGCAAAATATGTTGATTCTCCATTGGTAAAATCTAAGCAGCATCTATATGGTGGATTAGTATATTTTTATCTATTTGAGTAATTGCGATGAAAAATAGTATTGATTTAAAACGTTGTTTGATGATTTTCGACAAAGTTATGTCGGATGGTGAAAAAAAAGAAGATAAGTTCCACTATGAAGGACTAGAGGCGTGGTCCGATTTTGACGGCTACAACTGTTATCTGTCTCTAAACGATGTAACGTTAACGATGATGTTTCATGGCAAATATGATATTCAATTTGGCAGTGCAGATTCATTTCAAAAATTTGAGAAAAAATTAGCCACATTCAAACTGTAAAGGCGTTTAGCGCCCAAAAAGTCTTTTAATAAATAGATGTTTAAAGACATTAAAACTGTTAGTTGTAGTTTGTTGACTGCACTAAAGTTTTGGCATATCCAGAGGTTATTAAATTGTTAGCTCGTCAGACTGGTACTATCGAAGAAATTAATATCTATCCCGTGAAGTCCTTAAAGGGCATTTCATTGAGCCAATCTGTGGTGACGCCCCTAGGGTTAAAGTGGGACCGCTTTTGGATGATAGTGAATGAAGACGGGTTGTTTATGTCGCAGCGAAATATCCCTGCGATGGCAACTATCTCTACCACGTTGACGGACAGCCATTTGGTCTTAAGTCATGACCAATTTGGAGAGTGCCACATACCTTTGCTTTATGCGGGCTCAGATGAGCTTGACGCGACCTCATTTAACGCAAAAGTTTGGCAAAGTGAATGTGTCGTTCTAGATGAAGGCGATAAAATTGGATCGTGGTTAACTTCTATTTTAGGTCGGTTTCGTGGGCAGGCGTTGCGACTCGTAAGATTAAATCCCGAAAGCCAACGAGCTGTCAGTAATAAACACACCAACGGTGATATTCATCAAACTTATTTTGCCGACGGTTATCCGTTTTTAGTGGCTACATCTGCTTCTTTAGATGAACTCAATACAAAATTGGTGGCGCAGTCAGAGTCGGCTGTTCCTATGTCTCGATTTAGAGCAAATGTTGTTATTGCTGGAACAACAGCATTTGTTGAACATCAATTTAAGTATATGCAAATGGGAGAGGCTGGTACTCTGCATTTATGTAAACCCTGCGAACGTTGTAAAATGACGTCAATTGATCAGAACTCCGGTGAAATAAGCAATTCTAAGCAACCGTTGAAAACGCTGTTTTCGATGGAAAATATTGCCGATAAAGGTGCCTATTTCGGACACAATGGCGTATTAATCAAAAGTAAATCTTTGGAAAATGATTGCTGTATCAGTGTTGGTGATACGGTCTGTTTTAGTCATGAAGTACAAGGTTAGCCAACATAAGATGACTTTTATTAGACGGTTAAAAATATTGGTGTTGGAGATAATTCCAATCATTTTTTTCGTAACCCCTAGTTTGGCCCAAGCGCAATTAGATGAGTTCTGTGTTAATGACTATTCCAATTGTTTAAGACTGGTTGAGCAAAAACTAGCGGAACAACCCAAAAGTAAAATCGAGTTTTATAAGCTTAAGATGTACCAACTTGATTCACTCTATTATTTAGGTAAATACCAACAGTTAGACATAGAGATGGGCAAACTGATCAACGCATCTAGGCTGCCAAAAGTGGTAGAACTTAAAATTCATATTTATTCGGCAAAGTTAAAAATAGGTCAAAAGGATGACCCTGAACGTAAAGCTCACTTAGCAAAAGCACAATTAATTTTCCAAGCGTTGTTAAAAACAGGTGACGACCCAAACACGTTAATCGATTATGCTAATTTGCATATTTATCTAGGCCAATACACTGAAGGTATTAGGCTTTTAAAGCAGTTGGAACGAAAGTTTAGTGATCATAAAAATGCCAATATAATTGCTAAAGTCGCGATTAACTTAGGCAATTTATATCTCCTCACTGGGGACTTGGTTAAAGCGCAAACTCAATACCTTGTTGCCATGGAACATTCGCGTAAAGCCGGATTAATTAATGTTAATATCATTGCTAATTACAACTATGGCCGAACATTTCAGAAATTAGAGCAAAACAGCAAAGCGATAGCGATTTTTTTAGAGTTGATACCGCGAGCGTCAGAATTAGTTGATTCAAATATTGACGAGCTGACGTATTATCGACTTGGGCAGTTATATGTAGCAGAAAAAAATTGGACTTTGGCAAAGTTATATTTAGAAAAAGTCGATATAAATGACAAATTTGACAGTTACGAAGAACGAGTTGATGCCCTAATGGCTATTATTAATAAAAATTTAAAAGGAAGTTAGTGTGAAGTGGATTGGCATTTTTATCGTAATTTTATTAGTCGGTATGGCGAGCTTGCCATTTTTGGCAACAGACAAGCAGCGATTAGTGCCAGAGATTAAGTCCGTCACTGCAGATGACGCTAAAATTGCTCAGAATGTCACTAAACAATTTCATCGTAGTATCGCGTCGAAACAAGCGGTTCAAGAGTTTTCGTTATCGAATGACGAACTGACAGCTGCGTTAAATGTCGCAAGCTATTCTGTGCCTAATATTGATATCGAGTCACGATTAACGTCATTGGGATTAACTTTAGTTGCCACAGTCAAATTGGAAAAACGTGGTTTTAAACGTTATGTAAATGTCATATGTATGTTGACCAACGGTTATGAAGGAGCCGATATCGACTCCTGTAAAATAGGTTCTGTGACACTTCCTGGAGATTCCCTCAAACCAATAATAAAGTATGGCCTTAACAAATTTGTAGGCAAACATAGTTATGACTTATGGCAGCATTTTATAACCAATTTAAGTTTTGAACGAAACAAGTTAGTTGTGAAAAACTTGGACGCCAATATGATTAAACCGGCACTTCAGGCGAGTTTTAATGAAGCCCAGAACCTAGTAAGTGGTACTTCAAATTTAGATAAAGCTCTAGTCACTAATTATATTGAGCATTTATCGTTACAAAATTATGATTCAAAGTCGTTAATGGAGCCAATTAGAAGCGCCTTTTCACATGTTAAAGAGCAAACACGTAACAGCCCAACTGATGTTCGAAACCGCCATGTTCAAGCTGCAATTTGGGCACTAGTGATCCGTTACGGTAACCCTAAATTTGGTCGACTCGTAGGAATACCCGGAAAAATTGGCCGAGGTATGTCGGCCACATTGAGAAACCGCGAAGATCTTGCATTGCATTTTCTCTATTCCGCTTTTTTACAATTAAACAGTGGCACACAAACCGCATTTAGTATTGGCGAAATAAAAGAGTTAATTGATAGTAACGCAGGAGGCACCGGCTTTAGCTTTGCAGACATTGTTGCTGACAAAGCGGGCTTAACGTTTGCAGAGTTTCTGACTGACCCAATGACTGATACAAAATCAGCCTGCCTCAAATTGGCCAATGTTTATACAGAAGATATGTTTATATTAGACATAAACCACCGGCCAGAAGGTATTTCAGCCGAAGAGTTTAACGATAGATACAAGTCAATTCAGTCGCAGAAATATAAAGATGTGATTGAGGAAATTGGCCAAGCTATGAAACAACTGGAATTGTATCGTTAGCAAATGGGCTTAATGACCGTGAAGTTGAAACCACTTCGTCGAGATACATACGAGCCCAAAAAGGAAGCCGTGATTTACAAAGTTGCTACACATACGTAGCGTCCATTATCACAAATTAGCGGATCAGTTTGCTGGCACATAGCGATAGTGTCCAGTAATTTTATAGTCAAATAACATGTCGTCTACTTTTGGACCTCGGCCGATATTATGGACAATCAACGGGTTGCCCGATTGCTCGGATATACGGTCAATAACAATACCAATATGGGGTAAATTACCCGGTAATACCCAAGTGACTATGTCACCTGTTTTATAGTCTTTACTGTCGTTTGATACCTTTAGTACTGTTCCGTGGCGAGTGAAAAACTGTTGCAGGTTAGGGACACGTCGGTGATCAATATTTTTGTCGGTCCGTGTCAGTCCCCAAATTCGTTTCGATGGATACAAATTGAAATTGGCAACCATATCCTCATGAACAAGCTTTTGTAAATCCACACCTAAAGTGCGATATGCACGAATAACAACATCGGTGCATACGCCAATATTGTCAGGTACATCGCCATTTGGGTAAGGGATAGATATATACGCACCATCATAAGTCACATTGTGAGTTGTACGCTCTAACAGCGCTGAAACGATGTCGGCTTCAAACGTGTTTGCCTTTGCCCCGACGCTGCACAGTACGAGCAGGTACATTGCGATATTTTTCATCTTCTATCCTTAGCACTTACGGTTTTGTTGTGGCGTTAAAATGATGGCTTATGCCGATTGTTATTAGAACCATTAAACATGAGTGTACCGTCAGTCGCTTTTCTCTGACTCGTTTGGCGTCAAATCGTTATTATGTTGATGGGACTAACTTTATAAACATTTGAATAAAACCAATAACTCAAACAGAATAGCTGATTATCATGGTTTTTATAAAACAACTAAGCGAGAAAATAAGCGAGAAAAATGAAAACAACATTAAATCATAAGCTTAAGCTCATTAAAATAATGGGTATGTATCTAACGATATCGACGTTATTTATGACACTCACTGGCTGTGTTATCGGGAACAGAATTGCCCAAGACGGCTCTGATTCCCATACATCTGCGGGAAATATTGATGTAAGGGATAATAACATTGCAGGGGATTTAAGTGCTTATAATGGCAATATTAGTATTGGCCAAAACGCTGAGGTAAAAGCCGTTGAGATTGTAAATGGCAATATAGCCATTGGTGATTTTAGCCGTGCATTGTCATTAGAAACCACCAACGGAAATATAATTACAGGTAAGCAGGTCTTAGTAACTGGAGATGTAAAAACCGTAAATGGTGAAATTAGAATTGCAACCAAATCTGTGATTGGTGGCAACATTATCACCGTCACTGGTGATGTAGTTTTGGCCGATGAAGCAAAGGTCGATGGCGATATTATTATTGAAAAAACCGGGTTTATTTTATCTAAGTTTGAAACCCGCGTACCGATTATAGAGATTGGTAAGGACGTCATAATAAAGGGAAAAATACACGTTTATCGACCAATCGAGCTTAGACTCGATCCGTCAATAGACCCTAAAATCATTGTTCGCCATGACTGATTAGCAGTTATTTATTTCGTATCGGGGGTATTTAGCCTTGGTCCGTTTAACTAAGGGGCCAATTAACGTCGAGGTTTGTATTTCAATCTTTTTGCTAAACACTTTTGTGGGTAGAAAAGAGGACAAATAAACGTAACGTTTGGCTTATACAATGAAGTCAGGTTGCAAATTAGAACCGTTTTAATTCAGAGGTCGTTAAATTGAAAATAGCAATTACAGCAGCAAGTGGGCAATTAGGCTCACACATAGTGAAAGCATTAGCTGATATGGTCCCCCAAAGTAATGTGATTGCATTGGCTCGGACACCTGAAAAAGCGAAGCATTTGGGAATTGAAGTACGTCCGGGCGATTATAATGACAGGTATCAATTAGAACAGTCATTGCAGTCGGTTGATAGCTTATTACTGGTATCTGGTATGGATGCGCCCGATAAACGAATTGGGCAGCATCAAAATGTCATACAGGCGGCAAGAAACGCAGGTGTGAAAAAGATAGTGTACACCAGTATTCAAGGTGCGGAACAAAACACCAGTTTTTCGCCGGTGGTTCAAAGTAACCGCCAAACGGAAAAAGATGTCAGTGAAAGTGGACTACAATGGGTTATTGGGCGAAACGGCATTTATATCGAGCCTGACATCGAATATATAGAAACTTATAAAAAAGAGGGACGGATATCTAATTGCGCCGGTGACGGTCGGTGCGGTTATACCTCAAGAGCGGAATTGGCTTATGCTTATGCCAAAATGCTAATGGAAGATAAGCATAATGGCCAAACCTACAATTTACACGGTGAGGTGATCACCCAGTATCAACTCGCTGAATACCTTAATATGGGGTTTGGGACCGATTTAACCTATTCTGCTGTGTCCGTAGAAGAATACAAAAAGGAACGCATTGCCGCACTTGGCGAATTTATTGGTAATGTGATTGCAGGTATTTATCAGGGGATCCGAGAAGGTAAATCTGATAACGTTAGCGACTATTTAACCGCCGCAGGTCGAGAGCATGAAAGCTGGTTGACGTATTTTACTCGGTTGAAAAATGCCCAAAATGCTAAATGAATTTAAGGTGTAGCTGCATGTTATTAGCTTTATTTCAACAAACACGGAAATATACCGAGTCCCTTTGTGCACCTTTAAACATCGAAGATTACATTCCGCAGGCTGTTGATTTTACGAGCCCGCCTAAGTGGCATTTGGCCCACACAACGTGGTTTTTTGAAGAGATGATCCTAACCAAATTTTTGGACGGCTATGCGGTTTTTGACGCTCATTTTGGTTTTTTGTTTAATAGTTATTATCAAAGTGTTGGAGAAAAAGCGGTGCGTGCTCAACGTGGGTTGATGACACGTCCAACAGTAGATCAGGTTTATCAATACCGACATTATGTGGATGAACAAATCCAGCGTTTACTCAGTAAAGAAGTTTCCGAGTCTGTCAAAGCACTTATCACGCTAGGTATTCACCACGAGCAGCAACATCAAGAATTATTATTGACCGACCTAAAATACACTCTCTCGTTAAACCCAATTGCGCCTGTATACCAACCTGACTTTAATTTGGTGGATAGTTGCAATGCGGGGACGTCAGAGGAAAAACACTGGCTCAGTGTGAAAGAAGGCGTTTATGAAGTGGGTTATGCTGGCGACGACTTTTGTTTTGACAACGAACGTGGACGCCACAAAGTGTACCTGCAAAATTTTGACATCGCTTCATCATTGGTAACAAATGGCGACTATATTGAGTTTATTGAAAGTGGCGGTTACCGCACATTTAGTTATTGGTTGGATGATGGCTGGAGCTGGTTAAATAGCCATAATATTACTGCGCCACTTTATTGGAAAAATATTGATGGTGAATGGCATTACTATACGTTGGCAGGATTAAAGCGAGTTAACAAGCAGGCTGTTTTGTCACACATTTCTTATTACGAAGCGAACGCATACGCGCATTGGAAAAAGATGCGTTTGCCGACCGAGTTTGAATGGGAAGTGGCCTCAACCCAATTTGAATGGGGAGAACGCTGGGAGTGGACTTCATCGGCTTACCTACCATACCCAGGCTTTAACATTAGCGACGGAGCGGTTGGTGAATACAACGGTAAATTTATGATTAACCAAATGGTATTGCGCGGTGCATCTGTGGCGACATCGGAAAATCATTCACGCGCCACTTATCGAAACTTTTTTGCACCGCATTTTCAATGGCAGTTTTCTGGCCTGCGGTTAGTTAAATAGGTCCACCTAAAATGGACTGTTAAGGATACAACACAATATGATTGAGCAATTTGCAAAGAGCGTCGACATTGGGTTGAGTAAACCCGAGAAAACCCTTCCTTCTAAATATTTTTATGACAAGAATGGCGATGCACTTTTTGTTGAAATAATGAACATGCCAGAGTATTACTTAACCCGTTGTGAAATGGAGATTTTTAGCACCCAAACAGCCGCATTAATAGAGTCATTTCAAGCGGATAAAAATACCTATTTTGAGTTAATTGAACTCGGCGCTGGTGACGGAACTAAAACCAGTAAATTACTTGAAGCGTTAAGTACGGAAGGTTATCAGTTTGACTATCTGCCCGTAGATATCTCCAAAAATTCGTTAGATCAACTCCAAACATCACTAGAACAAAGCTTGCCAGACGTTTCGGTTATTCCAAAACACGGGGATTACTTTGAGATGTTAGGCTCCATTAAAGACAGTCATCACCCGAAAGTTGTGCTGTTTCTTGGCTCGAATATTGGCAATATGACAGACGCAGTTGCCAGCGACTTTTTATATCAACTTGGGGCGAATTTAAGTAAAGGCGACAAACTATTGTTAGGAACCGACCTGATTAAATCTGCGGATATTGTATTGCCTGCTTATAATGACAAAAAGGGCATAACAAGCGAGTTTAACATTAATCTATTGCATCGAATGAATGCTGAACTCGGCGCCAGTTTTGACCCTGATGAGTTTGTTCACGCCCCTGAATATTGTATAGACGAAGGCATTGCTAAAAGCTATTTGTTGAGTGCCCGCAAACAGTCCGTTGAAATTGAAGCTACAGGAAAGACGTATCATTTCAAGGAAGGGGAAAAAATTCATACAGAAATTTCACGTAAGTACAATGATGACATTCTCTCTAGAATATTGGCTAAAACCGACTTTGAGATAACCCAAAAGTTTACTGACCAAAATAATTATTTTGCCGACTATTTATTGAGTCGAAACTAACCTTGGTGGACAATTAAGTTGGTTGAAAGTAAAACAACAAAACTAGAACAAATTGCGTTGTTTGTCTGTGTCAGCTTATCTGTTGTCGCATTCCTATTTCCTCAATTACTAACCGACCAACTGCAACCGGTAATCTCAGAACTTCTGCGTTATTTAGGATCTCCTTTTTTTATCCTCGTTAACATCTTGCTGTTTACGGTTATCGCCATCGCCATCAGTCCTCTTGGTCGGCGCAAAATCGGTGGCGAGTACGCCCGAGTGGAATTTAGTCTGTTCGGTTGGTTGTCGATGTTATTTGCCGCCGGTATGGGATCTGGATTGATATTTTGGGGCGTTGCTGAACCCGCACTGCATACCATTGCCTCACCATTAAAACACAGTCTTTATCCAAACCCGCAGTCTAGCGGATTGGCATTGACCTTAGTTAATTGGGGATCACATGCATGGGCATTATACGCCGTATTTGGACTGGTTTTAGGAGGGCTTAGCCTCAATAGCGATAAGTCTGGAGACATTACAGGACCGGTCTTAAGTGCAAGCAAAGGTCTATTTAATGATCGCTGGCAGGGCAGACTAGCCTTTAGCGTTAAGCTGGTGGCGGTTTTTGCTATATTTTTTGGTGTGGTTGGCACGATTGCAAACTCGACGTTGTTATTACGCAAAGGATTAGAACTAAAACTTGGCATAAGTTCGGCGTTGTTATCGGGTTTTATCATCATCAGTTTAATCGTGATTTTATACACGTTATCGGCCAAGTTAGGACTTAAAAAGGGGATCCAAACCCTCAGTAAACTAAACATGTTTATCGCGTTTTCTCTGATTGCGTGGTTGCTCATGTTTGTACCAATTCAACCCATTATTGATACTGCTGTTAGTGGCACGTGGGATTACATTCAGTTGATCACAAGTGGCACTTGGCAATTCTCTAGTCAGTTGAATGATCCTAATTGGGCGAATGGTTGGACCTACAATTACTATTTTTGGTGGTTAGCATGGGGGCCTTTTGTCGGTGTGTTTTTGGCAAAAATAAGCCAAGGTCGTCCGGTATGGCAGTATATTTTAGGCGTTGTGTTGGTACCGACGTTGGTGACCATTTTGTGGTTTAGCGTTTTTTCGGGCTCTGCAATCGCGTGGGATGCTAGTCATCAAAGTGGTATTTTAGAGGCGATAAAAACGGACTATACCCAAGGTCTATTTGTGTTTTTTGAGCAACTCGGTTGGCAAGGTTTCGTTCTTATTTGGGCAAGTTTGCTATTGCTACTCATTTTTGTCGCCACATCCGCTGATTCAGCGGTTTTAGTCATACGACAATTATGTGGGGCAAGCGAAAGACCATCTTGGAGTCTATACGGTTGGTCATTTGCTTTAGGGTTGTGCGCCTATGTGTTGTTGGTGCAAAACAATGAGTCGTTAAACAGAAGTGTGGCGATCATTGGAGCCCTGCCATTTTTACTTATATTCTTGATGCAGCTTTTAGGATTTGTCAGAGAGCTTATTAATGAGTTATGGCACAAATAAGCCATTTAGAGGATTTAGCGGGTCAAAACTAACGACACTATTGCCGTTAGTTTTGTCGTATCAGAGCATTAGCTTATGGCGACTAAGATAGCAGCCAGTACCGCCCCAGCAATACTGTATTTTACACCGGTTTTAAATGTCTTACTTTTTGGGATAAACATCCAAAATGAAGATACCGAAAAAAACAATAACGACGCACCAAAGAAAATATTTAACCAATACACCGGTGAATTTGTTGTAGCTTTGTGCAAGTGAGTCAACTTATCTAACACAACTGGCAGTTGGTAACGGGTGTAGCTTACGTCGCCAGTCGTTTTATTATATGACCCATCTTGGAAATAAATAAATTGCTCGTCTTCAGAGTCTGCTTTAAATCGTTTAATTTTTAAGGTCTGGCCTAATCCCGATTGGTCAAGATTTGTCGCAAGTGATTGTTCCACAGCACTCGATATTTTAAAGACATGGGTATCTCTATAAATTAGCACAATCCCACTGAGTGCATAGATGGTCATAATACCCGCTAAAAAAAAGCCTAAATAACGATGCAATATGCGCATGGAGATTAATTTCATTTGGAACCTATCCTATTAGAGTCGATTAAAAAGAGTCGATAAAGTAGCAGGGAAAAACGATTATTGCGCACAGTAATAAATATTTAGCTCATATTCAAGAAACTTGTTTTTCGCGTATTTACAATAATCTATTTTTAATCAGCACGTTGTCATGTTGCCTGATTTTATTCGTTTTCTAGGGTTCTAAACATAGAGCTTATAAGAATGTGACGCCTTACGCCTTTTACAATTAGACGTGACCCCAAAGGTTTGCGTACAATGCCGCCATTACCTACCTATCCAGATTAACTTTCAAAAAAGTGTGTAACAAATGAAACTGCTAACGATAGACAAACAAACTTACCGTAAACACCTTAATGTCGTCATCGCGATTTGCGTTGTGAGTTTGGCCGTCCTATCATTACTTATTTCGCAATCGGCTATCTATTTTTTCACCGACCGAGAAGGCAGCCATTTTTGGCTAAATGTAATGGGTGTAGCGGTTGCTATGATGCTCATAGGTACGGCCCTCAAGAAAGTTAATCAACATGCGTATATGCGAGAGGTGTACTATGTTTGGAAGCTTAAACAACAAATTAATTATATCTACCGAAAAAGCAGAAAAATTGACGCAGCGGTTGCTGAGAACAATGTTGATGCCATCACAGTGATGAACTTTTATTACAAGGCCTGCGAGCAACTTTACACCTTAGATGACAATACAATAACCATAAATTCGCTAACTAAAAAATCAAATGAACTGCAGGAAAAAATCGAATCGCTCAATCTCAAAGTTTCCGTTGAAGACTATCAACAGTCGCTATTAGATAAATTCTAGCAGCGTTGTCACTCGATTAGTTAAATCGATAATTGCTACTTAGCAGTCGGCAATATTGTATTTTCGGTGATTACATTATTTTGCCGTTTTCGACTAATATACAAGCCATGCCAGCAGCTATGGCAGCCTGTTTACCAATGATAGTGTCTTCAAATACAACACACTTTTCCGGTGGTACACCGATAAGCTTTGCTGCCGTAAGAAAGGTTTCTGGGTGTGGCTTACCGTTGGTAACATCGTTAGCCGTAACCAGTGCACCTAAATGTTCAAGTAATCCATGTTTTGCTAAAAGTTCTTCAGCGTGGGAGCGTTCTGCACCAGTCCCTACAGCGATTTTTTTCGAGTCTAAATAGTGATGGAACACTGCGGCAGTGGAGGCTATAAGCGTTGGAGAATGATCCATTGCGTTCCAAACGTCACGTTTGTATTTAGCGACGACAAGTGAATCATGATTTAAGCCAAATTTTTCATTTAAAATATGCACGGTTTGTTTAGTCGGAACGCCACCTAATCCATGCATGTAATCTAGATCAAAGTCATATCCAAATTTGTCACAGACTTTATGCCAAGCCTCTAAATGTGATCCCATTGAATCAACTAAAGTGCCATCCATATCAAATATTATTGCGTCAAATTTTGCTAAATCAATCATTTAAGGGCCTTACTGCTCTGCCATTTTTACTAAAAGGAGTTAACTCGTTAAAAGGTAAAGTAACACTATATCTAGCTAAGCTTAAGTTTTAATGAAGTCATTAAGCACAAGGCTAAGGCGCGTAGTTAGATTTATTTAGCACTATGAGGGCTACCGTTTTTGAAAGCCCACTAAAATCGTATTCCCATTTGAGTTGCCTAGAACCCAAATGATCTTATCTAGGTGCCTTTAATTTCCTTCGGGGTGTAACCGGTCCAACGTTTAAATGCGCGTCGAAAGTTAGTTACGTCACTATAATTTAAATGTTTTGCGACGGTTTCGTTATTATTGTTGCAGATTACAAGTTCGAATACAGCTTGTTGTTTATTTACGTTGTCGTGAATGTGTTGAAAACGTAACTTCGCCGTGCTTAACCGTCGTTTTAAGGTGGCGGGACTCATATCTAAGCGTTTTGCGGCTTGTTCAAAATTAACAATGTGGCCACGGTTAATCGCCATATGTAAAAATTGTTTAATGCCGGTATTTGAATCGCATTGTTGTGTTTGGCGACAAATGACCAATAATCGCTGTCTTGCGAGTTTGCTGGCCTGTTTGTTAAGGACGTTTAGCTCGGCAGATTGAAATACGATGGCATTATGGTGAGCGTTAAACTGCAAGCGATGGCCTAGGTTTTCTTCATATTGATAGATGTTACGCGGGCGACTGTGCTCAAATTGAAACTGAACAATAGGTTGTGCTGCGCTCATTGTTTTACAGCAATGGTAGATGAGTGAGCAAAATACCTCATAAATAAACTGTTGGTTTTCATCGTTATAACTCGTGTTTAGTAAAATATAGTGTTTGTTATCGGCACGCCTTATATGGATAAAAGCCAGAGGAAATATCATTGCTTGATAGAGTATTAAAATTCTAAACAGCCCAGTCAGGGTTCGGCAATTGAGTAGTAACGTGGCAAATTCAGAGTTGTTTACGGATAACAGTCGGCGTCCCAACATAAAACTGAGATCCTGACTCCGCGTATATTTTTGACAGTTATTAATGAGGACATGAAATTGTTGAACGCTAACATTATGGTTGAGCTGTGTCAGGTCTTGAGCAAATATGCCAGTTCCTTTTAACAATTGCTCTATCGTCGCCCCACGACTCATCGACAATTCAACTAGCGTTGAAACCCAAATATGGGTGTGCAAAACTTTGTCGGTGGGCCAACTTACCAACATGATTAGGCAACCCTAGTTCTGTCATGTTTCTGCTGAACCATTCGGTTATTTAGCAGTTCAAATGCGCTTTGGGCAGACTCAAATTCTTTGGTTGAACAATGACTATAAGAAAAGCTCAAATACGTTGCAGCCACCGAGGACGTTGGCTTAATCGAATAACTTGCAATCGCTTGTTCTAACTGGTGGATCACAGAACCGAGTTGCGACGAGGTGAGATTGGGCAACAGTGCGATAAATCTATCGCCAGCATAACGACATAATAAGTCGGTTGGCCGCAGGTTCATCAAAAAAAGCTCTGACAATTCGCGCAATACTCGGTCAGCTGCTGGGTCTCCGTTAAATTGCACAAAGTCATCAAATTGGTCGATATCTAACATCAGCAATTGAGAGTTAATATTGGTTTTTTTTGCGCTGGTTCGTTCAATCATTCGCTCTATTTGAGCTTTCATAAACTGGCCATTATAAAGCCCAGTTATAAAGTCTATTGATTGATGTTCTCTAAAACTTTGTTCACGTTTTTTTAATTGTTGGTTAATGCTTACTTGTTCTTTATGCCACTGATATAAGCCATACGTTGTTAATAACATGCCTATTGGCGCAGGAACGGATTCGTATGCGGTGATCCACAATTGCTCAGGAGGGTAAAATAAAAACTCATCGAGAAAATCCGCCAGCACAGAAATGTGCATAAAGACCAAACCCACCACTAAATAATTAGTTAGCTGTCCAGCAGGGCGGCTCATCAGTATGACCGTGATCCACATTAACGTGACTGCTGCGATACCACCTTCACCTAATAAATCAGCAAAGTCGTAAGTGGCAACGTCTTTTAATTGGCCAAGACTGAAGGTGGTAACGAAGGTGCAAATAATCATACAGAAGGTAAATATGATCAGCCGATGATGTTGTCCTAATAAATTGAAATTCATTTTTTCTAACCAGTTATGTTTTTACAAAGTCTAATTAACTCGGTTTTTATAAACAGGGTCATTTTAGCTCAGGGAGTTTGCAGAAATATGACTAAACATTTTTGATTTGGCTGTATGGCCTTTTAAACAAGGGCGCGAGCGGGGTTAATTTCGCTCATTAACCAGAGAAAACGAATATTTTTGTGACAATAGGAGTCCATCAACGGGTTAAAAATCTTTGCCATCATATTTCTGTCATTTTTCATCAATACAGTGCCGCCCTGCAAATGACTAATAACAAACAACTAATAACAAACAACTAATAACAAACAACAGCAAGACTGCAATGAAAAATCTAACAATAAAAGGCAAAGTAATGACAACTCACTTTCTTCGTAAGAAGTTTAAAAAACACGCTATTTCTTTGAGCTGTGCGGCTCTGATCTGTGCGGGTCAGTCGGTCGCAGCCGACATTACAGGGGTTTTGATGTCAGCGGATCAAAACGTAAAATTTGAAGGCGCGTTAGTCGAAATTAAATCACTTAACTTAAAAACAGTGACACAGCGTAATGGCGCATTTAAGTTATCTGGCGTCGAAGATGGCATATACACTCTTGATATTACCTACATTGGTTTTAATTCAGTAAAGCAGACTGTCATTGTCGAAAATCAAGTCGCTAAACCTTTAGTTATTACACTTGGTGAAAGCGATGAGCTTGAAGAAGTTGTTGCCTACGCTCAGCGTTCAAGCCAAATGGATGCTCTAAACAGACAAAAAAACTCTAAGAACCTTAAGTCTGTTGTTTCATCAGAGTCTATTGGTCAATTTGCCGATCAAAATGCCGCGGAAGCATTGCAACGACTACCGGGCATGTTTATTCAACGGGACCAGGGGGAAGGCCGATTTGTGGGGATCCGCGGTATCGATCCTAATCTAAACAACGTAACCATTAACGGCGCTAACATTCCTGCACCAGAAGCCGGTGTGCGAAGTGTGGCAATGGACGTTATCCCAAGCGAGCTGATTGAAGGTTTAGAAGTCAGTAAAACGGTTACTCCTGATATGGATGCCGATGCAATTGGTGGTTCTATTGAAGTTAAAAGTTTAAGCGCATTTGACCGTAACGGCCGAACGTTCTCAGTAACAGCACAGGCGCGTTATAGTGATTTAACAGAAGAAGTGAGTCCGAAGTTATCTGGAAGTTTCACCGACATCATTCATTTAGACAAAGGCCAGCAACTTGGCGTTGCTGCGGCGGTAAGCTGGTTGGAACGCAAATTTGGTTCTCATAATGTCGAAACTGACGGTGGTTGGTTAGACGATATGGAAATTGAAGACGCGCTTACAGGTGACGATGTTGAAGTATTTGGCGCAGAAGAAATAGAGCAGAGATATTACGAAATCACCCGCGAGCGATTAGGCGTTGCCCTAAATTTAGATTTTATCGCTAGCGCAACAAGCCAGTTTTATTTAAGAACCTTGTATAGCGAATTTTCAGATGATGAATTTAGACTTCGCAACGAATACAAATTTAGCGATGGTAAGCTCAACTCCAACACGGCGAATTCGATGTCTGTGGTTGACGCTGAAATGGATCGGGATACAAAAGACCGTTATGAAGTTCAAACTATCCTATCGACTGTACTTGGCGGCGAGCAACAAATAGATACATGGCACTTGGAATACAATGTTGGTTATTCCGTTTCGACAGAAGAAGAACCAAGCCGAATGGACGTTACTTTTGCCGGTGAAGAGTTGGATTTAAGCTATTTAACCTCAGGACCAATTCCAACCTTCCAAGCACCAAATAGCGGCATTGATATGTCGGCGTTTGAAATGGACGAAATTGAAGCGAACGACAATAAGGCCGAAGATTCAGAGTTGTCATTCAAATTTGATATGAGTCACCCAATTTCATTTCTAAACATGAACGGCACGGCCCAATTTGGTTTAAAACATCGTGGTCGTGAGAAAACTAACGACATGAAAGTATCTATATATGATGGTGGTTTTGATGATATTACCGCCGCAGATTTTGAGACAGCTACGCCTTCATGGGGATTAGGTGACTTTGGACCGGGATTAAGCCGAGCTGAGTTACAGCAATTCATGGCGCAAAACCGCAGCGTACTTGAGCTTAATGAAAACGAGTCAAATGTTGCCAGTAAAGGCGAAAGTTATACGTCAGAGGAAACTATCAACGCCTTATACGCGATGTTTGATATGAATTATCAAAATTGGCAGATAATCGCCGGGGTGCGTTTTGAATCTACTCAATTTGCGACAAACGGAAATGTTGTTCGCTTAGATGTGAATGACGATGAAGACACGGAAACGCTAATTGTAAATGGTTGGAACGTCGAAAAAGACTATGACCACTTTTTACCTAGCGTAAATGTTAGGTACGACCTAAGTGATAATTTGCTAATGCGATTTGCGTATACCAATACCATTAGTCGTCCAAATTTTAGTGATTCTGCGGCATTTCAGTTAATTGAAGTTGAAACCGAAGACGGCGAGTCAGAAGTAATTGCCGAAGTGGGCAATCCGAATCTTGAAGCGTATGAAGCAAGCAACTTTGATTTTTCAGTTGAGTACTACCCAGGTCAGTTAGGGGTTATCTCTGCTGGGCTTTTCCATAAAAACATAGACAACTTTATTGTTAAGCAAGAAGTGCAAGACAATGGTAGTTGGTCTGGATTTGACGAAGTTGTACAGTCAGTCAATGGCGGAAGTGCGAAATTAACGGGTTTAGAATTGGCCTATACCAAAGGGTTTGATTCAGGCTGGTTGTTGTCAGCTAATACCACATTAACCGATGCGAGTGACGACTTACCGAGTCAATCAGATACGATTGCAAATGTATCAGTGGCGTATGAAACAGACAAGTTTAGTACACGTTTAACAGCAAGTTATAAGAGTGAAGCATTTTTATTTGAAGATGCTGACCGCAGAGTATTTGAAGACGAACATCAACAGCTTGAGTTCAGCGCCAAATATTATGTCGACGACAATAGTATCGTTTATTTTAATGCGGTTAATTTAACGGACGAATCTTACTACTTATACCACGGTACACGTAACTACAATTATCAGTATGAAGAGTACGGCCGCTCTTTTGAAATAGGCTTTACATATAACGGCCTTTAATAGATTTTGAGTGACTCATAGTGCAACAGGGATGTTGCACTATTGATTAAAAAGAGCAAAAAAGAGCAAAAAGAAATATGACTACAAAACCACGATTGAATACAAAAAAGAACGCAATAGCAGCCGCGAAACATATTTTATCGATAACCCTATTTGGATTATTTCTAAATGGATGTGCAACTGACAGTACGACGGCTCCCTCTTCAACCCAAGCGGTAAAAAGTAATGATCAAGACATTCATTTTTTGGCGTTTGGTGACGGCGGGTATCATGTTGATTATCCAAAACAAAAACACATATCTAACCCGAAAAACCGACAACAATTTATCGTCTCGGAAATCGAAGATTGGTTGGAGGAAAAACGCCCTTTAGCAGATTTTGATCACGCCCCAATTTATATTTATCCAGGGACTGATATTGCTACTGAGCGGGGTGGCGCCTTGCCTGTGGGCAAAGCGATGGCTAATTATTGTAAAACCAATCGTTGTGATTTTGGCATTCAATTGGGCGACAATATCTATCCAGATGGTGCCGACGCAAATGATGGTAAAGACGATCAACAGCGAATGAATGATCTCATCCTAAAACCATTAGTGCCGTTGTTTGAACAAGTGCCTGATCTAAAAGTGTATTCATCACTGGGTAATCATGACTGGAAGTCGTCGCGTAAAGGTGTCGCGTTACAAACAAAATGGATGGCAAAACAAGATAAATTCCACATGGGTGACAAAGGGTATTATCGTTATACACAAGGCACGCCAGGTAATGAAGTCGAATTTTTTGTACTTGATACAAATATGTTACTGGCCGGTCAGACGTATTATGAAGTGCCATTAAATGACGACGGCAGCGAAATGCCATTAGCCCAAGCCCTCGAACTCGGTGTTGCCAAGCTAGAAGGCATAGAAGTGCACGAGGGGCCAAAAAATAATGAAGATGTTGAACAGTTATCTTGGCTAGAGAAGGGACTCAAAGAGTCGACAGCAAAATGGAAGATAGTTTACGGACATCATATTTTGTGGTCTTACGGTGGGTCAAAATACGATGAAGGGCATGTATTACGAAAGTTACTGTTACCAAGTTTATGTGAATACGCAGACGCTTATATCGCAGGACATGAGCATGATTTAGAGTTATTAACAGATGACTGTTCTAAGTATCAAAATGCCAAACGACCAAAACTACCTTTGATTATAAGTGGCGCTGCGTCAAAAATGCGGGGGCAGCATTCAACGTTAGCTGCGTTCCAAGAGCGTGCTTACCCAGAAATGGACATCATTTGGGGTAAAGGTTTTATATGGGGATTTGCATCGATTCAGTTAGACAATAATAACGACACGTTAAATGTTAACTTTTTCACAACCCCGCGTGATGGTTCGGGGGATTTAATTGAAGAGCAAAAATTCAAGTTCCAACATCGCTCCAAGTCGCTTTAGATAAGAGCCTATCATCAAGCTAAAACTTTTGAGTTAGCTCAACTGTAGTGGTTGGGCTAACTTGATGACCTGTCGATAACACGTTTGCTTCTTGCCTTTAGTGTGGCCCTATATACCTCGAATTTTATGTACATTTCTCTGTCGCGCTTTATTAAGTTAGTTAACGTATTTACGTTAATTGATAGCGCAATTGCATCGATGTTTTTAAGAACATAGTGTGGCAGCTAATATTATTGTGAGGTGGTTTTATGAATGGTGTTCTTTTTCGAATAAGCAGCGTGATTGCTGTGGTTTATGCGGTTTCGATGTTATTGGCTTGTAGTCCAGAGCGTCATTCAAATCATCAATCCAGTGCTTCAGAGTCACCACAAGACTACCAATTTGTGCCAAGCGCGGATAAAGCCTTAATGTTTATTGGTCAGGACAGTGAGTCGATAGCGGATTACATAAAAGATGTTCCTGAAGACAATATAGAGGGGTTAACGTTGTACACCCAACTAAAAGCCGCTGATCCTGAAAAAACATTGATGGGGGTCCATAAAACCGATAACTGGTTAGCGGGCGATACCAACTTTAATGAATCACTCGCATTAGTTGACCCGCATGCATCACTTGCATTGGGGTTATCCTTTGATCATTGTAATAAAGCCGAATCGCAAAATTCCCATGAGCAAAATATTGTAGAGGGTAAGTACGACAAAACAATAAGCCACATGATTAAACACTTTAAGTCGTTGGCACCGCGCAAAGTTTACTTACGAATAGGTTACGAATTTGACGGTCCATGGAATTGCTATACCCCAGATAACTACAAAAAAACATTTCGTAGAATAGCGTCTGTTATTGCGCAACAAAACGCATTGAATATAACGACCTTTTGGCAAACAGCGGCGTGGTCTGACAGCTTTGGCATTGATATTTATGACATTACTCGGGAAAATCATTTTGACGCTTGGTACCCAGGCGATGACGTTGTTGATTGGGTTGGGTTATCGGTTTTCTACCGAGATTTAAAACAGTGGAATTACCAACCTAGGACTACGCCAGTAATTGCTCAGCAAAAGCTAGTTGATTTTGCGCGGACACATAACAAGCCCGTGATGATTGCTGAGTCAGCGCCTCAAGGTTATCGAATTGGCGGCTTAACTAAAAGTGTGATCCACGAAAACTTACCCGAAGACGTTACGGCTGAAGAGATTTGGCAAGGTTGGTTTAAGCCTTACTTTGACTTTATTGACGAGAATCGCGACGTGATTAAAGCGGCTGCGTATATTAATGCGCATTGGGAAACGCAGGGCATGTGGGTCTGTAAACCTGGCATTGCTGCCGGACAACCCGGGTGCAGTAATGGCCAATGGGGTGATACCCGAGTACAGGCTAATGCATTAATAAAACAGCGATGGTTAGAGCAAATTAATGACGAAACACGCTGGGTCCAAACGAGCCAGTTTGAAGGTAAGTAGGGACAAGTATGACGAAACTAATCTCAAACCCAATCTTAAAAGGGTTTAATCCAGACCCAAGCATTGTCCGCGTAGATGATGACTATTACATTGTCACGTCTACATTTGAATGGTTCCCCGGTTGCCAAATTCATCATTCTAGAGACTTAGTTAATTGGCAACTTATTAACCGGCCACTTGACCGAGTCTCACAACTTGATATGCGCGGTGTACCAGACTCTTGTGGCGTTTGGGCGCCTTGTTTGACTCACCATAATGGCGTGTTTTATCTGGTTTATAGCAATGTTAAAAACTTCAATGGTAATTGGAAAGACACACCTAACTATTTAGTAACCGCCACAGATATTAATGGGCCGTGGTCTGAACCTTGTTTTCTCAGTTCTAGTGGGTTCGACGCTTCGTTGTTTCATGATGACGATGGCCGTTCGTATTTCGTTAATATGCTGGTGGATCACCGCAACGGCAAGTTTTTTGGCGGCATAATCTTGCAAGAATTTGATACCAAGAAAAATCAACTTGTGGGTAAAATTCACTACATTTTTGACGGTACCGAACACGGTCGCACAGAAGCGCCACACTTATATAAACGCAATGGTTACTATTATTTGATGACCGCTGAAGGTGGCACGAGTTATGACCATTGCATTACCTTGTGCCGGTCAAAAACGATTACTGGCCCATATGAGGTTCATCCCGAAAATCCACTTATTACAGCTAAGTACAGTCCAGACAACTATTTGCAAAAGACCGGGCATGGTGATTTGGTCGAAACCCAAAATGGTGACTGGTATGTAGTGTTTCTTACTGGCCGCCCTTTAACAACGTTAGGGCGTTGTATTACCGGTCGTGAAAGTGCCATTGAAAAGGTTGAATGGCGCGACGATGGCTGGCTTTATTTGGCCTGCGGAGGGCATGAGGCAAGGGCGTTTGTTGAAGCGCCAGAGCTATCTGAGCATGCATTTACGCCCTCAAATATGAGAGTAAATTTTGATTCAAATGAGATAGACATTCACTTTCAGTCACTACGTGTGCCCATGACTCCGGATTGGGTTAATCAAACCGACCGACCAGGGTTTCTGCGATTATACGGGCGAGACTCTTTAGCCTCTTGTTTTGAACAAAGCATGATTGCCCGGCGAGTCCAAGCACATAGTACGTCAGCTGCAACTTGTATTGAATTTAACCCTGAAAATTTTCAACAAATGGCTGGGCTTACGTGTTACTACAACAGCACTCATCACTATTATTTACATATTTATGGCGATGACTTTGGCCAGTACAGTGGCAAAAAATACTTAGCGATAATCAGCGCAGATAATAATGAAATTAGCGAGCCACTGACCAAACCTATTGACGTTTCAGATCTTGAAAAAGTACATCTTAAAGCTGAATATTTTGGCGCACACCTGCAGTTTTATTATGGTATTGATGATGAAGGGAAGGTTAAATGGAGGAAAGTCGGTCCGGTATTGGACGGTACTATTTTGTCCGATGATTATGTAGAGCATGCTGAGCAATATTTTCACCCCTGTTTTACCGGTGCGTTTTATGGACTTGCGTGCCAAGACTTATCAGGGCAGAACAATTTTGCTGACTTTGGTTATTTTGATTATCAAGAAGTCGAACCACAACCGGGAGGCGATAAAGTTACAGGGTTACAAGTGGATCGGTGCGCATCAATTTAAAGCGCGGTACAAACTGTAAATAAAAAGGGCAATAATATAATTATTGCCCTTTTTGATTCTGTTCTTTGTTTAATTCCATTGTTTGTTTAAATCTAGCATGGAACAATTTTGAATCTTATGTTTTTGCCACAACAGATGTAAATTAAGAATTAGAATTGGTAATTTACACCGAAGGCAAGACGGCTATCTGAGAACGTCTCGATTTTTGCAATAAATTTAAGTTTCTCAGAATGTTTATAAATTGCATTGATACCTAATACGGTATCGTCTTCAAGTGCTACGTAAGCTTTGTAGTCGATTTTGTCGTTCAGTGAAGAACTGATCCCTAATTTACCTAGAAGCTCTATACCAGAGTCTGAAACAGAACTGGAATTGCCCATGATAGAGAAATCTACATTATTGTTTACGTAACCCAAACCTAATTGCGCAAACCAATTAAATTGGTTATTTAGCTTGTCGCCAATACCATAAGAAAGACCGATTAATGTATGGCTAAATGAAGTATCACCAACGTCACCAGATAGGTAAACTAACGTTCCTTCGTAATAACCATTTTTGGTGTTTTCAATGTAATTTGGTGCTGCGGTTTCATAGTTTAATGCGATACCTGAATAATCACCCTGGAATGCAACTGTTGCATCTAGTGAACCTTGGTTAGCGTATGCGTTAGAAGCCAAAACTGTTGCGAGAAGTAAAGTCAGTTTTTTCATTAGAAATCCTATTTTTCAATTTTAAATTGTTAATGCTGAAAAGTGTCGAATCAGCCATCGCCATCCAGTCGAAAGCTGGTGCGGCATTTTAACGAATAATTGTGACAACTCCTAACATTAAGGCAACTAATATCAATTTAAAATGTATCCCATTAATTACGTACCAATTATTTTTAAAACATAGACTTATATAACAGCGGTTGCGCTTTTTCGTTGCATTTGATGCCCCTCTGTCGTCGACAATTACCGTCTAGGTCAATCGATAAAACTAGAGTTTTTTAGCGTTCGCCACTAATCGAAAAAAAACAGCGCTTTTTTACGCATGTGGACTGCCAATACACATGGATCAGAGCTCGGTATTAACAATTAAATTTGATTAAATCGGATTACATTTCGTTATGTGTTTAAAGGTTTGTTATACCGAACACTATTGACTTGTCTGTCAAGTTGAGACGTCCTAATTGAACAGTTGAGAGCGAGGCAAACAACACATTCTTAGATGCTCGTTGATTGTGCGTCTGTGGATCAAAACTGTGCAAACAATGAAGTAAATAGTCTAAACTCATGGGTTAATTTATTTTAACTAACTGTTTTTATAGAATAAAAGTTCATTGGCATTAAAGGTGCAAACAATCCTTTTCAATAACAGTTTTAAAACGAACAGTTACATATTAATACTCTATCGCCAACTAGGTTGTCGGCGTTAAGAGATTAGGCGAAGAGGCCACTGGAAAATGTCAATAAAGTTGATGTTTGCCCGTGGCCTTTTTTTTGGTTAAAAATCATTGGTGGAAATGATAATGGCAACAACTCAAGAATCTCCAAAATTTAATTTATTTAATTTTGACGGCAAAATGAAAGTCTTACATTTAAGTTGGATTGCGTTTTTTATTACATTTGTTGTCTGGTTTAACTTTGCTCCATTGTTACAAGCGGTTAAAGAGTCGCTTGGATTAACAACGTCTGAAATTAAAACGTTACTGATATTAAATGTGGCATTTACAATCCCAGCCCGAGTCATCATAGGAATGTTAACCGACAAATTTGGCCCTCGAATCGTCTACTCCGGATTATTAGCTGTTTGTTCTATTCCGTGTTTTGCTTTTGCGCTAGCTGACACCTTTACTCAAGCGGCGATTGCTCGTTTTGCATTGGGGCTGATTGGAGCCGGGTTTGTTGTTGGTATTCGTTTGGTTTCAGAATGGTTCCCGCATAATGAATTAGGGACTGCTGAAGGGATTTATGGCGGTTGGGGCAACTTTGGCTCAGCGGCCGCGGCGTTCACCTTACCTACCGTAGCAGTTATGTTTGGTGGAGAAGATGGCTGGCGTTATGCCATGGGGATTACCGGACTCATGAGCTTGCTATATTCAGTTATTTTTTATCGCAATGTTACCGATACGCCAAAAGGGGCAACTTACTATCGTCCTAAAAATGTTGGCGCGATGGAAATCACGTCAACTGGTGATTTCTTTCTGCTTTTAGTGATGAAGATCCCAATGTACGCTGCGCTGGCATTACTTGCTTGGAAATTATCGCCAAATGGCGTAAATATGATTTCAGAATTCGCAGAGATGGCCATATATGCAAGCCTTGTTGCGTTGTATATATTTGATTGTTCTAAAGTTTGGAAAGTGAATAAACAAGTTTTTAAAGAAGAAGTGCCTGAAATTCATCGATATAAATTCAAGCAGGTTGCGGTATTAAATATACTTTACTTTGCTACTTTTGGTTCTGAGCTTGCCGTGATCTCTATGTTGCCGCTGTTTTTCTCAGAAACGTTTGAATTGACTCCAGTGATGGCGGGAATGGTCGCATCTGCTTATGCCTTTATGAATTTAATGTCTCGTCCTGGGGGAGGCTGGTTGTCTGACCGTTTTGGTCGAAAACCGGTATTACTTATTTTAACTGCGGGATTAGCAGTAGGTTATTTTGTTATGGGACTTGTCGACAGCACATGGCCCGTAGCGCTTGCGGTTATAGCTGCCATGGCATGTTCGTTTTTTGTTCAGGCTGGTGAGGGCGCGGTCTTTGCCGCTGTACCATTGATTAAACGTCGTATGACTGGCCAGATTGCCGGTATGACAGGGGCTTACGGTAACGTAGGGGCAGTGGTTTATCTTACTGTACTATCATTAGTTGATTACTCTACTTTCTTCTTCGTTATCGCCGGTACTGCACTGGTCGGTTTAATCACCTTATTATTAATGGAAGAGCCTCAGGGCCACATTGCCGAAGTACAAGAAGATGGTACGGTTGAACTTATCTCGGTTGGTTAGTAAATATTTACTAACCTCTATGTAATTGAATTAAGTAATGCGTTTCTTATTATATGAGAAACGCGTTTTAATTGGGGAAAAACGTGTCAGTTGAAAATGTTAAGAAGCCGACTTCTCAAGCGCTTGATGTTGCTTTTGGCGGGTTTTCTGACAAAGGAGTTAAATCTGAAAACCAAGACGCGTTTGCGGCTCAGCAACCAGAGATGTCGACTCGAAAGAACAAAGGAAGTGTTGTCTGTATCGCCGATGGTGTCAGTTGCAGTGACAACGCAAAAGAAGCGAGCCAGCTTAGTGTCACAACCTTTATCAGTGATTATTATTCAACGCCCGACTCCTGGACGGTAAAAGAATCCGTCGCTCGAGTTCTATCATCCCTGAACTCTTGGTTATTTCATCACGGTAAACAAGCTGACTACCGTCAAAACCAGCTAGTGACAACATTCAGCGGCGTGATTTTTAAGTCAAACACAGCGAATATATTTCATATTGGTGATAGCCGTGTGTATTTGTATCGTGACGGCGCTATCCAACTTTTAACAAAAGATCATTCCCAATTCACCTCCAAAGACAACAGTTTTCTCACACGAGCGCTTGGCATGGACAGCCATTTAGAAGTGGATTTCTGCCAACATGAATTGCAGCTTGGAGACCGTTTTGTGTTCACTACAGATGGCGTACATGAGTCGTTATCAAGTGTGCAGATGAAATCGTTACTCGCAACAACAACACTATCTTTAGAACAAATAGCACAAGACATGTGCTTGCTAGCTAAAAACCAAGGGAGTGTCGACAATCTAAGTTGTTTTATTGCCGAAATTAAGCAATTACCCACGCAAGATATCCATGAAGTCTCCCGTGAACTAACGGCATTAAAAATACCGCCTGTATTGTCTAAAGGGGCAAAGTTAGACGATTTTTTAATAGAGCAGGTTCTGCATAGCGGTACTCGAAGCCACGTCTATTTAGCAAAACATTTACCAACCGATAATGAGTTTGTTTTAAAGTTCCCAACTGAAAATTACAGTGACGACTTAAATTATTTAGAGGGCTTTATTCGGGAACAGTGGATAGGCAGTCGTATTAACAGTCGTGGAGTAATGAAAATTTACCCTCGAAATGAGATGCAGAGCAGTAGCCCTTTTTTATACCATGTTTGTGAATACGCAAAAGGCAAAACACTGCGGCAGTGGATGTACGACAATCCACAACCGAGTTTAACGTTAGTCCGAGAGATAACTGCTGAGATTATGGCGGCAATTAGAGTATTGCAGCGACACAGTATGGTACATAGAGATCTCAAGCCTGAAAACATCATCATAAACGACAATAACAAAGTTAAGATCATTGACTTTGGCACGGTACAAGTTGCAGGGCTTGAGGAGATCCGATCGCCATTTAACAATGATGAACTGGTCGGTGCGGTAGGTTATATCGCTCCGGAGTATTTGTTAGGCCAAAAAGGAGTTCATCGCTCAGACATATTTTCACTCGGTATTATGGTTTATGAAATGTTGACCGGTGAGTTGCCATACAAAAAGCCATTTATACAGAAGAATGAAGTTAATAATTTGGACTTTTGGCGATACCGTAGTATTCAAAAACACCGACAAGACATTCCAGTTTGGATTGATTTGGCGCTTCAAAAAGCAACCCAACCTAATATTACGCATCGATATCAAGCGATGTCTGAATTCTTACAAGATATTAAAACGCCTAACTCCCAGATGTTGAGTCGTTTAGACGCAGCTCCCCTGTTGGAAAGAAACCCTATGGCATTTTGGAAATCACTCTCTATTGCGTTATTGGTGGTATTAGCGGTTCAAAATATTTATTATTTTTCATAATGCTATTTTCATCATAGGGTTAAACATTTAGACTTGGATAAAGTAGCTGACTTTTGTATTTATATTAGATACTGAACTAAACTAAATACTGCGCCCTAATTAAAGGCATTTAAATTATGGAAAATGTAATAGCGATATGCACATAGACGATCGCGAATTTATTTTACACACCAGTGAAATTGTCGCCTGCCTTACCAAATGCCAAAACACCAAAGAACTTCTTGAAAGGGTTCATGCTATTCTGCGGAAAATCACTTATGCGGAAAATTTCTGTGTAGTGCTGTTAGGTGACGACGGTTATCTGCGATTTCCCTATGTTGCGGATACTGAAAACAGAGTCGACCTACAAAGCTTAGATCACCTGACAGTCGATGATATTCATTCGAATCTAATTTTTTATGCGCTCACAAGCAATATCGTGTGCAACTATTCAAAAGAAATGATTGAGCACCTTCAAGCTGAATCCTTAGTTAAGGTTGAGTCTAAGATACCAGAACAATGGCTTAGTTTTCCGTTGGTTGCAGACGAACACTCATTAGGCGCGATAATTCTGCAAACCTATGACCCGGATATAACGTATTCGGACCATGATATAGAGTTGCTGGTTATGATTAGCCACGTGATTTCAAATTCGTTGAATGTTTTTTCATATCAAGAGCAGTTGTTTTACGCCAACAAATCACTGAAAGCGTACCAATCGAATCTTGAAAATTTGATTGAAATAAAAACTGAAACGCTAGAGCAAAAAACGTTAAACCTCGAAATGGAAGTGACTGAACGCAAAAAATTGCAAAAAGAGCTTGAGTTAAACGTTTTAGACCTAGAGCAGGAAATCATAAAAAATAAAGAGTTGGGTAATAAGTTAGAGCATCAGGCAACTCACGATTATCTGACTGACTTAGCCAACCGGCAGTATTTAAACGGATATTTAGCCCGGTGTGGGGCAAAAATGGCCCGGGGCAAGTTTACGATTTATTTGTTATTTATCGACTTGGACGGTTTTAAGCACATCAACGACAATTATGGTCACGCAGCTGGCGACGCCGTGTTGATTGAAGTGAGCAATAGACTGACTAAGTTAATGCGGGGTTATGACATAGTTGCGCGTATTGGTGGTGATGAATTTGTTGTGGTCTTAGAACTGGTAGACAGCGATGAATTGGTCGAAAACATAGGTGAGCGAATTATCACTGAAATCAGCCGTGATTATGTGTTCGAAGACCAAAAACTCACAATAGGTGCAAGTATTGGAGTCGCCCGTGCCGAAACAAAAGAGCAACTGGATATGGTTATTCTAAACGCAGATCACGCTATGTATGCCGCTAAATCTGAAGGAAAAGGTAGGGTGTGTTGGCATCGAGAGTAATTTAGGCCGTCCTCTACGTCACGTCTAAGTTAACTTTCTTATTAACCGCGCCGTGACGTAAAATTAACTCACGGTTACTCTGCCGTAGTATCAGCAAATTGTTGTTTAATTTGTTCAAATTCTTTTTCAAGTAAATCCAATTTTTGACGCGTTCGAGCCAATACTTGAGTTTGCACATCAAACTCTTCGCGGCTAACGACGTCAAGCTGACTCAGCTTTGCCTGCAATACCGTTTTAATCTTTTCTTCGACATTATCGGCTAATGTTTTTACGCCTGGTGGAATTACATTGGTGATCTGCTCAGCGATTTGCTCAATTTTTTTTGCGTCTAACATAGTCGGGTCCTTAATCATTAAGTTGGCTATTGTATAAGTTCATAATAAAAAGGCTAGTGCCAAGGCCGCAATTAATTTTACAGATTGGTATAAGTACCAACTAAGGCAAATTATTGGTAATATTCGGCTCCCAAAGTTCAAGGATATTTCCATGCGTTTAAACCCCGAACAAGAAGCTGCCGTCACGTTTGTTGATGGACCTTGTCTTGTGCTAGCCGGTGCAGGTTCCGGTAAAACTCGAGTTATTATTAATAAAATTTCTCACCTAATTGAACGTTGTGGCTTACCCGCAAATCAAATTGCAGCGGTAACATTTACTAACAAAGCGGCGCGGGAAATGCGCGAGCGAATTAAGCAGTCGATGGATCGTTCACGGATCAAAGGTTTAAAAATATCAACCTTTCATACGCTTGGCCTAGATATCATAAAAAAAGAAATAAAAACTCTGGGTTACAAATCCAATTTTTCCTTATTTGATGACCAAGATTGCTTCTCGTTGTTAAAGGAACTGACCGAACCTGAGCTAAAAGAAGATAAAGAAAGCATTTACCAACTGATCAATCGGATTTCGTCATGGAAAAATGACTTAATTTTGCCACAGCAGGCGCTTGATGAAGCAACAGACTCTGAAAATGCCCTTTACGCTGAACTTTACCATCGTTATCAATCACAAATGCGTGCCTACAACGCGTTGGATTTTGACGATCTAATTTTGATCCCTACGTTATTATTTAAAAATTATGATGAGGTACGAGAGCGGTGGCAAAAGAAAATACGTTATTTGCTGGTGGACGAATATCAAGATACCAATACCAGCCAATATGAATTAGTTAAGCTACTTGTCGGCGACAATGCTCGGTTTACGGTGGTCGGTGACGATGACCAATCGATATACTCCTGGCGAGGTGCGAGACCACAAAATTTAGTTTTACTTAGCAAAGATTTTCCGGCATTGCGGCTAATTAAACTTGAAATGAATTATCGGTCGGTTGGATGTATTTTGCATGCTGCAAATGTGCTAATTGATAAAAACCCACATGTATTTGATAAAAAGCTCAAAGCGCATGCAGAATATGGTGATCCAATTCGGGTTATCCAAACTAAAAATGAAGAACATGAAGCTGAGCGAGTTATCGCTGAGATCATAGCTCACCGATTTACCAATAAAACCCATTATGGTGACTATGCGATTTTATATCGAGGCAATCATCAGTCTCGTATCTTTGAAAAATTGCTTATGTCTAACCGTATTCCATACAAAATTAGCGGCGGTACATCGTTTTTCTCTCGACCAGAGATTAAAGACATCATGGCGTATTTACGCTTATTGGTGAATCAAGATGACGATAATGCATTTTTACGGATTATCAATACGCCACGACGTCAAATTGGTCCTGTAACATTGCAAAAACTTGGTCATTTAGCCAATGACAAACATATCAGTTTATTTGAAGCGGCATTTGATAATGCTTTTATGGGAATGATATCCGGACCGGCTAAATCCGCTATTCAGTATTTTACCCGTTGGATTGTGGAGCTAAGCGATCAGGTATTGCGAAGCGAGCCTAAAGAAGCCGTTAAAGACATGTTAAAAGGGATTCATTACGAAGACTGGTTGTTTGAAACCAGTGCCAGCCCGAAAGCCGCAGAGATGCGTATGAAAAATGTCAGCGAGCTTTATAGCTGGGTAAATCAGATGTTGGACGGTGATGATGAACATGAACCATTATCTTTAGCAGAGGTGGTTACAAAACTGACTCTACGAGACATGATGGAGCGTAACGAAGAAGACGAAGCTGATAACCAAGTCCAGTTGATGACAATGCACGCGTCTAAGGGGCTCGAATTTCCGTATGTGTTTATGGTTGGGATGGAAGAGGGATTGTTGCCTCACCAATCGAGCATTGACGAAGAAAACATAGAGGAAGAACGTCGATTAGCTTATGTTGGTATCACCAGAGCACAAACTCAACTGTTTTTAACTTACGCTAAAGAGCGTCGTCAATACGGTGAAACGATCACAACCGAACCATCTCGCTTTTTGGATGAGCTTGATCAAAAAGATTTACGCTGGGAAAAGTCAGGGCAGCAGGTTTCTGAAGAACACAGAAAAGAGAAAAATAAAGCGAATATTGCAAATTTGAGAGCGATGTTAAAAAAATAGCAACATAGGCTAAAACAAAGCTGAAAGTGTTATCCGCAGTCGAATATGAGTAGCGGCACAAAAATTGTGAATAAAAAAGCGAGCATTGTGAGGACACTCAATTGCTCGCTTTTTTTTGGCGAAGATCTTACTTAGATCCGTCTACCATATATTCAACCGCCGATTTAATTTCGTCGTCTGAACACGCCATACAACCACCTTTAGGCGGCATTGCGTTGAATCCGTTAAGTGCGTGCTTTGTTAATACCTCTAAGCCTTGTGCAACGCGAGGACCCCAAGCGCCAGCATCACCCATTTTTGGTGCACCCATAACGCCAGAACCATGACAAGCAGTACAAGATGTGTTGTAAACTTGTTCCGCTGTTTTTGGGCCTGTATCAGCCGCTTCTGCAGGCTCAGCGCCTTCTAAATAAAGCTGACCAACTGGTTTAATTCGTTCAGCAATTTCGTCTTTTGTCGATTCGCCAGCTTGGGCAAATGTTACAAACAAAATAGACACTAATATAACAAGCAGTTTTTTCATCTTGAATCACCTATGATTTTGCGGGATAGCAATAATTATCCTGCACATTCTACCTATAGAAATAACCCTTGCAATATTATTGATTTATATATTGAAAATATTTCTACTTTTTGTCCCATTATTAAAGCAGGAATCCACAAAATGTAAAAAGAATAACGAATCTAAGTGACGATCAAAAAAAATATATAAAAAGATCTAGATCAATGATCTTTTTATGTGTAAATTATTCATCCCTCGAGCGGGGATTGATTCGTCCAGCCGTTTTGTTTCTGGCCGCATATAATAAAAAAAATAATAATATAGCGGAGCCTAGTCTCGTATATTTATTTCAAAAACAATTTAAATAAGCTATTCCATTGACTTAAAATCGCAGTGGGTAGTGTGCTATGGAAAAATGGTTATTAACAAAGTTATCCACAGGCATAACGCGTTATTTATATCCGATCAATATTTTGTAAATCATTCATATAGCGGGATTGCCACGTTTATGGCATCCTTATGCCCTAAATAATCCATCGCCTAATGGAAACAATCCACATGACTACTTCTGACTATAAACCACTCGTGCTAGTCGACGGTTCTTCGTACCTTTTTCGTGCATATCATGCGCCACCTCATCTCACAAATTCGAAAGGCGAATCCACAGGTGCAATCTATGGCGTCGTAAACATGCTAAAGAGTTTGATCCGTCAATATTCGCCAGATCGCATGATCATGATCTTCGATGCTAAAGGACCAACATTCAGAAACGAAATGTATTCTGAGTACAAAGCCAATCGTCCACCGATGCCAGATGACTTAAGAACGCAAATAGAACCGTTGCACAAAATAATCAGAGCAATGGGAATTCCTCTTGTTTCAATACCGGGCGTAGAAGCCGATGATGTCATTGGGACCATTGCACAGCAACAAGCGGACTTAGGACACGATGTTTTAATAAGTACCGGTGATAAAGACATGGCGCAATTAGTTAACGATAAAGTAACGTTAATTAATACCATGACAAATACCCTATTGACCCCTGATGCGGTTGTTGAAAAATTTGGCGTCGCGCCCGAACTCATTATCGACTACCTCGCATTGATGGGAGATAAAGTTGACAATATTCCTGGTATACCAGGTGTTGGTGATAAAACGGCGGTAGCCTTATTACAGGGATTAGGCAGTATTGAAAATATCTACCAAAACTTAGATAAAGTTGCTGGTCTTGGTTTTAGAGGTTCTAAAACCATGGTCGCTAAGTTGGAAGATAATAAAGAACAACTGCAGTTATCATACGAATTAGCCACGATTAAGATGGATGTCGAACACGACTGTCCAGATGAAGCTATGACATTAGGTTCACCCGACAAGCAAAAACTCGCTGAGCTTTACGCTGAATGTGAATTTAAGCGATGGTTAAAAGAAGTTTTATCTGGTGGAGCAACCCCGCCGCCAGTCGGCCAGACCAAGCAAGATGTCACGAAAATAATCGATGAAGAAGTGAAGTCGGTTGTTATTAATCAAGAGAAATATTTAACTATCTTTACATTGGAGCAGTGGCAGCAATGTTTGGATGAAATAAATCAAGTTGGCCTAATTGCGTTTGATACAGAAACGACCTCATTAGATTATATGGAAGCTAAACTCGTTGGTTTCTCCATGGCCTATGAGTGGCAAGGGGACATCAAAGCGTTTTATGTGCCACTTGCGCATGATTATGAGGACGCGCCGGAGCAACTATCTTTAGAACGCGTATTTGACTCACTATCTGCACTTTTAATGGACAACAATGTTAAAAAGGTTGGGCAAAATCTTAAATATGATATGAATGTCCTCATTAAATACGACCTAAATATTGCAGGCATAGTAGGTGACACTATGTTGCAGTCGTATATATTTAACAGTACGGCTACCCGTCATGATATGGGGAGCCTAGCGCTAAAATATTTAGGGCATAACTGTGTCTCTTTTGAAGATATTGCCGGTAAAGGCGCGAAGCAGATCACATTTAATCAAATTGAATTAGAAAAAGCGGCACAATATGCAGCGGAAGATGCCGACATCACATTGCGCTTATTTTTCTATTTTAATGAGCAATTCGACAAAGTCCCTCGCTTAAAAGAACTTCTCGCTGACATTGAACTTGCGGTTATGCCAGTCTTAACGCAAATGGAACAAAGCGGCGTATTAATTGATGCTGATCACTTGCATGGCCTTAGTAGCGAATTTGCAATTAAACTTGAAGAATTAGAACGAAAAGCCCATGACGTTGCTGGTGAAGTATTTAATTTAGCGTCTACGAAACAACTACAAGTGATCCTATTTGATAAAATGGGCATAACGCCGCTTAAGAAAACTCCTAAGGGAGCGCCTTCAACAGCGGAAGATGTACTACAAGAATTGTCGTTGACTCATGAATTACCGAAACTAATTTTAGAACACCGTGGTTTAAGTAAGCTTAAGTCGACATACACAGACAAACTGCCTTCGATGATTAAGCCTAGCACAGGGCGCGTCCATACGTCATACCAACAAGCTGTGGCCGCGACAGGACGCTTGAGTTCAACCGATCCTAATTTGCAAAATATTCCGATTCGTAATACCAATGGTCGTCGAATAAGAGAAGCATTTATTGCCCCTGAAGGTAAGCAAATCGTCGCGATAGATTATTCGCAAATAGAACTGCGGATCATGGCGCATTTAAGTGGTGATGAATCGTTGGTTAATGCGTTTGCGAATAACCAGGATATTCATAGAGCCACGGCTTCGGAAGTGTTTGCGACACCATTTGCTGAGGTTACAAACAACCAACGACGAGCGGCTAAGGCAGTTAACTTTGGACTTATATATGGCATGTCGGCGTTTGGTCTTGCACAACAGTTAGATATTAAACGTTCTGAGGCTCAAGACTATATCGACAAATATTTTGAGCGTTTCCCTGGTGTACTAACCTATATGGAAACCACACGTCAAAATGCCGAGAAAAATGGCTTTGTTGAAACCATTTTTGGTCGTCGACTTTATTTACCAGACATTACTGCTCGTAATGTACCAAGGCGCAAAGCAGCGGAACGTGCCGCAATTAATGCGCCTATGCAAGGTACTGCGGCTGACATTATTAAATTGGCAATGATCTCTGTTAGCCAGTGGATAAAAGAAAACGCCGCCGATGATGTGAAAATGGTCATGCAAGTCCACGATGAATTAGTATTTGAAATTTCAGAAAGTAAGTTGGATATGTATGTGTCAACGTTAGTGAACCTGATGGAACAAGCAGCCTCACTCAATGTGCCATTAATTGCGGAAGCAGGGATAGGCGAGAATTGGGACCAAGCTCATTAACAAAAGATTGAACCTAGGTATAAGATAGAATTATTTTATGTAAGTAAATTACATAATTTTATTACACAACCCTTGCTTTATTAATGAGCAAATATTATGCTTTATGGCGTAGGGTACAGACGTAAGATGTTCTATCTTTCAGACCTTTTATTTCATAATATGAAATAGGCTTAAATTGCCGCCTCATCCTTTGGATGGGGCTTTTTTTTGTCTGAAATTTAGTGGGTGAGTATTATTTGTTCGTGGAGTTAATTTATTTAATCTTTAATATTTCTTTATTATCAAATAGTTATGTATTATTTAGTAATATAAACTCAGGTTTTTTAGAGTAATGACTTTACTTTTTATTTGAAAACGCTATTATAGCTACAGTCGCTCTTTGAGCAGACCCTGTTGATATTGACGAGAATTTTTATAGCCTCTCCCCTTATTGCTATGACCGGTGCCAAAAGCATCGGTTTTTTTTTGCCAAAAATAAAGTTTTACGGTTTTTACCGACAGTTATGTTATTTAACTACATTTGAAGGGCGTTTTTTAATCACTTTACAAGAAGGTAAGTGTAATCTGATCTCTCAATTACTTTGAACTACAAATTTTCCGCTCGATACTTATTATCCTTTAGGCTTCAACCTGCCACGCTGCACCACAAGCTAGCGTGGGTTTAGGCAATTTTTGCATTTCAATTCTCGTTCTAATTTTGTTCAATCTCAATGTGCAGCCAATTGACTTAACTATATTAAGTGGGATTGTTATTGGTGATATAACGCTTGGTTGAAACTCAATATAAAAAAAAGCGCCAACGTAGGCGCTTTAGAAACTGACTTAACTAGCTAATAAGATCAAAATTACTATTTATTGGTGTTTTGCTCGGCTTTTTTATCAGCAATTTTGTCGCCAAGTAATTCGTCTGCAGATAACCATTCATCTAATTTTTTAGATAACTGCGGGATACCTTGTTTTTTCAAAGATGAAAACAACTCAACAGTCACGTCTCCTTGGAATGCCAACGATGCTTCGCGAATTTTAAGCAATTCGCCTTTTTGTTTACCCGACTTAAATTTGTCGGCTTTAGTTAACAGAACTAACACAGATAATTGACTATGAACCGCCCAATGAATTAAATCTTGATCGAGTTCTTTCATCGGATGACGAATATCCATTAATACCACCAACCCTTTAAGGCAGGTTCTTTTTTCTAGGTATTCTGAAAGTGAGCGTTGCCACTTTAATTTCATCTCCAATGGTACTTTTGCATAGCCGTAACCAGGTAAGTCGACTAAACGACGGTCAGGCGCGTCCAAAGAAAAAACATTGATTAATTGTGTTCGGCCAGGTGTTTTACTGGTACGAGCCAATCCTGTTTGTTCGGTAAGTGTATTGAGTGAACTAGACTTACCGGCGTTCGAACGTCCAGCAAAGGCAACTTCGTATCCTTGATCGGCTGGCAGTTTCGAAATATCCGGTGCAGACGTTAAAAACGCCGCCTTTCTGTAGTTAATAATAGATCGTGACACAAAAATTCCTCGATTAATTTAGCCGAATGTCAGAAATTCAAAGACTTGGCCTAAAATAACCGTCTTAAGAATCTTCCACATTGTGACATTTGGTGTAGAATACGTTAATTATACTCTTTGCGTGAACTGCTTCATAGCCAAAGGAAATGAGATAACTTTAAAACAGAGAATAAAATATGAGAAATATCGCATTATCACTCACTTTGCTTTTCGGACTCATCAGTTCTGCCAATGCTGTAACCGGCGACGCTGAAGCAGGGAAAACTAAGTCAGTTACCTGTGGCGCATGTCATGGACCAGATGGTAACAGCACTTTGGCAATGTATCCAAAGATAGCAGGACAACATGCTGATTATATTTATAAACAGCTAAAAGAATTTAAATTAGGAATGGAAACCGGCGGCAAGCAAGGTCGCTACGATGTCGCGATGAGTGGTATGGCCATGCCTTTAAATGATCAAGACATGAAAGATCTTGCCGTTTATTTTTCAAATCAAACAACTAAGTCGGGTTCTACACCAGAAAATGTTGTTGAAGAAGGCGAGTCATTATATCGCGGTGGTGATATGGAACGCGGTATTCCGGCATGTATCGCATGTCATGGACCACGTGGTGTTGGTCAAAGCTTAGCGGGCTTTCCTAAAGTATCGTTTCAGCACCCTGAATACCTTAAGTTACAGCTAGAAAAATTCCGTTCTGGTGATCGTAAGAATGACATGAATGGCATGATGCAAGATATCGCTGTGAAATTAACAGACAAAGATATTGAAATATTATCTAAGTACTTGTCTGGTCTTCACTAGTCATTGTATTTAAGCTTAATCAGTATAAAACTGATTAAAGAAAAGGCGCCTCTTAGGCGCTTTTTTTATGTTTAATAACTAATGAACTATATATACGAAATGGTCATAATGGCATTTTTATTACGTGAAGCAGTATTAGACCGGTATATTGGAATAAAATTTCATTCTAAAATCAGCATATCCCACCAATATGGGGCAAAATAGGAAAAATTAGTGGAATATTTGTGAGATATATCTCAATTTTACTATGAGATAAGTCCCAAAAAATATACCGAGAATAGCTCAATCCGTTGAAATGTATAGATAAGTTAATTGGTTCATTAAATAAATGTAAAAAAATGTTAATTAAAGGTTGAGAGTTTTTGGGATAGGAGTAAATTAATCCCCGTTGCCACGCAGCGAATAAAAAAACGGATAAGTTTCAAGGAAGTCACAGTGGTGATTGCTAACAATAACTCAGGTGAGTTCACACGGAAGATTGAATAAAGTGTCATGATGACCGATAAAAAATAAAAACATATATGGACATTAAATAAAAAGAATACGGAAAATTTATCTAGTGACGAGACAAGGTGTCGTGCGTTCGGAAGGATTATCGAAGTAAAATAGGAGAGGTGCCAATATATTTTTGGCGACTGATATAAATTTAAGGCGATGGCTGTCACACTATCGCCTTTTTTATTGCCTGAAATTCAACAAACCAGTAAAATCCCCATAATATCAATTCATCTAATATTTTTTGCATTCAGTGGGAATTAATAAGTATTTGGACAAGCGATGGTTAAAAGCGCAGCTTTTTTGCGTCTAAATTCATAACTTGCGGCATAATTGCTTGTTAAACGTATGAAAAGCAAATGCTTAAAGTGTTTTATTTGTTATTCAAAGTTTAAAAAGTTTCGACCTTAAATGCTCGTGATCTGAACTGGTGATTTTGTATAACTGAATAAAAAGTATTAGATCAATTGATATAAATTATAATGTCTTCTAATCCCTCACCCGGAGTAAATAATGACTCGTCAGAAAAAAAGTAGAAAAGTTGGTCAAATTGGGATCAGAAAGCAAGAAACCCGTCCCGCAGATAAAAAAGAATCGGGTAGAAAAAAAACGCATAAGGGTCAGAAATCAGGCTCACGTAATAGTTTAGTTGATGGCAAAGTTGCTAACTCTGCTAATACAGCCGGTTCTGGGAAAAAGCTAAATAAGAAATTGGGTAGTAAAATCAAAATTGATTTAGTGCCTAAAAAGCCAGTTAAAGAAGTGGAAGTGGTTCACGGTGTACCAGGTGTTAAACTTGAAAAAATTCAACCAGTCACATTAACGCCAGCAGAAGAATTTGCTGCGCTGGAAAATGATGAGCTACTTATAGCACTTGCCGAACGTGTTGAAGCAGGTGAATTGCTGACAGGTAAGGACGCAAAGTACTTTAACCGCAATATGAATCGTTACGACGAACTCGCTGAGAAGCTTGGACTTGTAGACGATATTGATGACGAAGATGAATACGACGAAGAAGAGTACGTAGACCCATTAGAATCGCTTGGCGGTGATGAGTGGAGTGATTTGATGGATAAGGATAAGTAAGCTTACTATGTGGTATGCAGTAATCGCAGTAGCCGTTTTAGTGGTAATTGGTTTGGCATATTACGCCGGACAGTTGTTATGGCAGGTACAAGAGCAAAAAAAGCAACAACAAGCTAAACTTGAGAAGCGTAAAACCTATCTAACAGATAGTATCAAACATATCGCTTTGGCAATGCAGGCTGAGCAATGTGAATATTCTGAAGGAGTGTTGCGAATATGGGTTTTGCTTGAGCATTATAAGCGAGACGCTCAGCTCGATGCAGACTATTACACCTTATACCCAGGTTTTGCAGGTCTATATGAAATTATTAAAGATATGCCAACACATGAAGCTCGTAAAAAGCTGACTAAAAAAGAAATGGCTAAAATGGATATGACCCGTTGGCAAGCAGAGCAACAACTAGAGTCGCAAATTACCGAAGATTTAACTAAAATCATTGAAGAATTTGCAAGTTAATTTCAATTTTCTAATTGATCCTAAAAAGCAGTATTTTGGATAAATACTGCTTTTTACATTTAAGAATCAAAAAAACTGCAAACCAAGCGAAACCAAGAAAAACCAAAGACAAAACCAAGCCCAAACCAAACCAAACCCAAACCCAAACCCAAACCCAAACCCCAAAGCGCCTCCAGCTTTATTTATACCCTTTTAAAGTTGTAGTCTGCTTATTCACTTAACAACTTTAATTTATGTCTCAGACCAACGCTAGAGGGCGATTAGAAAGACGGTTTCTCATCAACTACTTGCTATGCAACTTATTTTTTGCGGCAAGCTCAATAATAGTCAACTTCAATTGGTTAAAATCGACTGGTTTTGCGACGTGTGAATCCATACCATTTAATAGGTAATAATCGACGTCTTTCTTCATAACGTTAGCGGTTAATGCAATTATTGGAATCGAAGCTTGTTTTTTATTGTCTAGGGCTCGTATGAATTTTGCCGCCTCGATCCCGTCCATTATCGGCATGTGAATATCCATTAAGATGACATCAAATGTGTCTGACTTAACTAGGGTATCGATACATTCTTGCCCATTATTAACAATGGTTATATTGGCCTTAGCGTTGGTCAACATAGTTTTTATAACAATTTGATTAATTGGGTTGTCTTCTGCAACTAATATATTAAAACCAATTAGCGTTTTACTGTCGGTAATAAGTTGAGCATCAACTTCTGTATCATTTACAGCGCCTTTTATGGCATAAAATAATTTTGATTCTAAACATGGTTTTTGCAAAATCGACTTTATCGGAAGATCTGTTGAAGCACTTTCTATTATTGATAGGTCATAAGATGAAATAACGATAAATTTAGGCAGCTTGTTAAGCTGTAATGCTAATATGGCTTCAATGATTTGTTTGCCATCCATCTCAGGTAGAGTCCAATCTAATAATACAGCATCGTAAGAATCTGGGTTATTAGATAAGTGAGCGACAGCATCTTTACCATTGTCAAAGCTCGTCACTACAGCATTCATTTTTGTTAAATGAAGTTGCAAAACATCTAATGCTAATGGGTTATCGTCAACCACTAATAGTTTTAAAGGTGGCTCATAACGCTCATCTAAATCATCGACAATAATAATATTTTTATTTTGGCGAAACACCATAGAAGCAGTAAATGTACTGCCAACACCATATTCACTTTTAACGGTGATTTCACCACCCATTAACTGACACAATCGTTGACTGATAGCCAAGCCTAAACCCGTGCCGCCAAAATTACGCGTTGTTGATGTATCTGCTTGGGTAAACGCGACAAAAAGTCCTTTACGCTGTTCAGGTGTCAGTCCGATACCAGTATCAACAACTTCAAATCGAAGTGTAATGTCACTACTGCTGTCTGTCGGATCGACAAGTTCCATATATATATTGACCGTAACAATGCCTTTGTTGGTAAATTTAATTGCGTTAGAACAGAGATTTAATAGGACTTGATTGGTCCGGACGATATCTCCTAATAGATCCGGCTTTATGTCACTCAAAATATTAATATTAAAATCTATGCCTTTTTCTTTTGCATTTTCATTAAGGGAATTATGAATAAAGTCGATCAATTTATAGATGGAAAAAGGGACGGATTCGATTGCAATATTGCCCGATTCAATCTTAGAGAAATCCAAAATATCATTAATAACAGTCATCAAGTGGTTAACTGAGGTGTCCATCTGCTTGACAAAATTACTCTGTTGTTTTGTTAATTCGGTTTCCAATAGAAGTTGAGAAAAACCATATATACCGTTTAACGGTGTTCTAATTTCATGACTCATATTGGCAAGAAACTCAGATTTTATTTGTGCAGACTTCTCTGCATTGGTAACTGCCGATTCCAGTTGGACATTCTGATCATGCAGTTGCTCCGTTTTGACTTTAACTAATTGAGTCAATTTTGTTCGCTGATTCAAAATTTGAAAAATGAGCAAGGAAACTAGTGCAGACAATGCGATGCCGGCAATCAAAATGCTCCTCAGAAGTTCAATTGATGTGTCTTCAAGTGCAACTTTTGGCAATATGATCAATTGCCATTGGCTACCTTCTACGTTTATCGTGCTTTGAAAACTTAATGGCGGCAGTTCAGTAGAGCTACGCTCGGATGCTGGGGTAAACTGTTTTTGTGGGTATTGGTAACAATTTCCGTTTTGGTCGAGAATCCTATAATTAAATTGATCTAAAGACTGTTGAATTACGTTATTGCCAAAAATATCTTCAATATGCTGGCTTGATACAATTATCCCTTCAAAAGTAGTGCTACCGTTTTCTTGCTTTTTTATAATCGGTTGCATATGTAAAAAGAAAGGTTTTGAAATAAGGCCTGGTAAAGGTCCGGAAATACTACTGATGTAAGGTTGTTGGTTTTCTATTACGCGAAAAAACCTTGGGCCTACAGGCGACTGTGGCCTTATATTACGACCATAAAAATGGTTCTGTGTAGGCTGTGGAAATGTGTATTGAACGAAGTTTAGTCGATTTTGATGGGTACTCGGAGGGGTGACAACGTTGCCATCAATAAGATCAAAAATAGCAAAGTCTGAAAATTGTGGTTGTGGGTTTTCTTTTATCTTGGCGATTGTTTCTTCTTTTTGGTCTAAATCTATAGACCGCAGAACAGAAAGCCTTCTACCGGCTGGAAACGTGGGATAAACACTTTCGATGAAATTGGAAAACTCGACATAATTTACCCAATTGGAAGATGCAAATAGATTGGCAACAGATGTAACTTGAAAAAAAGATCGATTAAACTCAGAGGATATATCTCTAGCTCGCAAGTTTGCCTGTGATTGAAATTCGACATTTGCATTCATACGCTCTTGAGCTTGCTTTAAATCATAGAGATAAAAAGTACTAGCAAGGCCCAATAAAAAGACAATTAGCGTCAATATTTTTGAGGAATGTTTTTGTAAATTAAAGTATTTCATTTAGCATTCTAATCAAATAAGTATTCAAGTGTTATTCCAATTGTTTTAGGGTGGCTTTGCGCGCATAGCCTTACCAATTCGGTAGACGTGCCCGGGACAGTCGCACGTTCACTACAAAATTGTTCATCAGTTAAGTTTTTTACCCACAAATTTAACTGGTACTGTCTGTCATGGCCAAAGGTATAATTTACATTGGTATTTAGCAATGTGACGGCCGGCTCTGAAAAGTTTGCTTGCCAAATCGTGCTATTTTCACCAGCCAATGCATGGATATGTTGTTCGACATAACTTAAGTGTAGCCGCAATTCTAATTCACTTTGAGAAAATTCAATTGTTTTCTCAATTGAGCCATTTAATGTTAATTCTGGCGCATTTGTTAGTTTGTTGCCAGCAACAACTTGGTTCTGAAACCCCACCTGTTGACTCTGCGGTAAATGGCTCACATCTAACTTAGCATCAGTCACTTCAGTATCTAACCAACCGATACCTAATTTAGCCTGTAAATTGGCGGCAATCAGCCAGTCAACTTCTACCTCAGCACCCGTTGACTTAGCTTCAGGCAAGTTAACAAGCGACGCATAAAGCTCCGCCGGATTACCTGGATTATACACTAGGTAAAACTGATAATTCTGCCAGTTGTTGGTAAAAACTGCGCCGTTAATCCGCAATCTATTGTTTAAAAACTGCGACTTCCACCCAGCTTCTAGCGTAATTAGTGTTTCAGGGAGAACGACTTTATCGAGTAATTTGTTGAATGTTATGGTTGTCGGGTTAGAATTTACCGCGCCCATTTTGAACCCCCGCGAAATTGAGGCGTATAACAAAGTGTCATCAATTATTTGATAATCAAGCGCCAGTTTGCCACCCCATTCGGAAAATGACTCATCAATATTTGCAGAGCCACCGTAGCCATTGTTCGCGATTACAAATTGGTTTAATTCTTTAAACCCAACATAATCTTGATAAATATTAAAGTTAGGATTACCTAAACTGTACCAACCCAAAGTACCTAGTGGAAAAGGGTTAGCGGGATCATCCATCATCATACCAGCGGAATTCACAGTAGGTGCTAACTCTTGATGGGTCCAGCGATAGCCGCCGGTAAACTGTAGTTTTTCCGTCAAAGATTGTGAGTATTGGCCATAAATTGATGTGGTTGTTGTATTGGTTTCAACAATTGCGGCTCGGTCAAATAAAGGGCCCCCTCCAGCATCATCGATTGCGTCATCTGGTCGGCCTTGAGTGCCGGGGTCAATATAAGCGGCCTGTGCTAGGTCGCCGGTATCTTTATTGAAGGCCAAACCAACCAACCAAGCTGATTTTTGATTGGTCGATAGCAGTTGAAATTCCTGGGATAAATTATTGGTGTCCGTTGAGTTATAAGTTAGGGCTTGGAAAATCGCTGAAGGTATATTTTGTGATCCCCAATCATCCATGCGCTCAGATTCAACGGTTTCAAACGATGTAATTGAGTTAAATTCCATTGAACTAAGTTGCCAATTAAGTTTGAAATATCCACCAAAGGCGGTGATGTCATTTCTTGGGTCGATAATACGTGACTGATTGTAAGCTAAGTCAATATTATCTATATCGATTGTGGGTTGTTCGTCTGTGCCTGAAACCAGCGTCTTCACGGCGGATATCTGATCCTGTGCACCGCCGTAAATACTCATATCTAGCTGAATATTTTGACTAAATTGATGTCGAAGATGTGCTCGAAACCCTTGTTTATTAACGTCGTTATACTCAGTATTATTACCAAGTTGTTTACTGGTCACTTGGCCGTCTGCGGTGTGATTAAAGAAGGACAGCCTAAGTCCTGTTGTGTCGTTTATAAATATATCGCTTGCGATATCAAAAAATCGACGATTAAAACTGCCGATGGAAAGCCTAGCAAAGCCGTTTAAGTCGGATTCAAGTTGAGGGGACGTGGACATAAATTTAATTGCCCCCCCAGTTGTATTTTTACCATAAAGGGTGTTTTGTGGGCCACGTAATACTTCAACGCGTTCAATATCATTTAATGTAAATGCCGCTAACATCGGGTTGTTAATTGCTACATCATCAATATAAAGGCCAACAGCAGAAACCGAGGACAAATTAAAATCATCGAGCCCTATGCCACGAATAAAATAATTATGCATACCACTGATCGCTCGGGTGGTATTTACATTTGGGATTAATTCCGCAATATCTTGGGATTGAGTGATCGACATTTTAGTCAGTTGAGCGCGGCTCAAAGTCGTAATTGAAATTGGAACTTGCTGCACCGACTCCACTCGTTTTTGGGCTGTTACTTCAATATGTTCCAGTTCGTGTTTATCCACAGCGTGAATGACATTGCAAAAAAACAATGCAGGGCAAGCAATGACGTGACGAATTCTCATGTGCGAAAAAAATCCTAGAAAATTATGAATATAAAGTATAGTTGACATTAGCAGAATAGTAAGTTGATTTGATATGCAATAATATAAAATATCTAAACTATACAACAATTTAGATATTTTATTATCGAATTTAAAATTACAGTGAGTGCAAACAAATTAGATAAAATGACACATAAGTGTTATTGATTAGCGACAATTCTATTCCTGCCTGTGTCTTTTGCTTCGTAAAGTAGCTCGTCAGCCCGATTGATTAATTGGTCAAGGCTAGCAAATACTCCGCAAGTTAAGCCGATGCTTATTGTACAAGACACATTTTGACCATTGGCATTGATCGACATCGCAGCAAGCTCAAGCCTCAAGTCTTCCAATAAATCTTCCGCTTCATCTATAGGCATTGAGCCAAAGTGGACACTAAACTCTTCGCCACCTAATCGTGCAACGAGTTGTTCAGAAAAGTGTTTGGCGAGTAGGCTGGAAACTTCTTTTAGTACAACATCGCCAACTTCGTGTCCGTAGTTGTCATTTATCGATTTAAAAAAGTCGATATCTAACATTGCTAAAGTTTGATTCTCTTTTGATTTAACTAAGTGTGCCAAAGACTCAAAAAAGTATCTTCGATTATACAAAGCCGTTAAAAAGTCGGTATTGGCTTGTCGGGTGATGGTTTCGATATTTTCAATATATTCAATATTTTGCTGAACGCGGCAATAAAACTCTTCAGGACAAAATGGTTTTTTCAAAAAGTCATTTGCACCATTTTTAATGAACTTTGCCGTTAACGACGGATTGTCAGCGCCAGAAATACCAATGATGCTAATTTCATCTTTATTGTGTATTGCTCTGATCTCGTTACAAAGCTCTAGGCCGTTCATATTTGGCATTTCTTTATCAGTAATTACAAGCTTAATGTCGGGATTGGCTTTGAGTTGTTCTAATGCTTTTGAACCACTATTTGCGGTTAACACTTTGTAGTTATGTCGCACTAACAATCGACGTAAAAAGCTAAGTGCGCTTTGAGAATCGTCTACGACAAGCACTTTAACTCTTTCGTTTTTTTGGAGTCTTAAAATTAGATTGTGCAAATAATTGTAGGCTTGTTTACTTTCTTTGGTGATGTAATCAATGATTGGCAATTTCAGCATTTTGTCGCGAATGTCATCATCTAACATACCGGTCATAACAATGCCGGGAACTTTGTTCTCAAGTAGATAATGAATTGCTTCGCCATCCGGCGCGTCCGGCAGACTGTAGTCTATTATCGCGCAAAAGAACTCATTGAGAGCAACTTTGAGGTTTTTGAGCTCTTCAAACGTTGTTGCGGTTACAGGTTCAAATCCCGCCTTTTTAACTAAAAAAGAATGCAACTGAATAATAGGTAAACTGTCTTCGACGATTAATATTTTGTTCATAGACTTAATAATTTTTACTACGCTAAGTTAGAGTTAAGCACTATAAAAAGAGAACAGCAAGGCGAAGACAAGATTAGATTGTATCGGCAGGGCAATTTCTTTTATGCGTAACCGTAAAGGTTTTTTTCCCCAAGCCATCGAGTCATTAACTGTTCGGCTTCTTTGGGAGATTCTAATACTATGTGCTTTGCAATATTTGCCGCGGTTGGAATAAGCTCTGCATCGCGCTCTATATCGGCAATTTTAAAGTCGGCGAGGCCTGTTTGTTTTGTTCCTAATATTTCCCCGGCACCACGTATTTCCAAATCCTTTTGCGCAATGACAAAGCCATCATTAGATTCGCGCAAAACGGCTAATCGTTTTTGTGCCGTCTGAGTTAAAGGCGGGTTATATAACAAAACACAGTGCGACTTTAACGCACCGCGGCCAACTCGGCCACGTAATTGGTGTAATTGCGCTAACCCTAAGCGTTCAGGGTTTTCAATTATCATTAAACTGGCATTCGGAACGTCAACGCCAACTTCAATAACGGTTGTTGCAACTAGTAGGTTGATTGCCCCTGCTTTAAACTGCTCCATTACGTGCTGTTTTTCGTCCGCTTTCATTCTTCCGTGGACAAGACCTACGGTTAGATTTGACAAGGCTTGTTGCAACTCGATAGCAATTTCTTCAGCAGCTTGGCATTGCAAAACTTCACTTTCTTCAATCAGAGTACAGACCCAATAAGCCTGTTGCCCGGTTGTTTTGCACACTTCTTCCACCCTCGCGATAACGCTATCGCGCTTCGTATTAGGCATTGCTACAGTCGTAACCGGAGTTCGACCGGGTGGTAACTCGTCAATAACCGAACAATCTAAATCGGCGTAGGCCGTCATTGCTAGCGTTCGTGGAATTGGGGTTGCGGTCATTACTAATTGATGCGGAAAGTAAGTATGACCTGCATCGTGCCAAACGCCTTTATTTCTAAGTTCAAGTCGTTGGTGAACACCAAAGCGATGTTGTTCATCAATGATGATCATGGATAGTTGGTGAAACTCAACACTGTCTTGAAATATCGCGTGGGTCCCAATGATCATTTTAGCCTGACCATTGCCAATCACTTCTAATGCGAGTTTTTTTTCAGTCGCTTTTGCCTTACCCGCAATCCACGCGACTTCGATGCCAAGAGGCGCAAACCAATTGCGGAAATTGATCCAATGTTGTTCAGCCAATATTTCAGTGGGGGCCATTAAGGCGACTTGATGACCTTGTTGAATAACACTTAAAGCTGCAAGGGCGGCGACTAACGTTTTACCCGATCCAACATCGCCTTGTACAAGTCGTAACATTGGTTGCGGAAGCGCGATATCCGCTTTAATTTGCGCAACAACTCGTTGTTGAGCGCCGGTTGGCGTAAAGGGTAATGTCGCAATAAATTGATTGTGCAGCGCATCGTTTGGCGTAAATTTGGTGGCTTTATCTGCCTGAACCTTTCGCTTGAGCGACAACATACTAATTTGGTGACTCACCAATTCCTCTAGCGCTAGACGTTGTTGTGCTGGGTGAATGCCGTCTTCTAACAAGTGATAAGGCGTGTCGACGGGTGGTCGATGGCAAAGTTCGAGTGCTTGTTTGATGGTAAATGAAAATGGCATCAAGCTTGGTTCAATAAGCTCTGTCACTTGATACTTTTGCAAACGTAGAAGGGCTTGTTCAGTGATCATGCGCAAAGTTGCTTGTTTTACCCCCTCGGTTGTGGGGTAAATTGGCGTCAACGTTTCTTCTAATTCAATAGGCGCGTCAGGGGTTATGGACTTATATTCTGGATGTATAATTTCAGGGCCACTGCGGCCACCTTTAATTTCGCCAAAACATTTTAACCACGTGCCGGGTTCGAGCTGATTTTTTTGTGCTGCACTAAAATTGAAAAATCGTAACGTCATGCCACCCGTTTTATCGGCAATTTTAACCAATAACATGCGTTTACGACCAAACTGAATTTGGCTACTGATCACCTCGCCCACAACAGATACATGAGTCCCTACAACTGTATTTGAAATGGGGACTATGCGGCTACGGTCTTCGTAACGGATCGGGAGATGGAATAGGGCATCTTCAATTGAGTAGATATGGATCTTCGTTAGTTTTTCAGCAACTTTAGGCCCTATGCCTTTTAATGTCGTTACTGGAACAGATGCTAACGAAGAAATACGCATCGTTAATTACGCTTATCAGGCATTGGTAAAGGATCGAGTTCAAACTGCTGATCGCTATGGGTAAAGTCCACACGTTTCGATTTTTGTTCCGGGCTCAATAATGCAAAACGTTGCTTCAACGTTTGATACCAATCAGGGTCTGCTGCAATTTGGCCGTATTCATCTAGTGGGGGATATGGCGTTTGTGTGCGAACACATAACTCGGCATAAATTGGATGCCCACCTTCGAACAACATTTGATGACGAATCGATTTGTCGATTCGCGACTGGTTGTACATTCCCGCTTCTCGACGTTGCCGTTGTGCTTCGTACATTATTAATGCGCCTGCAACACTGACATTGAGTGATTCAACCATGCCATACATAGGCACAACAATATGGTGGTCGGCCATTTCTAATGCCTGTTCAGAAATGCCATCCCGCTCTTGTCCTAAGATCAGTGCCGTCGGTTTTGTATAGTCGATATCACGAAAATCCACTGCTTTATCAGACAAGTTAGTAGCAAGTACTTGCATGCCTTGTTGCTTAAACTGATTAATCGCTGTTGTGGTATCAGGCTGTTCGGTTACTTTCACCCACTTTTGGCTACCAGAGGCACGGCCACCACTAAGCCACCGACTTTCGGTGGTATAAATCGCATGGATATTGTGGATGCCGACGGCATCCGCCGTACGAATTATAGCTGATAAGTTATGGGTTTTATGGACCTGCTCCATACATACTGTTAAATCTGTCTGGCGTTTATCGAGCAGATCAGTGATCCGTTTAAATCTTTCTGGGGTCATAGGAGGATTAGCAGTCTGCTAATTCTAGAATACCGTCGATTTCAATTTGTACGCCTTTTGGCAAAGCAGATACCTGAACCGCGGCTCTTGCTGGGAAAGGTTCAGCAACAAATTTGGCCATGATTTCATTTACTTTCGCAAACTGACCTAAATCAGTTAGAAAGATATTGAGCTTAACTGCGTCACCAAGTGAACTGCCGGCAGCTTCACAAACCGCTGCTAAGTTTTTAAAAACTTGCTCTGCTTGTTGTTCAAAATCTTCAGAGATCACTTCCATTGTTTCTGGTACCAACGGAATTTGACCTGACAAATATACTGTTGTGCCCGTTTTAATCGCTTGATTGTACGTGCCAATCGCCGCTGGTGCGTTGTCTGTACTGATAACTACTCGAGTCATGTTCGTTCCTTATTTATTTTCTACTGATGCGTTGAACATCTGGCATCGTTCTAAGTTTTTTAATCAATCGGGCTAAGTGGATACGGTCTTTGACCGTTACATCGGCGGTGATCACATATAAATTGGAATCTTTTTCTTCAGTGTTGATGTGTTCAACATTGGAATTACTCTTAGAAATCAAGTGAGTGACTTTCGCTAGCGCGCCCTGATGATTGATTAATTCAATTTTAAGTGTCGTGACATATTCACGGTCGGTATTTGTATCCCACTTCACTTTAAAGAATTTTGCGGGTTCTTTTTCCCAATGACGACAGTTCGGGCAGTCTTCGCGATGAATGGTAAGCCCTTTGCCTTGTGACACGTGCGCAACAATCTCATCACCGAATATAGGATGACAACATTTACTATACGTGACCAACATGCCGTGAGCGCCGGCAATTGGAGTATGATCCTTTGCCATTGTTTCGTCGTCTTGCTCGTCAGAATTTAGCAAACGGTTACAAACACTTAGCCCCATCAAATTACCTAAACCAATTTCTCGGTACAGATCATCCATTGATTTTAAATGCAGATCTTTTAATAGCTGTATTTTGTTATCTTCTTCAATATCTTCGATATTGAGTTCGCCCAATGCTGAATTTAGCAGACGTTTGCCTAAATTAATGGCTTCGTTACGACGTTGGTGCTTGAGGTAATTTCTGATCCCCAAGCGCGCTTTGGCGGTTGTTACAAAGTTGAGCCAAGTGGCATTCGGCTTACCGTTTTTGGAGGTCATAACCTCAACAGTTTGGCCAGAATCTAATGCTTTACTTAACGGATGATGTTTGCGGTCAACTTTAGCGCCGATACATGTATTACCGACATCGGTATGTACACTGTAGGCAAAATCTACAGGCGTTGCCCCCATAGGTAATTCATGAATTTTACCATCAGGAGTAAAGACATAAATTTCTTCAGGGAATAAATCTGTTTTTACGTTTTCAATAAATTCAAATGACGAACCTGCGCTTTGCTGCAACTCTAATAAGCTTTGCATCCATTGGCGCGCACGTTGTTGCGATGTATTGCCTGTGGTTTCACCTTCACCTTTATATGCCCAATGTGCAGCAACACCTCGGTCAGCTAACTGATCCATCTCACTTGTACGAATTTGTATTTCAATTGGAATGCCATGAGGACCAACCAAAGAGGTATGCAGTGACTGATAACCATTGGTTTTTGGGATCGCAATATAGTCTTTAAAACGAGTTTCAATAGGTTTATAAAGATTATGCATTACGCCGATGACACGGTAACACGTGTCGATGTCGTTAACGACAATTCGGAAGGCATAAATGTCCATGACTTCGTTGAACATCAGTTCTTTGTTCAACATTTTCCGATAAATACTAAATAAATGTTTCTCGCGACCCAGCACATTGCCAGCAATCGCAACTTCTTGGAGTCGGGTTTCAATTTCTTCCTGAATATTCTGAATGATTTCTTTACGATTGCCGCGGGCTTGTTTTACCGCAGCGGATAAGGCCCGCGCACGCATTGGATACAGGGCTTGAAAACCAAGATTTTCCAATTCGTTTTTAAATTCGTGAATACCCAAGCGATTAGCAATTGGCGCGTAGATTTCTAATGTTTCTTTGGCGATGCGACGTTTTTTCTCAGGTTTTAGTGATCCTAAAGTACGCATGTTGTGCGTTCTGTCTGCCAATTTAATTAATATGACTCGAATATCTTGAGTCATCGCCATGATCATTTTTCGAAAATTTTCGGCTTGGAATTCTTTTTTGTCTTTAAAATGAAGTTTGTCGAGTTTAGAAACACCTTCAACTAAATCGGCAATGGTATCGCCAAATTCGCCAGCTAACTCTTCTTTGGTTACTGGTGTATCTTCGATAACATCGTGCATTAACGCTGCGGCTAATGTTTCATGATCAAGACGCATGTCTGCAAGTAGCACTGTGACAGCCACAGGGTGGGTGATATATGGATCGCCACTCGAACGCATTTGGCCTTCGTGCGCATCTCGCGCAACAACATAGGCACGCTGAATGATTTTAACTTGCTCGGTCGGCAAGTATTCGCAGATCTTTTGTTTTAAGCCTTCAAATAAGTACACTAATTAATCAGTTCAAAAAGATGGTGGATGGAATTATTTAAAATATACGATGTTTGAGGGGTAAAGCCAACGTGAAGTTACACGTTGGCGATAAAGTTTTTCTACTATTCGTTACCAACGATAGCGGCAACAGCTGCCATTTCTTCCGCTTCACGAACATGTTCTGCTTCGTTATCTTGCAGATCCATTACTTCGTTTGTGATCAAACCAGCTTCGATTTCACGTAGAGCAGTTACAGTTGGCTTATCTAGACCAGCATCTACTAACGGCTCTTTGCCTCCAGTTGCTAACTGACGCGCGCGGCGTGATGCAACTAAAATCAAATCAAAACGGTTACCAATTTTATCAACAGCGTCTTCTACAGTTACGCGAGCCATTTACAATCTCCAGTTTTACCGCATTTTGCGGATTATTCACTTCAACACTTAACGCAAAAATTGCACTAAGTTAAAAATTTTTTAAGGGGCGTAATATTACACTAAGGTTAGCTTTTAGCCAACAGATCATTTAACAAGGATTGATGTTTAATTTGTTGGTTTGCTTTTCTGCACCGATGTGCGAGTACAACTGACTCCAATTGAGCCAAAGTGGTATCAAAATCATCGTTTATTAAAACAAATCCATATTCGTCATAGTGAGACATTTCGCTTTGCGCTTTGTCCATGCGTTTGGCGATCACGTCTTGTGAATCTTGGCCGCGTTTATTAAGGCGATTTTCCAGTTCAGTTTTTGATGGTGGTAAAATAAACACCGAAATAACTTCGCTCACTAACTTGCGCATCTGCTGCGCGCCTTGCCAATCAATATCCAAAAATACGTCAATGCCTTGGTCAAGTTGATCAATTATCGCTTGTTTAGAGGTGCCATAAAAATTGCCAAATACTTCAGCCCATTCAAAAAAACCATTCTGCTCAATAACCGCTTTAAATTCATCTTTATCACAAAAGTGATAGTGAACACCGTCAACTTCACCGGGTCTTGGTGCGCGTGTTGTATGAGACACAGATACTTTCATATCGTCATGTTTTGCTAACAATGCGCTGATCAAACTTGATTTACCCGCACCACTTGGTGAGGAAATGATGAACAAATTACCTTTCATATTACTCGTTCTTTTGAATTGGACTATTTTAAAGCGCGTCAGTATATCATCTATTTAAATGATGAACTTAATTTCCGCCATCGGCTGCTTTGTCAGCGGCTTCTTGCATCTCTTTCATTTTTTCTTCTAACGCTTTGACGCTCGCTTTAGCTTCATCAAGTGCCTGAGCTCGTTCGGTAACATAACCAACAAGTGGATTATCTACCGCGGCATCCGCTAATGGTTCTGCTTTTTCTAACAACATTTTAGCCGACTCTGGCATGTTATCCTGTGCTTCAGCCCAAAGCGGCTCAATATAAGGTTTTACATAACCATTAATATCGACTTTTAAACCGTATTGAAGAACTAAATATACAACGGCGATTTTCAGAATTAATTTAAACATACGTTTCTCGTTAACAAATTCAGTTAATAGTAATGCATTTAAAGGCCAATTTGTGCCAAATGCAAGACTGAAAAGAAATTTGGGGGTGAATAATATCACATTCACTTTTTAGCGTTAGCGGTCGATAATAGCTAATAAGCTGATCTTTTATCAGAGTTTTAACCAAGTGGATTACACTAAAACGTATCTTTTGTGTAATCCCTAGATATTTTCTGGAGTCTATCGCAGGCTCAGTTGTGTCATTTTTTAAATAAGCTGTTTGAATTAGTCGACAGTTAATACTTAGATGGTGAAGATGTTTTATGCCGAATAAATTGTTACTGGTCATTCTCCTCGTGATTTTGAGCATTAAGCCACTTGTTGCTGCGCCTTCAGATGTCCCGCGTGACGTCTCCGGCAGCGCTCAAATTGATGTAGATGAAAACAGCACGTTTGTTGCCAATTTTATCATTGATGATGAATTTAATGGCACTAAAACGCTTAGTCTAGAAGGAGAAGATGGCGACTTATTCGACTTAAATTCAGGCCAGCTAACGTTTTCCCAAGCCCCAAATTATGAGCAGCCCGGCGACAATACCCACAATAATGTTTACAGCTTGAGGGTCAATGCAAGGGACAGCCAGGGAAATCCGTCAGCCATAGACATTCAAATCATCGTTATTAATGTGAATGAAGCACCCGTGATTTCAATCAACAACAACTATTCGGCCTATGAAGACACCAATTTTAGTTTTGGTTTAGCGGCAAGTGATGAAGACGGCGACGAATTTACGTTTTCAATTGCTGGTGCAGACGCCGAGTTGTTTTTGTTGTCAGAGGACTTTCAGGTCACGCCGATATTCACCTTAAACTTTGAACAACCACAGGACCAAGACGCGAATAATGATTATGAGCTGATTGTTTTAGCTGAAGATATAAATGGCAATGTTGGGCAATTAGCCGTTAACTTTTCGGTCTTAAACCGCCAAGAATTAGGGTATTTCACAGGTCTTGCACCTATTGTTATTTACGAAGTTGACGCCAGCAATGGTGAAAGCTCGCCACTGTTTAAAAGTCTTACTTGGGTTGAGCCCGACGCACAATTTGCTGGTCAAGTTTTGACAATTTGGGGCCACTTACCGGAAGACTCAATTGTATTGGAAAGTGATCTGTCCGCAGAATTAACTGTGTTGTCGCAAACCGGTCAGGTCATTTATATGGGGGAAATTGTTGCCCAAATCACACCGAGCAAAAAAGGCGAAGCGGGTGCACCGTTAGAAATTACCTTTAATGAGTTTACGACGCCAGACGCTGCAAATGTCATTTTGTCGGCCATTAGCTATCGCAATAGTGCAATTTTACCGGTCGAAAGTCGTTTGATTTATTTTGAGTTAGTGGACCAAAACAACAAAGTTATTAGGCTCATAAACAGTTTAGATATGATTGAAGATGATCAGTATCAGCCAAGCTTTACATTAACAAATGACTCGAACACTCATTTAACTGACATAAATAACGACAATTTAGTTGATTTAGTGGTTGGCCAAAGCGATGGACAACTCGCGGTATATATCAACAACGCCAACGCCGTGCTTGACTGGCAAAGTACAGCTAATGGAGCGTTAGCGCAGTTTGATGTTGGATCAGATGCAGTGCCTTTTGCTGCTGATTTAGATAATGATGGTGACAACGACTTGCTCGTGGGAAATCAGTCTGGTTTTTTGAGCTATTTTGAAAATACCACCGACGGTGGGGCACTCACTTTTGTCAGTAAAATTGGCCGAGAAAACCCCGGCCGGTTTATTGACGTTGGCGCTGGGGCCAGACCGACATTAGTCGATGCTGATAATGATTTAGACTTCGACTTGTATATTACCAACAGTGACGGTGAATTATTTTATTACGAAAATACAGGCAGTGTTAGCAATGCCGTATTTGGACTGCAAAACCAAACGTTAATTGACTTAAGTTTAGTGGGCAATGTTTTAGGTTTGGCGTTTGCTGATCTTGATACCGACGGCGACGTTGATCTGCTCGTAGGCAGCGACTCAGGTCGACTGATTTATTATAAAAACCTCGGCACGGTAACCCAGCCCTTATTTAAATCCGAAGGATTGTTGAACCCATTTAACCAGGGGCAATTTGAAGGCAATGTCTTCCCGCATTTTACCGATGTTGACGGCGATCAAGACCTAGATGTTCTGGTGCAAAGTTCAGCCTCATATTTCGATGTGTTTGATAATCAATCAGGTCTTACAGTAAACGTCGTCAAACGTGACAATACGGTGCCTGTTTTTGTGCCAGCCGAAGAAGTGAATTTGGTGAGCAATGTCAAATACCTGTTAATCGCTGAAGTCTCCGATCCCGAAGACGATCCGATAACATTTCAATGGCAACAGCTTAGTGGTCCAGACGCTAATATTTTACGGCAATTAGGACAAGAGTTAGAGTTTGTTGCGCCAAGTGTTGACGAACATCAAGTCTTGCAATTTAAGTTGGTGGCGAGTGATGGTCGATCTTCGGCAGAGCAATTATATGACATCAATGTATTTCCTATCGGCACTAATATTCCGGGGTATAACCTTCCGACAATCGAGCTAGGAGAGACACTAACAGCGCGACCTGGCGAACAAGTGTGGTTAGCTGGGGTAATTTTTGATGCCGATGATGATGAGTTAGTCTTTAATTGGTTGCAAGCCACGGGGCCGTCAGTGGAACTTATTGATGATGATACGTTAACGCCCAGTTTTATTGCGCCTGAAAGTGACGAATCAGTGTTGCTGAAATTTCGATTGGTTGTAAATGATGGTCAGTTTACCGTTTACAAAGATGTAACTGTTGTGGTCGACATTGTTGTTGAAACCCCAGATGAAGAAACACCCGACGAGGCAGACGAAAAGGATGACTCAAGCCCTAAATTTGGATTAAGTTTGTCGATAGGTTATTTGATATTTGCCTTAGGGATTGTCGGATTTAGACGACGTCGGAGCGCGCTGGTTGCTATTTCGACCAAATAAACTTGTGTTGATATTTTACTAATTGAAATAGCCAGTTTATCCATTAATACATAACTAAACGGAAAAACCGTACTGGATTGTTAAAACAGTACGGTTTTTTTGTGTTCTTTGATTAGTCCGCGATTACCACTGAAGGGTTACGCAGTGACTTGGCTGCTTTTACCATGTTTTCTAATGCCGGTTTTACTTCTTCCCACCGACGGGTTTTTAGTCCGCAGTCGGGATTGATCCATATCTGGTCACGGTCAAATATTGTCGTCGCCTTTTTGATCAACGTCTGGATACTTTCCAGCGTTGGGATATTAGGTGAATGAATATCGTAAACCCCAGGGCCAATTTGATTTGGATATTGAAAACGTTCAAAAGTTTTCAACAACTCATTGTCTGAACGAGACGATTCAATCGTAATCACATCGGCGTCCATATGCGCGATTGCATCGATAATGTCATCAAATTCTGAGTAACACATGTGAGTATGTATTTGTGTTGAATTAGCGACATCACGGGCACATAATTTAAATGCATTTACTGACCAGTCTAAGTAGTGCTGCCAGTCATTTTTACGCAGAGGCAATCCTTCTCTTAGTGCCGCTTCATCTATTTGAATTATGTTAATGCCTAATTGTTCCAGCGCCTGTACTTCTTCTTTAACTGCCAACGCAATCTGATAGCAAGTGGTAGATAAGGCTTGATCATCACGAACAAACGACCAGTTCAAAATAGTCACAGGCCCCGTTAACATGCCCTTAACTGGCTTGTTTGTTAACGACTGCGCGTATTCAGCCCATTGTGTTGTTAATGGTTGGCTACGGTAAACATCACCAAATAAAATTGGCGGTTTTACACAACGAGAACCGTAACTTTGTACCCAGCCCAGTTGCGTTTGAGCAAAACCTTCGAGCAACTCACCAAAGTATTCAACCATGTCATTACGCTCAGGTTCGCCGTGCACTAATACGTCGAGGTCTAAATCGGTTTGGTATTGAATAACCGATTCAATTTCCTGCTGCATTTTTGTTACGTATTCAGCGTGGTCGATTTTACCGCGCTTATACTGGTTGCGGGTTTGACGAATATCAGCGGTTTGCGGAAATGACCCTATGGTTGTTGTGGGGAACGTCGGCAGTTTAAGTTTTTGTTGTTGTATCGCTTGTCTTTCGACATGCGGGCTTATTCGATTTAAATGTTGAGTATTGATATTACTTAGGGCGTTTTGCACGTCTTGGTTGGTCACTAAAGGAGAGTGGTGACGACGGAGCAGACTTGTTTCATTATCCTTTAGTTGCTGTACAACCGCATTACGGCCTTTATTTAATGCCAGCGTTAAACATTCTAGTTCGGCAATTTTTTCTTGGCCAAAGGCTAGCCAGTCGATGAGTTCGTCCGCTAATGACGTTTCGTTCGCGAGAGTGACAGGAACGTGCAATAACGAGCAACTTGGCGCTAACCATAGATTGTCTTGTTTCACCTGGGCAAGGAGTTCTATCGAGTCTAAAATTTTTGTGAGATCAGATTTCCAAATATTTCGTCCATTAATCACGCCAAGAGACAATACTTGGTCAACCGGTTGGGATTGCACTAACGATGACGCTTCATCAATGTCATGAGTCACGTCGATGTGAATACCCGCGACTGGTAATGTGGCAACGAGATCGAGATTGGTGCCCAGTGGCCCAAAATAAGTGGTTAACAAAATTTTCAGTGACGATGTTTTTAGAGCATTAAACGCATAGCGATAAGCAAGTTGCCACTCAGGTGATAAATCAACAACTAAAGCGGGTTCGTCAATCTGTACCCATTCAATTCCGTGGCGTTCGATGACCGCAAAGAGTTCTTGGTAGATAGGCAATAATTTGTCTAATAAGGCCAATTTATCACATTGATCTTTACTTTTTCCTAGATGTAAATAACTGACCGGACCCAAAATCACAGGTTTCACCGTTGAGCCTAATGCTTTGGCCTGATTGATTTGACGAATGAGTTGTTCTGGGTTTAACGAAAACTCAGTGTTTTGATCAAATTCTGGAACGATGTAATGGTAGTTGGTGTCGAACCACTTGGTCATTTCACCTGCTTGCGTGCAGCAATTGTTATGGTTGCGCGCTTTGCCACGGGCTACTTTAAAGTAATTGTCGAGTCTTGAATCATCGTCGTTTTGAGCCCGCTTCGGCACGTTACCTAATAAAAAGCTGGTATCGAGCACGTGGTCGTAAAAAGAAAAATCTCCCACTTGGGTGAAGTTTAAATCTGCCGTTGATTGAATGTTTTGTTGTTGAATCGTATTTGCCGTTAACTGCAGTTCGTCAGCAGTAATGTCGCCACGCCAGTATGATTCAAGTGAAAATTTAAGTTCTCTGTTTGGACCGATCCGTGCCGCGCCCAATAAATGTGATTTAGCCATCTATACCTCTAAATTGAAATGATTTTGAAGTATGGTAGAGTGACTGTTCTATTAATAAAAATGGTTTATTTTCATAAATACATGAAAATGGCTCATGAAATAATTGCATGGAAGATCATGTTAGACCGACATCAACTCGAAATGGTACGCGCCATTGACCACTACGGCACAGTGACTAAGGCATCAGAACACTTATGTTTAACGCAATCGGCATTAAGTCATGCGATTAAAAAGCTCGAACAGCGGGTAGGCGTTCAACTTTGGCGCAAGTCTGGGCGAACCTTGTTATTGACCGACGCCGGTGCACATGTTTTACAAGCGGCAAATAAAATACTGCCGCAATTTGAGCGTTTTGAGTCTGAACTTGAGGCACTCAAGCAAGGTTTTGTTGGCTCGTTAAAGTTAGGCATTGAATGTTACCCCTGCTTTCAATGGTTATTGCAAGTGGTATCACCGTATCTCAGCAAATACCAAGACGTCGATGTGGATATAAAAAACGAATTTCAATTTGGTGGCATGGGCGCGTTATTTGCTCATGAAATTGATTTGCTTATCACGCCGGATCCTTTATTGAATAGAGCGATAGAATACATTCCAATTTTTGACTACGAACAGGTTTTAGTGGTCAGTAACCAACATGCCTTTGCCGAGTTAGAGCATATTTTGCCCGAACAACTCGAAGATCAAATTTTGTTTACGTATCCGGTAGAAACCACGCGATTGGATGTCTTTAATCAGTTTTTGTTACCGGCTGGACGCACAGTGAAACAACATAAAACATTAGAAAACACTGAAATGATCCTACAACTGGTTGCGTCAAATCGAGGGGTTGCGGTATTGCCCGATTGGCTGGTGGCCAAAGCTGAAAACAAAGATCAAATAATGTCATTACGGTTAGGAAAAACAGGCCTGCATAAGTCGACCTTTATTGCGGTAAGAAAGGGTGAAACCCAAAGCCGATTTGTCGATGAATTTGTGGCGCTAGCAAAACAACAAAGTGCCTGATAAAGGAACTCTAGCTTGGTTTTTTATGTAAATTGGCAAACATAGGAAAGCAGACACAAAAATGCCGCGATAAACGCGGCATAAGTTATTTGATAACGTAGAGTCTACCTAACTTAGTCTTCTTTAGGCGCAAACTTAAGCTGCAGTCCCATTAGGAAGTTACGTAATACTTGGTCTTTACAAGGACGGAAGTGTTTATGTCCTGCTTTACGGAACAGTGCACTTAGTTCATGTTCGCTGAATCGAAAGTCCGCTAATTCTAAAATTTCCAACATGCCTTTAGATTGCAAATCAAACGCGATTTTTAATTTGCGCAATACAATGTTGTTATTCAAGGTGGTTTCTGCTGCCGGTGATGGGCCTTCACGCTTGCCACGTCGTTCAATAATAAGACCATTTAAGAAGTTGGCAAAAGCTTCATCAGGCAAGCTTTTGTAACGCTCGTCTTCGTCTTTAGCTAACCAGCTAGTTAATTGAGCATTTTCAACTTTGTAACCAACGTGGTCAAAAATTGAAAGCATTTTAGCGTTGTCATAGCTAAGGGTAAATCGAAGTCTTCGAAGAGCGTCGTTATTGGTCATGTTAGGTCGCATTTGTTCAAAATTTTCTCGATTATACTTGGTTTTATTCGGTTTGTCTCAAGCAGCAATGACCCAAATTGAAGATAGTTTGGAAAGACGAAATTTTTACTGAAAAGTTACAGTTAAAAATCCGCTTTTTATCCGTATTTTCAACTGTCCTTTTAACGCTAACTCAGCATAAACAGAAGGGGAAATACTCAATTTGTGGTCTTTATTGTCGATCATATGTCACTAAAAATAAATTAAAATCCATTAAAAACATGAGGTTGAAATTAATTTCAAAATAATGAAAAAAAATATTGCACTGAATGTTTTTTTGCCTAAAATACCGCCACTTCTTGTTGATAGCCAATCCAAGTACATCGTGAAAAACACGGCCAGGCAGTTGAGCAACTATCCAAGAGTGACTTTGAATGTTTAGTTATGTTTTGACTCGCTCGCCTCACTTTTGAGGTTTATATATTTGTTTTATTGAAGACGTCTGGAGAATAAAAGAACACTATGTCTATCAACCCAATTGTTACGCCTATTCACGCTCAATCTTTGTCATTTAACCATGTCGATTCTGCTGAAGTTTTAGTTGCCCAATACGGCGCGCCGTTAATGGTGCTTGACTGTGATGTCGTGCGTCAACAATACCGATCTTTGCAACAAGCGTTGCCAAACGTAGATTTACATTACGCATTAAAACCTTTGCCTCATCCTGCTGTAGTGTCAGCATTGTTAGCGGAAGGTGCATATTTTGATCTGGCGACAAACGGCGAAGTTGACTTAGTTAATTCAGTAGGTGTACCAAGCGATCGCACGATTCAGACTCACCCGATCAAACGTGTAAGCGACATTCAATATGCGCTTGAATACGGTTGTTGTGTATTTGTGGTAGACAACATTAACGAAATCGACAAGTTTGTGGCCTTCAAAGACGACGTTGAGTTACTGGTTCGTGTGAGCTTTCCTAACGCCGATGTTTTAGCCGACTTGTCGAAAAAGTTTGGTTGTAAACCAGAACACGCTGTTGCGTTGATTAATCACGCGCACAACTTGGGCATTCGTGTAAAAGGGTTGTCGTTCCATGTTGGTTCGCAAACACGTTCTGGTGACAAATACGCGACTGCAATCTCACGTTGCGCCGACATTATTGAGCAAGTTACCGAAGCCGGTTTACCAGCCCTTAATACGTTGGACATTGGCGGCGGTTTCCCTGTGCAATACACAGCGGACGTTCTACCAATTAATATCTTTTGTGCGCCAATTCGTGATGCGTTAGCGCAATTACCAGACACAGTTCGTGTGATTGCTGAACCTGGACGTTTTATTGTTGCCCCTGCGGTAACTAATATTGCTTCAGTTATGGGTCAAGCAGAGCGAAACGGCAAAACTTGGTATTACTTAGACGACGGAATTTACGGGTCATTTAGTGGTTTGATGTTTGACGAAGCAAAATACCAAACAACAAGCGTTAAACAGTCTGACGAATTATTCCCAGCTGTGTTAGCCGGTCCTACGTGCGACAGTATCGACGTGATTTCGGAAAACATCATGTTGCCAAAACTAAACAATGGCGATTTGATAGTGAGCACTATGATGGGAGCTTATTGCTCTTGTACGGCAACCGATTTTAACTTCTTTAAACGCGCAGAAATGGTGGTTGTAAACGAACATGCGTTTTCTGAGTCAGCTGTTAGTGCTTAGTTCTTAATGCGCAGAAACATTAAACTGGCGTCGTTGTTCGTTTGATTTGTCAGTAGAGTCTTTATTTTTAAAAAACGCCCGAGATTATGTCTCGGGCGTTTTTGTTGTTGCTACCACATTTATTAAATTAATTGATTGATTGTAATCAAATTACAACTACTTCATAGTATCTATAAGTGCATTATTTTTGTTCAATAGGTTGTAGTTATGAAATCGTCACCCTTTACTCGCCGAGAATTTGTTCGTTATTCATTAATGGCCGCTGGTTATTCCCTAACTGCTGGCAGTTCGTTACTTGCGCCGCTAGTGCATGCGCTAGGCAAAGTCCCAACCAAACTGGACGACGGTGAGTCTATTTTTACCTTGTCGGGAAAAGTAAAAATAAACGGAAAAAAAGCTTCTGATTCATCCATTATTACCGCCAACGATACCATTGAAACTGACAGTAACAGTCAACTCATATTTGTGGTTGGTAAAGATGCACATATTTTACGAGAAAACAGTAAGCTGATTTTAACCGACAATACCTCAAGCTTAGAAGCAGGTTTGCAACTAGCGAAAGGGAAAGTGTTGTCGGTCTTTGGTAAAAGAGGGCAGGGTGAAGGCAGTTTAAAGCTCAAAACCACGACGGCGACAATAGGCATTCGAGGAACCGGGGTTTATTCTGAGTCACACCAAGATCACAGCTATGTATGTACCTGTTATGGTCAAACTGAAATTGCTTCTTTGACCGATCCGAGCAGCTCAGAGATAGTGACAACAACACATCATGATGCACCTCGATATATTTTAAAAGATGGCAAAGCCGGTAGCTTGATTGAAGCTGCACCAATGAAAAACCACACTGATGAAGAACTCATGATCATCGAAGCCTTAGTGGGCCGCGCGCCTCCGTTTTCTTCTTTGATGCAATACAACGCACCGCGCCGGGGTTATTAAAGTGGTGCTAAAGAATGAGATATAAAGTTCATGTTTAAGCGGATTTCAGCAGACCGGCTCTGCATAACTTTGCTGTTATGCTTAGTTACGCTGTGTCATGCATTTACTGCTTTTGAAATACCGCTTATCAGCGCCATCGAAAAATCACTTTACGATACCAGTTTAAAAATCCATTTAACCGACGACACCGACCAACATGTTGCCATCGCTAATATTGATGAAAAAAGCATAGCTGAGCTTGGTCAATGGCCATGGCGCAGGGATGTATTGGCGCAAATGGTCGACACCTTATTTGACCATTATCAAATTAAGGCGTTGGGATTTGATATGGTGTTTGCCGAAGCGTCGGATAATACCGGACAGGAAGTTTTGCAGTTACTTGCCAACAGTGATTTAAAAGATAATTCGACCTTTCAAATGGCTTATAACGCATTGCAGCCGCAACTGGATTTTGACTTGGCCTTTGCCACAAGCCTAAAGGGCCGAGATGTCGTAACCGGGTTTGTATTTGAACAAACACCAAAAGACAATGTAAATCGATTACCGCTTCCTATTATGGACCTGACACCTGAAGTTAAACGTAACAACTCATTAGTTGAAGCCTATTCATTTGTTGCCAATTTACCTTTATTGCATGAAGAAGCTTCATACGCCGGATTTTTTGATAATCCATTGTTGGATGACGATGGGGTGTTTCGTCGAGTTCCCTTATTGCAACATATACAAGGTTATGTGTACCCGTCATTGGCACTAGAGCTCGCTCGTTTAGGATTAGGGGCGGATAAAATAGACGTTCATTTTGATCGGTATGAACAACGTTCTTTTGTGAAGTCGGTACGACTAGGTGATCGGATTGTACCCGTGGCTGAAAACGGTGAAATATTAGTGCCTTATCGTGGTTACGAACACAGTTTTCCTTACTTTTCTGTTATCGATATCATTCAACAAACAGCTGATCTTGAAACGTTAAAAGGCAAGGTCGTGCTCCTTGGTACTGACGCCGCCGGGTTACTGGATTTGCGAACCACCCCATTTGCCAATACCTACCCAGGTGTTGAAGTTCACGCGAACATCGTTTCCGGCATTATTGAAGATAGAGTAATGCAAGTGCCAGAATTTGCGTTATCGTTTGAAATCACCAGTATTATTTCCTGTACCGTGCTGTTATTGCTCATCATTTCACTTCGAGATCCGCGTTGGCAAATTGTTTCTGTCTTAGTACTTATCGTCGGATTATTAGTGTTAAGCCAAGTGTTTTGGAACAAAGGTTTTGTTATGCCATTAGCGTCGAGCTTATTGCTAACAATTGTATTGTTTGTCACGTTAACCGTGATCAATATGATGACCGAAGCACGACAAAAGTTGTCTATCGTGAAGATGTTCGGGCAGTACGTGCCGCCAGAGTTGGTTGCTCAAATGAGCCGAGAACCTGAGAAATACCATTTGGAAAATACCAATAAAGAACTTACTGTTTTGTTCTCTGACATCCGAAGTTTTACCACAATTTCTGAAAGCCTCTCTCCGGACGAACTATCCGATCTAATGAACCAATATCTAACCGCAATGACTACCGTTATTCACCGCCATAATGGCACTATCGATAAGTACATGGGCGATGCGATAATGGCCTTTTGGGGCGCACCGATTGATACCGAGGAACATGCCCTCTTAGCAGCGCGAGCGGCTATGGATATGGCCGACGAGTTAACCAAACTCAATGTCGACTTTACCGCGCGTGGTTGGCCTGAAATCAAAATAGGGATCGGCCTAAATACCGATACTATGTTTGTGGGCAACATGGGATCAGAGTTTAGGATGGCATATACCGTCATGGGCGACTCGGTCAACCTTGGTTCAAGGCTAGAGGCTTTAACGAAACAGTACGGCGTATTCTGTCTTGTTGGACCTAAAACAGCCCAGCATCTCGCGGAGAATGAATTTTCATTGAGGCAAGTCGATTTTGTAAAAGTGAAGGGTAAAAACGAACCTGTGGCGATTTTCCACATCGACAAAGAAATTGAACCTGAGCTAAATTCAAACTTTGCACAATTTTTAGACGCATATAAACAGCAAAATTGGACAGTTGCGTTAGACTTTATAAAACGCTTCAAGCAAGAAAATAGTATTAATGAAATATTGTTGACCATGTACGAAGACCGCATCCGTCACTTCCAGCAGTACCCACCGGGTGATGGTTGGGATGGCGTGTTTGTGCATACCAGCAAATAGTTACAGACAAATATAAAACGTTTAGGCCATTTTCATTCACCATGTGTGACTGGGCTAATCTCTCAAATAATAAAAATACGAGTAACGTTATGAAAACCATAAAATCGATAATTTGGCTAAGTTGCATATTCATTGCAATTTGCTTTTCCTCAAGTAGTGAAGCAAAAGTGACGTATCTCGGGGATAATGGGGTTTATGAGAAAATTTATTTGAGTAATTCTGTTACCGCTTGTGCCAGTTGCCACTACTCAGGCTCTTCCAGTTATACCGACCTCAGTACCTATTCAAAGTTTAAAACTCACGGCAGTACCTCCAGTAGCTATATAGCGACTGGGTTTATGCCCTATAGCGATGCAGACTTAAATACCAATGAGAAAAATTTAATTAGTCAGTGGGTAGCAGACGGTTCTGTTTACGCTGAAGCACCAACCGTTGCCGTAGTTACCGATATTGTGAGCTCGAAAACCAGCGCTACTCTTTATGCTTCAATTGACCCAAATGGGTTTAAACCTTCTGCATATGTTTTTAATTACAGTACAGTAAATGGATCATGGACTAATTCGGTAGTTTCAACCAGCAGCCAAGAAAGTGCCGTTGGTACTGGCGGTGGTGGTGTCAATAGTGGTTATTACAGTGTTAAACAAGTCAGTACAAGCCTATCCGGATTAAGTTGTGGTACAACCTATTATTGGCGGCTATATGCGACAAATGCCTATGGCACTAATTATTCATCTACGGACAATTTTACAACATCGGCCTGTAATTATGGCCCGACAATTTCTACGACCACGTTAAACAACGCGACAGAACAAACGTTATTTCAGCAAACAATTTCCGCCACCGATGCAGAAAGCGACACTATCCAGTACGCGCTTAACACTGCCCCAACAGGCATGACAATAGGAAGCTTAAATGGATTAATTAGTTGGACACCGACAGAAGAACAATCTGGTAATAGCTATACCGTAACTGTGACCGCAACTGATTCGACCGCTGATATTAATGCGACGGCACAGAAAAGTTATACAATTGAAGCCTTCGAAGTTAATGATGCGCCCCAAATTACTTCAACTCCAGTGATAGTTGCGACGGAAGACTCGGTTTATACCTATAATCCCGTGGTTGTTGATGACGACGACAGTGCATTTACATTTAGCTTGCTGTCAAAACCGGTAGGGATGAGTATCAATGCGTCAAACGGCGAAATAACATGGACGCCGGTCAATGGCCAAACAACAAGTGGTTCAGTCATTATTAAAGTATCGGATAACGATGCAACAAATGAAGGCACAACAACACAAACGTTTTCTATTTCCGTGACGGCGGTAAACGACTCGCCAACCTTAACAACAACTGCAGTGACAACAGCAACTGAAGATCAGAGTTATGTTTATAACGTTGGAGCAACTGACGAAGAGGGCGATACGCTCGGATATGAATTAACGACGGCACCAACTGGCATGGTTATCGGTTCTTCAACGGGAGAAATTAACTGGACACCAGAGGCCTCTGCAATTGGCGACAACGCTGTGGTTGTTGCAATATCCGATGGTAACTCCAGTATTTCTCACAACTTCACCGTTACCGTAACCGCGGTTAATGACACACCTATCATAACGTCAGTAGCGGTTACCAATGGTGCTGAGTCGGTCGTTTATCAATATACGGTTGTTGCGACTGATGAAGAAAATGACAGCTTGACCTTTAGCTTAACCACTGCGCCAAGTGGCATGTCAATCAACGAAACAAACGGTTTAATTACGTGGACTCCTGCGGCGGCGGCCGCAAGTTATGCCGAAAATGTGGTTGTAGAGGTCTCCGATGGCAATAGCAGTGAAAGTCAAAGCTTCACTATAAACGTCATTGCAGACGACGACGCCCCATTTATTTCAAGTACAGCAGTCACAACAGCCACTGAAAACACCTTATACCAATATCAATTATCTGTAGTAGATTCAGACGATACAAGTGGCGGTGCTAACCATGTTTATACTTTGCTCCAAGCGCCAGAAGGTATGATAGTCGATACATCTGGGCTAATTAGCTGGACGCCAAGTGATGAACAAACCGGTAACTTTGATGTTCAAGTTCGAGTACGAGACGGGGCCGATAATGATATCCAACAGGATATTCAATCTTATTCCATTACGGTCGCCGCCGTTAACGATGCACCGATAATCACATCAAGCCCGAGCACCTCGGCGGTACGTTTTGTTGAATATACTTATCAGGTCGTGGCAACAGATGTTGATGATGATGTTAGCGAATTAACCTTTGCGTTAACGTCTACTCAGGACAACATGACTCTATCTGCGAGTGGATTGCTAACCTGGACGCCAGGTTCAGAAGACTTAAGCTCTGGGGATATTACCATTGCCGTTACCGATGGCGGCGAAGATGGAGCCGTAGCTGTAGAGCAAACGTTTGTTATTACGGTTAGTGTATTTAACTTTCCACCTGAGATCACCTCAGAACCGGTTCTTACCGCGACTGAAGATGTGCTGTATGAATACCAAGTGGTTGTTGAAGATATCGACGATGAAAATAACGGTACAGACATCAATTTCGAATTAACGAATGCCCCCGACGGTATGTCTGTGACAAGTACAGGGTTAATACAATGGACACCACTTGAGGGCGTTGAATTAGCGAGTGCCATATTACTTACAGTGACCGACGGTGGCGAGAATGACAGCCAAGCGGCCACACAAGCATTTGATATTGTTGTTACTCAAATCAATGACGCGCCAACAATTACATCGACGCCAACACTCGCGGTCCTTGAAGGACAACAATGGCTGTATCAATTAACGATTGTTGACACAGATGACGACGTGACTCAAGACGCATCGGCATTAACAACGACTGTGGTTTCAACATTAGGTAACGCGCTTAATGTCACCGACAGTGGTGCATTGTCATGGACCCCGCAAGAGGGCGATTTAAGTTCGGGTGAAATCATCATCACGGTGACAGATGGCGGTGAAGATGGTGCGACAAGTGCTGTACAAACTTTCACAGTAAGTGTCACAAGTGTCAATCAAGGTCCTGAAGTTGCGGCGGTGACATCGCTGAACGCAACGGAAGACTTGCCTTATCAATATACATTAGAGGTTACGGATCCTGACGATCAAAACGACGGACAAGATATCACTTATCAGTTAATTAGTGGTCCTATAGGCATGACAGTGTCTGCTACCGGGGTTATCGATTGGACACCAGCAGAAGGTCAATTAACGTCTGGCGATGTCATTATTCAGGTTGCTGACGGTGGTGAAGATGGGGCGGAAGCAGCATCGGTCATGTTTGTTATAACGGTCACTGCAGTTAACGACGCACCTGTGTTTGATAGCAGCCCAATAACTGAAGCGACTGAAGGTCAACTTTATACTTACCAAGTGACTGCGACCGATGTAGATAACGATAATGACGCGCTGATCTTTAGCCTACTTCAGGGGCCAACGGACATGACGATCGTTAACGGCGAATTGAACTGGACGCCAGGTAACAATGCAACAAATGCAGATATTGTGGTTGTTGTAAGTGATGGTGAACTAACCGTTCAACAGAGCTTTTCGATAATAGTCACTTTGGTCAACGACGCGCCGAGTTTTGACTCACAACCTATTACCCTTGCGGTTGAAGATACGCTTTATACCTACGATATTATTACAAGCGACATTGATTCTGAAAATCTGACATTGTTGTTATTGTCGGGCCCAAATGGCATGACATTAGTTGATAATCAATTAAGTTGGACACCAACGGAGGGCGTTGTTACCGGCAGTGTTAATTTGTCATTGTCAGATGGACTTATTACTGAACTACAATCGTTTGATATTGCCGTTACCGCCGTTAATGACGCACCAGAGGTGAGCGCATTTGAACCACAACAAATCACCGAATTACAATCTATCGCCATTCAGGCCATATCGACTGATGTTGATTCTACTGAGGTCGCATGGTCATTAAGTGGCGCACCGCTTGGTATGTCGATATCGGCAAATGGCCTAATTTCATGGCAAGCACCGCAGTTTAGTGCAGGTCAATATACCGTTGATGTCGTTGCGGATGACGGCGGCGATACCAATCATCTAGGTCAACAAACCTTAGTTGTCAGCGTTTTATTATTAGATGGCGACGGTGATTTGGTTGCTGATTATGCCGATAACTGCCCATTAGTTGGTAATACAGCTCAACTCGATACCGATATGAACGGTGCCGGCGATGTATGTGATTCTGACGACGATGGCGACGGCTTAAGTGACGAAATTGAATTGGCGTTTGGGCTGAACCCTCTTGATAAAGACGATGCATTAACCGACTTAGACGGTGACGGCTTGTCTAATTTAGACGAATACCTTTTATGTCAAAGTGAAGGCGATACAAGTTGTTCAACCTTTAATCGCGACAATGTGCCACCTGTGATTACGGTGGAAAACGACGCCATAACGGTTGTTTCAACCGGCTTACTTACCGCAGTTGATTTCACCGGCAATGCCACTGCAAACGACTTAGTTTCTGGTAACGTCGATGCCACATTAAGTAATGTCGGCCCTTACCGCCCGGGTCGTTATGACTTGGTTTGGCAAGCCCGTGATGCGGAAGGCAACGTTGCTACAACAACGCAAAGACTCGATGTATTACCGCTTATCAGTGTTAATGGTACGCGGGTGATTGGTGAAGATCAGGCGGTGGAAGTGACCTTACGATTAAACGGCTCGGCACCTGAATATCCGGTGACAGTTGGTTTTGAAGTGTCAGGCACCGCAAGCAGTGAGGATATGGATCTGGTTAATGGCAGTGTTGTTATTGAACAGGGACAGGAAGGCAAAATTATGTTTTCAACATTCGCGGATACGCTGGTGGAAGAAGATGAATCTGTGCTCATTCAACTCACTTCTGTCGACGGTTTTGCGCGCTTAAATGCCATCGCCAATCAGCAAAAACAAACCCTAATGATAGTAGACCGCAATGTTGCGCCAGAACTAAAACTCGTGGCGCGTCAAAATGCACAAGTTGCCGCGAGCATTTATCAAGACCAGGGGTTAGTCACAGTGACAGCCAGCTCATTTGACGCCAACAATGATCAAATTACGCTGGCAATATCGATGACAAATGGCGTGACTTTTGACGCCATAAGCGACAATGAAATTACGTTTGACCCAACTTTGCTCGACACAGCCTTTGTGCGAGTGACCGCCACCGCAGACGATGGACAACAAGTCACAACTCTTACTAAGCGGTTGGATATTGTCGCTGCAGCACCAACACTTAGCGCATCTAATGATAGCGATGGCGATGGCATCACAGACGCAGATGAAGGGTTTGGCGATAGTGACGGTGACAAAGTACCGGACTATTTAGACTCAATTGATGAACCAAGTTTAATCGCCACAAGTATAGGAGGCGACCAACTCATAGCAACAGACGGTGGCTTACAATTATCGTTAGGTGAATTGGCGGCCGCAGATCTTTCTGGTGGCGCTTTAATCAATCAGCAAAATATCGTTAATGACGCGGGTGAACAAGTGGCAGATGATGGCTTCTCCGTCATTGGCGGGCTTTATGACTTTGAGGTCTCAGGACTAAATGATGCCATTCGTCAAGCACGAGTGGTCATTCCGCTTAGCCAATCAATTCCGTTAAATGCGACATATCGCAAGTTTGACGGCAGTCAGTGGCTCGACTTTGTGGCCGATGCAAACAACGCAATTGCCTCGGCAAAAACGATTGCAGGAATATGCCCAGATCCAGAAGACGATGTGTATACCGCGGGATTAACTTCTTTTGATAATTGCATAAGGTTGACCTTATCAGACGGGGGACCAAATGACGCCGACGGCGTTGTTAATGGCGTCATTGTAGACCCAGGAGGGGTAGCAATTACAACCACCGAGCTGACAGTATCGTTTGATACACCAGTACTTGAGAAACCAACAGAACAACCAGAAGGGGGCAGTTCGATGAATATGTTGTGGTTGTTATTCGCAACGTTTTTAGTTGGCACACGTCGCAAATTAACAATGGCCACATGCCGCGAGCTTAAAAAGGAGATGTCAAAATGAACAATGCCTTTTTAAAGCTAAACACCCTTTCAAAAAGTAAATCAAGAGTTTGTGTTGCTGCCACTTTACTGGTTGCCTGTTTTTCCAGTGCTGTGAACGCTGCAGGCGAAGAGCGTAATTGGTCTATCGATGCCGATATTGGTAGCTTTTACGATTCAAACGTCGGCAAAGCCAAATTCCTTCGAGATACCGTTGAAGATGAAGTGGTGCAACTCAACGGCCGATTTCAATATCGCTGGGAAAGTAATAAAAGCTTGTTGTCGGTGAGTGCTTTAGCAGAGTCTGAATTTTACGACACAGTTGATACCCTCAATTCTCTCACAGCTGGGGTTGAAGTTGCTTACAGTTGGCAAAACAGTTTTGGTTTTTTAGCCCCTTTTTACCGTGCCAGCTTGACCTATAAACACAAAGAGTTTGATAGTGCCGGCCGCACCTCCGACATATTGAGTTTTCAAGCATTTGCAACAAGACGAATTAGCACCGACTTTACCGGCCGACTAGGTTATCAATATACCAATGTTACGGCGGGCAATGCGGTATTTGATAATTCGGAACACAGGTTGTTTGCTAACGTCGACTATCTTTGGTCAAGAGAGCTCGTCGCTTATCTTACCGCGAGTGTCATATCTGGCGACGTTTATTCTGTAGCGCAGGCCACCTTTTGTAACGGCCTTACCGCTGACGACATCTATCCCTTAATTAGCGAATCAAAAGCAATTTGGCGTGACGACTCATTTAATCAACATTTTTGTGGCGACTGGTTTGCGTATCGTTTGGCCGCAACAACAACAAGTTTAGCGTTAGGGGTTAACTACGCGCTGAGCCATAAGTACAGTGTCGACATTTCGGCCACGGCAATCGATAGCAGTGCGTCAGACTGGGTTGAATATCAGCGAATGCTGGTGCGAGCAAGTTTATTGGTGAGATTCTAATGATGAAAATATTTTTAATATGCGCAATAACAGTCATGCTGGTGGCCTGCGGTGAAGACGCTGTCGCGCCGGAAACAGAAAGTGCTTTTCCAAAGATCCACGCCAATAAATTTTTAAAGTACGTTAACACCCAAGCGGGGTTACCTGCAGGTGAATACCAACTAAAAATGTCTTCTAATGGCACTTTCAACAATATCAGTTACCAAATAGAAGTCGTAAAAGGAACCGTAACTGACGACGCAAACTTGCAGCCAGAAACGTTTACCGGTGAGTGGATTTCCGGTCAGACAAGTACAGAAACCTTTTTACTAAACCAAGCCATAGGTGTGGAAATTACCATGGCGTCATCGGCAGAATTGACGATTGGCTTATATAAAAACGACCAACTCATGGCGGCGACGCAAACAACCAGCGCAACCGAACCCGCTGTCATTTCGATTGCTGCAAGTAACATTAGTAATGCAGCTTATTCTGATGCGTATTATCGAGCGGTTGACCCAGACAATACTCGCACAACCTTGGCGGGTTGGTTAGACGCAAATGGTTTTGACCAAGGTGATGAAACCTATGTGGCATTTAGAGATACCAAAGATCTCGGATACGGCCGCAGCATGTTCGCCCGTAAACGCGCAGACGGTGGTACAGCGATATACGTTGATAATTATATTGTTAAATTAGGCGGTCCGTCACCGGCCAATTATGGCCCACTTAATGTACACGCTGCCGTTGAACAAAATAGAAAATATCATGCGGGCACTAATGCCATCGAGTTTAGCCCCATTGACGCAAGTGACCCCAACTCGCCAATGATCACTAAATTTTTCACTTTCAAACCGGCCGATAGCAGCGGTGTGCAAGAACGATTACTTGAAGCAGATCTAGATGGACGCGGCATTAAGCCAGTGCCAACCACTTGTATTAGTTGTCACGGTGGCGCTATGCTGCCGCTGGATAAAAATGGCGAGTTTCAATTACAATCTTTACAAACGGCAAAGTTAAATCTATTGGAAATAGATACATTTGAATACAGTGATTTAACGGGCTTTAGTCAACTTGAACAAAGTGAAAATTTACGTACATTCAACAGCATCATCGCTGATACGTTTGAGCAACAGAAAAATCAAACGGGTGTTAAAGGTCATTGGTCAGCCGATTTTGCGATTGAAATTGCGAAAGGTCGCTACGGTGATGATTTAGACAACGGCAGTTTTGATACCGCATATGTGCCCGCCGGTTGGCAACAAAACGGTTCTCGTCCTTCGGGCGTAGCGTCTTTATATAAAACGGTTATCGAACCGCATTGTGTTAGTTGCCATTCGCTTCGGGGTACAGAAATTGGCGAGTCGACAAAAGTTGAAGTTGATGGCGAGTTAATCAGTTTAGCCAATGCGGTGAATTTTAGCAGTTATGAAAAATTCATAAGTATGTCGGATCGAATTATCGACTACGTATATCGCCGTGGGCAAATGCCAATGTCGTTAAGAAATTACGAACGTTTTTGGCAAAATCCACAGGGCAAACCTACATTCTTAGCATCTTTTTTACCTGGGTTTGACGTCTTAGATGAAAACGGCCAAGTCGCCCAACCACAATTTCCTTATGCCAAAACCGTTGCGCCATCAACACTTGTTGCCCCGGGGTTTGTACTAGGTGAAGGCAGTATATTTGCCTCAACCTATGCATGGCGATTAGTTAATAAAGCAGATGATACCGATATTGTGTTGGGAGATTTAAATACGCCTAACTTAGCAATTTTATCGGCGACACCTGGGCAATACGAATTTGAGCTTGTGGTGACCAATAAGGAAGGAACCGCTAGTAGCCCAAGTCTGATAGAAGTTACCGTCGTTGATGCCGCAGACGCAACACCAGTGACGTTTGATAACGAAATTCGGACTCTTATGGGGACTAGCGACAATAGTTCTTGTTCATTATGTCACCGACCCACCGGCAGCTATCCTAATATCCCAGCGTATTATGCCGATTCGAACCCTGATCAATACTTTGACGTACGCTCGCGGATCGATTTTGTCGACCCAACAAACAGTCCAATTTTAATTAAACCAACGTCTGAAAATCATGGTGGTGGGGTTGTGATTGACCGTTCTACGGTTGAAGGAGAAAAACAATACACTATGTTATTGGACTGGATCTTGGCTGGCGCGCCATGTGGCACAGATACTGAGGTTTGTTATCAATAATTAAACTGAAGACCTTTGTTCTGGTCTTTTATTAAAGCGGGTCAAAGATGCACTAAGGTGTGTCTTTGAACGTGTCTTTTCCACTAACTTATTCTTTCTCTCTATTTTTTCGCATTGCGCGCATTTTTACTTATCGCCGTTCTAATTATAAAGTTAACAAACCAATTTAAGCATTTTTGTCTAATTTATTTTAAAAATGGTCAACCAAATTGTAAGTATGACTTGTATTTTGGATGTTGATTGGTTAACAATACACCACAGGATTACAATCAAAAATAAAATTAGAATAACAGAGGTAGGCATGCGTTTAACTAGAATCGCCGTAATATCAGCGTTAACAACAAGTTTATTGGCTTGTTCAGCGACTGAAGAACAACCGGCACCATTTAAAGAAAGAGCAAATTCAAAAGCGCCAGCATCTAAGTTTGACTTACGTGAATGGAAGATCACTTTACCTCTAGATGAAGACAATAACGGTAAAATTGACGAAGTTGGTGTGCGTGCGATCCAAGATTACGCCCACCCAGACTTTTTCTATTTAGACGACAACGGCCACATGGTATTCGCAACACCAAATAAAGCGACGACCTCTGCTAATTCATCAAACACGCGTAGTGAATTACGACATATGTTACGCGGTGACAACAAGGGCATTAAAACGGCCTCATTTAAAAATAACTTTGCCATAGCGAGACATACATTTTCTGATAAATTTGCGCAAGTTGGCGGCAAGATGGAAGCAAGTTTAAAAGTCGACCAAGTTGCAGTACGCGCTGGTTACCCAGACAAGCCACCGGCGTTTTCAGTGGTTGTTGGTCAAATCCACGCGGGTAAAGACAAAAACTTATTGGAAAAAACCAACGAGCAGTTTGGTTGGGGTAATGAACCAATTAAGATCTTCTATAAAAAATGGCCAAACCACGATACAGGCTCAGTATTTTGGACCTACGAACGTAACTTGCCAAAAACAGCAAAAGACCGTACCGACATTGCTTATCCTGTTTGGGGTAACACTTGGAAAAACCCTGCCGATCCAGGCGCAGAAGGCATAAGACTTGGTGAAGAATTTAGTTACGTTATCAACGTCCATGAAAATACCATGTACCTAGAATTTACCGCTGCAGGTAAACCAACGGTTAACTATGCAATCGACCTTAGTAACAATATTGATGCGTACGGCAACCAAGACCTTAAAGACAATCCATTTGGCTATACGCTTGATTGGCATTACTTTAAAGCCGGTGCTTACAACCAATGTAGCACTAAAGATGACGTCGCTGGTTGGTATACTGCTTGTCCAGGTACGGGCGATTGGGAAATCGACAAGGCCAATGGTGACTACACTCAAGTGACTTTCACTAAACTTAAAGTTGGAAAAAGCACAAAGCCTTAAAAGAACACTAATGCACATTTACCAACAAGGTAACTATGACATTCCCCAAAAAGCCCTTTTTTAAGGGCTTTTCGCGTATCTCATGACTGACTTTTTATAATGTTCAAAATGGTATTACACTATTGTGATTAAGTAGGGCAAACTCAGATAAATGCTTAAAACGCCACTTTGGATAGATGATGAATTACGACGAATTTAATACATATTGCCGTTCATTCCCTGCCACCACATATGTTGTGCAATGGGGCAATTCTCATGTTTGGAAAGTGGGCGGCAAAGTCTTTGCTATTGGAGGTTGGACAAAAGACAAGACCCCAGCCTTTACATTTAAAACTTCAGAACAAAACTACGGATTTTTAAGTGAAAGCGAAGGATATCGACCAGCGCCATATTTAGCCAATCGCGGAATGAAATGGATCCAGCAGATATCAAACAACCCAGAACTCGACGAACAACTTACATATTATTTGTCTGAATCCTATCGTTTAGTGTCGTTAGGTTTAACCAAAATAAAACAAAAAGAGTTAAATCTAAATCAACCAGACAGTTAACCCCAGCTATCACGCAACATAGGTGCTCAAATATCCGCGTACACATTGGTTTGTGACTTAACAACACAGACACTTTTTGCTAGAGTTTTGCTAAGAAATCAATACAGTTTGGCTTGCTTTGCACAAAATAAATAACCGTTGTTGAGCTAATTACAGCAAAGTTAAGCCGCCGTTTAACACATTAGGTATGGCCATAAATGCAGGGAGTCAGCTATGTATACCGTAAGTTTCCATGCCGCCGAAGGTACCGACAACCATTCTTCTGCGAGTTCGAATAGCGGTGCAAAGGGCAGCGCTAAAAGCATCTCTAAAAGTAGTGCTAAAAGCATTTCAAAAAGCATTTCTAAAAAGAAGAAATACAAAACCGAATCCGGCGCAATGAAGGCAATGTGGAATTGGCTTAATGCCAATAAAGGTTCTGTGAATTATTTCTCCCCACACAGCATGCCGCAAACATTTACCGACAGTAACGAACTGCCATATGAAGGAACCAAAACCGAAACTGATTTTTATCGCACGGCTAAATGGCTCCGCCTGCGGACAGCAGCGTTTGAGCAATTTGGAAATAAGTGTGCTTGCTGCGGCGCAACCCCAGACACCGGAGCCGTGTTGCATGTAGATCACATAAAACCACGGTCTAAATACCCACATTTAGCACTAGAGTTAGACAATCTTCAAATCCTGTGTGAAGCGTGTAACATGGGAAAACTGAATGTGTCAGAGACCCAATGGCGTTAGTGTGTATTAGTTGGAAAATCGGCAACTAGGTTGCTTTAGCTCGTTAAAGAGTAACGTTGAAGCAGTAATATATAACTAAGTTATTTGCAAAAAGATAAAAGAGATAAATTTGAAACGTCCAACCAAAGAGCAAATTCGAGCGCTACCTATGTACTCAGGTCTAAATTTACAAGACATCACCATTGTTGAAAATGAGCAAGATGCAAAACAAGCATTTGCGGCATTAAACCAAGAGCGCTGTGTTGGGTTTGATACAGAAATGAAGCCTATTTTTAATAAAGGTGAAACCGGCCCTGGACCGACCTTGATCCAACTGGCTACCGACTCACATGGCTATTTATTTCCCACTCGGTTTAAGTGTGCAGTAACCGCCGCTAGAAAAATTTTAAACAATGAACAGATCAAAAAAGTCGGTTTTGGGCTAAGAGGTGATAAAAAAGAGCTGCGCAATAAGCTCGACATAGAACTGAGCAATGTAGAAGACTTAGCTGTGACATTGAAAGTAATGATTGGCGACAAAGACCTAATTGGCGCTCGAACCGCAGTTGCCATGGTACTAAACGCACGACTCGGCAAGGGCGCACAAAAATCCAATTGGGGGGCTTACCCACTTAAACCAAGCCAAATCCAATACGCCGCAAACGACGCCCACTCAGCAATTTGTATCGCTAATGTATTGGCCAAACAGAAATGACCAAGCAGAATTGACCAAGCAAAGTGGGCGCGAATGCAAAAACGCAGTTAGTTAATACCGACGACGCAGATTAGCCACTTCGGCAGCAGCATTCGCTTCATGGGCTGCAGCCGCGACTTCTTTGTCTACAACGGTTTTACCAATAGGCGCAATTGAAATACCAGCGAGCTTTAGGTGTTGGATGGCAAACGGGATCCCAATAATAGTCACAAAACAGGCAATAGCTGAAAAAATATGACCAATGGCGAGCCAAAGCCCAGCAAACAAAAACCAAATTACGTTACCCACAACCCCAAACTCACTAGTGCCAACGTCCTCTTGCAAGGTTAATTCGTCGCGGGCAATAGCCTCTTTGCCAAAAGGAAAAAACGAAAACCCCGCCATAACAAAACAAGCGCGACCCCACGGAATACCCACAATACTTATAAAGGCCAGGAACCCAAAAAAGCACCAAGCCAAACCCATGACTACACCGCCAAATATAAACCAGATTAAATTACCAATTGCACTCATCTCAAATCCTCAAAAAACACTCACTTTAGAAATCATAATAAAAAATAGGGGCAGGGCGCTATAACTAATTTGTGAGAAAATGTGTGGCAACCCAGCCAGCAGCGCCAAAGCTCGACTCGGGATTAAAAATATTAGGGAAAATTAGAACTGAAAAATCTCGTAATATCCTTCAATTAAGTGGCCAAAATCACTATGGCACTGCAATTATTATGAATGTTCTTACTAATTGTCTTGAATATATACGAAGCATCTTTGAAAATAGAAATTGCTCTGGAAAGTAAAAGTATAGGAATTCTTTTGAAAAAGATTGAAGTAGTTGCAGCAATTATACAGTGTGGTGAAGAGACTCTTTGTGTTCAACGTGGTTCAGCAAAACTTGAGTATATTTCAAAAAAATATGAATTTCCGGGAGGAAAAATTGAAGCTGGAGAAACTAAAGAGGCAGCGATAATCCGAGAAATTAAAGAAGAGTTGCAGTTGGATATAATAGAGCCAAAATATTTCAGTACCGTTAACCATCAATACCCAGACTTTTTCATTACGATGCATTCGTTCACTTGTACAGTTGAAAGTAAGGATATAATTCTGACTGAGCATATTGATCAAAAATGGTTAAAAGTACAAGAGTTAGGTCATCTTGATTGGGCTGAAGCTGATATACCAATAGTCCAAAAACTTCAAAAAGATCACATTTAAGAGCTCAAAATTAATGATATTAAATGAACTGAATAAAAGTTTAGAAACTGGTTTTATAGATAAAGAGGTGAACTCTGAAAAACTATACCAACCAATGTTATTAGTGAATAAAAAGAATCCACCACAAAAAGTTCTTTCAACAATTTTAGAAGAATTACAATATTGTGATGAGTTCTTTATCTCAGTTGCTTTTGTTACAACAAGCGGTGTTGCTACCTTAATCAATATTCTGAAAGAGCTTAAAGATAAAGGTGTACAGGGAAAAATAGTTGTTTCTCAATATTTAAACTTTACTCAGCCTGAAGCTCTTAGAAAACTTTTAAAATTTACTAATATTGAACTCCGAATTGCTACTCATGAGAATTCACACTCAAAAGGATATTTATTTAAAAAAAAGGAATACCATAATCTCATTATAGGTAGTAGTAATCTTACGGCATCAGCATTAACTAAAAATAAAGAGTGGAATCTCAAAGTATCAGCTTTACATGATAGTGGTCTTGTTGAAAGAGTTATTAGTGAATTTAATGCTGATTTTAAAAAAGGTATACCTGTAACTGATTCATTTATTGATAATTATGAAGCCAAATATAATGAGCAGAGAATAAGGCATGACAAGTACCAAGCCTTAATAGAAACTGAAATAACACCTAATTCAATGCAAAAAGAAGCGTTAAGTAGTATTGATGACTTAAGAACGCAAGGTGAGTTGAAAGCTCTTCTAATTTCAGCAACGGGTACAGGTAAAACTTATTTATCAGCTTTTGACGCGTTAGCATTTCAACCTAAACGATTATTGTTTGTTGTACATAGGTTAACTATTGCTAAAAAGTCGTTAGAAACCTTTAAGAAAATTTTCGGTACGAATAAAAAGATGGGGATATATTCTGGCTCGCAAAAAGAATTAGACAATGATTTTTTATTTGCAACGGTTCAAACTATTTCAAAAGCTCACAACCTAAAGAGTTTTTCTCAAGATTATTTTGACTACATCGTCGTAGATGAGTCTCATCGTTCAGGTGCAGACTCTTATAAGCGACTCTTAAATCATTTTGAACCAAAATTTTTATTAGGAATGACGGCTACACCTGAAAGAACGGATGGTGAGGATATATTTAGCTTATTTGACCATAATATCGCCTATGAGATCCGTTTGAATAGAGCAATGGAAGAAGGCATGTTAAGTAACTTCCATTATTACGGTGTTTCAGACCTTATCATTGATGGAAAAGAGCAAGAAGATGCACGAAACTTTGCATATCTTTCCTCAAAAGAAAGAGTTAATAATATTGTTAAATACGCTAATTTTTATGGCTCAGATAACGGTATAACAAGAGGTCTTGTTTTTTGCTCTAGCAATGAAGAGTCTAAAAAATTAGCGGAGAGCTTTAATAATCATGGGTTCCGTTCAATAGCTCTATCCGGGAAAAATTCAGAGGAAGAAAGGTCACTTGCTATTAAATTACTAGAGTCCGATAATTTATCCGAAAAATTAGATTATATTTTTACTGTGGATATTTTTAATGAAGGAATCGATATTCCGAAAGTGAATCAAATTATAATGATTCGTCCTACCGAATCCGCAATTATTTTTGTTCAACAGTTAGGGCGGGGCTTACGAAAAATCGATGGCAAGGGATACCTGACGGTAATAGATTTTATTGGAAATCATAATAACAATTATCTTATTCCAATTGCTCTTTATGGCGATACTTCATATAACAAAGATGCTTTACGAAGAGCAATGTCTAGTGGTAGCAGACTTATCCCCGGAAGTTCTACTATTAACTTTGATGCAATTACGAAAGAACGAATATTTGCAGCAATTGACTCTTCGAATATGAAACTGTTTTCAGATTTGAAAAATGATTATTTCCTTTTAAAGTATAAGCTTGGACGATTACCTTTGATGATGGACTTCATTGAACATGGTTCGCGCGATCCCTTTTTGTACATAGAATATTCTAAGTCGCTTCTGAATTTTGTATGCAAGGTTGAAAAGAGTTTCTCTCATTCATTGACTGATAAAGCGCTAAAGTTACTAGAGTTTTTTTCCATCGAAGTAAATAACGGAAAACGAGTTGAAGAAAGTTTAATTCTAAATGAGTTATTAACACGGAAAACTTGTTCCGTTATGGAATTGAAAAAGATCGTATCTGGTGAATATAATTATGAAGTTACAGATCAAACAATTGAATCGTGCCTAAATAATATTAACTTGAAGTTTATACGTGACAAGTGTGAAGGCAAGCTGCTTCCCCTTAATGAAATTTTTGGAGTAAATATAATAACTCTTAAAGGTGGCGTATTTCAGCTAACTACAGAGTTTAACTCATTACTTGAGAATGATACTTTTAATGAATATTTACAGGACTCAATTAATTACTCGATAAATGCATTTAACAAGGCTTATAGAGATGAAAATTGGCGAGATGGTTTTAATCTGTATGAGAAATATTCAAGGAAAGATGTTTTTAGAATATTGAATGTGAAAACAAACCCTGTAGCTCAGAATGTTGGAGGTTATGTTGTCAGTACAGATAACTCACATTGCCCCATTTTTGTTAATTACCATAAAGACGAAGATATTTCGGAATCAACTAAATATGAAGATGAATTTATTAATAATAGAGAATTTTCATGGATGTCAAAGTCGAATAGGAAATTAGCAAGTAACGATGTTCAATCGATATTAGGTAACAAAGGAAGAATTAGACTTCCATTATTTATCAAAAAGAGTAACGACGAAGGTATTGAATTTTACTATATGGGAGACGTTGAGCCTCAAAGAGATAAAGTTAAGCAAACGTCAATGAATACCGACAGTGGAAAAGTGGTTTCAGTGGTTAATTTCACTTTCAATTTGTCTACACCAGTTGCCGACGAAATGTATAAATACCTTAAAGAAAAAGAAAAAGAAAAAGAAAAAGAAAAAGAAAAAGAAAAAGAAAAAGAAAAAGAAACCTTAGAAGTAATACATCCACTTTTCGATAAAAATGATGCCGCAGCAAACGAAGATAATTACATACCATTTTATGACTTCTATGCTGCAGCTGGATCGTTTAGTGAAATGCAAGAGAATAAAGATTTTGAGATGATTCCAGTACCAGAAAAGTACACTGTAGAGCAGAAGTACTTTTGTTGCAGAGTTAAAGGTGAGTCTATGAATCGTAGAATTCCTAATAACTCTATTTGTGTTTTCAGGGAGTCTCTAGGCGGATCTCGAAATGGTAAAATAGTTCTCGTTGAAAATTATGGTCAAAATGATGAAGAATATAATTCATCATTTACAATTAAGACATATGCCAGTGAAAAAAGAGTATCAGACGATGGTGAATGGGAGCATTCTGTTATTTTATTAAAACCAAACTCCACTGAATCAAAGTTTAAAGATATTGTTCTACACAAAGATGACTGCGAAAATATTCGAATAGTTGGTGAATTTATAGAGATATTGGATGAATCCACAGTGAACTAATTTTTATCAGTTAACATAGTTAAACCCAACCCCCCCATTGCTGGCAATTGCTCAATCTCTTGCCGCAATTCCATAGCCGCTTCATTGATTATGCTTGTACATAAATCGATATGTTGAATTTCACTATTTGACAAACCTTGTTGCAGCGCTTGTTGTTTTGCACTTTCTAATCCGTTTATTACAGAGGTTATGGTTTGTCCCATTATTAATTGTAATCGGGGGCGTGAGATACCAAATTCATTGGCAAAATCAGCCAACATATATGCGGTAATCGGGTTATTGAAATTTCCGGCGCTGCCCCTTTCATAACTGCCAATCGACATAGCGTAGTATTGGGAAATGCTGTTTGCTCGGCTAGGTGCATCCTCTACTTGCTGTTGTTGGATTTCTCTTATGATGGCTTCAACATTAACTAGGTCATAAAACGGTGTGAGCTCTAACCCTTTTTTACCAACAAAGAAGCTAATGTTTTTGCCATGGGCATCATAATTTCTCGCTAGAATATTAAACGTCATCCACCTTATGAGTTGGCTATGATAAGCCTCATTGTTGACTGTATTGAGAGCAAATAGTTTAGCGAAGCTGACGCCGTCTCTTATATAGATACCATCGCCTTCATCACCATGTTGTCGTTCATATTTGTATGATGGCGGTAAGTTAGTTGCTTGGCAGCCATCAATCATATGACGTCTTAGCACTTTACTTTTATCTGGTGTTAATCGTCTGTCAAAACGGTCAATTACATAGGCTCTCACGCCGCCATAACGTCTTAGTTCAACATAGGGAACAGACAAGCCAGCTTGTCCAGCTAAAAGCATAGTGAATAGTTCGTTCACTGCAATGAAAGGGGCTTTGCCAGTTTCAAACTTAACGATTTTATTTGAACATAAATCGCCCTCACCAAAACCTAACTTTCCATCAATTTCTAGTAAGTTGAGTTTGTCTTGTACACCCGCTACAGAAATTCGGGTTTTTCCATCCCAAAAGGTGATGGACTCGCCATGGCTTTTAAAGCGCGTTAATTTGTCATTTAATTCTTGTTCTGTGACTTCACGAAAAGAGCTGCCAATGGAATTTGAATCTGTATTGGACACTTCTGTTTTAAATGACAGTGCACCGGATGTTTCTGCACCTATTGCTTTAATCAAACCAAAAGTGTTGTTTTTAGAAATGGTAGTGTTGCTGGTCAGTTCTTCAAATCCCTGACCTTCAGGTAATAAATTCTGCAAGAAGTTACGCACGGCTTTATGCTCAAAGTCACCCGTTAATGGCAAGTGAGGTGAAATAGCAAAGCCGTCAGCTATCCAACTTGGTTCATACGTAAAGGCTATTTCAGTCTCCGAACCAACAGGGAGTGTAATGGTAGCCACTTTCTTCTGGCCGCCAATATATACATCTAATGTATTTATGTTCTGGTTGATTGAACTAATACCATTCGTCATCGCTGGTACCTTCAGTATGATTTTGGGTTAGGTTGTCAGAGATAATACTGAACGTTAAACCTAAGTATTCCATTACTTTAAGAATGTTGCTTAACTTAACATTGATATCGCCTTTTTCTATTTTCACCAACGTTGGTTTAGAAATAGTTAACGCCTCAGCAACATCAACCAATTTAAGTTTCATTCCTGTACGCTTGGCCGTAATAGCTTTTGCTAGTTGTTCAGGTGAAAAGTCACGGGTTAAGTCCGGCATCTCAGTACCCTTAACAACTCGACCTAATGTTTGTTTGGTTGATTTTTGATTCATATAAGTTAACTATAATTTACTTTTGTAGTTAACTTAGTCGCAGTGCAGTCAAAAGTCAATTTTAGTTAACTTTTGGGGCACACAACCATAGTCTTTAATTATAAGTAAAATATAATTAACTTATGGTAATTTTGGTAACCTTGTTTAATAGCATGACAGGTCTAAATTTTATATTTTAAGTGGTTTTTTATTTACTGCTAGAAGTGTCAAGATCACCTAACGCTGCATAAATTGAATTGAGTAATTAGAAATGAAAATTGGTCGAAATGAGCCTTGCCAATGCGGTAGTGGCAATAAATATAAACGTTGTTGTATGGCTAAAATTCAACAGCAACAGATTGAATTGCAGGAAGTAATTGAACAGGTAACTGCATTCAACCCAAATTTATCTCTAGATGAATTGAATGTGGTTGTTAATCATAAGATGGAAGAGATAAACCAGCGACCTAATGCTGAATTCTGTGGGTTATCACCCATGCAAATGACGAATTGGTTATATGCGCCACTTTCGGAATTAGAAGGAATAACAATTAATACTCCTTCCTGCTCCTTATCAAACAGTCCAGTAATGGCTTATTTAACATTAATCATCGACCACGCTACGGCTAATGGCGGTAAAATTAAAACAACCAGTAAAGGCAACTTGCCGGCTAAGTTGGTGAAACAAGCCAGTGACTTATTACCTCAATTTGCAGTAGCTCAATATGAAACGGTGCCAAGTATTAGCGAGTATTGTGGCAGTAATGAAGATAAATTTAACGCTTTACACTATACCCGGATCTTAGCGGAATTAGCTGGGATTATTTATGCCAGAAGTGGTTACTTGCATGTTAAGAAAGACATGCAAAAGGTATATCAAAAGCAAGGTATAGCTGGTTTATTTCGGCCAATGTTAGAAGCTGCGTTACGTAAATATAATTGGGGTTATTTCGACAGTTGTCAAGACGACGTTGATTTAAGAACGTTTTGGTTGTTCATGCTTTGGCGACTAACAGTTCATTGCAGTGTAGATAAGTTAGTCGATGAAGTAAGCTGCGCGTTTCCAGATTTGTTATCGCTTGTCCATGAAAGTGAATACCGAACTCGTGAACAACAACTTGGTAACTTAATTGAATCGCGATTTATTGTCCGCTTTTTGCAATTCTGGGGATTTGTGATCATCAATCCAAAACGATATGACAATGGAAAAGCCATTTCCAGAAAAGTTGAACTTCAGTCTTTGTGCTCCCAAACGTTCACCTTTGATTTTAAATAACCAAATATTGGTACTTAGTGGTTAATTAACAAAATTTGGGTTTTTATTAGTGGCTTTAAGTTAATTCACTATAATTTGGTTATTAGATCTTAATTACTAATTTATGGTGTTTTATGGATAAGGTAGAGCATACAAAAGTGTTACTTGGGCAACTCATTAAACAAACCCCAGCAACGAGCATGGATCAACATGAATTAGCGCTTCGGACTGGTGCGAATAAAAATACCATTAGCCGTTTAGAGCTGGGTAAAGGCGTAAATGTTGATACCTTGTTCTCGGTTTTAGAACACCTAGATTTACTAGATCCAATTTTAGACACCGTTGAACAGTGATATGAGTTAGTTAAAAACAATCCGCAACACAGTACATCTAAAGTTGAAAAGGAACTGCCAAATGACTTCTAGTGCGTATGTGTTTATTGATGGGCTAGAAGGTAAGCCTGTAATTTGTGCCATTGTCGAGCTAGACCCAGTCGCCAATGTAGGCAAGTTTCGTTACGGTAAATCTTATTTTCAGCGTGATGATGCCTTCCCACTGGAGTCTTTGCATTTACCCAGTGTATGGGCAATGCCGACGACCATTCTCGAGAAATCACGTATATCGCGAAAGCGTTCAAGTAATTCATCAAAATAGTCTGAACTCAGATCTTTATCGGGGTTTTTAAGGCGTTCGTCATCTATAGCGAACTCTGTAACCAACAGAAAGTACCGCCTCTAAATTGTAATGATCTAGCAGCCTTTCTAATTCCCTTGCGCCTTCTAGGGCAACTGTCCGGAATTTCCGGATAGTTGAAGTGGGGTCTAACTCACCTTCATCGTAAATATTATTGATATGTTCACTAATTGTTTTATTTGAACGCTCAAATAGATCTGCAATTTGTTTTTGCGTTAACCAAAGCGAGTCCTCTTGCATATGCTCTGTAAGAGCTTTGTAAATTAGTTTAGCTCTAACTTGGATACAGTTGCAGATTTGGTACGGAGGTTAAGCTATTTTACTAAATAAGAGACAAAGCAGTACGGTGATAGACGTAAGTCTACTGGTTACAATACAAATTAACTTGAACGCTAAAAATAAAAAAGCCCAGTATGGCTGGGCTTTGGAGGAGGTGTTTGGACTCTAAAGAATATTATTCAATATTCTGGATTTGCTCCCTCATCTGCTCAATAAGAACCTTTAACTCAACAGCGGCTTTAGTGATGTCGGCATTGATTGATTTTGAGGCTAGGGTATTTGATTCGCGGTTGAACTCTTGCATCATAAAGTCGAGTCTGCGGCCACATGCGCCGCCTTTTTTCATGATCTTTTGCGTTTCAGTTACGTGGCTTTCGAGGCGGTCGAGTTCTTCGGCGACGTCGGTTTTTTGTGCCATATAAATGAGTTCTTGTTCGAGGCGAGCGGCGTCGATTTCAACTTTTGCGTCTTCGAGTTTGGCAACTATGCGTTCTTTTTGCCACGCCATGATTTCAGGCATGTGTTGTTTTACGATAGCGACTTGTTCAACAATGATCTCAAGACGAGAGTCGATCATTTGTTTTAAGTTTGCGCCTTCACTGCCGCGGGCTTCTTTGAAGTCTTTAACAAGTTGGTCAAAGCCACCGATAACGTCTTTTTGCACTGAGTCCATGTCGGTTTCTTCAGCTTCCATAACGCCTGGCCATTTTAATATGTCCACTGGATTTAACTCGCCAGCACCAGCGGCTTTATTTACCCAGTTTGCACTGTCGATAAGTTGTTGCGCTAAGGTTTCGTTTAATGACAATTTGGCAACTGCCGAGGCATTGGCGGTGTATTTTAAAAATACTTCAACTTTGCCGCGCTGTAACTGTTTGCGCAGACGTTCACGTATAATGGTTTCCATCGAACGGAATTGCTCTGGTAAGCGAATATACGTTTCGAGATAACGTTGATTTACCGAACGTATTTCCCAAACGGCGTTGCCCCAATCGCCTTTAACTTCGTTACGGGCATAAGCGGTCATACTTTGGATCACGGTCGTTCCTAACATTTTATTTTACAATTGCCTCTATTATAAACATCGGAGGAGTTAACACACGGAAAATTTGTTTTTTGGATCTAAAACTATACCTAGCGCTTCGCTTTTAGTTTGCGGCAGTTTTAGGATTTAATACGCTAATTATTTGTTTTTTAGGTTTGAAACTAATCCTAATACTTTGATTGCAAATTTAATTTGGGTGGCGGTGACTGAGATAAAAATTAATTTGTGATTTTATAACGATGTACAATTTTTCGACTATAATTTTCGGCACGCGCAGGTGTTATCGTAACTTTATTTAAGTAATTACTTTAATTTGATGCTTTTTTATACATTAAGGCTCGCTAAAGGTTATAAAAACGTGTACAATGCGCGCCCTTTGATATATATCCCCATATCAGGCTAAGCTCGAATTGTGAACGTTTATAAGACGCGTGTGTAGGTAGAGTGATGACGGAATAGTGCGTGAAGTTGGGGTCGAAATGTGAGTAAACAATGACAGAAAATGTAACACCCCAACCAAATGCAGCCGTAGTTGCTGAAGCAACAGAATTAAAATTCGCTGATTTAGGTTTAAGCCCTGAAGTATTAGACGCTGTTCACAGTGTTGGTTATGAAACACCTTCACCAATTCAAGCAGAATGTATTCCTCATATCTTAAACGGCGATGACGTTTTAGGTATTGCGCAAACAGGTACTGGTAAAACAGCCGCGTTTGCATTACCAGCATTATGTAAATTAGATGCAAAAATTAATTCACCACAGGTTTTGGTATTAACACCAACGCGTGAATTAGCAATTCAAGTTGCTGAAGCATTTTCAACATACGCTGAAAAATTATCAGGTTTCCATGTATTACCTATTTACGGTGGTCAAGACTTCCGTACGCAATTACGTTCTTTAAAACGTGGTGTGCATGTAGTAGTTGGTACTCCTGGCCGTGTTATGGACCATATGCGTCGTGAAACATTAGACTTGTCTAACCTGAAAATGGTTATTTTGGACGAAGCTGATGAAATGTTGCGTATGGGTTTCATCGACGATGTTGAATGGATCATGGAGCATGTTCCTAAACAAGCACAAATTGCTTTGTTCTCAGCAACGATGCCAGCACAGATCTTAAAAGTAACTAAAAACTACTTAAAAAATCCTAAAGAAGTGCGCATTAAGCCTAAAACTGCGAGCCACTCAAACATTACGCAGCAATATTGGATTGTTAATAACAACCAAAAGCTTGACGTATTGACTCGTATTTTAGAATTGATCCAATTCGACGGTATGATCATCTTTGTTAAAACACGTATTAGCACAAGCGAACTTGCGGATAAATTGTCGGCAAGAGGTTATGCGGCAGCGGCACTTAATGGTGATATGAACCAGTCGCATCGTGAACAATGTATCGAATCTTTAAAATCAGGTCGCTTAGATATCATCATCGCAACAGACGTTGCTGCTCGTGGTATCGATGTTGAACGTGTTAGTCACGTTATTAACTACGATTTACCATATGATGTTGAGTCTTATGTTCACCGTGTTGGCCGTACGGGTCGTGCGGGACGTAAAGGTAATGCAATCTTGTTTGCAGCGCCACGTGAACGTCGTTTATTGAAAACGATTGAACGCGAAACCAAGCAAACGATTTTACCTTATGAAGCGCCTTCAAATGAAGAAGTGACCCAATTACGTGTTTCTTCGTTTAAAGAAAAGATTTCAGATGCATTGGGTTCTCAAGAATTAGAATTTTTCCAAAAATTAGCGATTGAGTATGCTGAAGAGCATCAAATGGATGTTGCTGAAGTTGCAGGTGCGTTAACGTACTTAGCGCAACAAGAAGCGCCTCTACAGGTTACTGGTAAAGGTATGCCTGGTCACAACAACGGCGATGATCGTGGTGACAGAGGTCCTCGTGACCGTAACGATCGTGGTCCTCGTGATCGCAATGACCGTGGTGACAGAGGCGGCCGTGATGGCGGACGTGGACGTGATCCAGGTATGAAGATGCAAGCTTACCGTATCGAAGTTGGTCGTGAGCATGGCGTATCACCAAAAGATATCGTTGGTGCAATTGCAAACGAAGCTAACATTAGCTCTCGTTTCATCGGCAACATCAAACTTGCTCCTAACTTCTCAATTGTTGAGTTACCAGCAGAAATGCCAGCTGACGTACAACAGAAGTTGAAGCAAACTAAGATCCGTAATCAAACGATTGACCTTAAAGTTGACCCTCGTGGTGGCGAAGGTGTTGGTCGTCGTGAAGGCGGTGGCGGTCGTGACGGCGGACGCGGTAGAGATGACCGTGGCGGACGTGGACGTGGTCGTGACGGCGGACGTAGTGGCGGTGGTGAAGGCCATCGTGGACGTCGTTCAGAAAAATAATTTAACCATCTAGGTTAATCTAAGGGCAACGTATCGTTGCCCTTTTTTATATAAACAATTTACAAACGTAATTTAGGTATACACCTTTTGTTGGTATATTACGTTTTCAAGAAATTTAATAGGGTATTAACATGCGTCCAAGCGGCAGAACAACTTCTCAAATTCGACCAGTCACCATCACACGTAACTTTACAGCACACGCTGAAGGTTCAGTTTTAATTGAGATTGGCGATACAAAAGTATTATGTAATGCGACCGTTGAAGTGGGCGTACCGCGTTTTATGAAAGGCAAAGGTAAAGGTTGGGTAACGGCGGAATACGGTATGTTACCGCGTTCGACTCATACTCGTAACAACCGTGAAGCTGCGCGTGGCAAACAGTCTGGCCGTACAATGGAAATTCAACGTCTCATCGCTCGTTCACTTCGTGCCGCTGTCGACTTAACGGCGCTAGGCGAAAATACCATTACCGTTGATTGCGATGTTATCCAAGCTGATGGCGGAACACGTACTGCCTCAATTACAGGTGCTTGTGTGGCGTTAGTTGATGCAATTAACTATATGCGTAAAGAAAACATCATTAAAACGAATCCGCTTAAACACCTTATTGCGGCTATCTCAGTTGGTGTTTATAAAGGCACGCCAATTGCCGATTTAGAATACCTTGAAGATTCTGAGGCTGATACTGACATGAACGTGATAATGACTGAAGACGGTCGTTTAATCGAAGTACAAGGCACGGCAGAAGAAGAACCATTTACGTTTGACGAAATGCAAGAAATGTTAGCTTTAGCTAAAAATGCGATTGGCGAACTTATCGATGAACAGAAAAAAGCGATTGCTTAAGTAATACTAGGTGACCACATGAAAGATTATCAAATTGAATTTATTGAATTTGCACTAGAAAAACAAGTTTTAAAGTTTGGCGAATTCACCTTAAAATCTGGCCGTACGAGTCCGTATTTCTTTAATGCGGGTTTGTTTAATACCGGTCGTGATCTCGCACGTTTAGGTCGTTTTTATGCAGCTGCATTGGTCGACTCTGGCATCAAGTTTGACGTATTGTTTGGCCCTGCTTATAAAGGCATTCCAATTGCGACTACAACGGCGGTTGCGTTGGCTGATCATCACGATATTGACACGCCATACTGCTTTAATCGTAAAGAGAAAAAGACCCACGGTGAAGGCGGAAGTTTAGTTGGATCTGAGCTTAAAGGTGACATCATGTTAGTGGATGATGTGATCACCGCGGGCACGGCGATTCGTGAATCGATGGAGATCATTCAGCAACATGGTGCTAATTTATCTGGGGTGTTAATTGCTTTAGATCGCCAGGAAAAAGGCAAAGGCGAATTGTCTGCGATTCAAGAAGTTGAACGCGATTTTGGTACAAAAGTCATATCAATCGTGACATTAGCAGACGTAATTACTTATTTAGCTAAGACGCCATCTTATGCTGACTATTTACCTTTAGTGGAAGCGTATCGTACAAACTACGGTATTTAAGACAAAGGTGCTGTTGGGCAAAAGTTTTGTTTATCAGTCATTTTGCTAACAGGCGTATTCATATTAAAATCAAACGTTAATATGAATAGCAAAAACGAACGTTAATAAAAAAGCCATCGAATGCAAATTTGATGGCTTTTTTTATTTCGGTTGTATTTAGTCGAACTAACTAAAATAACTAATCTTCGATTTCAGGGATCGCTTTTCCCATCTCTATCAAAATATTGCGCACTTCTTCAGGTATTTGTTCAGGATTGTCTTTCGACAAATCACCGTCGGCCGGCAAAGGTTGGCCTGTAAACGCGTGTAGAAATGCTTCACATAACAATTCGCTATTAGTAGCGTGCCGCAAGTTATTCACTTGGCGTCGAGTTCGCTCGTCGGTTAATACTTTTAAAACGTTAAGCGGAATTGAGACGGTTATTTTTTTAACCTTTTCCGCTTTTTTTCCATGTTCTGCATAAGGATGAATGTATTCGCCATTCCACGTAGCCATAGTACACCTGCGATGTTCAGTAATTCTTTTTTAACATTTTTGCCACTTCGAACTCGTCTTTGGAAGTATTAGGACGTTATGGGCAAAATCGAAAGATATAAGTTAAAGACCCGGCAAATTGTATTGGATTAAATTAATTAGTCAAATTATCGATTTCTAAAAGTTTAGACGTCTAGACTGTTGACATAAAAATTAATCAGTTTATAGTCTAGTCACCTTGAGTGGTTTAGCCATCTAAACGTATAAAAGTCTGGAATAAACATGAGTAACTTAGCAAATAAAGATTTCGCAGCAGCAACAATAGCCGTGCAAACCGGTTTAAACACAGATAAAAATCACCAATCAGTTGTTGCCCCAATTTATATGGCTAGTAACTACAAGTTTGAAGACCTAAACAATCGCCCGGCTTACGAATACAGCCGCAGTGGCAACCCTACCCGTGACTTGTTAGCAAATGCATTAACCGAACTTGAGTACGGTGTCGGTTCGGTGGTTACGTCATCTGGCATGGCGGCAATCAACTTAGTGTTAAATCTGTTGTCAAAAGATGATGTGATTGTTGCGCCACAGGATTGTTACGGCGGCACCTATCGTTTGTTCGACAGTTTTGCTCAGCGCGGTGTGTTCAAATTAGTCTGGCTTGACTATTACGCAGACGATATCGAACAACAAATTCAAAAAATTAAACCGAGCATTGTTTGGATTGAAACCCCAAGTAATCCGCTACTTCGTATTACTGACATTAAAAAATTATCAGCGACCGCTAAGTCGGTTGGCGCACGCACTGTTGTAGATAATACGTTTTTGTCGCCAATTGGTCAGACGCCGTTAAAACTTGGTGCCGACATTGTTGTGCATTCAAGCACAAAATATCTAAATGGTCATTCAGACGTTGTATCAGGCGCTGTAATTTGTGCGAGTGCTGACGATCATGAGCAATTAGCTTGGTGGGCAAATAATACAGGCGTTACCGGTTCTCCGTTCGACAGTTATTTAATATTGCGCGGGATCAGAACCCTGCCGTTAAGAATTAAGCAACACAGTAAAAATGCCCAGTCTATTGCTGAAGTGCTCGATGCGCACGAATTGGTAAAGCACGTTAATTTCCCTGGATTACCTTCACATCCGGATCATGAACTAGCGAATCGTCAGCAAAATTACAATGCTGGAATGTTGAGCTTTGAATTAAACGGGGATATCGACACCGTTAATTCGTTTATCAAAAATTTGCAGCTCTTCACATTAGCTGAATCATTAGGTGGCACCGAGAGTTTGGTTTGTCATCCGTCAACAATGACTCATGCGGCAATGGATGAAGAAGCCCAATTAACGGCTGGAATTACGACTCAACTTGTTCGTTTCTCGGTTGGGATTGAAGATAAAGCAGACTTAGTAGCTGACGTAATACAGGCTTTATCCGTTGCGAACATTGAAAAAAATACACCAAATGCGGCGGGACGTTCTGCTAAAGCTGGTTTAAAAAAAGTATTAGACGATGATTCAGTAGACTCAGCGGCTTGCCGACTCAGTCCTGCGCTCGCGGCATTGTGGTAGGGAGTAGATAATGTCAAATAACCTTACTGAAATTAATGTTGTTGTATTGGGGCGTGGTGTTGTTGGCTCGGTCTGGCTTGACGGTAGTGCTGAGCTTAGATCTCGTTTTAAAAATGTTGCTAACGTTAAAATTGTTGCTGTTGCTAATTCGACTCGCTATTTGTTAGATAAAAATGGTCTTGGTATTGAACAATTAAATCAATATGCTCAGTTATCTAAAGCTGCGGACTTACATCAGCTGATTGGTGCGTTGTCTGATTTAGAGTTACCAAACTTGGTTATTTTAGATCTCACAGCCAGCGATATTGTTGCAAATCGTTATTTAGAATTTGCTGAACGTAGCTGGAATGTTATTTCAGCTAACAAAATCCCTTTAACTAAATCAACAGAACGCCATAAATTGTTGATCAATACATTCAGAGCGAATGGGTGTTTTTGGGGTATTAATGCCACAGTTGGCGCGGCGTTACCCGTGCAGTCTAGCTTAAGTGACTTACTGCAAGCGGGTGATAAACTGCAGTCTATAACCGGTGTTTTTTCTGGTAGCTTGTCCTACTTATTAAGTTATTATGACGGTGAACAAAGTTTTACTGACTTAATCAAACAAGCAAAAGAAGTTGGTATGACCGAGCCTGACCCACGAGACGATTTATCTGGGACAGACGTTCAACGCAAATTATTAATTTTGGCGCGTATCGCAGGATATTCGTTAAACCTAGAAGACATTAGAGTATCGCCGTTATTACCCCAGTCTTTATTAGACGGTGACCTTAATGACTTTTGGAACAATGCTGAAGCGATTGACCAGTTTATGGCTGAGAAAAGCGCGGCAGCTAAAAAAGTCGGTCAGAAATTAGCTTATCAAGCAAAAGCCACTTTTAACGGCAATGTTGCCGAAGGCGAGGTGAGTTTAGTGTCGTTGCCACTTGATAATGCGCTTACCCAACTTACGCCAGCGGATAATGTTTTCACATTAACAACTGATTTTTACTTGAATAACCCGCTTGTTATTCGAGGCCCGGGCGCAGGTGCAATTGTCACCGCGACCGCTGTAAACATAGATTTGAATAAATATATCCTGCAGATTGCTGTCGCAGCATCTGGCACAGGAAATCCAAGAACAGAATTATATTAGGAGGCGTCATGGCTTTTCATCATGCGCAACAGCTAGAATCCATCAACAACAACTTGTTGGACATTAAAGGTAAGATCGACGTTTCATTTGAATTTTTCCCACCAAATTCAGCAGAAATGGAAACCACATTGTGGAATTCTATCGAGCGTTTAACTCCGCTTAATCCAAAGTTTGTATCAGTTACATACGGTGCAGGTTCAGGCACACGTGACCGTACTCACGATGTAATAAAACGCATTCAAAAAGAAACAAATCTTGCAACGGCTGCTCATTTAACGTGCATAGACGCAAATGAAGATGAGTTGAAAGCAATAGCTAAAGATTATTGGGATCACGGCGTTCGTCATATTGTAGCTTTACGTGGTGACTTGCCAGACAACTCTACTGTTCCGCATATGTACGCGACAGACTTAGTTAAGTTGTTGAAAAAAGAAAACGATTTTGAAATTTCAGTAGCCGCTTATCCAGAAGTGCATCCCGATGCACGCAATGCACAAGCAGATTTGATCAACTTAAAACGTAAAATAGACGCTGGGGCGACTCGTGCTATTACGCAATTTTTCTTTGACGTAGAAACCTATTTACGATTTAGGGACCGTTGCGTTGCCGCTGGAATCGAAGCTGAAATCGTACCGGGTATCTTGCCTGTAACTAACTTTAAAACGTTAAAGCGTTTTGCCGGATTAACTAACGTTAATGTACCTAATTGGTTACACAACTCCTTTGACGGTCTTGATAATGACCCAACAACTCGTAACCTAGTTGGCGCGTCAGTAGCTATGGATCAGGTAAAAGTATTATCTAAAGAAGGCGTAAAAGACTTCCATTTTTATACCTTGAACCGTAGTGAATTAACGTATGCCATTTGCCATTTGTTAGGTGTTCGCGCACAAGACAATCAAGGGTAAAATAAAAAGATTAATGCGTCTGATGCTGTTTAAGCCAGACGCAAATCCTTTCCGGCACGTCTGTACCAATCGCTATTCTCAATATATATGCTCATAATTTTAGAAAAAAAGTCATTCCAAAAACACAGAAAAAACGTCATTCCTAATACCCAGAAAAAACGTCATTCCTTAGCTTGTAATATGAGTCGAGTCTAAGCGATATTTGGAACCTCCAACCAAATGCAGAGGAAGTTCATAATTCGCCTTTCAATTGGCTCAAGATTTCAGAACAAAAAACGTCATCCCAAAAGAGCCTAAGCGATATTAGGGATCTCCAACCAAATGCAGAGGAATTTCATAATTCGCCCTAAATTGGCTCATAATTTCAGAACACAAAACGTCATCCTTTAGCTTGTAATATGAGTCGAGCCTAAGCGATATTTGGGATCTCCAACCGAGTGCAGAGGACGTTAAAAAATCAGCGACATTGACCCAGCAGGCCCCCAAATCCATAGAACACAACGTCATCCCAAATACACAGAAAAAACGTCATCCCAAAAGAGCCACAGCGATATTAGGGATCTCCAACCAAATGCAGAGGAATTTCATAATTCGCTTTAAATTGGCTCATAGTAAAAAGAAACAACCGTCATTCCAAATCAACAGAAAAAACCGTCATCCCAAAAGAGCCTAAGCGATATTAGGGATCTCCAACCAAATGCAGAGGAAGTTCATAATTCGCCTTGCGGGCTGCGCTTTTCTTTGCCCTGCGGGCGGCTATTTCGACTGCGTCGACCTTACTTTTTTCAACAGCCAAAAAAGTAGGCAAAAAGGCCGCTTTCGACCAAATCCCTAATCCTTATTTAAGATTTATATTATCGTCGAAGACGGAATGTACGCACATCCCTATGCACATTCCTTGCAACGGCGTCCCTGCCGTTCACTTCGAGATATAAATCTCAACTAAGGGGGATTTAGACGAAGGAAAATGTCGCCTGAACTTTAGGTG
>NZ_JAHKQH010000026.1:232391-399117 GCF_018861025.1 Psychrosphaera sp. B3R10 | reverse complement strand
GGCTCAATCCCTAATCCTTAGGTAAGATTTATATTATCGTCGAAGACGGGATGAAAGTATGTCCATATACACATCCCTTGGAACGGCGTCCCTGCCGTTCACTTCGAGATATAAATCTCAACTAAGGGGGATTTAAACGAAGTTATACGCAGTCTGAAATTTATGTGTAATAACAGGTTATTTTGAAGAATACCCTTATCCCAAATAACCAGAAAAACATCATTCCCAATACCCAGAAAAACCGTCATCCCAAAAGAGTCTAAGCGATATTAGGGATCTCCAACCAAGTGCAGAGGAATCACATAATTCACCTTCAATTAGCTCTTAATAACCAGAACAAAAACGTCATCCCAAAAGAGCCAAGGCGATATTAGGGATCTCCAACCAAGTGCAGAGGAAGTTCATAATCCACCTTCAATTGGCTCATAGTTTAAGAACAAAAACCGTCATTCTAACCAAACAGAAAAAACCGTCATCCCCGTAGCTTGTAAAGTTAGGCAGCCACGGCGATATTAGGGATCTCCAACCAAGTGCAGAGCAAGTAAAGTTCGCCCTAAAGAATGCTTGAATATAAATCGACCCAATGAGGATTGAATTGGGTAATCAAATCCTCCTTCCAAATACGTTTCCATTTTTTAAGCGATTTTTCTCTCAAAATGGCATCTCTCATCTCTTCATACTGCTCAAAATACACAAGTTTTGTTAAGTTATATTTATTGCTGAAGCTTTTAGTCAATTTGTGTTTGTGTTGATAAATCCGTGCTTGAATGTTGCTAGTAACACCAATGTATAACGTGGTGTTATGAGCATTAGTAATTATATAAACCGCAGGTGCTTTCATAATTGAATTCCATTTCAATAATTAGAAGCAGAGTATAGCACCCAAAAATATTTTTATTTTCGGAGTCGCTTGCTGGAGATTCCAAATATCGCTGGGGCGATTTTGGAATGACGATATTTTCTAATAAATCGTAGTAAAACTAACTTTTGACCATCAAGTATTTTGAACAGAATTTCAGAATTGAATCTCAACTAACGGGGATTTAAACGAAGTTATATGCAGTCTGAAATTTATGTGTAATAACAGGTTATTTTGAAGAATACCCTTATCCCAAATAAACAGAAAAACGTCATTCCAAATACACAGAACAAAACGTCATCCCAAAAGAGCCACGGCGATATTAGGGATCTCCAACCAAGTGCAGAGGACGTTACAAATATCAGCAACTCTGACCCCACAGGTTTCTTTCAATTGGTCAAAAATACAGTACAAAGACCACCATCCGAACCAAACAGAAAAACGTCATTCCCAATACCCAGAAAAACCGTCATCCCAAAAGAGCCACGGCGATATTAGGGATCTCCAACCAAGTGCAGAGGAATCACATAATTCACCTTCAATTGGCTCAAAGTTACCAGAACATAAACCGTCATCCCAAAAGAGTCTAAGCGATATTAGGGATCTCCAACCGAGCGCAGAGGAATCACATAATTCACCTTCAATTGGCTCAAAGTAACCAGAACATAAACCGTCATCCCAAAAGAGCCACGGCGATATTAGGGATCTCCAACCAAGTGCAGAGGAATCACATAATTCACCTTCAATTGGCTCAAAGTAACCAGAACATAAACCGTCATCCCAAAAGAGTCTAAGCGATATTAGGGATCTCCAACCGAGCGCAGAGGAATCACATAATTCACCTTCAATTGGCTCAAAGTAACCAGAACATAAAACGTCATCCCAAAAGAGTCTAAGCGATATTAGGGATCTCCAACCGAGTGCAGAGGAATCACATAATTCACCTCCAATTAGCTCATAGTTTAAGAACAAAAACGTCATCCCAAAAGAGCCACAGCGATATTAGGGATCTCCAACCAAGTGCAGAGGAAATAACAAAAATCAGCAACTCTGACCCCACAGGTTTCTTTCAATTGGCTGAAATTACGTTTTATACTGACCGACTAATTTCGACATATCTAACGCGAGATCATTAAGCTGCTTACTTATCATGGATGCTTCGGCGGTACCGTTTGCGGTTTCTTCTGCGACTTCAACAATCTGGTGCACGTTTTGGTTTATGGTCTCAGATACCATAGTTTGCTCTTCAGCAGCAGTTGCAATTTGACTGTTCATGTCGTTGATCGTCGTGACTGAATGACGTATTGCTTTTAGCGCTGTGTCGACTCTTTCTGCTTCTGTCACTGTGTGCATGCATTTTTCATTTATTTCAGTTATCGCAAGAACCGCTTCGTTAGTTCCACCCTGCAATTTAATGATCATGCGTTGAATTTCATCCGTGCTGCTCGCCGTTCTTGCCGCTAGGGTTCTAACTTCATCGGCTACCACAGAGAAACCTCTTCCTTGTTCACCGGCTCTTGCTGCTTCTATCGCGGCGTTTAATGCGAGTAAGTTTGTTTGCTCTGCAATGCCTCGAATAACTTCGATTACACCACCGATATTTTTAGATTCTTCACCTAAATTACCAATAACGTCGACGCCAATATTAACTTGGTCACCTAACCCATTAATGATCTCTATTGCACCATCTAGTATTTTCGAAGCGTCAGTGACTTGGTCTTCCGCGTCATGGGCGGCTTTTGCGGCATTGCTAGCGCTTTTCGCCACATCCAAAGCTGTTGCTGACATTTCGTTCATAGCGGTAGCAACTTGGTCACTTTCTAAATGTTGACGTTGCACACCTGATTCGGCTTGAGCCATCAGTTGCGTAAGGTTCACACTTGAGGTCGATAATATTTGCGTCGACCCATTAATTTGCTTAACCATATCTGCAATTTTTGACGCAAATAAATTGAACGCCGCGGAAAGCGCACCTAATTCATGGCCTTTTGATTCATCCAAACGTTGTGTCAAATCACCATCGCCATTGGCTATTTCATCTAAGGCACTCACGGCATGATTTATTGGTTTGGTAATGGTTTGTACTAATTTGATGGAAATAGCAGACATTACTAATAACAAAACAATCGCTAAGCTAATGATTTTAAAGATACTGTCCGACAACATTTCTTGGTTATGTTGTTTAAGAACACCCAGGGTTTTTTCTAATTCGTCGACGTAAAATCCGGTCGCGATAACCCAATTGGTGTCAGGGATCATTACGGCCTTGGCGAGCTTGGGTGATGGTATTGTTGAGTTTTGTTTGGGCCATGTATATTCAACATAACCGCCACCGGTTAGCGCTTTTTCTATATATTCTTTAACCAGATATCGACCCTGCTGGCTTTTAGAGTCTAAATAATTTTTTCCTTCACGTTCTGGATTATCCGCACTAACAATTTGATTGCCCTGGGTGTCATAAACAAAAAAGTAATTATTGCCTTGCTGGTATCTTAAATTACGTAAGATTGTTTTTTTCGCGTCGTCGGTTTTAGCGGTAGCAACTGAGGTAATAGCAAGTTCGATAAATGAGTCGAGTTGCTCTTTTTTTTCGGCCGTCAGCGAAGTGCGTAATTGGTCTTGGCTTTGTAAGCTTATTTGCTCAGATTGTGTGGTCGCCAACAAGGTAATTGCCAGTGCGGTAAGTGCTAGGGGTAATAATGCGATTGTTAATACTTTAAATTTAATTGATCTATTTGCCATGGGGATCTACCTATCGTCATAACTATCCTTTTTATCGGATAAACATCGTCAATCTTTAAATTATTTAAGTCATTTATGTATTCCAGAGTTCTAATCAGTAACGGTCGTGTTTGCAACATTAGAATGAAAATCAACCCAAAGACTGGCATCGCTAGTTACTAAGCCACAGACAACAATATTTTTACTTTGGCAGACATAACAAAAGTGTTTGGAGTGCTTTAACCAAAAGTTAGTGTAGTTGTCACAAAATGCAAGTTCAGGTGTCCTGCATCGTCGTTGTTTACGCATAGTCTTTTGCCCAAAAATAATCTGTACCTAATTGCCATCGACCTTAGGGTAATTAGTCGGTAAAATTGGCGGTCTTTCTTTATTCAGTCCGTTGGTCATTATTCATGAAGTTATTTATTGCGGAGAAACCCAGTCTAGGTCGAGCGATTGTTGACGCGTTGCCTAAACCGCATAAAAAACAAGATGGCTTTATCGAAGCCAGCGACGGCACAGTAGTGACTTGGTGTATCGGTCATTTGTTGGAGCAAGCACCGCCAGAGGATTACGACAGCAAATTTAAAAAGTGGCAAGTTGAACACCTGCCGATTATTCCAACCCAATGGCAATTAAAACCCAAGCCAAAAACGCGCAAGCAATTAACGGTGATCAAAAAGTTAATTGGTAAAGCAACCACTATAGTTAATGCTGGCGACGCCGATAGAGAAGGGCAAATATTGGTTGATGAAGTGATCAGCTATTGTGGTGCTTCAAAGCGAAAAATTGACCAAGCGCAACGTTGTTTGATTAGCGACCTTAATACCGCTGCCGTGTCTAAATCCTTGCATAATCTGCAGTCTAATAAACAGTTTGTGCCATTAGCGGTGAGTGCTTTGGCCCGAGCTAGAGCAGACTGGTTATATGGCCTGAATATGACACGCCTTTGCACATTGCAGGGTCAGAAGTCTGGGTATCAAGGTGTGCTGTCTATTGGGCGTGTACAAACCCCAATTTTAGGATTAGTGGTAAAACGTGACCTTGAAATTGAACAATTTACCGCTAAACCGTTTTATGAGGTGATAGGCCATTTTCAAACACAAAATGGCGAGTTTTACCAAGGGAAATGGCAACCAAGCGATGCCTGCGAACCTTATATGGATGAAGCATCTCGGGTGTTATCAAAGCCATTGGCTGAAAATGTGGTACAGCGGATCACCGACAAACCCGCCGTCATAGACAAAGTTAAAACAGATAAAAAGCAACAGGTTGCGCCGCTGCCGTTTAGTTTGTCTGGTCTGCAAATTGCCGCGGCCAAAGCCTTTGGGTTAAGCGCAAAGCAAGTATTAGATACGTGCCAATCGCTTTATGAGAAACACAAACTCATTACTTACCCGCGTTCGGACTGCCAATATTTACCAGAAGAACACTTTGCCGATGTCCCCAAGGTCGGACAGGCCATGGCCCAATGTTCCGACACATTAAAAAAACTGTTAGAAAAAGCCAATTTATCTCAAAAAGGACGAGCCTGGAATGATAAAAAGGTATCGGCCCACCATGCCATCATTCCCACGGCAAATGCGAGGTCTGTTGGCAATTTGACATCCAATGAACAAAAATTATATGGCATGATCGGCCGTCAATACATCGCCCAGTTTTACCCTAAGTTTGAATACAAAGAAAAACAAATTGATACCCTTGTCGAAGGGGGATGTTTTGTTAGCAAACAAAAAGAGATCACTCAAAAAGGTTGGAAAAGTCTATTTGAATCAAGCAGTGCAAAAAGCAATGCCAAAACGAATGCAAAAACGAATGCAAAAACGAATGTCGATACCGATGACCAAGAATGGGCAACATCTGAATTGCCTCAAGTTACGGTAGGTCAGCAGGTGCATTGCCAACGTGGCGAGTTAGTTGAAAAGATGACCAGCCCACCTAAACCCTTTAACGATGCAAGCTTGTTGAGTGCCTTAACCGGCGTAGCGCGTTTTGTTACCGATCCTGCGATAAAAAAACTGCTGCGAGATACCGATGGACTAGGTACTGAAGCAACTCGGGCAGGCATCATTGAACTGTTATTTAAACGCCAGTTTTTGACTCGTACCGGAAAAAACATAATCGCAACACCGATAGGGCGACAATTAATCCAAGCATTGCCCGACGTTGTATCACAGCCTGACATGACCGCATTGTGGGAGTCGCAGCTTGAGTCCATTAGCCAACAATCTATGGGCTACAAACAGTTTATAACCCAAATAGAACAAAACCTTGCGCAACTCATCGAAGACGTTAAAACCGTTAAGTTTGAATCACTGCCGCAAAGCCCTGCCAATCGAGGCGCATATAAACCCCGACGACCTCGTTCAACGGCTAAAAAAACAGTTAAAAAGAAACGCAGTACTAAACCAGCCTAGCCCAATGCAGTCACTTAATTTAGTGCTGTATGAGTGAGTATTAAGTGCTTTTAGAGTTTTTTAAAGCGGGTATAACTAAAATTTCGGGTGGCGTAAATCTGTGTAGCTGACTGAGTAACTGACTGAGTAGCTGAATATGTAACTGTGACGTTGGCCTTTTTTTGTTTACTTCTCTTTTCTAATCCTTAGTTTTTGCCTTTAACAATACGGTTATCTCGCTAAGCAGACAATAATATAGGCTCGTGACTACGAGCCCATATCAGCTATCGCACTAGGAAATGTTTCTAACATCTAATTCTGGAGGGTGAACAGGTGCGGTGTCTTCAATATAAAAGCTGTCACTGCGGGCTTTGCTCCACCAAATTTGCCACATGCCAGGCAGTGCGTCGTTCAGTAGCTGTTTGGTTTTCAATTCGGGTACTGTATGGGTGTTAGACTCAAGCATGCCGTTTGGGGTTCTGCGTTTGACCATATTGTAAGTGAGTTTATACACTTCATCTAAGCCCATAGCGCCGAGTAATTCATAAAAGCTGTGTAATGTATGGTGTTGGAACGAAGCGACTCGTTTGGCTTTGCGCTCAACGTCAATAGCTTTGCTGCGATTTTTGTCCTGCGTTGCAATGCCGGTAGGGCATTTGTTGGTATCGCATTGTTTGGACTGAATACAACCCACCGACATCATAAAGGTGCGCGCCGCATTAACCATGTCGGCACCAAATGCAACTTTGTTGACTATGTCGAAGCCAGACGCGGTTTTACCCGACGCGATGACTTTGATCTCTGAACGAATACCTAAACCGACTAAAACGTTATTTACAAAATAGACACCCTCAAGGCACATTAAACCAAGGCGATTACTAAACTCAACCGGAGCTGCACCAGTGCCACCCTCGGCGCCGTCAACGGTGATGAAGTCGACAAACACGCCCGTTTCTATCATGGCCTTACCTAAACACAAAAACTCCGCAGGATTGCCTATACACAGTTTTATGCCAATGGGTTTACCACCGCTGAGTTCTCTAAGTTTTGAAACAAAGCTAAGCAATTCTAAAGGTGTTGAAAATTCAGGGTTCATTGGCGGCGAGACGCAGTCGTGTTCTTTGCTTATTCCGCGTATTACCGCAATTTCATCAGTGATCTTAGCTTTAGGCAAAACCCCGCCATGACCGGGTTTAGCGCCTTGAGATAACTTAATTTCAATCATTTTAACTTGCTCTAGGTTGGCGAGCTTTGCAAAGTCGTCGGCGCTAAATCGACCATTATCGTCGCGGCAGCCAAATAACCCTGTGCCTAATTGCCAAACTAAGTCACCACCGTGTTTTAAGTGATGCGCGCTTATGCCGCCTTCACCGGTATTGTGGTAAAAGTCACCTTGTTTTGCGCCAAAGTTCATCGCTTGAATTGCCTCAGCGCTAAGTGCACCGTAGCTCATGGCTGAAATATTAAGTCGCGAAGCCAGATAAGGTTTTTTACATTGTGAGCTGCCAACACGAATGCGTTTGCTTTCTTCCTTTAAAACTTTAGGTGCCATTGAATGCCAAATACTTTGGTAGTTGGTCTGCATTAAATCGCGCTGCGTACCAAACGGTATGGTATCGCTCACACCTTTTGCACGACGATAAACAAGGTTGCGCTGTTCGCGGTTAAATGGCATTTCTTCAATGTCGTTGGCGATAAAATACTGCTGGATTTCAATTCTAATGGATTCAAAAAAGTACCTAAAATACGCTAACACAGGATAAAGCCTATTTAGCGTATGACGGCTACTGGTGATGTCATGCAGGCCAATAAGGGTATAAAGAGACGTGAAGACCATTAAACTCACGGTCCAGCCATTTATAATATTAAGTAACAGAAAAATGGCAAGGGCGTTGCCAAAGGTTGCGATTATCCATAAAACTCGTTGTGCAGTTGTCATCAAATCATATCCATCTAAAAGTCGTTATCTTCAGCGCCTTATTCATCATAAAACGCCGCTAACCGTTAACTTCAAGAATATACGAAATTAAAAATATGGAAATCGATAGTTGCCTGCAAATTTACGGGGTTGAAGGCGTCGAGAGTTCGAGGCCGCGGCTCATATAGATATCGTCATAGGCGAGCCCGCCATTGCCGTAGGGTTTTTTATGTGGTCCGGTATTCGAGTTAGCAAAAAAGTAGATTAAAGGCTGTTCTCGTTTCATTCTAAAAGCTGCGTTTTTAAATACTAAGGTCTGCTTGGCAAATTCGCCACCTTGAAGATACACATCGTAAGTTTGCCCACCGGCCGCCACCGGCGCATTATTGACCACATACCAAATTTGATACCAAATGTTAGTTTGCAGTGGGGTTGCAGAGCGATTTAAATCATAGTTTTGAACATTGCTGTATTGTCGATATTTATCGTCGCTGTCTATTTTTACCATCAAAGTGCCGTCGTTTTTAAAGCCATTGGACTCGGCTTTATCAGTGACTCGTAAAGTTGGTTCAAAGGCGTTATAGGCTTGTTTGATGATCTCATCCGGCGTTAAATTACTAATGCCAAACGCATGATTGTTGGGAAAGCTCTCAACCAAAATACGAGTATAAAATGTATAGGTGTCACCTACCGCAACCGCTTCTGGTAAGGCTTTAAATGTCAGGGCTTTTCTATTGCCAACAACGCCGTCAGCGGCGGGTTTCTTAAGTAAATAGCGATTATTATTTGCTGTTTTAATCACGGTGACTTGCGGGTTAGCAACAAACGGCTTGGTGTCATTTTGTGTATCCACGATTTGCCAATCGGTAAGTTCGGGCTGCTCAAAGTCATCAACCAAGATCCAATTAGATGTAGGCATAGTGTTAACACATGCACCGAGCATAAAAATGGTTGTAAGCACTAAGACGGTTTTCATATTTAATTGTATTTCCATTTTTAATTGCGGTTTTTATGTCTGCCACTTTTTGGGCTTAGCCTAACTTTTCTTAACTTCACTTAGCTTCACTTAAATTAGCGGACTAACTGACCGGCTGCTCTGGACTGTCTAACGACTATCTTTTTGTCATTCTAACGACCGTGGTGTTAAAGGTCTAATTGATTTGGTTTGTTAAACCGCTTGGGTCAAAACTCATACCTAACTTTTCAAAGTAATCTTTACCGTCTTGTTCAAATTGCTTAATAGCCTTTGTAATATCGGACGTTGTTAGTTTTTGCCAGAGGACTTCATCGAATGAAATAATATTTAGGTCTTTGCTTTGATAAATAAAACGTTTGCGTTCGAATTTTTCAAATGGATTCGCTAGCAAATTACTTTGCAGTTTTTTTGTGTCGTTTAAAAATTCAAGGTTGTTATAAGGGCTATTGTCTCTGTCGGCTTTGCCGTTTATTTCGAGCTGCTTTAAATAGAACGCTTGATACTTCGCAATCATAACTTCCAAGTTTATTTCTCCACGCTGATTACAATGATTTAGGATGATCAACATAAAGATGATTTTATAGCTGAAGGAATAATCTCGTTGTGCCAAAAATTCAAAGAAGTCATCTCGGCGAGTTTGTTCGGTGTGCAGCTTGAGGTTCTTTTTGGTTCTGACAACTGGGAGCAAGTCCTCAGAAAAATAGTTTAATGTTTTAGTGCCAAACGGCAATTGTTTAGTCGCCAGTATTTCACCTTTTCGGATCCAACTTTTAAGTGTTCCTGTTGTTATAAATAATTCTCTGGCAAACTGCTCTTCATTAAGTAAATCCCCGAACTCTTTTTCAAAATTAAAGATATTGATAGGCTCAATTCTACGTTCACCTTCGTATAAACCATCAAGTGTAATAATTTCAGTATGTCTTGTTTCGTTGCTCTTAATGACATTTTCAAATGGCGTATATTTTTCTAATCCAAACAAGCTGTGTAAGCTCCACGGGGACAGTGCAGGGCCGTATGCGTCAACAACATCAATCACATATAATGCTTCTTTACCTTCACATTTTCTCGTTCCACGCCCAAGTTGCTGGGTATAAAGCACTTTGCTCATTGTTGGCCTCGCCATAATTACAACAGAAGTATTTGGTACATCCCAACCTTCATTTAGCAAGTCGCAGGCGCAGATGAACTGCACTTCACCGTTTCTATACTGTTCAATACCGTCCCTGTTTTTTCCATCTACGGATACTGATGATATGCCATTTTCGATTAATAACTTTGCCATAGCTTTTGTGTGTTTAACGTCTACACAAAAGATGACTCCCTGTTTAGGACTTTGGTCAGCTATAAGTGGTTTAGCAAAATATTTTTTTACCACATCAACAATAAGTTGGTTTCTGGATGGAATTAAAACTGTTTTATTTAAGTCTTGTTTTACAAATTCCTTACCGTTAAATCGTACTTTCGAAAAGTCGATATTACTTTCTAACCTAAAGGCACGAACTGGTGGTACTAACCCTTGTTCTATAGCTTGTTGCAATGTTAGATCAACATCGTATTGCCCAAATATAGTTTCAAGCTGTTGTTGGTCTGTTCGATCTGGCGTCGCCGTTAAACCTAATAAAGAGTCTGGTGTAAAATAGGCAAGCGCATTGCGTAGTCCAGAAGCTGCTGCTCGGTGTGCTTCATCCACAACAATATAATTAAAGTGCTTTCTGTTAAATGAATGATAGTGGCGCAGTATATACGCTGAAGTCACGACAAAAATGGCTTGCTCACTGCTAGCTTGCGGTTGCAAGGAATCATAAATGTTAATGTCATCTAATTGCTGGTGCAAACGACTAACGAGTTGTTTTCTCAATTCTCTGCTAGGAACAATGGCTAAAACTTTAAATGTTGAATTAATTGTAAGCTGATGGCGCACATCCTCAATAAATACTTCCGTTTTGCCAGTTCCTGTTGGGAGTACTACCAAAAAGGTATTATTTCCGTTGAGGCGTTGTTGGTTAATTTTAACAATCGCGTCGGTTTGATGTTGGTATCTTTCAAAGGTTAGCTTTCTGGCTGCGCGATAATGCGGTGTTGACTTAAAGTCGGATTTATCACCAAAAAATAAACGCATCTGGTCCGCTAATTTTGTTGTATCAGCCATGCCTCTATCAGACCAGCGATAAACCAAATATCCGTCATAAACTAAGGAATTTTGTTTAAATAATTGCGAACGATATTTCTCTACTGAAATGAGTAATGGGTGATGGTAACGTTCACCATTTAGCTCCACAGCAAATTGCATATTTTGAGTGTCTAATACAAAATCAATAAAACGGCGGTGTCCTTCTTTGTCTGTGTAATTAACTTCTGGTTGAAGGGCGTGAATGGATTTTGTTCCAAAGGTTTGTTCAAAAAAGACCGAAAAATTAAATTCAGGTGGCGTTGGGTCAACATGTTGTAACGAACGGTTTGAACCGTACATTGCTAGGTTGAGATCATCATCTAAGACTTCAGTGATAAAAATGTTTATATCTTCAATAAATGATTGTTTATCTGACCATACAAACCGATATAAGCCTTGAAAGTCATGCATTAATTGATTTTGGTGACTTGTATAATTGACGTAAAGGTAAGCTTTAGGATCCAATGAAAACAGTAAGGTATCGACAAAAATAGCAGGAAAGTTTTGTTTAGCAAAAAGTAATCCTGACTCATGTTGATCAACAAATACGTAGTCAAAATCAAATAAAATATCGCTAATTGTTTTATTCAGTAAAGAGTTAGGTGTTACATTTTCTAAATATTTGCCCGATATATCCTTTATTTGATAGGTCATTTATCCTTTAGTCCCAATGTTAAAACGCAGTTAATTATTGTCTTTAAGCAAAATAGCATTTAACCACTTTTCGTTTTCACGACCAGGTCGGTTGTCGCCTGTTATCCATGTTTCACTGATTGTTAACTCTGGCAGATTGTTAATTAACGCAGTCAAAGTGGACTCGTTCATATCGATGAATTGTCTGCCGTGCTCTATACGTTCAGCGTCACCGTATTTAAAGCTAATATACATAACGCCGCCATTGTTTAAGTGGCTGTTCAAGTTTTTCAGAGAAGGTAATAACTCAGATTTAGATAAATGTAGCAATGAAGCACAACACCAAATGCCGTCAACTTTTTCCTGTATAGAAAACCGCTCGAAGGTTGTAATTGCCACCTGTTGTCCTAGCAAGCGTTGGGCTTTATGAGCGAGTTCAATGGAGGCATCAAATGCGGTAACCTTAAAGCCTTGGCTCTTGAAATAAAGGGCGTCACGACCACTTCCACAGCCTGCATCAACAATTTGGGCATTAGGTTTTAGAAAGGGCAAAAATTTCTGGTAGATATTATTCATATCAACATTAACTGTTGCGTCAAAAAAAGCCTCAGCATGTTGATTGTAGTAGTCTAAAGTCACTTGTCGTCCTTGTTCGGCTTACCGACCTGTACTTTGCCATTTTTGTTGAATCGGCGCAAAACTTTGTTCGCCTACTTTGTGTTTATCTGGCTCTTATTACCAAGATTTTTGTTAGCGAATTTAACGTGCATTAAAAAGTCAATTTACGCATAATTGACACGATAACAATTGAACTTCCTACTTCCAGTAAGTTCTAATATGCTACCGCTTGTTTATGGATTTTTCCCCTATTGTCGAAGGAATGTTATGAAAGTTAATGTTTGGTCTTTGTTGTGTTTTGTCTCTGCGTTGTTTGTGTCTCAGTTGGTTTTGGTGGGCTGTTCTAATGATGACAATGCTGCGTCGGTGGTTGGCGTGGATGAAACGTCGATTTCTGAGGGTGATAAAGGCATTGCTTCTTCGGGTATTGGCGAGGAAGAAGCCGCGCTGGATATGGCTCAGGCGTTAATTGATTACAAAGACGCGCCGTTAAAAATTCTTGATGTATCGGAGCGCAGTAAAGACGGTCGTAATTCAATTGCGATTACCTTGTCGGTGCCGGTCGACCCTTCTAAAGATCTACAAAAGTACTTTGGCATTAGCCAGCAAAATGGCAAGGCCGTCGACGGCGCGTGGGTGATTGCTAAGTCGGGTAAAACCATGTGGTTTCCGTACGTAGATCCAGAGGTTAAATACAAGGTCACCATTTACCAAGGGCTTAAAGCGATTAATAACCGAAGCTTGCTCCGAACCCAACATGCCGATGTGGTCACAAGTCGCGTGACGCCAAGTTTTAATTTTGATACCAGTGGCGCGTTTTTAACTCAAGGGTTAGGCAATGGCTTGCCTGTGGTTACAGTTAATGTAAATGACGTCGACATTAATTTTTACCAAGTGCGAGAAAAAGACCAAAAGCGCTTTTTAGAAGAAATGTCTCACCGTCAATATTACTGGGGATAGAGCGTGTTACTCAGTTTGCCGACTTAGTTTATTCAGGTCGGTTTGAGTTTGACGGCGAGCCAAATACGCGCACCAAAAGCAGTATCGATATCGAAGGCATTCAACAGCTAAAACCGCCGGGGATTCATCTCGCAATTATGGCAAAGGCCGGAACGTACAGCGGTCAACAGATGATGTAGTCTTTAGTGCTTATTTGTATTGGTTTGTGTCGACGATTGCAGCCTGAAACTGCCACAACAGAAGTCAAATTCAATTCCAAAACTAAAACTAAAATCATAGTCAGATATTTTGCCGATGCTTCATATTGGTTTTATCTCATACATTTACCACTGGTGGTGTGGTTGCAAATCGCCTTTGCCTAACTCCCCATTTACTGGGGATTAAAATGGCAGTGTGTCATTGATAACAATCGTATTGGCTTTATTGACTTATGACCTCGCGGTGCGTTCGACATTTATTTGAGCCATGTTAAATGGCAAGAAAAACCAGCCTTACTGTTAGAATCAAAAAACTAAGTTCACCTCTTTACCCTTTATTTTACCTATATTTTACCTTGCCCGGTTTATTTTAATGTCATTACGATAATAAATTGAACCGGCGCTAAATCGTCAGAACAGTTAAATGCTTTAATGCCATGACTTAAGTCAGTGATGACAGCCATGTTCAGGCGGTTGGTAGGAAAATAAATGAGTATAGAAATCAAAGTTAGCGAGCTTAGTCATGGATTTGATGACGGATCGCAATCGATTAAGCTGTTAAATAACGTCAACGCACTATTTGAAGCAAAAAAGCTAACCGCGATTACGGGCATGTCAGGCTGCGGTAAATCTACGTTGCTTACGTTTTTAGCTGGGTTAGATGCCCCTGAATCTGGCCAAATTAAATACATAGATACCAGTACCAATCGTCGTATTTATCGGCGCGATCTTAAAAAATGCATGAGTTTAATATTTCAACAATTTCATTTGTTGCCAGAGCTTAATACCGTGCAAAACATTGCGTTTCCTTTGTTACTTAGGGGGGATAAAAGGGCAATTGACAAAGCCAAATTCTGGTTAGATAAAATCAATCTAACCGCCGCTTGCAATCGGCCGATACATCAGCTCAGTGGGGGCGAGCAACAGCGGGTTGCCATTGCAAGAGCTTTTGTCACTGAGCCCAAAATTATTTTTGCCGATGAGCCAACAGGCTCGTTAGATTCGAGCACTGGCGCCTATATTCAAGCGTTATTGTACGACTTCTGTAAAAGTGTGGATACCACGACAATTTTAGTGACGCATAACGAACAGCTAGCGAAGAGTGCCGACCAACAATTAACCTTCATTGATCGTAAGTTGATGCAAGCCTAATGAATATTTTTATATTAGCCTACCGAATACTGCGCTCTAATATTAAAACTCTTAATCATCGACTCTGGGCGCTGACTCACCTTGCATTAGCCATTTATATTCTATTTGTCAGTGGGGGTCAGGGCGCTTTGCAAAAGTATTTAAATAACGACCTTGCAACTATGTTAGGTGCCGACACAGTAGTAGAAGTCAAAACGCCTATCGCACCTACTTTTGCCACTTTCTTAGCGCAATACTCTGATAGGCAAACAGACATACTAATTGTTGAGCTGGTCATGAGTAACGACACTAAGTGGTCTGAAATATTATTGAAAGCAGTAAATAGTACCTATCCACTCAACGGCGAGATAGAGGTTTCTCAAAAGCTTGGCGGCCAGATAGAGTCCGTGTTGTCAGGCCCCAAAAAAGGCGAGATCTGGTTAAGCGAACGAGCCATCGTAAAGCTCAATTATCACATTGGCGACATGGTTCAAGTCCATGACCGTCAGTTACGGTTGACGGCGGTGCTGGTCAATGAACCCGATCGGCTATTATCTTTTGGTAATTTTAAACCTAATGGCTTGTTAAATCGTGCAGACTTGAGCCATAAATATACGAGTGAATCGAGACAAACACATCGTTTTTTATTGCAACAAACTCAACAACAATGGTTTGCTTTACAAGAGACGCAGAAAGCCCAATGGGTAAGCGAAGCTCAGCAGGATGCCAAGTTTATATCGGTTTATTCAGGTAAACATCCACTTTCTAATTTGCAACAACGTATTTTCAACTTTATCGGTCTTATATCCATCGTGTTACTTCTGTTGGCGGCTATCGCATTTGACCTAGCGGGCAACACAATGAGCAATAGGCAAACTCAGTTTTTTACTGTGGCTATGAGTACAGGTTTAACCAAATCTAAAGCCGTACTCATTTGGTTTTCTGCTGCAATGTTGCAGTTTATTGTCGTGATAGTTTTAGCGATTATTATCGTGACTTTTAGCCTGTCTGGATTGTTTTTCGTCGCTCATGAAGTACTGCCAAACTTAAAGTTCAGTTGGTCTTTGGTCGATATTCTACAGCGGATATGTCTGTTACTGATTATCTATTTTGCTAGTTTACTGCCTGTTCTTTGGAACTTATTGCAGTTAAATGTAAAAGCGCTATTGGTGGCCAATTCAAACTCGAAACCTAACCTTAGCATTCGATTGTTGAGCATTTTGATCAGTTTTTGCGTCATTACCTACACCTATAGCGACAATGCAGTTTTAACTACTTATTTGTATCTCGGGTTTGCCCTAGCGGCCGCTGCTATCTATTTGTTTACATTGTTGACTTTGCATTTAACCTGTCGGCTGTTGGCAAAACGATCGGGTTTTACTGCAATCATAGTTAATGTGATGTTGCAGCGTATAAATACAAAAATTGCACAAATTGTTGGTATTGGGCTGTGCATTTTTGTTATTTCGTTTATCTCTATTTTAACCGAAAACTATTCAAAACAATTTCACACATTAAGTTTTAAGCAAGATGGTAACTTGCTTGTCGAGCAGGCAACGCCGCAGGAAATGAACAGTTTTAACCAATGGCTTGAACAAACAGACTCAAGTTTATTACAGTCAAAGCCTTTTGTTTTTGGGAATCTAATCGGCATCAATGGTCAACCCTTAGGACATTATTCACTTAAACCGAATGAAAGCTTGAGCAAAGTACAAAAGGCGATTCGTCTTCATTGGCTTCAGGATATTGCTGGGGCATGGCAAACAACGCGGAGCCCAAACAAGCAACAAACCCAGGGCAATCAAGCCGCCGAAAAAGTGCTACAGAGTGCAGCGCCTATTTCCGTTGTTGACGAGGTTATGACCGACCTTGAATTGTCCATCGGTGACCGTTTAACATTTCAAATCAATGGCGCAACTCGGCAGTACTATATAACGTCAGAACATCGACATATTCCCGGAAAGAGTCTGCTAAGCTTTTGGTTTGTTCACCCTTTACAACAAAAGACTCAGGCGTTTAGCAATGATAAAACGTTATTTGTGGCGAGTACTTCTTTGTCTAAAGAAGCCCAGGCCGAACTAGCTCATTTTTGGCGGCGATTTCCGCTTATTCAAATGCAACCAACCGAACTCATCGCAGAGAAAATACAAAGTTTTTTACAGGCATTAGAGGTCATCGTTTTATTTTATTCTGGTTTTTTAGTCATGCTCAGCACGCTGGTGGTGTGGACTGGGATCAACGCTTATGTCGACTGTGACAAAATGAGAAATGGCTTAATGTTGAGCTTTGGTCTGTCAAAACTTCAGTGTTACAAAATGACCAGTATCGAATGGCTATTCACGTCGTTTATCACTTCGTTTGGAGCATTACTCGGTGCTTATTTAGCGGTTTATTTGTTATACATATATAGCCTAGGTGAGCCGTTTTATTTTAGTGTTACTCAGTTTGTATCTAGTTTGCTCGAAGGCACGTTAGCGCTGTTTTTTGTGGCGTTTATTTTAAATTATTCGTCGTTCAATATTAGTCCCATCAATTTGTTAAAAGGCAATCTATCGGATAGCTTGAGTTCAAACCTAAAATCGGCCCAAAAGCTCAGTAAACAATGCAATTCGAGTACAAGTTTTATTCGAAAATTTAGCGTTAAATACATTGTTTTTATTATTAAAAATTGGAAAAAGATAGTTAGAAGACTTAAGTAGGAAACATTATGAAAACTTGTTTATTCACTGCCATCATACTAATGGTTCATTGGGTTTTGCTACTGCCAGCGATGGCCCATAATCACAAACTGAATTTTGAAGTGTCCGACGTGACATTCTATCAAAATGGCGAAGCGCTCTTATTTGGTGGGTTGGTTCAAAATAAACCATATTTGAAAATTATGGATAGAAAAGGAAATGGCGAACTCAGCACTAGAAGCCCATTTTATTTAGACAATAATCTGTACCAAGGTTTTGCTACCGCGATGTTAGTTGAATCGAGTACGTTAACTCAAAACGCGATTGAACGGCCCGTTTTATTTGGTCACAATGGCGTCTATACCATAGTCGGAACAGAGGTCGTTGAGCTCATCAGAACCGCGTCAATTTATCGCAGCATTGATGATTCTGCGTTTCGGTTGTTGCCCCATGCGCTAGACGTCAATAATGACGGATTGACGGACTTTGTGATCCCAAATTTTGAATCTACCTCGATTTGGACCCAGAAAATCAATGGTAGTTTTAAGCAACAGGTACTCGATTTTTCTCTGCCTACTGAATATTACGTTGACGAATTTGACCGCGCGAGCTTGTTCATTGAAGTTCCTAAACAAGTTATACAAGCTCAGGTGATAGGTAATGAGCTAGTGGATCTTGTCGTAGTATTTGATGATCAAATTTTGATTATTGAAGCCATTTCAGCGGGGCTGTATGCAAGTCAAGCTGGGGCGAGTGGCAAAAAGGGAGTTAAGCCCATTGAAGTGAGACTGCCATTTGCTCTTAAATCTGAGCATGCTGAAGAGCAAAACAAGGCAAACGGCACCACTTATAAGCTGTTAGATGTACAAGATTTGAACAATGATGGCATTGTCGACTTGATTATAGATAAGCGTTATTTTGACGGTACGGATAATGATGTAGGCAATGAAGAACAATCGATAATTGTATTGTTTGGCGCATTAAAGCAATCCGAGTTGTTCTATGCAAAAACGAATAGTGACGAAATCAAACTCGGTGGTGAGATGCTAGATTATGGCTTTGCTGATTTTAACGGCGATGGCCGTAAAGATTTATATTATGTGTCTGGCGAAATTGGTGCAGGGTCAGTTATGTCAGCCCTGTTTGGTGGGGGCTTTGAAGTCGATATTCGAGTTCATTTACAGCGTGAAGGCATGAACTTTACGACTAAAGTCAAGGCTGAAAAAGAAACGCAATTTTTAGTGGATGTCAAAAATGTAGCATTTGGAACTTTTCTCGAGGTGGCCGATATTAATCATGATGGTAAAGACGATTTGATCTTAAAAGAAAGTGAGCGTTATTTATCGGTGTATTTAGGCAATGCGAAACGGGTTTTAGCTAAAAAAGCGCAAAAGATTAAAATGTCGCTACCTGAAAATCCAGCAAAAATTAAACGACTCAGATTAGGCAAAAACCACTTTGTTGTATCTTACGAGAAGTTAGATCGCCTCGTTCAAATCAAATTGGATTAACAACAGAGTGGTATTAGAAACAAGTGCATTGTTTCTAATACCACTCATTTATTCGGAAGCACATTGCACTTGTTTGATTTCAGTAGATGATATTAGCCCCAGAGTTTTGGCGTTAGGCCCTCCACTAATCCTTTATAGTAAGACAGTCCAAAATCACGGTCCTGTTTTAAAATTATTGGGCCATCCAGATCGGCAAGTTCACAAAACTGCGCGACAACAAAAGCCGGCGCCATACTCAACGAAGTTCCCATAAAATTCCCCACCATTAATTTTAATCCCTTACGTTTTGCTTGTTTAACAAGATGAAGAGCTTCAGTAAGGCCACCGGTTTTGTCTAGTTTTATGTTGATCATAGTGTACTTTTTTGCGGCGTCATCAAGTTCACTTGAGTCTAGACATGACTCATCGGCACAGAGTGGAATAGGTGATTCGTAGTCCAATAATTCATGATCGTAACCTCGTGGTAGCGGTTGTTCAATCATAACGACATTTAATTCTTTAAATTTAGGGGCGAGGTCAACAAGTTGTTCAAATGACCAACCTTGATTAACATCAACCACAATAACGGCATCAGGCCTGGCTTTTCGCACTGCAGTTATTTTTTGTAACGGCTCGATGTCATCAAGTTTCACTTTTAAGTATTGTGAATCTAAAGACTTAGCCTGTTGAGCCATATTTTCTGCGCTGTCGATACTTACGGTATAAACCGTATTCACTTCTCGTTGCGGGACATTAGAGATTTGCCAAATGGTTTCACCCGCTAGCTTAGACTCTAAATCCCATAGTGCACAATCGACGGCATTTCTTGCACCGCCCGATGGCAATAAGGTTAATAATTCTGCTCGTGTACATCCAGCTTCAATCTGCTCTTTAATACTGTTTACCTGGGCAAGCATGGACTCTGCGGTTTCGCCTTGATAAAAGACGCCGCATCCTTCGCCGCGGCCTAAGATTGATTGACCCGTTGATTCGTCTCTAATGGTTAAATAAATAACGCTAGAAGCATGAAACGTATGTCCTGTAATGGCAAAAGGTTTTGCATAGGGCCAAGATTGAATTTCTACTGTGAGGTGTCGCATGGCAATTTCCTTAAAAATTGATTAGTCAAAATGGTTGATTAAATTTTGGGTAATTGCATCACAGCCATCAATCAATGGGTCAACGCAGGGTAATTCTAAAATGGCACTGACATCTTGCAAATACTGGACTCTGTTGGTTTTTGGCAGACCTGAAGTATTTATACTCACACCAATGCATACGACATTTGGATTTGTAAGTCGAGCCGCCCGCAGGTTTTCAGAGATACACTCTGCAATGTTTGGCACTGGATAGTCGTCAAAACCCGCAATAGTTGTGCGGGTTGCATCATGGCAAACCACAATTGCATCCGGTTGAGAACCATGTAATAAACCTAAACTGACAGCAGCATATGCCGGGTGATAAAGTGAACCTTGTCCTTCAATTACTGACCAAAGGTCGTCAGAAGTTGCTGGCGAAACACATTCGGCGGCACCAGAAACGAAGTCGGCGACTACGGCATCAATTGGAATACCATTGCCTTCTAACATGATCCCAGTTTGCCCAGTTGCACAGAATTTGGCTTTAATTGACTGCTTTTTCATTGACTGTACAAGTGATAGAGCTGTATATTTTTTGCCTACCGCGCAGTCAGTGCCAACTGTAAGAAGACGTTTTCCTGGTCGTTTTAGACCATTTGCTATTGGTAATCGTTTTGGTGGTGTTCGAACATTAATCAGGGCAACTTGATTTAAGTCCGCAATTTCTTGAAGTTGAGGAATATCCTCAAGCGCGATATGTAAGCCACTAACAATATCTAAACCCGCGTTTGCCGCTTGTCGAAGTACATCTAACCAATGTTGGTCAATGTTACCGCCAATTGGTGCAACCCCAATCACTAAGCTTTTGACCCCAAGGTTGACCGCTTCTTCTATTGTTAGGTCTTTGACGCCCAAATCTAGCGGATTACCTTTAAATCTGAGTTGCCCGGCAACAAGTTCTGGACGCCATTGAACAATACCCGATGCAGTTTTTGCTGCTGTTAAATTATCTGTGTCACCAATAAATAACAAGTATGGTGTTTGTAAGTTCAGTTGACTAAATTGCTTCATGATTTTTTTTGCCTTTTAAAATGAGCTGTGGTTTTTACTCTAACACCACGATTTAATAGCCGTGGTTGTATACAAAAACAGATCTTAAAGTGGCAGTTGTGCAGCAACTAAGCTCTACATGGCGTCATTACTTTTTACCCAGTTATCACCAATTAATAGAAACGTTCGGGTGATGTTTGGTCCACGGAAAAACAATTTCAAGCTCTCCCGCGATTTGCAGTAAGGTCGCTTCGTCACAATATTTACCTGCTATTTGTACGCCAACGGGAAGACCTTCTTGCGAATAGTGTATCGGTAAAGAGATCGCGGGCTGGCCGGTGACATTAAAAATTGGAGTAAATGGTGCAAATTCAGAAACAGATTGGTTCGCCCAAGAAGGTAGACTTAACGTTTTGGTGTTAGAGTTTAAGGTGCCAATGGCCGGAGGCTGACAGGTAATCACTGGACTAATAAATGCATCGTATTGAGTAAAGAAGTTTCCAACATCAGTACAAATCTTATGTAATGCTTGTAAGCTTTTATCAAACTGCATTACCGACATTGTTTTACCATGTTCTAATATAGCTAAATTATTATATTCACGAGTATCTGGGTTAGATTTTTTATTGAGCATGGTTTCAAAAGTATGAATGCTAAGGGGATGCTTGAAAGACCATAGATCGATGAAGGCATCAAACAATTGTTGCCAGTCATAAGGTAACTGTCTTTCGACAACTTTAAATCCTTTGTTTTGGTAATAATGTACGGCTTTTTCTACCGCCTGAATATTGTCTTTACTTACTTTGGAGCCGGAAGGACTCGTTGTTGTATAGGCGATGGTTAAGCGACTAGCTCTAGTTTTTGCTTCTAGCGCAAATGACCTTGTCGGTGGAGTAAGCTGATACAAAGCTCCGGGCTCATTGCCATGCAAGCAATCGAGCATAGTGGCGGTATCTCGTACGCTTCTTGTTATAACATGAGATACGTTAGGCGCAAAAGGTAAGTACAGCTGGCTAGGTGTACGAGATCTTGTCGGTTTTAATCCGACAACACCACAACAAGCCGCCGGAATCCGAATTGAGCCTCCGGCATCGCTAGCCTGAGCAATCGGCACCGCTCCACAAGCCACAGCGACAGCCGCTCCGCCACTGGAACCACCGGCACTTAACTTCGTATCCCAGGGGTTTCTTGTCGCCCCGTATAATACCGATTCCGTTGTTGACGAACTTCCCCATTCGGGCATAGTAGAAATGCCCATTATGGTTACGCCGGATTGTTTTAGTCTTTTAGTGAACTCCGAGTCTTTTGTGATTTGGACGTGTTGGCCCAATCGACTGCCCAACTCAAATGGTTGGTTTTTTAGTTCGGTATCTTTGATAAGAATGGGGACCCCGGAAAATGTCGTATTACTATCACTTAGGCTTATCGCTTTTGTTGTTTCTTGTTTAGTGTGGTGGGCAAGATAGTTGAGTTCTGGGTTCGTTTTGGCTATTGCAAGGTCTGCTGCATCTGCTAATTCTTTATGGGATACCTGCTTATTGCGGATCAACTCAGCTAGCCCAACACCATCGTATTGACCGTATTCTTTAATGTCCATAACCCTCACCTTTATGTTTTCTTGAATATAAAGGAATACGATTACTTATTGGCTATAGCTAGGGTGCGCATTGAGTCACGTTGCCTTAGCTAGATGTCACTATTGTGCGCATTAGCATTATTGATCGTGGAATGTTGAACAAAAATCAACCATACTAATTTTACTAAAACTATTTAAATCGCGGCATAGTATTAGAGGAGTCTACTGTGATGACCAATTATTGTACACCAACGCTCGATATCCCTAACGGGCCTTGGACTTCAAATGACAACGTGATTAGTATCGCCTCAAAAAAAGCCATTACGCATTTTGATGATGATGAGTTTTTGGCCATGCCAGATAATGATGATATTCCCAACTTAGATGGTAGGCTTACTTACATACATATTAGTGATGACTGTATTGCGCAAATTATCGATGTTCATTTAGCCAATCCTTTTAATGATAAAGGAATTACAGAAGCAGGCTGGATAGGTTTTCAGTTTGCCTTATGTGGTAATCAGATCTCGATAGTTGATGGTTACGGTCAAATGACTTATTCAGGCCCAAGGTTTGGGGTTTGTGCCACAAGCCACGTAACCAAGGCTGTTAAGTTCATTCAACCCGGGTATGTAAACTACGTTAATATTATAGTTAGGCCACAGTTTTTACTGCAACAATTTGGCCTAGATCCGCGATCATTGCCGCATCAAATTCAGGCCATATTAGCAGGCAAAAATGAAGGCTTTTATACGTGCAGTCATCCGCTTAATTCACTGATGAGTAATGCAACTGAGGCTTTAATAAAAAGTACCTTTAGCGGGAAGTTGTTTGAAACTTTTGCCAAAATTAAAATCATGGAATTATTGTGTTTTGCATCTGATTTGATTACGCAACAGCATGAAGTTTCACAATGTAAATTAAAACTCAGTGATCGCGATATTATGTTGCTTAATAAGGTTCGTGAAGATGTACAGGACAATTATGCGGACCCTGCGCCGTTAAGTGAAATTAGTAGAAAAATTGGCTTGAATCGCAATAAACTATCGCTAGGTTTTAAAGAGTTATTTGGTACTGGCGTATATGAGTATTGTCAGCAGTATCGAATGTTACAAGCTAAGAAATTACTGCAAGATACAAAAATGTCGATTTTGGAAATTGCCATCGAGGTTGGATTTCAAAACCATTCGAGTTTTAGTCGAGCCTATAAAGATTTTTATAATCGCGCTCCAAGCCAAGATCGCGCAGCGTAATATTTGTTTTCTTTTTAGGGGGGGAATTGTATTTAAGACTATTCCAACCCGAATTGGTAAATATCATATTTTAATTGTTTAAAGTCTTTTTCGAATCGATAATCTTAGTCAGTGATAAATGGGTGGAATCAGTTGAGTTGATAAAACTCTTTTTTACACACGGAATTTGTGAATAAATTTATGATGCCTGAATATACCTTTTCTATAGCCTCGATAATTAAGCTGCTGTTAGTGTTTAACTGTGTATATGGCTGTTTGTTACTCAATCGTCCAAGGTACACTGGGCTTAAATGGCTATTGCTTATCGCTGGATTGGCTACGACACTCGACCTCACTCAAAATGTATTTAATCTGCATCAAGAATTGGCCATAGCAACGGTATTTACCTTGATTTTAGGACCCGGATATTATTGGTTTATCAAAGGTTTGATTTCGCCTGTTAAGTTTCAATGGCAAAATTTAAAACACCTGTTGCCCGCAATTATCGCCTTGTTTATTTTGAACCAACCACAAATTGTCATTGCTTTTGGCACCTTAAGTCAGCTTGCCTATGGTTATGTGATTTTAAGGCTGATAAAAAATTACCATAAGGCAATACAATCAGAAACGTCTTTTGCTGAATCTCTAAACCTCAACTGGGTAAAATACGCTATGGTGGTTTTGATCTTAAGCATCGTATTTGATCTCATTCGGTTAAATTTACAACCTGTGATCCCAAACGACATCAATGAAGTGTCGCAAATTATCTCAAATGGCATTGCGGTGATCGTCACCAGTTTCTTGGTCATCAAATTAAACCAATTGCCCGAAATATTTTCGGACTTTTCGCTACCACAAGACGCTCAAGCACCTGCGGAACAGCCAGTGGCTGATGCACTCGCAGAGGACATGTTTCAACAGCTGCACCAGCAAATTATGGAACAACGGTGGTTTTTAACCCCTAGGTTAACTTTGAGGATGTTGTCTGAGCTAACCGGCCTTGGCGAAAAAGACATTTCCTGGGCAATCAATACCGGTGGCACAGCCAGTTTTAACGATTACATAAATAAACTTAGGTTAACTGAGTTTACCCAGCGTTTTGAGCAAAAAAATCACAACCAAATGTCGATTCTTGATGTCGCTTTGGATTGCGGCTTTAACTCAAAGTCATCGTTTAATTTGGTTTTTAAACGGGAGCTTGGAGTGACACCGTCGCAATATTTAAAAACGCGTAATTCGGAACCTGGGCGAACTTAAAACCAAATACTCACCCGAAGTGGCTTAACTCATACGTAGCTTAATTTATTAGGTTTTATATTAAATTGTTACCGGAGTTAAATTTACATTAATACCAGAAAACTGTTTTAACGGAGGTTCATCATGGAAGTCGGTCCTAATCCCAATCAATTAGCGCCAATACCAGCAGCAGAACAAGTAACGTTTTTAAAAAATATTATAAAGTCACCCAACATCATTGTTGGGGATTATACCTACCTAGATGACCCTGAACTGGCTCGCGACTTTGAATCTCAGGTACTTTATCACTACCCATTTATTGGCGACAAATTGATCATTGGCAAATATTGTGCAATTGCCCATAAAGCTACATTCATTATGAACGGTAGCAACCATCTAATGAGCGGAGTCTCAACCTATCCATTTTATATTTTTGGCAATGGTTGGCAAGAGGCGGCGCCTGAAGCGGGTGACTTACCCTATAAGGGGGATACAATTATCGGCAATGATGTTTGGTTGGGCTACGACTGCACAATTATGCCTGGAGTGACTATAGGTCACGGGGCCATCATTGCGAGTAAAAGTGTTGTGAGTAAAGATGTTCCTCCCTATGCTATTGTTGCCGGAAATCCGGCGAAAGTGATAAAAACTAGGTTTGATGACGCAACGATATCGAAACTGCTGCAACTACAATGGTGGGATTGGTCACCGCAACTCATTACTACAGCATTACATGCCATAACACATGCTGATATAGAGCAACTCGAAGTACTTAAAGCTGAGCAATAATATATAGGCCTATATCAGTACGATGTTTGTTGCGTTAGGCTGAATCGTTGATTTTCGAGTTGATATTGACCGTTTAAACCCGTCCACTGTTTACTACGTCAACTAACTCAACTAACTCAACTAACTCAACTAACTCAACTACGTCAATTACGCTTGCGAGTAAAAATGATAATGACCATCTGCACAATGAAAACGTTGTTTGTGTAAATTTACCTTTTTTTTACCTCCTTATAATTATCCTATGCAATATCGCTAAATACTGAGTCCAGAATCTGTATTTGGGACGATCTAATAAAGAGCGCCGACGATAATCAGTACGTTACAGCAACCCGAGCCTAAGCTGTACTTGAGTTTTGTGATTATCAAGTATAGGTGGAATTTAATTCATTACAGCTCTTTGTATTTGGTGTAGAGCTGTGCACTTTTTATTGTAAGTGATTTGAAATGGAGCAATTTATGGAACTCATCAAAAGTCGTTTTTATAAACAAAGTTTAAGTGAAAATTATATTCCTCGACGTCGTTTGGTTGAATTGCTTAATGTCCGTAACCACAAGGGACTGACTTTAATTTCAGCGCCAGCGGGGTTTGGTAAAACCGAATTATTAGTGGAATGGACAGAACAGAGCCTTTGCCGCACGGCTTGGTTGTCGTTGACACAACAGGAAAGCGATCTGTATCAATTTGCCCGATACCTAATTGGCTGTTTACACGTTGGGCTTAACCTGAGCTTAGACAAGTCTTCAAACTTATGCACTAAGTCGCTCAAAGAAAACTTTGACCTGTTTTTTACGACGTTTATCAATGAACTGGAAGATTATGAACAGCCATTTAACCTGATCTTAGATGATTTTCACTTAGCGGATTCGGCAGACGTCGATCATTTTATCAATCTGCTGATCGAACATTTACCGAGTACCGTGCGCTTGGTTTTAGTTACTAGGGAAGATCCTAAATTACAGTTGGGTAAGCTGCGTATTTCAACTAGTTATCGTGAAGTGAGAGCGGTGCAATTACGGTTTACTTACGATGAGATTGCATGTTTTTTTAGCCAAAATGTAGAAGGTGAAATAGAAGACAAGTTACTTTCCCGCATTGAAGAAAAAACAGAAGGTTGGATTGCTAGTATGCAATTAATGGCATTGAGTTTGGTCGGTTCAAAAAATATTAGTCAGGATATTTACGATTTTTCCGGCAGCAACCGTTTCATTATCGAATACCTAGTTGAAAGTGTGTTGCAAACCTTGTCCCAGCAACATGTGGACTTTCTAATAAAAACGACGGCGTTTGAAAGGTTTACTCCACAACTATGTGACTATGCACTTGGTACAGAAGGCAGTGCTGACATCATCGCTAGATTTGTTGCGAATAATCTGTTCCTTGTGCCCCTAGACAATAAAGGTGAATGGTTTCGTTATCATCATTTGTTCTCTGAAATATTAACGGCTTTAGATCATTCAAACATTGAAAATGGCAGCGAAATTCACAGTCGAACTGCTGAGTGGTTTGAAAGTCACGGCTATTTTCGTGAAGCAATTGAACATGCGTTTAAAGCGGGTGATGAAATGGCGACGTTGTCGTTGATCAACCAGCACTGGCCGGTGCTTTCATTTAGTGAAACTGATGAGTTGCTAATTAGCTGGATGAACAATATAAACGGTGACTATTTAACTAAGTTTCCCTATTTATATGCATTATTCGGACTTAACTTACTCTCCATTGACTTAGCAAAGGGGCAGGTTTATTTAGAGCGGGTTCAACAGCTTGGCGAGAATGAATCGAACAACAGTGAAGCTCAAACTTACCTAGCCTTAGTTGGTTTAGGCAATGCTTACATTTCAGCAGCGAGGGGGCAATTTGAGCAAATTATTCCAAGTGCAGAAAAAGCGTTACAGGCTTTATCGAATGCCGAGCAATTAAACGACAGTGAAATTGTATGGGTTGGCTCTGCCTATGCGCTGATCTCGACAGCGAGTTGGATGAATGGCGACATGAAAGCCACGATTAAATCACTTAAAAAAGCGATTGGTTATATGCAGACGTCCAATAATACCGGGGCGGTATGGTCTACCAATTATATGTTGTTGCAGGCTTATTTAGACCAAGGGGACATCAAAAAGGCTCAATTTTATAACAGCACCATGCTGGAAGCTGTGCAAAGTACGATACAACAAACAGCACAAAACGCTGATAAATCTTCCCCCCAGGGCGGGGCTGAAATTTTTTTAACTAAAGCCTTGGTGGATTACGAAACTGGAGAGCTTGCCAAGGCGTCGGAGCATTTACGTTATGCGATGAATTTGGGGGTTAAGTCACAGTTGCGTGAAGCGGCTCACAAATATCCGATTTTACAGGCAAAGCTTAATTATTTTTCGGATTCCAAGGACCAGGTTCAGGAACAATTAACCCGCTCAGAAGCTATCCGTATTGCTAATCCTATTCCAGATACCTATTCCGCTGAATATTGGCGCGCACGTTTTGCTTTATTGGATCAGGATGACGCTTATTTAAGTGTGTGGTCGGAAGATAAAGGTTTTAGTTTTGACTATCAGCTTACCGTAGTTGATGAGCCGAGTTACGTCATTTGGCTTCATTGGCTTGCGGTAAAAGGGACCTTGTATCAAACCAGCCGCAGGCAGTTGATGTCCGTTTTGGAGCCTCTGATATTAGAAACAAAACAGCAGGGTCGTTACCGAACGTATATAGAAGTGGTCTTGATCCGCGCGTTATTGCAGCTCAATAGTGGTGCAAAATGCGACGTGACTAGTATCGCTGGAGCAATGGTTATGGCTCAAGAGTTGGGGCTGAAACAAACGCTAAAACAATTTCCTGCCCTTAAGAGCTTGCTAAATCAAGAATCTATTACAGAGCAGTTTACCAGACCATTATTGCAATACGTACGAGGCACAATTTTAGGTGAGGAAGCTTTGCGGGAGCTCAATTTACAACAGGCCAAGAAGCTGATGCTCAGCGGCAAAGAAATTGCGGTGTTAAAACATCTTGCGTCAGATAAAACGGGTCCAGAAATTTGTAAAGCGCTATATGTTTCGTTAAATACGTTTCGAACCCACAGCAAAAATATTTATTCAAAGTTGGACGTGAATAGTCGAATGGCCGCGGTAAAAAAAGCGACAGAGATGCAAATTCTGCAGTAGTGCTAGGTACACAGTAGAAAGTGCCGAACTCATTAGCAAAATCACATCATGATGTGATGACCCAGATTTTTGGGGAAGGATAATAGTTATCAATCTTTTAGTCATTCTTATACGAATTTTTTGGCTAACAGAACAAGTAAGTACTTACCAATTGATAGGAAAAGTAAGTTTAGCCTACAGATTTAATTTTAAAATTATAGGAGTCATTTATGAAAGATATATTTAAGGTCAGTATCATTGCACTGTCGGTGCAACTTGGGGCATGTTCATGGTTTGATAGCGACGACGATTCTAGCAACGCGGATCTGGTTACTAAATATGACGGCGTTTGGTTAGCTGAAGCTTATGGTGAAGGCATCAAAATAGAAAATGGTATTTTCATGACTTTTGATTATACGTCTGACTACTGTTTAGTTGAAGATGAAGACACTATTGATTCAGAAGCCGATATTGAGGAGGTAATATATTCGGCAGACAGCGAACACTTTAAATTAATTGCAGGTTACGGCACTAAAGACTTTCATTCTCCGGGTAAAGAATATACTAAAACGGCAAACGGTTTAATGCCAAGTAGTTGTGAAAATGGCTTTATTGCACAACAGGGTGAGTCGGGTTATCAGCGTGATGTGGTTAGAGATTTAGATTTGTTTTTTCAAACATTTGCTGAATATTATGTGAGTTTTGAATTAACAGGCACCGACTGGAATGCGATTTACAACGCTGCGGCGGCGGAAGTTGACAGTGACACGAGCGATGTTGAGCTTTTTGATGTCTTATATAATGCTATTGCAGCATTGAAAGATTCACATGTGTCAGTAACTTCACCAGATATTGGTGTTGCGTCAGTTAATAACGAGCCGGTGATGTGGGAACAATTGTTAAATGAATATGCCGAGCAGAATAATTTGAGTTTACCTATTCCCGCGGAACACTCGGCGGCGGTCAACGAGTACATTGGTGACAATATCGAATTGTATGAGGCCATTATTGAAACTTATGCAGAAGATGAGTCCGATATCAAAACTGACGGCGTCCTAAAGTGGTTCAAAAATGAAGGGGTAGGTTATTTGGAAATCGGCGCGATGGTGGATGTCGCCAGTACCGGTAATCTAGAAGACATTGAGGCGGATATTGCCGCTGCAAAAAGTGCAATTGAGTCGGCTCTGACAGACCTGAGTGATACCGATGCACTTATCCTTGATGTGAGAATGAACAATGGTGGTCGTGATGTTATTTCAATGGCATTTGCGAGTTACTTCATTGAATCGGCTGGTACATTCGCACAAAAGTCGGTGACGGATCAGTTTGGCGTCACTACAGTATCAAATTATGATTTAACCCCTGCCGCTCAAACGTATACTAAACCGACGTTTATATTAACCAGCGCATCGACAGTGAGTGCCGCAGAAACGTTTGTTATTTTGTTAAAAGCACAGGATCATATTGCTACAGTAGGTCAGCCTACGCAGGGGGCATTATCTGATATCTTGGACAAGACCCTACCTAATGGTTTTATGATAAACCTGTCTAATGAAAAATACTTAACAACAGATGGCGAATGGTATGAAAGAACAGGGATCCCGGTTGATGTACAAGTGCCACATTTTGATTTAGAAAGCCGAGAGTTAGTGATTGATAAGTCTATTGAAACGGTTCTTGCAATTTTAAGCGGTGAATAAAAGACAGTACGCATTAAGTAATTTAAAAAGGGGGAAACCCCTTTTTTTGTGCCTGATTTTTGGCTTGTGATCTTAATTTAAAACCTTCGCCAATGATGTGAACTATCATCAAAATCACATCATGATGTGATTCTCTAAAGCGCCGCAATTTTTAACATACTCCCCTAGAAAATTTTGTTTTAACTGCACTTATCTGGCACCTGATACATCAGTAAACGCCTCTAATTGTAGTTAAAACCAATGATTGACCAATTTCACTCAATTTTTAAAAGATAGGTTTTGCAATGCAAGAAGAGACATCAAGTGCTTACGTAATATCACTAAAAGGGCAATTGGATAAAAAGTGGAGTGTCTGGTTTGCTGGTTTTGAAATTACTACCACAGACTCCGACACGTTGCTCATTGGACAAATAGAAGACCAATCTGCCTTACATGGTTTATTAAGAAAAATAAGGGATGCGGGACTCAACCTTAACTACATAAAAAAGATGGCAGGGCCAAACGATGAGTAATCACCAACCTCAATACCACAGCCGGAATCAGCAACTCTGTCAGGGGGTCAATCGAAACCAAAGCCGGCGCCAGAATCAGATCCAAAACCGCAATGTTGAGAACTATGTTTCGCTTAGCTCTAATTCGATATTTCAAGCCGTGTTTGTGGAATTAACGGAGCTAATCTCCAGCAGAGAGCTTTATAAGCAACCTAGATTGTCGGTTAAAGATATCTCGGATCTTACAGGTCTGTCTATTAAAGACATTTCTTTTGCCTTTAGCGAAGGTGGTGGAATGAACTTCAATCGTTTTGTAAACCTCAAACGTATTGAAGACGTGCAAAAATCATTAGCGGTCACGGCAAAACGTCGATCGGTACTTGAGATTGCCTTTGCGTCAGGCTTTAATTCTAAGTCTTCGTTTAACTCTGTTTTTCGAAAAGAAGTAGGGGAGACGCCGTCCCAATTTGCAAAAAGGTGCAAAAAGGTGCAAAAGGCATGTGTAAAGGAGGTAGGAAGTATTGGCCATCAGATAAAAGGCGCTCTTTAAAAGGTATTGTTTTAAAGGTATTGATTAAAAGGTATTGGTCAGGATAAAACGTGATAATGGCAAAATTGTGGCCGCTCACGAATGAACAGCCAGCGTACTAATATTAAATCTTCACCCGAGAGGGATCAGGTTTTACTTTTTATTCTGCAGTTAAATTAGACGTCGACAATAGCGAAATAAGGCCAACAAGTTGTTTCAAGTCAAACGACAATAATGCTAAAAATGCATGGGTTGCGATGAGCGTTTTGTTTATTGGCGCATTGTATTGAAATTGCATTTCTAATAGTTGGGCCATAGCCATGTCATACCCTTTGGTTTTAAACGTTTTTAATATGGTAACGCTATTTTCTTCAGCGGTTTTTGCGCGTGCTACCGGGGTATAACCTAAACTCACAATGATTTGTTCCGATAACTCCCAAACAGACCAAGGGTTTTGGCCGGTGATCAATTTTCCGTCGACCACGACATTATTTAAATACATAGGTCCAGCCTCGAACTTTGCACCCATATCTTCAAGTTTAGTCTGTAATAAATACGGAAAAATAGCCTCCGCTTCGGGAATGAATAACAACTCTTCTTCATTTGTGAAAGCGGCAACGTGTTTGTTTTCCAACAGATATAGGTCATTGTCTAACTTCACGTTGATTAAAGCTGCTGGTCCGTGACATACCGCCGATACAACCTTGTCTTCGATCCAAAACTGCCTAACTAAACGTTGAATATCTTGATTGTTTGGAAAGTCAAACATAGTGCCTTTCCCGCCAACAAAATAGACGGCTTGATAGTCTGCAGCGTCAACTTGGCTGACGCTCAGAGTATTTTTAACTTTTGCCATCGCGGCGGGGTCATTAAGAAACGCAAAATCAAACGCGCCCATATCGTCGTCATCTCTTACCATTGGCGGCTCACCTCCAAGCGGACTGGCGATATCTACCTCGAAGCCATTGACTTTAAAAACATAATAGGCGCGGGACAGCTCAGTAAGTTCATATCCAGCTTGTTTTTGTTGCGGGCCCATAGTTTTAGTGTTTGTAACTATGGCCAGTATTTTACCCCGTTGCGTCGGCAGGGATTGTTGTATATAGGCCAAGTCATGGGCTTGCTGGTTGCTATAATCAACCGATAGTTCATCGGAAAACATGCGTACAAACCAATAACCTAAAACGGCCAATATGGATATAAATGTCACTACGGATAAGATGAATTTTTTTAACATTGCACTCGCTTCCTACTTATTAAGTTGTTAAACAAGATAAGTGAAGGGAGGTAAAGCAAAGGTAAACTAGCGTATAAACTTGTAATAAATTGCTTTTTTATTGGACTAAAATGGGGTCTAAATCGATTTCTACTATATAACTTTCTCCCAGATCCTTTTTGGTATAGGTCAAATGTTGTGAATCTAATAACTTCTCGATTAAATGGGTACCATGGCCAAAGTTGTGTGTAACACGTTTTCTTTGTTTCAGATCTATACATTGATTGGTTATTGTTAGTTTATTATCTGCAAAACTAAGCTCTATTGTTTGCTCTTTATTACCGTGAAATATTGCGTTTTCGATGACGTTTCTAAATAGCAAGGTTAACAACTGCTGGTTTGCTAACACGTAAATATGATTGTCTACATTGAGTTCGATTTCATTTTGGTTTGTTATTAAATTGTCGTGCTGAGAAATCACAACCTGCTCGATTACAGAGATTAAAGTAACCCTTTGCTGACTTAAATTTTCCTGACGAGCAATGGCCAAAAGTGTAGAAATGATATTATTCATTTCGTTAATGGCTTGCGTAAAGTGATTGTACCCAGGATGAGTTGGGTCTAATCCGACTGCATAATTGTTGATGTAAGTGAGCGGCGTACGTAATTCGTGGCTGATGTCTGAGGTGAAATTCCGCTCACGTTTTAGGGCAAATACGATTTGGTTCATGGTGACATTCAATTTATTGGCTAAGAAGCCAACCTCGTCTTTTCTATCGAGTAGACGATTTGAAATGTCACTATCTTGGGTAAAATTATCAACTTCATTCGTTAACAATTTGATTGGAGAGGCAATGTATTTTGCGGTGATTAACGCTAAGAAGGTCGCTATAATTAGCATAAATAAAGTCACGGCAACAAAGAAGTAAGTGAGCTCCTTTGCCAAAGTGGTCACAACTAATAGGTTGGATACTTCTGCGACTAAAATACCAAATCGATTATTGCCATGATAAATGTGTTTTAAATGGTAGTGAACACTGTTATCGATGAAAAACTCGGTTTCCGCGGGGTGTTGTTGCAATTCTTTTCTTAGTTGAGTTGGTAATTCAGATTCGTTTTTATAGTATTTGATATAGGCTGGCAGGGCGTAATTTTTGGGTGTTTCGGATGTGATGTTGGCAGCTTCTAGCGTTAACATTCTGTTTAACAACGAATCTTCAGTTACATAAGCCACTAAAAATATAACCGCGGTATAAACCAGACTAAACACAAAAGTCATAGTAAATAAGATGAAAAAGAGCTTTTTGGTAATATTATTAAACATCGGTCATTTCCAGTCGATATCCGACACCACTTAAGGTTGATATTTTAAGATTAGGATAAGGTTTTAATTGTTGCCTTAAGCTATAGACATGTACTTTTAACGCGTTGGTTTCGGGTGGTTCATCAGCCCAAATATCAAAAATGAGTTCAGACCGAGTTATGGCATTGGGGTAGCTTTTTATAAGTTTTTGTAATATTTGAAACCCAACTTTAGTTAAAGGGATTTCATTATTGTTAATTCTGACGGTTTTATCTCGCTGGCTTAGTTCCATATTACCTAACTGAATGGCATTGCTTTCATGGAGTTCATGTCGCCGAGCAAGCGCTTTACATCGCATCGCTACTTCTCTTAAATCATACGGCTTTGTTAAGTAATCATCTGCGCCGGTATCAAATCCAGTTTCTAAGTCTTCAAACGAATCCCGGGCGGTTAACATTAAGACCGGTGTATTGCGAATATTGTTTGTTTTAATGTGTTGGCAAACCTGTGTGCCATCGATGTCGGGTAAACTTAAATCAAGGATCACGACGTCGTATATATTGTCATTCAGTAAATCTATCGCCATTTTGCCCTTAGCTGCAAAATCGACGGTCCAGGATAAATTTTCTAAAAACGCAATGAGTTGCTCCGCAAGTGAAATATTGTCCTCTACTACTAAAACAGTTATGGGATTGGCCAACATTGGAACGTTTCCTTTTTCAAATTGACGTTTAAATAATGCTCGCAACACTGTGTTTAAATCACAGTTTAGTCAATATTTAATAGCAGGGGGCGTCATTAAAATTAAACTTTTTTGTGTTGTTCGTTGGTACTATTAAACCAATTTTTAGAAATTAAACGTCCATTATCTGTATTTTAGACGACTAATTTTTTACATATTTTACTCTGCTCCTATACGCAAAGCAGGAGATGAACTATGTACTATGTAAATCAATTGGTGAAATTTATATTTTTAATACTGGCCGTGAGTATCATACTTGCCGCGGCACTATACGGTGCTTTTTATTCAACAGGAGCTAGGCTCGATTGGGATAAAACACAGCCAGATTTACTGATCACTAATATCACAATTATCACCGCTGATTTGAATCAACCCGAAATATCAAACCAAAATGTCCTTATTCAAAATGGCAAGATAACAAAAATTTCGTCAGATTTAGATCATTTTAAGTCGCAACTTGGTGAAGTGAAATTTATTGATGGTAACGGCAAGTTTTTAATGTCGGGGATCATTGATGCCCACGCTCATATTGAAGACAGCGCCTATTTAACCTTGGGCCTGTCTAAAGGCGTGACCTTAATTAAAGGTATGCGTGGCAATCAAAGACAACTGGCATGGCGTAACGAAATTAATAAAAGACAATGGTACGGCAGTCGGTTTTTGGTGTCATCTCCAATCTTAGATGGCGTACCTGGCGATCCATTTCATCATTATGTCGATACGCCCCAAAAAGCAAAACAAGCCGTTACGAAATACAGAAATCAAGGTTATGACTATATAAAAATTTATGGCGACTTTGATCCAGATGTATATATGGCGATTGTTGAACAAGCCAAAAAATTAAATATTGAAGTTTCAAAACATGGTCCAGTGCCTGTCGACGGGTTAGGTTTTAGATCATTACGGACGTTGTCGAGCATGGAGCATATTGAAGATATTTTTGCCCATGGAATGCATTATAAATACGACCAAGAGGAGTTGGAACGTCTTGCGCTGCATTATTTGCAATTGCAAGTTCCTATCGTCACTACCTTAGCTGTCTATGAAGAATTGACACTACTGAGCAGTCAAGGGCAGGCCTATTTAGATAAGCAAGCTTTAGAATATATGAATCCGGCGCATTTGTATTTAGCAAAGGCGTTTGGTGTAAACTGCTGGTTGGACTCAAGTCCTAAACTTGCTAACCGTAATAAAGAAACATTGGCAAGGTTATTGGACATAACTAAGTTTTTACATGACGCCAGAGTTAAGTTATTGGTTGGCTCGGACTCCGGAGCATTAATTGGGCAAGCGGGCATCGCAACGATTAGAGAGATTGAGCTGCTGGTGGCCGCCGGTATTTCTCGGCACTCGGCGTTGATCGCCACTACTTATGATAATGCCGTAGCATTAGGGATAGATCAGAAGTATGGGTCGGTTGAAGAGGGTAAAATTGCTGATTTACTGCTATTGCCAAGTAACCCCCTGAAAGATTTGTCGGCTTTACATCAGATTGAAAGTGTAATTTTTGATGGCCAGTTACTTGACCAAAATAAATTAGAAGCCTTAAAAACCAATGCTTTAGAAGTTCAAAATGGTTGGTTCACCTTTACCTCAATCATATTTGATGCGTTTAAGTTAATGCTTTAATCACAGGGTCGTGCGGCAAAATCACATCATGATGTGATTACCGGAAACCCTCGATTAGGCAAAATGGCTGCAACTTAATTGAGGAGAAACAAAATGAAATTTACAAAATTAGTAACAGTAGCAAGTCTTTTGTTAACAACAATCAGTGCGCCTATTTTAGCAGATACCTGGGACACCACATTAAAGGTTGGGATCGGTTCTAAAGCTTTAGAAAGCGAGTGGGAACGGTTTGATGAGCACGATTCAGTTGGCTTTATGTTAGACCTAAAACACCAGGACTATCCAGTATCGATTGCTATTGATGCGTTTGGTACGGGCAAGGAAATAAAGGAAGATGGCGACAAAACTGGCGTATATTCAGCTGAACTCGACTTAGGTTTACGTTATACCTATGAAGATTTTGGCGCGGTTCAACCTTATTTAGGTGGTGGTGTTGCGCTAGGTTATGGCAACATCGAAGTTGAAGAAGGTAATCAAACCATTGAAGTAGAAGACCATGGCACGGGTTATTGGGTTGCTATTGGTGCTCAATTTGAGTTTTCTAACTCTGTCGTTGCGGGTATTGATGTACGCCAATCTAGTTATGATGTTGATTTAGATGGTGACGACTATGATGCTGGCGGCAAACAAGTAACCTTCTTTGTTGGTTATCAGTGGTAATGAGTAGACTATGAACTGGACGAAATTTGTGACTTTGTGACGTGTTAAAATGCCGATAAGTTAAGAAAACACAATATTTGATCAGTAAATTAAAACCACCAAAAGCATAGATGTTTTTGGTGGTTTTTTATTTGTAATTTTAAAACTCACAGCTTTGGTGTTTCGGGCCCAAGGCCTGATGAGTTGATTAGGGAATTAGGTGCCGTTGACGATGTATAACAATAAACAGGTTACAATAGTAGGTGCTGGCTTAGCCGGCTTATGTTCGGCCTATTTTCTAATAAATAAAGGTTATCGAGTTTCGATAATTGAACAACAAAAATCAGTCGCACTTGGAGCCAGCTATGCTAATGGTGGATTATTAACGCCTTCAATGCCAGAACCATGGAATGCACCAGGCATATTCTCGCAATTGCTTAAATATCTTGGCAAAAATGATGCGCCGATGTTGTTAAAACCACGTTATTTGCATCAATACATAAGTTGGGGGGTGCGGTTTTTATCAAACTCTAACTTAAGCCAATACAAATTTGCGACTCTACACAATATGAAACTCGCCATGTTTAGTTTGGCTAAATTAGCAAAAATAAGCGAGCAGCTAGAGGGGACATTTGAATACAAATTAAACGGAACGATCAAAGTTTTCAGGTCAACTCAAGCTTTAGAACAAACCCTTAAGCGGACACGTTTTTTATCCGATAATGGGTTGGCGCACGAGGCATTAACCACGCCGCAACTTATAGAGTTAGAACCTGCATTAGAAGACGCCCAATCTCAATTGTGCGGTGGTATTTATTACCCTCAGGATGCAACGGGTAATGCTCGACAGTTTTGTCATGCATTAGCTAGATACATCACGCTCAATGGTGGTGAATTCCATTTTAATAGTGATGTACATAGGCTAAAGGTACATGGCGGTAAAATATATGGGGTTGTCACAAATAATCAAGAATTTGACTGCCAATCCTTAATTATCACCGCTGGTGCATGGAGTACAGAGTTGTTGAGTTCGCTCGGCATAAATATTCCGGTCAAACCTGTCAAAGGCTATTCGCTGTCGGTACCTGCAAAACAAAGTAAATATATGCCTCAACATGCCATTTTGGATGATGAAATGCACGCGGCAATTACGCCTTTAGGGAAGCAAATACGATTAGCGGGTACTGCAGAATTTAGTGGCTGGAATGCAAAAATAGATCCCAGTCGAATAGAAAACCTATGGCATTTTTTTCAATCACTAATGCCAAACCTATATGCTAATTCCAACCGTCATGAGTCTGAATCATGGTGTGGTTTCAGGCCGATGTCGGCAGATGGACTGCCATTTATTGGTGGAACCCATGTCAAAGGGCTTTATGTTAATACAGGGCATGGTCCTTTAGGTTGGACACAGGCAGCCGGTTCAGCATTTATATTAAGCCAACAAATTACAGGCGGTGTGGCAGGCATAGACGCTTCGCCTTACCAACTTAGAAACTAATTAGGAAAACAAATGAAACCACTATTTTTAGGCAAACCAATTGTGTTACCAAATGGGTTAACTGCGCCTTTATCTGCGGCGGTTAAATGCCAAGATACTATCTATCTGTCTGGGGCATTAGCATTTCAACCGGATGGTAGTTTATGTACAGCGGATATTACTAAACAAACCAGTATTGTATTGAGGAACATCGCAATGACGTTGCAAAGTGTTGAATTAAGTATTGAACATATTGTCAAGGTGAACGTTTGGCTAACAGACGTAGAAGATTATGCTTGTTTCAACACCGCTTATGCTGAGTTTTTTGGAGCGCATCGACCTGTGCGTTCTGTTGTTCGTTCTGACTTGATGTTAGCCGGAGCTAAAATAGAAATAGAGGCCACCGCCGTTATCTTTTAGCACTATGATTTCATTGTAGGCTAATTTCACCTGGGATCACGGTAAATCTTATTTAGAACAATCCGCATCACATATTATGGCGCATCATGAATTCATTTTGGTCTGTTACTGCTCCGTCTGTTGTCACCACATTATGCTCAAGCATAACCGGGATCATTTTAATAAACTTTGTCCAGGTGATCAGTAATGAAGCCGTTACTGTTGTCGCTGTCGGCCAGCGCATTAACTTAACACATTTGAGTTTTGTTATGGGGATAGGCGCCGCCTGCACCGCATTAGTTGGACTGTCTTGGGGACGTGGTGAGCGCGGTTCTGCCGTTAATGCCCTGCGTTCAAGTTTGCTGGTTGGTGGGGCAATTAGCTTGTTAATAGTATGTATAGTGATAGGCTTTAACCGGGAAATTATTGGTTTTTTTAATCTTTCTCCTAATATTGTTGCCGATGGTTATCATTATATCATTGGGTTGACTTTAATTTTCCCGGCGCAACTTGTCATCTATATTCTAGATTCGGCTAACCGAGCGGTTGGCGATGCATATACTCCCTTAAAAGTGAATTTAGCGGCTAATCTCATGACTATTGTATTCGCTTATTTATTGTGTTTTGGTCGGCTGGGTTTTTCTGAATTGGGATTGTTCGGGATTGTAGCTGGTTGGGGTCTTGCGGTTTGGTTGATGGCTGTCGTTTATAGCTATTGGTGGTTAAGTGATAAGTTGAGACTCCCTGTTAAAGCGACAGGCGTTGCTAATAAAACAAACTGGAACGACTTTTGGCATATATCGATGCCGGCATCGATTGAGCCGCTAATTTTACAAGTATCCATGGTGTTTTATACCGGTTTTATTGCCCAGTATGGTGTGAATGAGCTCACCGCATTTGGTATAGGAATTAATATATTCATTATATTTAGCGCTATCGGTACTGGATTTTCAATGTCTGGTTCAGCACTTGTGATGGCGGCACTCGGAGCAGGCTGCAAAGAGACCGTAATTAACAAAGCATATTTAACCATTAGATCTGCAATATTTATGGTTACGATCAGTAGCGTTGGTTTAGCGTGGTTTTCAAATGAGATTGCCAATTTACTGGTTCTTGATGAGAACATCGTGGGTACTACAGCGGCATTTCTGGTTGTTTTAGCGATTGTTCAGCCCTTTGTTGTGTTGGACCAAATTTTGTCAGGAATTCTAAGAACAGCTGGTGACGGACATTTTACAATCAAAGCTATTTTGATTTCTAATTTTGGTGTTCGAATTCCGCTAGGGTATTTTGTTGTATTTAGCCATTGGCCAGTAGAATATTTGTTTTACGTACTCATTATTGATGTTGTCGTAAAGTTTAGTTTTATATTTCCTCGGTTTTATACATATGGCTGGATTTGTCGGCATATAAAGTAGAGGGAATGACTGGCTAGTTAAAAGCACGAATCGCTAGATAATGCCCGGACAAATGTAGTACGGGCATTGATTAAGACGTCACCAAAATTTGTAATTGACCACCATAAAAGCGCTTGTACTACTTGTGTTATCTACGATTGGTGAAGACGCTACGGTATCATCAAGTTTTGCATATCGAGCCGCGAGCATAAACTGCCATTGAGCGTTGAAGGAATACAGGGCTGATACGCCAAGTCCGATGTTAACGCCTGATGACGCTTCATAAGGCTCAAATGTGCTACTTTCACTTTGATCTATTCCAAAATAAAAGTCATTAACTTTTTGGCTTAACCAGGATGTTTCAATTAATGGGGTAATGGTTAATTCAGGACTTACTGTCATTGGATATGCGTATTGTGCAACAACTCTTTGGCCTGAACTTTGGCCCGAAATATCCTGCTCTAATGACGCTGAAAACGCCCCCCAAGTGCCATAAAAACTGACTTTGCTATTTACGTAAAGGCTAAATGAACGGTCATCGAGTTGTTGAATATAAACATCATTTGATTTTGATGCATCCAAGAAAAATTCGCCCGGTGAAATGCCAACTGAAACGGCGTAACTGGCTTCTTGTTTAATGTTATAACTAGCACCAAAGATACCGACTTGAAAATTGCCTTTAGCATAGTTCACGGTGGGGAAAAACATTTGTTGAGTACTGGTTTCTTGATAGGGCATTTCAAAGCCTGCGGCACCAACACCTATCGACAAACTATCGGCTGAGCTAGTAAAACTCATGCCTGACAAAAGGAGAGTCGCGGTTATCGAACTTAAAGTGCGGCGCTCATAACCGCGTTTACCTAATTTGTGCTTTTTAATCATATATCCTCCGAAGTTTTAAGTTGGATTAGTTTTAACTTTGCCTAGAAAGAGCGGCGGTGAAATGGTCTGGTATTGACGATTAAAATTCGACCAACATCTGGATTTTGGACGAACCATTACGTTTTCCTATGTTTAATGCGGATTCTTGAAGATTAAAAGGAGGACTAAAAATGGTTTACGCTACACACTCAATATTTCGACTCGCGGCCTTGTTATGTGCTTTGTGTTATATCGTGGGTATTATTTACATCGCTGTCATTGCCCCTAATTTTGCTGACTCGATAATGTCGCAGTTTCAACATCTAGTGAATTACCCATCAAGCATGATGGTGTGGTATGCCATTTTATACGTTGTATTTGGGTTGAGCTTGTTAATGCTAAACCACAGTGCGCGCTATGTTTTACCGCGGGAAAAAGCCAATGCATTGTGGTCTTTCTCTTTTATACTGGGTGATATTTGGTCCGGTTTTGTATTAGCCACTGGATTTATCATGATTTCAACCATAGGTTTTTTCCAACACCATGGTGAGTTGCAGGGATCTTTTCAGGTAATTTGGCAAACGGTTTATATCTTAGTGCAATCTATTGGTGGTGGAATCGAACTGCTAGGCGGTCTGTGGATGATGGCCATTAGTATGATATGTCGACAGAACCAATTGATTAACAAATTGACACTTTATATCGGCATTATGATTGGCTTGGCTGGGGTGCTGACGATATTCCCAGCTCTAGAACAACTGACTTTGGTTTTTGGCTTAGGGCAAATACTTTGGTTCTTCTGTTTAGCTGGTGGTGAAATGGCAACGAAAAAATAGATTGTTATATGAATACAAAGCCTTTTTAGTAAGCGAATAAGGTGGATACGGCTAATATTTAATTATTGCTGTTTCGCAATGTATATACGAAGGTGATGATTGGTTACGCAACAGTGACTACAGGCTAATCTTTACCTAGGTGTAAATGGCAGACTCAAATGGAAGTTAAGCAAATTGAATATTTTAAAATAATAAATTCTATTTTTGGGAATACCAACATGAAACGTCAAATATCAAACTTAGCCACAAAAAATCGCTGGATTCTGTCAGCCTCGTCTATTTCTGTAATGTTAGCATTAAGCTCTCATTCATTTGCTGCTGATACCGCATTAGATCAGGATAATGTGAAACAAGAAGAATCGTTTGAAGTCATTACTGTAACAGCCACTAAACGAGAAAAGTCGCAACAGGATATTGCTGCAAGTATTTCCACTTACAGTACATCAGATATCGAAACACTTGGTATCGATGATTTAGAAGGTATCGCGAGGTCGATGCCTGGGGTTACTTTAAATCAACCTATTAAGAACCGATCAGCCTTCAATATCCGCGGTATCGCAACATCGACAAGTGGTGGCAATACGCAGGATCCAGTTTCGGTTTACATCAATGATATGCCTGTCACGGATACTTTTGGCGCTTCAGTACAACCGGATTTACGCCTTTATGATGTAGAACGAGTTGAAGTGTTACGTGGGCCACAGGGGACATTATTTGGTTCGGGATCTTTGGGCGGGACGATACGAGTGATCACCCGAAAAGCCGAGTTAGATGAGTTTGAATCATCTGCACGGATTGATTTTGCCAATACCAAAGATGCCGGGTTACGCCAGCGATACGACGGAATGATCAATTTTCCTGTTGTCGAAGAAACGCTTGCGGTTCGTGCGGTGGGTTACTATCGTGATGAGGCTGGTTGGGTTGAAAATATTGCATTGGATACCGACAACTCGGTAGTTGAAAAGGGTGGGCGAGTATCGGCTCGTTGGCAAGCCGCTGATAATTTGGACGCGACTTTCGAAGTGTTATATCAAAGTAGCAAACCTGAAGACAGTGATGCCTGGGCACCTGATTTAGGAAAGTTTAAAAAATCTTCAGCACAATCTGAAGGGCGTCCTTCAACATTAACCAGCTATAACGCAACCATTAACTATAACGTGATGGATTTTGCTACTCTAGTATCATCAACTTCTTATACCTCGTCAGAAACCGCGGTTCGAATTGATTATGGCGACATAACGGGACTTGGATTTCCACTATTAGCGAATAATGAGCCATGGGAAGTAGAATTTGTTTCGCAGGAATTGCGCCTTGTCTCTAACGCCGAGTCGAAGTTAGAGTGGATAGGTGGTTTGTTTTATATTAACCGTGAATCCAATGCTGATTTTCAATTTACTTTACCAGGGTTCGCTGATTACATTAATACTAATGTTGCTGCGGGGTTGATGGAAGATGACATATTTCTTAAAACAAATACAAAAACAGAGTCGGAAGAGTTAGCGGCTTTTGGTGAACTAAGTTATCAGTTTACCGATGAATGGGTTGGAACAATAGGTGCTAGGGTTTCAAATGTAAAAGTGAGCATTAAAGAGCCAGAACGGCAAGTGCTCAATTTTGCTACCTTTGCTAAAGAATCTGTTGAATTTTTCAATCAAGGAGAAGATAACGGCACAACTACGTGGCGCGCATCCTTGTCATATCAACCGTCCGACAATTGGCACCTTTACAGCAGTGTCGCAACGGGTTATCGAATTGGTCAAACTAACCCGTTCGTAGGAAAGAGCCCTGTAGATCCTGACGATCCTCTTGATATACCTAATTTGTATGGCCCCGATAAAACGTTAAATTATGAATTTGGTGTTAAATCTTTCCTTTTCGACCGACAAGTTAGACTAAATGCTGCGCTGTTTTATATTGAGTGGAGTGACATTCAAATAGATGCCATTCGTTTGTCTGATGTTGCCAATTATATTGCCAATGCGGGAGAAGCTGTTTCTCAAGGTGCCGAATTAGAACTAGAGCTCAGAGTTGTAGACGATTTAAAACTCAATCTGGCTGTGACATTACAAGATTCTGAAATTACTGAAATCAATAGCGCAGATAGCATTCGTTCAGGTGTCGTAAAGGGGGATTCATTACCTGGCGCGGTGGATTACCAAGTTGCAGTGTCGGCGCAATATGATTGGGATGTTTACTCTAAATACGAAATGTTTGCGTATGTTGGTGCGCAATTTGTTGGTGATTCACTCAATGGCTTTTCTAATCAGGCCGGTGCGACAACAGCAAACCCATATTTAGCTGAAAATGACGCTTACGAAAATGTAGAAGCAAGTGTCGGTATTTTTGTTGATGAATGGGAAATCAATGTCTACGCGGAAAACTTAACCAATAACGATGATTTTATTCTCAATAGTGGTGACTTATCTTCAAGTTATATCAATACCTTAAGGCCGCGAACAGTTGGCTTACGGTTACATTATAGGTTTTATTGAGGTTAGGAATCAGATGAGTTTAAAAAGCAATATCTTGATCCAAAAACTTATCGCGCCGATTGTTATCGGCGCGGCTAAGGTGGCCCCCCAATTGGTTTTCCCGGTTGTTAAACGACCTAGCCCGGTGGGGCCTTATCGAGTTGGGTTAAAGAATGTGCAGGTCAACCTGTCAGAACAGTCCTCAAATCAGTCAAATCAAACGCCTTTTTTACCATTAAAACTATGGTATCCAGCGGCGTCAGTTGACGGCCATTTTCGAACGCCTCTGTTTAAATCTGCTGAATTGGCGGAGATCAAATCGGAGTTGGCAGCCGCGCTAGGTCTGCCGGAAAAACTGCTGCCACAAATGACCAACTCGACAACATGGTCTTACGAAAATACGCCATTGTTGAAATCGGCCCCTAAAACACGGCCAGTGGTGGTTTTTTCCCATGGGTTTGGGCAATTAAACAATAGCAATACCCAGTTATGTGAACATCTTGCGAGTTGTGGCTATATTGTTATTTCTGTCGCCCATGTTGGGCACTGCGGTGTTGCTAAGTTAAATAATGGCGAGGTAGTGACGATGGATCAAGCCGCTGCTCAATTGATGCAAACAGGCAAGTTATTTAACGCGGTTCTTCCACTGATTAACGCGCCATCCTTAGTTCAGCGAGAACAGTTTACTCGAATCTGGTCCAGCGTAGAGGAAGCTAAAGTCTTAGAGGCACAGTGGGTAGATAATATAAAGGCTGCGTTAGATTTTGTTGAAAGTGGGGGGGCGGATGATGCACATTGCGCATTCAGCCAATTTGCCGATTTTAATCATATTGCCGCAGTTGGCATGTCATTTGGCGGTTCCGCAAGTGCGACTTTCGGGCATCAAGATGCGAGAGTTAAAGCTGTAGTAAACCTTGATGGTGGGCAGGTGGGGACTGAGTTGATGGATACAAACATTGCGACGCCACTGCTAATGTTACACTCTAACGCCATTAAATTAAAAAGTCCTGGTGGGTTTAACGACTTTCATTATGAAACCTATGACAACACTGGCAATAACCCAAATGTAATTCGAGCTGTTATTAATGGCGCTGCACATAATGACTTTTCTGATTGGGCACTATTACAAGGAAAAATACTGCGTTCTCTTTTTATGTTAGGCCCCCTAGAAGGTGAGAAAACAGTTCAAATTATTAATGAATTAACCTCAGCCTTTTTGGCGCAGCATTTACCGAGCGAAGCAATAAAGTCGCCAAAAAATCAGGTTTCAAGTTATCACTATCCTGAACTTGACTGGCTAGACGGTGCGCATATTCGCAATGCTGCAAGCGCAATAGACAGTAACAAAATTCGAAAGGGGAAACACAAAAATGTCCCTCACTAATTTGCTCATTGAGCATGTTCAATCTTATAAGCAATGTTTTGACGAACTGCAGTCATCTGCTGGTTTCGAGCACTTAATTTTATTTGGTGGCACGACCGAATACCCTTATAAAGATGATATCCCGTATTCGTTTAAAGCAAGTTCAGAGTTTAACTTGCTGTGTCCTATTTTAAATATTCCTGATTGTTGGATTGTGAATACAATTGGTAAAAAGCCAAAACTTCTTTTGTTTTTACAAAGTGATATTTGGACATCGAAGCAACAATTGCCCTCAGAAGACTGGTTAAATCAATTTGATGTAATTGAAATGTACCAGCGAGAAATGGCAAAACAGTTTTTTCCAAATACTGGTCGAGTCGCTTTTGTTGGACCTCAAGCCGACTTTTTTTGTCACTGGCCGTTGGGAGAACGCAATCCGTCGAGGTTAATTAATTCTATAGATTGGCAACGGGCAAATAAAACGCAATATGAACAAGAATGCATACGTCAGGCAAATCATACGTCCGTAAATGGACATGTGGCAGCGGAACAGGCATTTAATAGCGGCGCTAGCGAATTTGAAATCAATTTGGCATTTTGTCGCGGCTGTCAACAGTCTCAATTTGAATTAGCCTATCCAAGTGTGATTGCAACGAATGCCCATGCAGCCATTTTGCATTACGGAGAGTTTGAACGGCAAGTCACTCCCGGCAACCGCAGTTTATTAATAGATGCGGGGGCGACGCATCATGCGTATAAGGCTGATATTTCACGCACATATGCCGCTAAAAACAAAGTGCCTAGTGATGCTAAGCAACTTTCCATTGAACCATTTTCAGAGTTAATTACAGCCCTTGATGTAACCCAACAATCCATAGTTGATGAAGTGGCACACCATGCTAATTTTGAAAGCTTAAATCTTTCGGCGTTTACCCAAGTGGCGACATTGTTAGTTGATTTTGGTGTGATTAAATCTTCCGTTGAGTCGGTTTTAGCAAATGGGTTATTACGGTATTTTATGCCTCATTCCATTGGACATTTCATCGGATTACAAGTTCATGATGTCGGTGGTCGGTTTGCCAATAGCCAAGGTCAAATTTATATTAGTGAATCAAATGAGAATATCAAGATGGGTAGAGCAATAACCAATGATCAAGTGTTTACCATTGAGCCTGGTGTATATTTTATCGATTCACTGCTGAGTTCATTATTTGCCGGTCAACACAAACACGACATTGATTGGCGTTTAGTTAACGCACTTAAACCTTTTGGTGGCGTTCGTATTGAAGACAATATTTTAGTCGGTTCCAGTGGCGTAGAAAACTTCACTCGACAGGCTTTTAGCCAACATGCCACAAATCAATTACAGGACGTTTTATTATGACGACTATTAAACAACCACATACTGATACTGAAAGTGCTCAATTATCCTTTAGCCAAGGATATAAGCGTTATGCTTTGTTTCTTCTGGTGATGGTTTCGATATTTAATGCGATAGATAAAACCGTATTTTCGGCGTTGTTAGAACCGATCAAAGTCGAATTTATGTTAAGCGACCTGCAATTGGGAATTGTATCGGGACTGGCATTTTCATTGTTTTACGCGACGTTAGGGTTGCCTTTCGCTCGGTGGGCTGATCTAGGGAACCGACGTACGCTTTTAACTCTGACCGTCGGGTTTTGGAGTTTTATGACTGTACTTACGGGGTTAGCTCAAAATTACTGGCAAATGTTTTTAGCACGAGTTGGTGTGGGGATTGGAGAAGGCGGCGGTCACCCAGCGGCACTCTCTATGTTAAGCGACCTGTATAGCACCAAAAGTGGTGGCTTGGCTATTTCGTTATTTTTAATTGGCGGCACAATTGGCAGTGTTGTTGGTTTAGCTGGCGGTTCCTTTATTGCAGGCGAATGGGGCTGGCGCTATGCATTAGTCTTAATGGGTGCGCCTGGGATTTTGTTGGCGCTATTGATTCGATTAACAATGAAGGAACCAAGAAAAGTATGCCGTTTTCCTAATTTTTCAGAGGTACTGGGCAAGGGGTTTATGTCTGCTTCCAGAACTTTGTTCAGTAAAAATAGTTTCTTCTACTGTATCATTGGTTTCACCGTTTTTGCTGTATTTGGCCAAGGAAGTGGACAATGGACAATGAGTTATTTAATTAGACATTTTGAGTTGGACTTAGCGCAAGCTGGCGGCTCATTAGGTTTTGTTATGGGCGTAAGTGGGGTTTTAGGCATGTTGTTTGGCGGACTTATTTCTAACTTCATAGGTAAAGTAAATGTTAAGTGGTATATCTATTTTCCAATACTGGTCATTATACTCTTGATTCCCATAACCGTTGCCATTTACATCTCTAGTTCATTGTCGTTAGTTTACTGGATGCTAGGAGTTTCCGGTACCTTAGTTGGTCTAATGACGCCACCGATATTTGCCCTCGTATTTGGTATATCTGGGGTGACAAATAAAGCGCTAGGAATCGCAATTTTGGGTATGTTGGCAACATTGGTTGGTGGCGGCTTAGGCCCCATGATAATTGGTGGGATAAGCGATGTGTTAAGTAATTATTATGGCGATGACGCGTTACGACTGGCCCTGTTAACGAGCGTTTTATTTTTACCTTTATCCATATTGTTTTTCTATTTAGCGTCGAGAACTCTTGAACAAGAGTTTGAAAATTAAACATTCTCTTACTTTCCATACGATTAACTAGAATGAGGTAACCTTCATTCTAGTACTTTTATTTAAAACACCTCTTTTACCAAATTAGTATTAAAAATAAACGTAGGAAAACAACCAAACGCACCTTCAAACCTAATTTTTAAGTCTTCCGTGATAATTCGTTAAGTCTTTGTGATGAAAGGTAGAACAGCCTTTTATTACTTGTGTAAAGCTAGATTCATACGATGTTCTCAAAGCAAATGTTATAGCTTTTGTTGGCACAACGACGTTGTTTATAGCCTTGCGGTGAGTCGTTTCGCTAATCTTAAAGATGGAGTGATCAGTACAATATGAATATTTTTACTGCCTGTCTAAATACAGAATCCAATACCTTTTCTCCTCTACCTACGGGAATTGACGACTTTGTTTATCTTACAAATGATCAATTTCTGGCTGACCCATACATTGTTGATGGCAAAGGGCCTGTGTCTGTGTGGCGAAGTTTGTGTGAGGAGTATAACTATAAACATCATTTTGGTTTATTAGCGCTTGCTGAGCCGTCTGGTGTAATAGTTCGTTCAGTTTATGAGTCGATGCGCGATGAGTTGCTATTTAGAATAGCAGAAACAAAAACGTTGGATATCATCCTGTTAGATCTACATGGTGCCATGGTCGCTGAAGGTTATCCAGATTGTGAAGGCGACCTATTAAGTAAAATTAGGGTACTGGTAGGAGACAAAGTTGTTATCGCGATTGAGTTGGATTTGCATGGGCATATTAGCCAAAGCATGTTGGATCATGCTGATATTATTGTTGGTTTAAAAGAGTACCCCCATACCGATATTAACGAGCGTGCAGAAGAAGTTTTCCATCTCGCAGTTAAGGCCAAGCGACGGTTGATTAAACCAACGATGGCAATATTTGATTGCAAAATGATTGGTATCTTCCCGACAACTTCGGATTGTATGCGTTTATTTGTATCACAAATGTATGCCGAGGAGGCGACTGAACTCGTCTTATCGATGACATTGATGCATGGTTTTCCATGGGGAGATACGCCAGATAGCGGCATCAAAATGTTAGTGATCACAAATAACGATTATCAACTAGCAGAGTCTATTGCCATGCAGTTTGGTATGAAATTTTTTGCATTAAGAGAGCAGGTTAAATTTGATTCTATCCCACTAAATGAGGCGCTGCTAAAGGCTACTAAGAGTGATAATTTTCCTGTGGTAGTCGCCGACCAATCCGACAACCCTGGCGGTGGTGCACCCTCTGATTCGACATTCGCTCTCAAATGGCTTATTGATCATAATATTCAGACTGCATTAATTGCTTTTATATATGACCCTGAAGTTATAAAGGTGGCCAAAATTGCCGGTGTTGGCAGTAAAATCCAAGTCCGAGTTGGTGGTAAAATGAGTGCGCATTCTGGCCAACCTGTTGATATCCTTGCTAAGGTTATTGGTATCGCTGAAAATTATATTCATACATTTCCGCAATTGGAAAATGAAGACTTTGTACAAAATATTGGTGACGTTGTAGTGTTAAGAGTCAATGGTATTGATTTAATCCTGTCGTCAAAAAGAAGCCAATGTTTCTCTCCCGATTTTCTAGATTACTTTGGATTAGTTGCAAGTAATTACAAAGTCATTATTCCAAAGTCTACTCAGCATTTTTATTCATCATTTTCAAAAATTAGTAACGAAATCATCTATATGAGTGCATTTGGAGCAATTACGCCAAATGTTAAATTAATTCCATACAAGGTGACCAATACTGAATTTAAATACCCATGGTGTCAAAACCCTCATATTGCTAACCAGGCAGACACTTTAACTAACCACCTTTAGGAACATAATAATGAGCCATACACTATTGGACAGATTAGATCTCGATACTTTATTAGAGCAACTGCGGATTAAGTACAACGTGGTTGGAGCAACAGTGGCAGTGATGCATCAGGATAAAGTTAAGACTGCATCTTCAGGCGTTTTAAACAAAAATACCCAAGTTGCGGCAACAGATGACTCGTTGTTTCAGATTGGTTCTATTTCTAAAGTGTTTACAACGACTGCGATGATGCAACTTGTCGACGAAGGGAAGGTGAATTTAGACGATTGTGTTATCGATTATTTACCTCGATTTAAGGTGGCTGACGCTGTTGCGACAAAAACAATTACGATTAGAAATTTATTGTGTCATACCAGTGGTATGGAAGGGGACTTTTTCCCTGAGGATGATCCGTTTCAACCCACTGTAGAGAAACTTATCGACCGCTGCTACCTATTGCCGCAATTGCACAATGTTGGCGAATATCTTTCATATTGCAATACCGGTTTTACTTTAGCTGGGCGGATCATTGAGGTTGTAACGGGTCAACCGTGGGCGAAAGTCATCGAAGATAAAATACTCAAACCTTTAGGACTAACCGAATCAACTTCTGAACCGACAGAAATGTTAAGGTTTCGTGGTGCTGTAGGTCATATTCCAAATGAGGAACTTGGTGGTGAATTACAAGTCGCGCCAAAATGTTACTTGCCTTTAAGTCATGCACCAGCGGGAACCGTGTTGTCTATGTCCGCAAGAGACTTGTTAACTTTTGCGAAGTTTCACTTAAATTCCGGTTTGAAGAAACAAGATATCGAAATACTATCGCCCGACTCGGTGGCGGAAATGCAACAAAAACAATATGTCTTGCCAAATATCGGCAGTGGGATAACCGAGTGGGGTCTAGGTTGGTATTTAGTAAACCGTCCCGAGCGAACGATGTTTGGACACACAGGCGCGACAATTGGGCAACTTGCGTATTTAGCGGTATACCCAGAACAAGGTTTGATTATGTCGTTACTTACCAATAGCCCTAGCGCGATGTTGTATATAGAGTTGGAGAATATTCTTTTAGACGCTTTGACAAATGAAAAACGAGAACCAGATTTAAGTCCTTCTAAAGGGAACGTTGACCTTTCACAATATGTTGGCAGTTATGCCAGTATTGGTAGTCAAATAGAAATCTATGAGCAAGAAAATAAATTGCTTTGTCAATTCCCTAATGTTTCCGGTGGGGTATTTGAACTTGAATTAAACCATGTGAAGGATAATGTGTTTGTTTGTTTTAGTGGTGAAAACGAGCCAGCTAGAAACATCATGTTCTTAATCGAGAAGCCGTCCAGTTATTTATTAACCGGTGGACGAATGTATAGAAAAATTTCATAAGTGTGTTAACTACTGGCTTTGACTGACAATGGATGTCGGTCTTCCTGTTTTTATAATCGAACTCTTTATCATTTTGCAAAGGCTGGTTATGACGGAAGTCTAACCTTTTTAGAGCGACAACAGTTGTGTCGCTTTATCAAACATCAAACATCAAACATCAAACATCAAACATCAAACATCAAACATCAAGCACACTCACATTAATAGAACTGGCTTTAATCACATCATCATGTGACTCATTTGTCAGCGGAACTCATTAACATTAACTGAGCGAATTAATTCAAGCTAGGAAAATGAGGAGAAGGGTATGCAAGTTCAACCAAACAAGTTGATTCGATTTATTGGTAAAAGCACGACAATTATGGGCGCGATATTAGCCATTTACCTCGCAATTGCTTTTTTGTTAATCGTGTTTGGTGCCGCAAATGAGTTCACTTTGAGCGCGCCACAAAAACTGCACAAAACATTACCAAAAGAGGGATCGCTGCTTGATAACGAATTTCCCAATGAAGCTGTGCTGCACTTGCCAGTCGGTAATGGAGATACATTATATTCCCGTTATATCCAACAAGATCCTGAGCAAATTATTGTCTTTTTACATGGTGTGGCAGCAACCTCAGAAACCTTAGTCGAATCCGCAAGAATGTTGGCTAAAGCAACAGGTGCCAGTGTAATAACACCAGATTTAAGGGGGCATGGAAAATCGCATGGGCGGCCCTTTGATTTGGATTATATAGGTCAATATGAAGATGATTTGTTGGCCATGTTATCTGCAATAAAAAGTAGGTTTAAAACCGACAAAATATATATAGCTGGTCACTCAATGGGCGGTGGCATTGCGTTAAGGTATGCCCTTAAAAAATCTAAAGTAATACCCGCTGGCTATATTTTATTTGCACCCAATATGGGGGAAGGACCAACAGAACGTAAAAGCTCAAATACCGAAAATAATGATCCAGAAAACGCACTGGTTGTTTTTGACCTTAAACGGTTCATTGGGCTCATCATGCTAAATACCATTGGCAGTCACAGTTTGGACCACAACGCGGTACTGACATTTAAATTCAGTTATCCGCCTATGATCTATTCATACCGTTCGATTATGTCGGCGCAACCGATCAGACCAAATACGTCGGATGTTGCATTGCAAGCCATACAAGCGCCTTTGGTTGTGGTTGTTGGTGAAAATGATGAAGTGTTTAACGCCGCTAATTACCCTGAATTTGTAGCGGAAAACAGTCATGGTGAAACCTATTTAATTCCCGACGTGGACCACAATGGTGTTTACGAATCACCACAGGCATTTGACCTAATTGGCAAATGGTTTCAAAAAACCAAGCACTAAGCTGTAACCAGTTTTTAAATCGTGACGAGTTTTGCGACAAGCAAGGCAGTTGAGTTTATTGGCTATGAAGAAAATTTGATTAAAAATTAAGATAAAAAACGACAAGAAAAATGGAGAGAAAAATGACAAAAGTCGCACTGGCGGGTAGCACAGGATACCTTGGTAGTTACATTGCTCGTGAGTTAACATCACAAGGCTATTGGACTCGATTATTGGTTAGAAATAAAGCCAAACTAACAAGCTTAGCAATTTCATCTAATGAGGTTGTTACGCTTGATGTTACAGAAAGTGAAGAACTAGATGGCGCCTTAGATGGCATTGATGTGGTTATTACCACTATCGGCATTACAAAGCAGCGTGACGGTCAAACTTATTACGATGTTGATTACCAGGCGAATTTGAATATCTTGCTGGAAGCAAAAAAGTCAGGGGTCAAAAAATTCATTTACGTATCTGCACTGAATGGCGAAAAGCTAACAGAGTTAAAAATTTGTGAGGCAAAAGAAGCGTTTGTAGCGGTATTGCAACAATCGGGTTTGGACTATTGTGTGATTCGTCCAAATGGCTTTTTTTCCGATTTAGGAGAGTTTCATAAAATGGCGCAGCAAGGCAGGGTGTATTTGTTTAAAGACGGTAAACAGAAAACAAATCCTATTCATGGGGCTGATTTAGCAAAGGTATGTGTCAGTGCAATTAGCGCGTCCGAGCAAGATGTATTAGTGGGAGGCCCAGATATTTTAACTCACAATGAAATCGCAACCATGGCATTTAATGCGGTCGGTAAGCCTATAAAAATAAGCTATGTGCCAGAGTGGATGCGTAGGTCGATTCTTGGATTTATACGTTTAGCGCTAAGTTCAAAAACCTACGGGCCAATTGAGTTTTTTCTCACTGTATTGTCAATGGATATGGTTGCCCCTAAAACTGGTGAGCATCACTTGGATGACTATTACACAAATTTATCTAAATAATTTGGTATTAGAGCTGCGTAAAGTAGAGCCTAAACTAGGCTCTACTGTTAGGTGGAATTGTTCCTACGGATTTGCACCACCTCGGGTTTGTTAACCAATAATGGTGGCTCGTTTTAAATGTCTCAAATTGTAGGTGAATTCTTCAGCGGCCGAAAATATAGTGTTGTTGACTAGAATGTACACCGGTGTATCGAAAAAGCTTTTTAGAGGTGCTTATTTAGTCCAAAACTCACGAACGATTTTATGCTTAGGCTAATGAATTGTATTTAGTAAAGTGAGCTCGCGATAAAAGTAACTTCTTATATATTGAACCATATCTGGACGGCCCCTTTATTTTCCGTTAAGTTCAAAATTTATGCGTCAACGCCCTGCATCTGGAGAAAGATATTATCCAAAATAGCTTTGCCTAGTTGATTTGGTTCGGCAAATCCCCAAAAAGACACATAACCTATGTTTCCCTCTAGTATTTTCTTTTGAAATGCAACCAAAACTGCAATGTGGGTCGATTGGCTGTAAACTAGTTTTAAGAAAATTTGCTATTTTTTTTGTCGTTTGTAAAAACTAGATTGAACTGGCCTGTTGCAAAATGGCGGCATGCACTTTAGGCAATAGTTCTTTTTCAACGTAGTGTTCGGTGATCAACGTTGTCACTTCCGCGAAGATTTGTTTTTTATTGGCAAGTGGCGCGTTGGTTGCTAAAAGTGGAAAGCTCAACACTAATGTTAGTGTCATTGTTAACGCTGTTGTTAAGGATTTTGTTAGTGATATTGCTTTCAGCGATGCGGGAATCGCTAAGTTCATATTCTCGTAACCATTGGCAAATTAAAAAAATGGCCTATGTTTGACTAAAAACCCCTATTTATCAATTGCTCACTTCCAGATATTGGACGTTTTATCATTTGAAGGAAAACTGAAAATAGGGAAGTCATCGGTGTTCGAGCTGGTGTCACTGTTAAATTGACTGAACGTTTACAACTTTCAGCCGTGTTTGACCTAGCAGAATATGATTACATCGTCTGTTTTTACACTCATTGGTTCCATGTAGCGGCTTTTTTGTAATTGTCCTATTTATTTTAGTGCGTTTAGTGCGCTGTTTGGCGATAAAAACTAAGCAGAATGATGACATGGCACAGGCCATAAAGCCAAGCACTAACGGGCCAAAAGTACCGTTATAGTGGGACCCAATCAAGCCACCGATAAATACAGAAATGAATGTTTGTACCGATGTCACCGTAGAGTTGGCAACACCTGCAATATGGCCAAGAGGTTGTACGGCTAAAAGGGCTATAAATTCGCGGGCCGTTTTACTTGAACAGTAGAGCCGTTATGGGGCATTTAAGGTCTCAATTTTTTAGCTAACTCAGCGCTATTTTACCTTTTATGCGCGCCATCCTGTAGTGGTAAGTTTAAAATTGTTTTTATTCTGTTTTTTTGATTTTATACTGCTGATATTAAGTGTTTTTTTTGTATATCGATGGTGGGTTTGAATATTGCCTTTTTAATGCATTTTTTAAATAAATATTGTTTCCCAGTTTTAATTACCTAACATACCGATATTTGTAACTTTATTTTAGCCAGAATTAATTAAACTCAATGCGGTTTGATTGATCCTACTTTATTTACCAATTCCCCAATTGTCGAAGGAATGTTATGAAAGTTAATGTTTGGTCTTTGTTGTGTTTTGTCTCTGCGTTGTTTGTGTCTCAGTTGGTTTTGGTGGGCTGTTCTAATGATGACAATGCTGCGTCGGCGGGTGGCGCGGATGAAACGTCGATTTCTGAGGGCGATAAAGGCATTGCTTCTTCGGGTATTGGCGAGGAAGAAGCCGCGCTGGATATGGCTCAGGCGTTAATTGATTACAAAGACGCGCCGTTAAAAATTCTTGATGTATCGGAGCGCAGTAAAGACGGTCGTAATTCAATTGCGATTACCTTGTCGGTGCCGGTCGACCCTTCTAAAGATCTACAAAAGTACTTTGGCATTAGCCAACAAAATGGCAAGGCCGTCGACGGCGCTTGGGTGATTGCTAAGTCGGGTAAAAACATTTGGTTTCCGTACGTAGATCCAGAGGTTAAATACAAGGTCACCATTTACCAAGGGCTTAAAGCGATTAATAACCGAAGCTTGCTCCGAACCCAACATGCCGATGTGGTCACTAGCCGCGTAACGCCAAGTTTTAATTTTGATACCAGTGGCGCGTTTTTAACCCAAGGGTTAGGCAACGGCCTGCCTGTGGTTACAGTTAATGTAAATGACGTCGACATTAATTTTTACCAAGTGCGAGAAAAAGACCAACAGCGCTTTTTAGAAGAAATGTCCCACCGTCAATATTACTGGGGGATAGAGCGTGTTACTCAGTTTGCTGACTTAGTTTATTCAGGTCGGTTTGAGTTTGACGGCGAGCCAAATACGCGCACCAAAAGCAGTATCGATATCGAAGGCATTCAACAGCTAAAACCGCCGGGGATTTATCTCGCAATTATGGCAAAGGCCGGAACGTACAGCGGTCAACAGATGATGTGGTTCTCAGTAACCGATATTGGTTTGCATGCGCGTTTTTACGAACAACAACTTGATGTTTATGCCTCGTCGTTACTTACCGGGAAACCGATTGAACAAGCGCAAATCCAGCTAGTAAACGACAAGGGCGAAATACTGCAACAAGTATTAACTTCCCCATCGGGTGAAGCGTCCTTTACCACCGATCTTAAATCTGCGTCGCTTATCGTCGCGCAAAACAAGCAACATTTTTCTGTGGTTGAAATTAATAAACCGGCATTGGATTTATCCGACTTTGACTTAGGCATGCGTGCTAACCGAGCTCAGGAACTCTTTATCTATGCGCCACGAGACTTATATCGTCCGGGCGAGTTTGTTGACTTCAATGGCCTTTTACGGGACGCCGACGGAAAATTGGTGGCAACCGATATGTTAAGCGTGTCGATTAAAAGCCCGACGGGGGCCAAAATAAAATCCTTTAAATGGCACGGCAATGATATGGGGTATTTTCATTACCAATGGCAAATTCCAAGCAGCGCACAAGTGGGCAATTGGCGTTTTGAAGTGGAAAGCATCACCAAACAGTTGTTTGTTTACGACTTTAAAGTAGAAGAGTTTTTACCCGAACGTTTAAAGCTGACGTTTAATCCAGAAGACGTACATACCACGCAAATTGTCGACAAATGGCAACAAATCAAAGTGCCTGTGTTAGGCGAATATCTATTTGGCGCACCGGCGTCTAATAATCGCCTGTCTACCGATGTCAGTGTGTCACTGTGGCGTAAGCCGGTAGAGCGTTTGCCAGACTTTGAATTTGGCGATATCAAACAATCTGGTCTCGCGAGTCGTGAGTCACTTGACGACATTCAACTTAATGAACAAGGCATTGGTGAGCTTTATTATAAAGGCGACTGGTCGCAGTTACACAGTCCGCTAAATGTTAAGTTTATCAGCAGTTTATTTGAAACCGGCGGGCGTCCGGTATCGCGTTCGTATTCAACCTTAGTGTGGCCAAGTGATAAAATGATAGGAATTCGAGCTGACTTTGGCGACAACAATCCAGAGGCCAATTCTAAGGTTCGATTTGACTTAGTTAAAGCCTCAATTAATGGCGACAAACACCCTGCAACAAATCTCGACGTAAAACTAATTAAAGAAGACCGCCGTTATTTTTGGGTTTATTCCGACCAACAAGGTTGGCATTACAAATGGAACGACAACGAGTTTACCGAGCTGACAAGGTCGGTTGATATTGCCAAAAACGGGTTAGGGACTGTGGAATTCCCTGTGTCTTACGGTCGTTACCGTATTGAAGTGCGAGACCCTGCGGATAACCTATTAACCAGCAAACAGTTTTACGCTGGTTGGAATTGGTATGAAGATTGGCAGAACAGTCGTTCGGGCAGTGGTGCGGCGCGTCCAGATAAGATCACGATGGCATTGGATAAAGGAGCCTATGAGGTAGGCGACAACGTTGAAGTGAATATTATTCCACCTGAGGCCGGTGAAGCGATTGTTATTGTTGAAGGCGATACGCCATTGTGGTCGACCCGCTTATTTATTCCTGCCGAAGGTGCGACGGTGACTATTCCTGTCGCGAATGATTGGCAGGAACATAACATTTATATCAGTGCTGTGGTATTGCAGCCTGGCGATAAACTAAAAGCCCTTACCCCAAAACGAAGCTTTGGTTTAGTGCATCTGCCATTGGCCAGAGCGTCGCGACAATTAGCGGTAGAGTTTGACGTCGCAGAGAAGGTATTGCCAAATAAAGTTATGCCGGTCAATGTCAAAGTCACCGATCCCCGTTTAACGGGCTTAACCGACTTAACCGCAGTTGGCGAACAATCGGTATTTATGACATTAGCAGCGGTTGACGTGGGCGTATTGAGTGTCAGTAATTTTGAGTCACCGGACCCGTTTGACGCGTTTTTTGGTCAACGCCGTTACAGCGTTGATTCGAGAGACGTATACAGCAAAGTGATTGAAATGAGCCAGTCGACAAAAGCCAAAATGAAATTTGGTGGTGACGACGACTTAACCCGCGGAGGCGATGCGCCGCAGTCAGACGTTCAAATCGTTTCTCTGTTTAGTGGCTTGGTCAAACTCGATGAAAATTTAGAAGCGCAGATCCCGGTAAATCTACCTGACTTTAATGGTCGAATTAAACTCATGGCCTTGGCGTTTTCAGCAGACGCATTTGGTCATGGCGAACAAGAAGTCACTGTGGCCGCGCCGGTTGTAACCCAAATTGCAATGCCGCGATTTTTAGCCAAAGGTGACAAAACACGCATCGCACTGGATGTAACTAACTTAAGTGGTGAACGTCAAGAATTGCAGGTGACATTTGCAACAGCCTTGGAGGATAGTGAAGAAGCTGTAGCAAAAGCCGAGCCAAGCGTTGAGCCAAAGACAGAACTAAAAGCAGAGCTAAGCACAACAAGACATTCGCCAGTTAAGGCTTTTGATACCACACAGACTATTGTGTTGGACAATGGCGCAAAACGCACATTGCTTTACGACATAGAAGTAACAAACCACACGGGAGTCGCAACGTTTGAGCTTAATGTTAGCGGCGACCAACTTGCCGAAGCAATTCAGCGTCAATGGACGCTAGGCGCACGTCCGGCTTACCCAGCAACGTTTACTAATATGCAAAAAGTACTTAACAATGGAGAACGCTTCACGATTGATGAAACCGCCATTGAGTCGCTCATCGACAGTTCCGTTGTGGCGTCTGTGGCCATTTCACCGTCTGCGAATATCGACTTAAATAACCAGTTAGATCAGCTTTTACAATACCCATATGGCTGTTTGGAGCAGACCAGTAGTCGCGCTTATCCTTTATTATTTGCCACCCCAGTTGTGCAACAGGCGTTTGGCATCAACGCCATAGATGAAAGCAAACGGGTTGATATGATCAACAAAGGGTTTGAGCGACTCGCATCTCTGCAACTCAGCAGCGGCGGCTTTGGTTTATGGCGTAATACCTCAGATGAAGAACATTGGTTAACTGCATATGTTGCCGACTTTTTGTTAAGTGCTCGGGCTATGGGGTTTGCTGTCCCAGAGGACATGCTGAAAAATACGTTAACGCGTTTACAGCAATATTTAGCGCGTAGTGGCCGTTTTTATAACGAACGTTGGAGTAACGATCCTGGCCACTATCATTTTGCCTACAAAGCTTACGCAGCTTACGTATTGGCGCGAGTAAATCAAGTGCCGTTGGGCACATTACGGAGTTTGGCGACCAACAATAGTCGTTACGCGCGAACCGGTTTATCACAAACGCATTTAGCAATTGCACTGATAAAAATGGGTGATAAAAGACGTGGCGAACAACTAATGGAAGATGCACTAGCTAATTTGCCAAAACAACGACAACAATACCTAGGCGATTACGGTAGCCAAACTCGAGATTTGGCTTTGATGATCCACCTAATGCTGACCCATAAAATAGCCGAATCTAAGGCAATATCGTTGAGCTTTACGCTGGCCGAGCAGCTAATCAATCGTCAGTATCTTAGTACGCAGGAACGCAATGCGCTGTTTTTGGCGGGCATCGCCCTGAAAGAATTTGACGGTGAAAGCTGGAATGCTGATCTGATCATTGGTTCGGCGACCACAAAGCTCAGCATGACTTCCGGATTCCAAACCCGACTTGGGGCCGAAGACATTAATAACTCGGTATCCATTGAGTCGGCGTTTGCCCATCCATTGTTAGCCAATATTAATATTAGCGGTTATGGTAAAACACCGCCTGAGGAAAGCGCCAATGGCCTTTCGATTCAGCGTCATTGGTTGAACCTTAAAGGCCAAGAAATCGACCTTAAACAAGCCGAAGTAGGTGAGTTGTTTTTGGTGCAATTAGAAGTGAATGCTGAGCAAAGAACACCAGATGCGTTAATTATCGACTTACTACCTGCGGGATTTGAACTTGAAAATCAAAACCTTGAACATGCAATTAAACTCGATGAAATAAAAGTAGATGGTAAATCCATAGCACAGTGGCTTAACCGCAATCCAACCAAATATCAAGAATACCGAGATGACCGATTTGTTGCCGCAGCGCAAGTGCGCAAGCGCCAAACGGTGAATTTGTTCTATCTGGTTCGTGCGGTTACGCCGGGAACATATAACGTGCCTTCGCCTTTGGTAGAAGACATGTATCGCCCGGAAATCCGTGGTATTGGCAAATCCAGTTCGGCCATTACGATTGTCCAAAAATAACTTACATTCAAAGGGCAGGTTAACAACTGCCCCCGTTAACGGTCAAAACAGTCAAGACGGTAAAAGCGGTCAAAACCTTTACATATCGGGTCTGCCGTTTTTATTGTTAATCGTGCGCCGTTTTGCTCGGTATATTGGGCGGTTCCGTCTATTAACGGTATTTGTTTTGGGTCTAATGTTTGTCGGAATGTTAGATCAACTTTATCCATTAAACCTGCCTAAAAACAACAACCTTTTTGCGCGAGTCGTCGTAGATGAAAACAATCGTCCCCTGCGCACCTTTGCCGATCCAAACGGGATCTGGCGATATCCAATAGAGTTATCTGACGTATCTCCGCTGTATATTGAGGCATTACTCACCTATGAAGATCGTTGGTTTTGGCTTCACCCAGGCATTAATCCCTTTGCGGTTTTACGGGCGACATATCAAAACCTGACCAATGGCCGAATTGTCTCTGGTGGCTCAACAATTTCAATGCAAGTTGCCAGAATTTTGCATCCTCACAATCGAAGCTTCACCGGCAAGTTGCAGCAAGTATTAAGAACCTTGCAACTCGAATGGCATTTAAGTAAAAACCAAATTTTGCAAATCTACCTAAATACCGCGCCATTTGGCGGCACAATTGAAGGCGTTGAAGCAGCGAGTTACACCTATCTTAATAAATCCGCCAATGATCTTACGCACTCAGAAGCTGCATTGTTAGCGGTACTGCCCCAGGCCCCAACACGGTTTCGTCCCGATATTCATAATGACGCCGCCCAGCGGGCAAGAGACAAAGTACTAAAGCGGCTTGTTAAATTTGGTGTTTGGTCCCAAGACGAGGTCGACGATGCGATGTTAGAGCAGGTCTATAGTTTTAACTTTAAGCCCAGGCAACTTGCGCCGTTACTGGCGCGGCGCTTGTTGGCTTTTTCAGATGGTCAGTCGGCAGTAAAAAGCACCATTAACAGTGACCTACAACAGAGTTTGCAGGACGCACTTAGCTCGTATATGAGTGACATGCCAAAACAAAGTTCGGCCGCCATTTTAGTGGTCGACAATAAAACGTCTGCGGTTAAGGCGTATATTGGCACCGTAGATTTTGCGAATGAAGATAACTTTGGTTATGTCGACATGGTGCAGGCAACACGTTCTCCGGGCTCGACGTTAAAGCCATTTTTGTATGGCATGGCAATGGATGAAGGGCTTATTCACTCCCATTCATTATTAGCGGACGTACCGCGCAATTGGGGGAATTACCGGCCGGGCAATTTTAACGGTACGTTTAATGGCCCAGTTACCGCAGAAGAAGCATTGCAACGTTCGTTAAACATGCCCGCAGTAGATTTGCTTGAACGCCTTGGTGTCAATCGATTTGCCGCCCGTCTCGAAAACGCCGGTTTAGCGTTAGTTATCCCCAATAATAAGCCAAACTTGTCGATGATTTTAGGTGGCGTTGGTTCGTCGCTTGAGCAACTTGTTGAAAGTTATACCGCGCTGGCGAATCAAGGTAATGTCAGTGAGCTGCGTTATCTCACTGATGAGTTAACGCAACCTAAAGTGACAAAACAGATGTTATCGCCATCGAGTGCGTGGATCATTCAAAATACGTTGTCGGATATTGACCGCCCAGACAGCATTCAGTCAACCGCCAGTATTATTGAAAACTCCCCATTAGCGTGGAAGACCGGAACCAGTTATGGGTTTCGCGACTCCTGGGCCATTGGCGTAAATAACGACTATACCATTGGGGTTTGGATTGGCCGCCCCGATGGTACGCCAATGCCTGGGCACTTTGGCCGTAAAACCGCTGGGCCTTTGTTGTTTATGGCTGCAGATCAATTGGCTGGTGGCTTAGGGGTTAATACTGCTATTGCCTTTGATAGCGAGAGTCAGCAGCCGTATTTAAGTAGCAGCTCTAATATAAGTGCTAAGGGCAATGCAGATCCTAATTCAAACAGTGCTACAGACGATAGACTAAGCCAACCTGAAACGGTGACACAACAAACCATTTGTTGGCCGTTGGGCGTAGCAAAAGACGACAAGAACGCAGCCTTTTGTCATCAACAATATAAAGCGTGGGTGATAAACAACGTTGTACCGCCAACCTGGCATGTTGCTGATGCAGATACCTGGCAAAGTGGATTGTTTACTTATTGGGTAAACCCCGTAACTGAGCAACGCGTGACAATGGACTGTAACGTAAGTAATAAGCAGGTGGAGCAAGTGGCTGTTTGGCCAAAGGTGGTTGAACCTTGGTTAAACGCTAAATATCGTCGTGCGGCTGTTATACCTACGCTCGATCCACAGTGTATTAATAGTGAAATAACCGCCAGCGCCAGCTTAAAAATTACCGGTATTGACAACAACAGTGTGTTTCGCAAAGCAGGTCAAAACGGAAAACACCCCAGTGTTTGGCTCAAAAGCCTTGGCGGCTCAGGCAATAGAGTGTGGTACATCAACGGCAAATACAAATATAAAACTGGACCAAATACCTCGGTGGAACATGTATTCACGGGCACCGGTAAACAGCAAATTGTGGTGCAGGATGAGCTAGGTAATACCGACGTTGTGGTGGTTTTTGTTCAGTAGTTTTTCTTTTTCTCCTCCTCCTTCTCGTTCTCTAGCTCCAGCCTTCTTTTACCTTGCAGTGCACCAGCGAGTTTTTGTACTATTTTTGTTTGATCATCATCCACCTTTTACATGTAAATAAAAATTCACGAGCAGTCCATTTTTTCAAAAATTACCTTAACTTATTAGTATTAAAGCAGTTTATTTATTGTTAAAGTGATGCGCTGTTTATTTGAGCATTCTGTTTTCTGGTTAAATGAAATAATGCTGTAACCCAGACAACATCGATGTTTTGTACACGCCATTTTCTAATTACATTTATAAATTCTCTATAATTGTTAACATCTGTAAAAGGATTTTCCATGGGTTTAAGTAGTAAGTTGTTCCGAATATTTGTTGTATCGGTTTTGCTAGTCTCGGTTTTTGGATGTGGGAAGTCAGACGATAAACAACAACAAGATGTTAAAAATCTCAGTCCAACAGTTTCAATCGCTTTAGACTCTTCCAGTGCCTCCGGTTCTGACATATTAGAAGTTGTTGAAGGCAATCCCAACCTCATTGTAATACATGCCACCGCAAACGATCCCGAAGGGCAATCTCTTTCTTATGAATGGAACGTTACTTCCGATTTGAGTTTGGATTTGGGGAATGTAAATACCAACAAACTTGAGTTTGTTGCCCCAGATGTAAAAGAAGACAGTGTTTTTGACGTTACCGTAACAGTGACCGATGTTAAGGGCGCATCAGCGCAAGCGTCGTCTAGTTTTACAATTAAAAAAGTAAATAATGCGCCGATTATCACTTTAGATGAAACCATGTCGGTCGGTGAATTATCTGCGTTTACGCTAGCGTCAGTGGCCACAGACGCGGATGATGACGAATTAACGTTTTTGTGGGAGGTGACTAATGACAACGGCACGGGCTTTGTCATTAATGATCCAAGTTCCTCTGTTTTAAACGGCACTATTGGCGATGTTGCCGGTAATGTTGCAATTGAGTTAGCGCTAAGTGTTACCGATGATGAAGGGGCAACAACCACCAAAGCGGTTTCAATCAATGTATTAAACGACGCTGACGCGCCGACGGGAATTCAAATCGTATCGGCTTCGGCAGAGTCAATTACAGCCATCACCTTAGATTGGTTGGAAGCGGTGGATAATGTCAGTAACGCATCGCAATTATCGTATAACGTGCATCTGAGCGACCAAAATGGTTTTGTGCCATCGGCGACGACATTACATAGTTCCATTGCTGAGCAATTTACGACTACGGTTGATGACTTAGTCAGTGATACGCAATATTACGTGATCATTGAGGTGGTTGATAATTCAGGTAACAGCGCGTTTTCTAAGCAAGTTGCGGTGTCGACATTGGCCAAACAAACCGTTGTAAACACGGCACAAAAAGTCAGTAATGTAGCCCCTGCAGGCTTTTCCAGTAGTGAAGTTTCTTATCAATTAACCAACGAAGAAGTCGCGCCTGCAACCGGCGACATTGTGGTAAGTACCGATAATGATGGCATGTTACGTAAGGTGACTGAAGTTGTTGTTGATGGCGATACCGTAACATTGCAAACGGAAGCCGCTGCAGTAAATGAAGTTTATGAACAGCTCGATATTTCAACCAATATAAAACTGATCGATGTGTCAAACGACAACCTTGCAGCGGGTCAAAACCGTTTGGCCCAGCGCGGCGTAAGATCAAAGCAAGTCACCTCTGGCGGTAAAAAAGTCTCGTCGGCGACCTGGGTAAGATCAGGCCTGACAATCGTTGATGAAAAAGCGGCAGTCGTGACACCAGTTGTGCCAGTATTAAAGTCAGTGGGTGCTGCGGGTCAAAAAAGTGCAAACGCTAAAGCGGCAAATGCCTCTAATACAACTGATGAATATCAAGAATTAGATGAAGACAATTTGCGACTGCAAGGACCAAAACAAAAGTTGTTCGTGCCAGGTAAATTAACGCAATTTGAGGTCAGCGCTCAGGTTATTCTTGATACCGAAGACAAATTTGATTTAGAGTATTTTAAGCTGGTTAAATTTACCCATCCTAGATTTGGCTCTAGCCATGATCACGGAGCGAATGTCACTGAAGTTCAAGCGGGTGACGGCAGCGATAAAGTTGATTTACTGTTTAGTTGGGTGCCTGGCAAAGACCATATAGATACTGAAAACTACGAACCGTATACCGCTATTTTTGAAGCCAAAATAGATAAAGTTGGTTTGTTAGACGGCAATGATGTTTTAAAAATAGAAGTGGACGTTTATGTTGGCTACGAACTTGAAACAAAATCAAATGAGTCGATTAATGGCGACGGCAATGACGCGTTAGTTAAACTCACCGCTGATACTAATTTTAGCTTTGAGCCAACCATCGACATTAAAGTTGATATCGAAAGCGGCAAGCTCGTAAAAGCCCATGCATTTGTAAAAGGTCTCACTAAATTTGATGCCACGTTATCCATCGAAAGTGATGGTTCTAAAGACTTACACGGCTCTAAAAACTTAATCAGCCGGTCTTTTGTAAAGGTCATTGCGCCCGGAGGCGTGCCAATTATTGTGCGAGGAAAATTTAAACTCGACGCAGAAATTAATGGTAAAGCCGAGGGCAGCGTTAAGCTCAGTCATATTCTCGAATCGACGTTAAACATCACAACGGGTTTTGCCTACGATAATGGCAATTGGGATCCGAGAACGCATTTTGATCCCACCTTAAAATATCGAATTGAAGGGGAAGCCCAGGCGAAAGTTTATGGCGACGTTCGACTGATCCCATCGCTTGAATTGTTTTTTTACGAAGCGGCAACCGGCAAAATCATTGTTGAACCCTATCTATATGCCGAGGCGGGAGTTGAAGGGCATTATCGTTCAGAAGCCAGTTTAGAAACCGGTGTAGATACTCAATTAGATTATCGTTTTACTGAAATGGCCGCTGGCATTGGTGCCGAGTTAAAGCTTAGAGCCGCGTTAGAGATTTTTGATAAAACCATTATTGGCTGGCCGAGCCGAGATAAAGACGAATACAAAACGATTACCTTGATGGCCAAAACCCCTGTGATTGGAATTCCGTCAATTGCCATAGAAGATATCACTAACCCACTAAACGTAAACAGCTGTTTGATAGAGCTAAAAGCCACGGTTACGCCAATTTATAAACCCTTCTCTAGTTCGGAACCGTCTATTGCGTGGCAGTCGGACTCTATAGGCTGGGCAGGTTTTCCACTTGCTGCAAACGATACGATTTGGGCAACCACAAGCAATGGCGAAAACGAGTTTTACGCGCAGGCAACACTAACCTCAAAAACCGATTACGACTTACGTTTTGGTGGACACAGCAGGTTGGGAAGTTGGGCGCGGCAATACCAAGATTTATCTATCGATTTTAGCCCTGACGATTCAAGTTCATTACCAATCTATTGGGCAAATCGTTACGGTTTAAGCCAAGCACTTGCTGATGACGACAACGATGGCTTAACGAATATCGAAGAATTTGAAAACTGCACTGTGCCTAACAATCGTGACTCTGACGGCGATGAAATGTTAGACGGCGACGAGATTAAATATAATCTTAACCCACTTGTTAACGACGCGTCAGACGACGCCGACAACGACGGCATTCCTAATTTAGTTGAGGTACAAGAGGGCGGCAACCCAAATGTCGCCAATGAAGCGCCGACCGCCAAAATTATTAATTTGCAATATAATGTAGAAGCTTCAACCTTAGTCTTAGGCGTTGAAGCGAGCGACCCTGATGGTCAAATCATCAGCTATAAATGGCGAGAAGAAGGTACGAGCGTCGCCACGATAGAGTCGCCAACCAGCTCACAAACCACTATCTATTTGCCCATTGTTCAACAAGATACGGTTCTGCGTTTTAGTGTCACTGTCGAAGACAACTTATATGTAACAACCACTGAGTATTACGAAGTTGTTGTGCCTTATATCGAGCCGGTAAATCAACCGCCAGTCGCGGTTATTGAAGCTAAAATTGTTGATCTCGAAGTTTTGATCGACGGGGCAAAAAGCTCCGATTTAGAGGATGATGAAGCAGGCTTGCCATTAAGCTACTTGTGGGAGCAATTGGCTGGGCCAAATGTCGTTATTAATGATCCAACCTCGGTCAATACTTGGTTTGATTTCCCAATTGTAGAGGAAGACACCGAATTGGAGTTTGTATTGACGGTTACGGATTCTGACGGAGCGAGTTCGACATCTAGTTTAAAAATACAAATTGATGGTCCTGAAAATAGTAACCCGATTGCCGATGCGGGCGACGACCAAGTTGCAGAATCTGGGCAGGTGGTCATTATTTCAGGGGCGGGATCTGAAGATTTTGATAACGATGCCTTGTTTTATACTTGGCAACAAACCGACAACTCGGGCTTTAGCGTAGATATTTCTAATCCAAATGAGGTTATTGTTAACTTTGTTGCACCGACGGTCACTGAAGATACAACATTAAGTTTTGAGCTTAGTGTAACGGATAATAAAGGTGAACCTTCTACAGCTACGGTTAATGTTGTGGTCTCGCCTCAATCGACTGATATAGAAAGCGGTCTTATTGCTTATTTGCCTTTAGACGGTGACCTTGCGGAGTTAACTGGGATATCAGCCTCGATAAATGAAGTTGGCACTGTCGTTTATGTTACTGGTGCAGTGGAAGAGGGGGTTGATTTAGATGGCAGTTCAAGTTTGATAGCCATTTCAGAAGCACCAAGAGCAACAAATCAATTGACAATTTCTGCTTGGGTCAACCCTAAAGAACAAACAAATGATGAATACACCGGCGGTGGCGTTGTTATCAATTCACCAATTTATGAGTTGTCGTTAAATAGCACTAACAATACAATTTTATATTCCTTGACGGATAACTCGCGGGTCTCAAATAAAGTTGATACCGGTGTACATGTGCCACAGGGAGAATGGTCGCACATTGTCGTTGTTTATAATGGTGTGCAGGTTGTCATTTACTTAAATGGCGTAGAAGTTAATCGAGTGGATTACTCTGAAGAAATGCCGGGCGGCACTTGGCCTATGGGTATTGGAGCAAAGTATATACCGGTTGAATTAGGTGCGCCTGAGTCAGGTTGGTATTCGCATTTTAAAGGCTCTATAGATGAGGTGCGGTTATATGACCGAGCGATAAACACAAGCGAGATTGAAACTTTGTTTGCCCAACAAAGTGAAACCTCTGAAACCCCAGCCGCCAATACATTATTAGAGTCTGTTTCATTATCTGAGCTTGAAGGGACCATAGTAGAAATTCGTGGCAGTGACGAATCTGATGATTGGGTATGGGTGCTCAAGTTCACTCATGATTGGCCAATGGATAATTACTTTTTTACTTATTTAGGGAAAAAATCAAGAGCGAGTGACGGAGAGTTTGAGTGGCAAGGATATGATTCAGCGTGGCAATTAACCGACAATAATTTAACAATTTCAATTGGAAATAATGAGTCTGTATTGCCATTTGAAGATGGTGAAATCAACTTAGGTGAAAGCTTAAGTGCTGTAATCGGTGACGGTGCATATGTCTCGGCAATTTATAAAGCTAATGTGGTTGAGTTCAGTGACTTGCCAGGACATCGTCTTATCATCATGCGAGCTCCACTAAACTCTATTATTGATTTAAAACCCAATGGTATAGCTGAGTTTTATCATGAAGGTAGCAATACTAAAGAAACTGCTACCTATGTACTTAATAACAGAGTTATTGAGTTTTATGAAGGGACAACTCAGGCATTTACAATAGGTGAATATTCTAATTTAACGAGTTATCAAGAAATTTATGGCATTTCATTTACGAACTTTTTAAGTCATGTCATGCCAATCCCAGTTGAGGATGGTGCGGTTTCAGACCCCGCTGCTTTTGCGACGTTATGGTCAGTTGACGCTGGCAAGTCAATAACCCTTAAAACCAGTTACAACCAAACTTACGACTATATGGTGGATTGGGGAGATGGCTCTGAACCAACACAAGAAAACGGTAATGCAACACATACCTATGCCGTTGATGGTGAATATACAGTTCAAATTACAGGTTCGGTTCCTCATATCGAGTTGTGCCCATGGGGAACAGAAGCAACCCTGAAAGATGTGACTCAATGGGGAACTCAACAGTGGCAATCAATGGTTAGGATGTTCCAAGGATGTCGTGAGGTTAATTTTAGTGCGACTGGAGCGCCAGATCTGAGTTTAGTTAAAGATATGGGGTATATGTTTGCATTTACTGACAAGTTTAATAGCCCGTTAAATCATTGGGATGTAAGCGGTATTGAAAACATGGATAGTTTGTTTTTGGCTAATCCGGTATTTGATCAGGATTTAGCTGATTGGAACGTAAGCTCTGTTACTAATATGAACGGCATGTTTTCCAGCGGCAGCACATACAATGGTGATTTATCAAGTTGGGATGTCAGTGCGGTTACGAGTATGTCGAGTATGTTCCGCCAAAATGCAAAGTTTAATCAAGATTTAGCAAACTGGGACGTAAGTTCGTTAGAAAATATGGATTACATGTTTAGTTATGCAAGTGCATTTAATGGCGACGTGTCAACATGGAATGTGAGCGCGGTTACGTCTATGCAAGTGTTATTTGAAAACGCGACTGCATTTAACAGTGATATTTCAAAATGGGATGTTAGCCGTGTCACCAGTATGAGAAATATGTTTAAGGAAGCTAATGCGTTCAATTCTGATATCTCTGGTTGGGACGTGAGTTCCGTAGTAGACATGAGCGGCATGTTTTTCAGAAATTTAGCATTTAACGGCAATCTCAATAATTGGGATGTGAGCAATGTAATTTCAATGGATAGTATGTTTTACAGCGCAAATTATAATAACGACTTATCCGCTTGGGATGTCGGTTCCGTCACGACCATGAACTCAATGTTCCATAGAACACCGCTGTTTAACTCTGATTTGTCTCAATGGAATGTAAGTGCTGTTACTAATATGGCCTCGATGTTTGACGAAGCGCGAAGTTTTACTTCCGATCTCACACATTGGAATGTGGGTAATGTGACTAATATGCGTAGATTATTTGCTTCATCTAATATGCAAGGAGATATATCAACTTGGGATGTAAGTAATGTCACCGACATGAGTTATATGTTTGGGAGTGCTGGCGCTTTTAATCAAGATTTAACAAACTGGAATGTTTCTTCTGTACAGAATATGACAGGCATGTTTTCTGGTGCGCGCAGATTTAATGGCGACATTTCAAGTTGGGATGTGAGTTCAGTTAAAAATATGTCGACCATGTTTAGTTACGCTGTTTTATTTAATAGTGACCTTTCAGCGTGGGACGTAAGTTCTGTAACTAATATGAGAACAATGTTTTATGGAGCAGGTCGTTTTAACAGTGACTTGTCTGGTTGGGACGTGAGTTCAGTGACTCAAATGTCCTATATGTTCCATAGTGCCACTTCTATGACTGCTGACTTAAGTGAATGGGATGTGAGCAATGTCACGGAACATACCAGCTTTTCATATAGAGCAAATATAGTTAGCCCAGTTTGGCCTTAACCTTTATTAGATTAAATAACTGAATTAAAAGGCAACCATCAGGTTTGGTTGCCTTTTATTTTAATCTTTTTTACTGATCACAACTTCAATATTTTTGCTTGTACCTGCAAACCACTTTTGCACATAAATACTGCCGATAACCGGCGGCATGCCGTCTTCTGGCACTTCTTTGTAGCGAATGCTGTTTTTGTTTTGTTTTTCAAATTCGAATTTAACGGTTTTTTCAGTCATGGGGGATCCTAAGGTTTCTGATCTGCTTTGATGATATAGGGAGTTGTTGGCAGTTGCTATAGATTTGAAACTGTCCTACTTGTTTTTAGTCTTTACATTTTAGTGTTTGGGTTTTGTTTTTTTAGTTAAATTAAATAGCTTTTAACTTTAGATACCCGCTTGTTTGTTTTTTGAATAATTATTTTTATTGTTTGTGAATGTTATTTTAATTGTTTAATTTCAAATGTTTACTGTTGGTTTTCGGGGTTTTTAAACCTGATGTCGTAAAAAAGTGAAAAAAATTGTCAGGTTTTGTCGTTGTTTATCGACTGTTAGGTAAATCACTTATAAAGGAAGCTAAAACATGACAACAATTACACAAACATACAATGACACTATACCAACATCACGCAGCCTTGTTTGGTTCAAACAAGGCTGGCAATTAATGAAGCAAGCGCCTTTTAAATTATTCTTGTTTTTATTTTCGTTTTTGATCATCGAAGGCGTGATCCAAATGTTACCAGCACCTTATAGCGTTGTAGTGTCCAAGTGGGCAATGGCATTAATGGCCGCGTCAACCTGGCCATTGTTACAACATTTAGCCAAGCATCAACGTTTTTCACTCAAAGCCATTTTTTGCAGTGGTTGGGGAAAAATGCTCGGACTCGCCATTGTCTTGATATTGCCTTCAGTTATGCAATTATGGACGGCAAATGCATTACTAGGCGCCGATGGTTTAGCGCTATTAATATACGGGACTATGGTTGAGGTAACACAATTACAGCTTGGAATTATTTTTGCGTCAGCCACACCAGTGATGCTCTTTTTAAGCTTTGCATCGGCAAGGGTATTACTTGCGGATGATAGCATCACTGCCGCAATCCGGGCCAGTGTGCAAGCGGTCATCCGTGCGTGGCGTCCAATGTTAGTTATTATGATGGTAAATGCAGTTTTGCTTTTATTGGTTCCGTTTACCTTTGTATTAAGTGCATTATTAACGGGTCCATGGCTAGCATGTGTTACTTATCAAGCCTATTGTGAGTTGTTTGACAATGACTCAAACACCACTCAAATTATCAAGGAAATGTAGTGAGCGACAAGCTTGATATCGCAACCTTACTTAAGGAACACGCGCCGCTAATGGCGCGTGTTGCGACAACTTACGAAGCGGATGAAAGTTTGCGGGAAGATTTGATCCAAGACATGTCCCTTGCCGTTTGGCGCGCACTCGAAAGCTTTAGAGGCGAGGCCAATATTAAAACCTTTATTGCCCGTATTGCCCACAACCGAGCGGTAGATCACGTATTAAAAGAAACTCGACGCCACGACCGGCATAACCTCGATGAGCCATTAGAGAGCATAAGCAGTTCAGTGACCTCTAATAAACAAGATATTGAAATAGATTTGATGACGGCATTGCGTAAGTTAGCTATAGGTTACCGACAAGTGATAGCGCTGCAACTAGAGGGATTTAATCAAGCTGAAATTGGCATCGCCCTGGGACTTACGGAAGCAAATGTGGCGCAACGTGCTCGGCGCGGGCGGGCACAACTAGAGCAGATTTTGAATCGGAGATGAATATGGATCCACAATTTGAAAGTTGGCAGAACGCGTTTAAACAAGCGACGCCAAAAATAGATGTTGATAAATTACTGTCTCAGGTTAAAGCCAGTAAATTCAGACAACAATTAAAAGCGTATACCGATATGTTAGTTGGCGTTGCTGTAAGTGCGTATAGTTTTTATGCGGCACTGTGGCTTGCTGACAGTATGGCGCAAACCATGCTGTTTATAACATTAACGCCTATTCCAATTGCTTTTAGTGTTTGGTCATTTGGTCAACATTCGCGCCTCTGGCAACAGCAAACGTTAGACATTAGCGCTTTATTGGCTTTTAAACGTGACGAATTGGTTATGCGATTAAAGTACTGGCGGATAAGCACACGGGTTTGCATAATTCTGTACGTGGCATTAGCAATCATCGCCGGTGTTAATTACCTTTTGTATAACACGGTTTTTGTTTGGCTAGTGCAGCTCGGCATCAACGGCGCCATATTATCGGCTGTCATACTGCGCTACCGTTATTTAGAGCAACATTTGCCACAAAAGCTTAAAGAAATAGATGATATGGGAAAGGCGTAGCGGAATCTGACAATGGTGATAGATATTAGGTGCTAGCTATCAGACGGTAACTGTCTAGCGGCCTTGTTTGAATAAACCCACGGCGCATAGCTGTTTATGCGCCGCTTTAATTGACAACCCAATTTTGATTGGGAATAACGACAATTACCAACTTAGTTTTTGTTTTATAAACGCGGTTAACTTATCTGCGTTGTCCACATGTTGATTAACTCTAGGGTGAGCGCCGTAGCCGGTAAATCTAAACATTAAGGTATCTATATTTGTGGCTTGGCCATTTGCTTTAGCCTGTTGTTTTATATTGTGAACGGCTGTAGTTATGTATTCTGGCCAATGGTTATCGCGGTTATTAAAATCGGTGGCGTCCATGCTGCCCAATGCGCAGATAAAATAGGCGTTAGGGTGTTTTTCCCGAAGGGTTTGAATGAAATTGTTATACGCCCTCACGATTTGTTCAGGCGTAGCTGTAAGGCGTTTCTGATCGTCTATCAACCAACTGTCATTTTGCCCTAAATTAACCACTACCACATCAGGTTGCCAACGGTTAAAGTCCCATTGGCTCTGATTATCATTCTCGCCCGTAAGTTGGTCGTAGTATTGTGGCATGATGAAGTCGAACCAACTGATCATAAAACCAATACCGCTTTTGGCGATACTTTGAAATTCTGCATTTAAGTTCCGAGCGGTTATTGCGGCATAAGACAGATAGTGATTTTTATCGACAGGGTTGCTATCTCCCGTATTGTGCGGGGCTTCGTTACCCATGCCAGCGGTTATCGAGTCGCCGTAAAATACTATTTTTCGAGTCGGGCTAACAGGGGGGGTGAGCAGTTTTGCGTTTTGCCCTAGCTTGACCGCAACTAAGTGTGTGCCACCTTCATCCCCTTCGGTACGTTTAAATATCTCTACTGTGGTTACTTCGGTATTTATCATATGGCTTAGGTTGTATTCGTGAAGCCCTTTTTTAGCCGCCAGCACATATGGAGTTTGGTTCTGGCCATTAAAAATCACGTTAAATAGGTTTCTGCCATTATCGTCATTTAGTTTTAGGCGCAGTTGATTGCCGGTAAATCGAAACTTTACGCTGGTGCCTGGCCACGTTAAATAAGGGCCCGGAACTTGATTAAAGTCAATGCGTCCCGAATATGAAAAGTTATCAGCGATTTGCAGTTGGCTTTTTGTGAACTCAACAGTCGCTTGGTCAGCATGAGAAAAAAGGCTAGATGTTATCAGCAGTAATGCAACAAGCGTTAAGCATGACGACTTTATTGTCGTTAGAGAGGGTATTGAATTAACGGATAGAGAAACCGAAAATAAACGCATGAATGACTCCGTTAGAGATGAGATTAATTGGGTTTACGAGTCTACAACATGTTGCATTTGGTAAATGCCAATGACGTATTATCGCAATAAATAGCCACATTACCGAATAACCAACCAAAAAGCTGTTTATGACTACAAGTTATCTATTTATCATATTTTGTAATTTATGATTGGCCCGCAAATTAAGTAGTCATTAATTCGTCAGTGATTAGAGATGGGCCATTACGTATCAATCTCTTTGTTATTAAAGAAAAGAGTTGAGCCTTTACACTATTTTCAGAGTCATACAAATCAATCCGTTAGAGCTAAAGGCGACGTCAATAATTGCCTCACCTTTTGTGTTGTTGAAAAAACAATCAAAAAAAGCCAATGTTTAATAGGTTGTAGACGCTAATTCCTGTACAATGCGCGGCCTTAAAACTTTGCGCTTTTTTGTAATTTAGAACTAAGCCATTCAATACACATATGTACTAGGAAATATCTCTTTTGATCACTACGTCTAACATTACAATGCAATTTGGCGCAGAGCCTTTGTTTGAAAATATCTCAGCTAAATTTGGCAATGGTAACCGTTATGGTTTAATCGGTGCGAATGGTTGTGGCAAGTCTACGTTTATGAAAATACTGACGGGCGAACTAGTCCCAAGTTCAGGTAACGTTTCAATTACGCCGGGCCAAAAAGTCGGTACATTAAGCCAAGACCAGTTCGCATTTGAACAATACAGTGTTATCGATACTGTGATCATGGGTGACGTTGCGCTTTGGGAAGTTAAACAAGAGCGTGATGCAATTTATGCCAACCCAGAAATGACGGAAGCTGATGGCATGCGCGTTGGTGACTTAGAAAGCCAGTTTGCTGAAATGGACGGTTATAGTGCAGAAAGTCGCGCCGGTGAAATTTTACTCGAAGCGGGTATTGAAGAGTCGTTTCATTTTGGTTTGATGGAACAAGTGGCACCGGGTTGGAAATTACGTGTTTTACTTGCTCAGGCCTTGTTTGCTAATCCGGATATTTTATTGCTCGACGAACCAACCAATAACTTGGACATTCATACGATCAGTTGGTTAGAAGCCGAATTGAACAAACGTAAATGCACCATGATTATTATTTCGCATGACAGACATTTCCTTAATTCTGTATGTACACACATGGCTGACATTGACTACGGCGAGCTTCGTATTTATCCAGGTAACTATGAATATTTCTTAGAGCAGTCTGCGTTAATTCGTGAACAGCTATTGTCTGGTAATGCGAAAAAAGCCGCTGAAATAGAAGAATTGCAAGACTTTGTAAATCGTTTTGGTGCCAATGCCTCAAAGGCAAAACAAGCCAGCTCTCGTGCCAAAAAGATGGATAAAATTAAACTTGATGATGTGAAATCGTCAAGCCGTATTACACCGCATATTAACTTTGCACCGGGTAAAAAAATGCATCGCCAAGCGTTAGAACTTGATAATTTAGGTCATGGTTTTGACGGCGAAATGTTATTCCAAAACGGTGACTTGTTATTAGAAGCCGGTGCTAAACTTGCCATTATTGGCGAAAATGGTGTGGGTAAAACAACCTTCCTTCGTTGTTTGATGGGCGAACTTGCGCATCTTGAAGGCGTGGTTAAGTGGTCTGAAAATGCGTCTGTTGGCTATTGCCCACAGGACAGTGGCAGCTATTTCGATAACGATTTGACCCTTATGGATTGGATGTCACAGTGGCGTCGTAGCTGCCACAACGACCTTATGGTTCGTGGCATGTTAGGCCGTTTGTTATTTACTGAAGACGACGCCAATAAAAAAGCCCGCAACTGTTCAGGTGGAGAGAAAAACCGCTTGTTATTTGGCATGTTGATGATGCAGGACATTAATGTCTTAATCATGGACGAACCGACTAACCACATGGATATCGAAGCCATTGACGCGTTAAACAATGCGCTAAAAGGCTTTGAAGGTACATTGATATTTGTTAGCCACGACCGTGAATTTGTATCATCGTTGGCAAACCGCATTATTGATATCAAAGATAAAGCCATAGTAAACTTTGACGGCACGTTAGACGAATACTTGTCGAACCAATTGACGGCAAAAAAAGTAGCATAAGCTACACTAAAATAGGCGATGAGTTCATCAACTTGAAAAACGAGGGTTCACTTATTTTTTCAGTAGATGTTTCAGTTGCCTAATTTGATTAGACGTTATCTAAATAGTATTTGACGAAAGTCAGCAGAGAAGATTATGAGTACAGAAGAAATTTACAAAAACAATCCATTACACGGAACGAGCTTAGAGCAAGTTGTTGAAGAACTTGTGGCGCATTATGGCTGGGAAATATTACATGCCTATATGAATGTTAGTTGCTTTAAGATAAATCCAAGTATTGAGTCGAGCTGTAAATTTTTGAAAAAAACACAATGGGCTAGAGAGAAAGTCGAAGCGTTTTATCTTTATAAGCTTAAAAACTTACCTAAACCAGATAATACACAATACGACTTACCACCACGTGACCGCATTGTCCCTTTGACTGATAAGCCTCGTGAACCTAAAGAACTAAGTATTAAAGACGCAGAACGAGTAAAAGCGTTAAAGCAAAAAGCCAATATGCAACGTGCCAGTCGCCAAAGCCGTTCAACGCCGTCAAACCCTTGGGGTGTGTAGTTTAAAAATTTTATTTTCGAGTTTCCATTAAACGGTCAATGAAAAATTCATTGACCGTTTTTTATGGGGAAGTGTAAATATTGTTAATATGTTTTTATGTATGGGCAATAAAAATTGCCCTTACATAGGCCGTGAGTCGAACAAAGTTTGTCTTTATGTATTGTCTAAACTTTGAAAATACTCGTCGTGTTGTGGTTCCCAATCGTCAGGGTCTAGCTCGATGACAGGTACTGCTTGATTCGCACTAAAGTAAATACAAGCTGGTGACGAATAAAGCGGTACTCCGTCGTAGGAAAATACCGAGTAGTATTTTGGAATATTCGGGTTGCCAAAATCATCGATTGTATATTCATCTTGACCACCATAAATTTTAACGCCGTCCTGCGGCGATTTTGGCGGATGGAATCGATTACGGACCACAAATGCCCCAACAAAGTTTTTGTCTTTTGGATTTGTCCACGTTAATTTTGCGAGGTTTTTTTCCAAAGTCACGGTGAAGTTGGTTGGTGCAGGTAAAGGCACTTTTGAACGTTCGATATACTCAATTACCAATTTCGGTTGCTGATAACTGGGTTTGTTTAGCCAGTTAATTAATTCATTTTGACCTTTTCTATTAGGCGAAGTTGCACGAATTAAAAAGCAAATAGGCGTTTGTTCACTATATAAACGCTCAAGTTCTGTTCGAGCAAAACTGTCAAAGTTGAAATAATGTGGTTTTTTGTCGCGCAGTTCACTGTGGCTAACTTCATACCCAATATATTGAATACTATCGCGCAATTTTACTGAGTTATAAGACAAGTTGTCGACTTCGGCTAGTTCGACCGAAAAACGAATATCTTTTTTAGGGCCTAATGCGTTGGTGTTTTGTATGACTAAATAGGCATCGGTGATCACAGTAAAATTAGGATCGGGCATACCCTGCATCGCAAAGGCAAGTTGCCCATAAACTTTTTCGCCATCAGCGTCGAAGCCAGCTGAAAGTATCCCGGTTTCAGTATGAGTTTGATAAATACTGTTAACAGCTGTCGGGTAAAGTTCGGCAATTTGCGGTTTTCGTGAGTAGGTGAGTTCAATGCTTGGTCGGTAATGAATACCCGCCCCAAAACGACCAAAACCAATGTCAAACTGCATCATTTGTGACTCATGTCCGCGTGGCAATGTTGTTGGGCCTTCGATGCGGATCAATAAACTGCCTTGAGCGATAAAATGTTCCAGTAATTTTCGTTCGCTGCCATTAAACGACCAATTACTCCATACACCTTGTGTTAGCTTGTCCGACTCAATTGCCTGACCGGTATGCAGTACAGTCGCATTTTGAATGGCGTCAAAATTACGGATATCTGGCACGCTCGTTGGGTCAAGAATTGAAATTCCCCACTCACCGTAATTTTCTATTTTTGCCCCCACTCGATTAAGTGGATAGAGCGAAAATGATGCGGCTTCTATTTGCGCGTCGTCCGGAACTTTATCCAATTTAAACTCGATGACGCCATAACATACGCCGCGGGATTTATTTACCCCAATAAATAAGGAGTTTTGACCAAAGTGCTCACGGTTTTTTTCTAGCGTATATTCGCCAACATAACCGATGTCATTTTTTAGTGGGAATAAGGTTCGACTAAAATGGTGTGTTGCTAGACTTGTTTTTAGTTTTACCTCTGGCGCATATGGCCCCGCAATTTTTTGATCAGCAAAAACGGCTCTTATTTTGTAGTAATAATAGCTGCCACTTTGAAGCTGCACATCTGTAAAGGTCGTGGCTTTAGTTAAGCCAACTAAGTTATCTTCAGTACAGGGACTTTTGTGTTGTTCATTGCGGTATATTTCAAAGTAGACCGCTTCATTGCCCGAGTATTCCCATTCTAACGTTGCCTCTGTTGCAGCAACGTCTTTAATCGTAAAATTACTGACTCGAGCAGGTGCTATTGAGGAATAACAAATTGCTGAATTAAGCGCATGGACTAATGCCGGAATATTTTCGTTAACACTTTGCGACATATTCTCCATGTAGTCAGGAATATTTCTGGTGCCAACTTCGACTACGGTCGCAATAATGCCTTTGTCGTAATAGTATTCGCGACCACTGCCATTAATTAAGTTTGTTGGTGGTTTACCTCGATGAATACCATATTTTGTACCTGATACTTTTTGAATTTCGTGGGCCATGTTGGCGCATAAAGTATTAAGGTCGGTGGTATCTATTTCAGCTTCGTGATTAAACTTATGTGCTGGGAAAAATACATTGCCCTGAGAATGGTAATCAAGAGAGATAGTAATGTTTTTATGGTTATCTACAAAATCCCTTATGGCACGAGTTTCAGGCTCTGAAAAGGCTTCTGGTCCGCCGTAAGTTGTGGCATTGGTATCGTTTCGTTTTTTAAATCGGCTTCCAAAGTTGCGGTTTAAGTCTACACCATAGGTGCCGTCGCCATTGTTTCTTCTATTTTTACGCCAGAAAGAAAAGTGTGTACGCGAAAACTCAAAACCGTCTGGGTTTAAACAAGGCACGATATACAGGGTATTGTTGCTTAACGCCTGTTTCAGTTTTGGATTAAATTGGTGATTGTCTACGATATATTGCACAAAGCTATTGGCGAGTTCGATGCCAATCCATTCTCGAGCATGAATAGTTCCTGTGTACAATAGAGCTGGTTTGCTATCGGCATTTTCTAAGTCTAAAGAAATAGTTGCCAATACTATCGGTCTTCCTTCCCACGTTTCGCCGATGCTTTCTATTCGGATAAGGTTGGGATGTTCACTCTTAACCTGCTCAAGAAACGCCATAGTTTCTTTATAAGAAGTGTATTGTTTTTTCATCAGTGGCCTATTGTCCGGTATTTAAAAAGCCTAAATTATCAAATTTAGGCTTGTTGTGTTTACCTTTTTCTATTTAATTTAAAGGTGACTCGTTTGTTTCATCGGACGCTGGTATCTCACCGTCACTTGCTGCCGCTTTGTCTATAGCTATATCTGCAGGTGCTTCCGTAATGTCTTTTGCTTTAGGTGCTGAGTGAGGCACATTAGCCGCAGATTTATCACTGTTTTGGCGACGAACATAATTGTCCTGTCGGTTCCATTTTTCGCTTGGCCACTCTTCGTTAGACATGTCTTCATCAAGTGCCACGATAGGGTAATTATCTTCACTGATCTTAGAAAATGTTTCACCGCTATCACAACTTGGAAAAACGTGTTTGCCAAAGGTAATATATCGCATAGTTCGCAGTAACGATGGGCTAATTTTACCCAGTTCTTCCCAGTTATATAACGGGATGTGAGGAAGTCTAAATTGACCGTCTGAAATATTCCACATGATGTATTGGCCAATCCAATCGCGAATGTATGGGAATGCTGCAAATGCCGTTGCGCATTCTAATATTCTCAATTTTCCGTCTATACCGACGGCAATATCGCATGCCCAATATTCCGCATTTGCGGCTTTAGACACCTTAACAGCTAAATCTAATACTTCGGTTGGAACATCTTGGTAGTCCATGCTACCGCCTTGGCTGGTATTTGTAAGCCAGTCGCCTTCAGGCGGTCTACGCCAAAACGCACAAACTGGCTTGTGTCCAATTAACATCACGCGGATGTCGGCACTCATAGGCACAAAGTCTTGGACATAAACAGGGTAGTATTTTTTCTGGGCTAAAAGATCTTTAGCTTCTTTATAGCTATCCGCTTTGTGAACAAAATAACCGCCGTAATTAGATGGACCATAGGATTTTTTAATTATTTTTGGGTACGTCGTTGTTTTTAAAAATGTGTCAGCATCAGCCAATTCGTAAAATATATTGGTTGGTGGGATAGGGATTTGATACTTTTCGCAAAAATGCGTTACATTTTCCTTCGACTTATTGCTGAATTGAGTGTCGAGTGACGGCAAAAACCGGACATTTGGTAGAGCCCGAGAGATCTCCCGGAAAGTTTCATAAGCTGTGGCAGGAATATTACCAACCAAGATTCCAATTTTTTTTCGTTTAATTTCATCAATCAATCGGTTTTTATCGTTGCCCCAATGGTAAACCACAGTTTCGATTTTATCAGGCCAACCTTTAAAGTTGGATTTGTCAAAAAAACGCATAACGTGATCAAGATAAAGTAGGCCGAGTTTAGGCAGTGTGTTTTTGCTCATAAATACTGTCTTCTATTCGTTCGAGTAATGGGAGGGGTTGCGGTTGAATAAATACGGTGCGCTCGATGAGTTCAGCAATGGTATCTATTTTTTTCGTATTAAAATCAATCCCTAGTTTTTCTTGTTCAGGTGTTGCGAAGGCTGGAATGCCATTAACTTCTAGAACAACATATTCTTCTGCATCTAAATCGTAGAGCAGGTCAACGCCGGCGATTTCTAGGCCAGTGACTTTTGCAGCTTGTATTGCAAGTTCAATAACCTCGTCGGATGGTTGTCGAGTGATGACACTGCCGCCACTTGTGACATTTGTTTTCCAGCTGTCTGTAGGGGCTTTTCTGCCGTAACAACCGATGTATTTGCCATCGACAATATCTACTCGATAGTCAGATTTGTCGTAATTGATGTATTTTTCAAGATAGAAGTGAGGCACATCTAAGCGGTTTAGAAAAGGAACGAGTACGTCTAAGGAACGTTCATCTTCAATTTTAACTATGCCTGTTCCACCCCAACCGTCGGTAGGTTTATAAACCACTCTGCCATTCCATTCTCTAACGGTATCTCGCAGTCCTGAAATATCTTCGCGGTTAAATACTCGATATTCTGGACAACGAATGTTGGCTTGGTTGAGTGCGTAGGTGGTAAGAAACTTGTCTTCACTTAATGAAAACGATTCGAAGTTGTTGATTGTTGGGACGAGTTTATTTATCGCTTGGTATAAATACAATTGATAAGGAGTTTGTGCGCCAGCGTTGTAAGAAAAAAATAAATCCAGCTCCTCCATCGTTACGCCGTTACAAATAATCTCTCCGTTTTGAGCGGAAGCGCGTGCTAAATCCAAGCCTGTTATCACATTTATCCCGCGTTTAGCGAGTTGCATAATAAGCCGGTTTTGGATCTCATCCCCGCCACTATTTTGGTACATCCACATCCCTATAGTAGGGCCATTTTTTGCAATTAACTTGTTACCCATATAGACCTCTAAAGCTCTCAAATATGATGTATAGAACGTTAAATTCATACCCTACGTCAGTTATAAAACAGCAATATTAATGCCATATGATTTCACTGGTTCAGTAATTGCAGAGTTCAGTAAATGGCCTGTTCAACAGTGTAGATAAATTCTTTGTGTTGGTGAGTCAATAAATTGCCCAAAGGCATTCTACATAGCGTCAACGAAGACTTTCACGGAATTAGATTAAGTTTGGAATGAAAAATATGATTAACTTTGCCGAATTAAAATCGATTATTAATTTAAATTCGTACACCAAAAATAAGCAGGGTGTAGATCAAAATGGTGCAATATTTCGCACTTGGATGGAGCAATTGGGATTCCATACTGAAACTTTTCAACGAGAAGAAATAGGGGATCATTTATTATTTTGCAGTTTACATAATTCTAGTTTTCCTAGGGTCCTGTTGTTAGGTCATTTAGATACGGTTTTTCCGCCGAATACGTTCGAAGGATTTAAGGAAGATGCGGATTGGGTTTACGGGCCAGGCGTGTGTGATATGAAGGGCGGCAATATAGTCGCATTAGAATCCCTCAAGCGATTGGAGCGCACACAAGGCGGCTTATCTAATATTGACATGTTGTTAGTTAGCGACGAAGAAAGTGGCAGTGATGATAGTAAACACTTGAGTTCTGAATTAGCCAAAAATTACGATATTTGTTTGGTGTTTGAAGCGGCAGGGAAAGATCACGAAGTTGTTGTTGGCCGTAAAGGTGTTGGCACATTTACGATTTCATTGGTGGGTAAAGCGGCACATGCAGGTAATCACTATGCAACGGGATGTAATGCTAATCTTGCAGCGGCGCATATGGTGATTGCACTTACCGCGCTTACCAGGCTCGAAGCTGGTAGCACAGTTAATGCAGGTAAAATATCAGGTGGAATTGGTGCCAATACTATTTCACCTAAAGCCTCAATTGTAGTTGAACTGAGATATACACAAACACTTGAACGTGATCGATTATTAAAAGGCCTAAATGACATTGTTGCTACAACTTTTGTTGAAGGGGTAAGTGCCGAACTTGAGGGCGGTATCCAGCGAGATGTAATGCAACCGTCGGCAAAACAGGCTGATTTACTCCAACATATTGAAGCGCTTTTGGGTTACCCATTAAAAACAGAAAAACGTGGTGGTGTTAGTGACGCAAATATTGTTTCTGCAGCAGGGGTTGCGACTCTAGACGGGTTTGGGCCATTTGGCGATGGTGACCATACGATACACGAACGGGCAAGCAAACTAAGTTTTGAAAGACGAATAGACGAAGTTTCTAAAATATTGCTCGCTTATAACTGCTTTGGCAAAACGTGATAGTGAAAAGCGAGTAAGGCAAGAAAAAGAAAAAGAAAAAGAAAAAGGAAAAGGAATTCTAAATTAAACGAAAATTTTGGTTACCTTAATTTTCGATAATTTATCGTGTTTTTTATTTTGATCCTCACTTTTTGCACATTTGTACGTTAGAATTTTGATCATAGTTATTAATTATGGTCATAAGATGTTGATATTAAATTTAAAAACGCCATGTTGCGCAGAATTATTTAGTACATTACCAAGGCTTAAATCAGCGGCATTGTCCAAGTTTTTGGGTTTGGTTTGCCTTAGTTTATTGTTGTTTGGCTGTGGTAGCGACTCTTCAGAACCTGACGTTGAAGTGCCTGTTGAAGTTACAAATAGCGCGGTAACTGGAACTGTCACAATTCATGGTAGCTTAGACGTTGGTGAGGCATTATCAATCACACAGACCTTGACCGATGGCAATGGTTTGGGGGATTTTAGCTATCAATGGATGCGCAACGGCAATGACATTATTGGTGCAACCAATTCGACCTATACCTTAGTTCAAGAAGATGTAGGGTTTACCCTATCTGTGGTCATCACATTTGTTGATGGGGATGGATTTAATGAAACAGCGACAAGTGCAGGTCGCCTATTTAATGATCCCCAAGCGTCCAATGACAAGCCCAATATTTTATTGATTATTTCTGACGATCAGGGCATCGACGCCTCTGCGCAATACCCGTATTCAAATGATGCCCCCGTTACACCAACATTAAACTCGCTTGCGCAATCTGGGATCGTTTTTGAAAATGTTTGGGCAACACCGGCTTGCACGACCACTCGCGGCTCAATTATCACCGGGCAACATGGTGTTAACAGTGGCATAACATACGTACCGGCAAAATTGGACTCCAGTTCTACAACATTACAGTCGTATATTAAGACGCTTTCCGGCGGCTCAGTGTATCAAACTGCGGTTTTTGGTAAGTGGCATTTAGGTGGTGGTAACCCAGATGACACTCATCCGAATGACAGTGGTGTAGATCATTTTGCGGGTAATATTAGTAATTTAACCGATTATTATAATTGGTCTTTAACCGAAAATGGCGAAACCACGCAATCGTCTCTATACCATACGACGCAAATTACCGACCTAGCGATTGATTGGATTGCCCAGCAAAATGGCAATAATACGCCTTGGTTTACCTGGTTGGCGTATTCAGCACCCCATACGCCACTGCATTTACCGCCTAGCGATTTACATCAACGTACAACATTAACCGGCACCGATAATGATATTAATTCAAAACCACGGGAATATTTTTTAGCCGCAATTGAAGCAATGGACAGTGAAATTGGCCGATTGCTCAACTCAATGTCGCAAGCCGATTTAGACAATACATTGGTGATTTTCATTGGTGATAATGGCACAAGTGCCAAAGTACTCGACAATTCGGTATTTAGTCGCTCGAACAATAAAGGGTCGCTAGGTGAAGGGGGCGTTCGTGTCCCTATGGTGGCTTCTGGTAAAGGCGTGACAAGACAAAATGTCCGCGAAGCAGCTTTAATCAACTCAACCGATCTGTTTGCAACCATAAGCAGTGTTGTTAAAGGCGATGTGATCCAGTATCAAAATAGCTATAGCGTATCAGAGTTGTTTACCTCGGAGGACGCAGGTCTTCGCAGCTACAATTATACCGAGTATGAAAGCGATAATGTGACTGGTTGGGCGGTTAGAAATGATGAATACAAACTGGTTGAATTAGCCGATGGAACGCAATCTTTATTTCATGTTGTTAACGACTTAGATGAGAACAATGATCTAATAAACGATAGCCAATATGCGTCGATAGTTACTGAATTGGCACAATACGCGGCTGTAATACGGGGAGAACAATCTGCAGGTCCTATCGACATTACTGATATGATCCTCACCTCCCGCAGTGGCAATTGCGTCGACTATGTTGAAAGTTACGAATCGACTGTTTTAGACGTAAATAACTCAACTGTATTTAATGGCGATTTAGAGATATCAGTTGTAGGGGACAAGTGCCTGTTTGCCACTAACATGATCCCAAATCACGACTTTAACGATGGCGTCAATGCTTTTCCAAATCAGGTCAGTGCTCAGGACGAAACGTTTGAGATAACAACATCGCCGAGCCACGCGGCTACGATAACCGACCTAACGCTGATGATGGATAATGCGTTAATGTTAAACGGCGTTAAGGTCGACTTGATTGCGGCAGCTTGCTACAACGTTGGTAACGAAAAAATTGGTTGTAATGACATGTCGACCCCATGGCGTTTTGACCCGGTATATATCCCCAACGGATTCCGCGTCGACAGTCATAACGCGCATACTCAGCCGGACGGCAGCTACCATTATCATGGTAACCCTAATGCCTTATTCTGGGATGGCGACGACACTGTGGTATCGCCGGTGATTGGGTTTGCAGCCGATGGATATCCAATATTCGGGAGCTACTTTGACGACAACGGCGTTATTCGTAAAGCGCAATCGAGCTTTAAACTCAAAGCGGGCAGTCGTCCAAGCGATGCCAGTAGCCCTGGTGGCACCTATGATGGTACTTATCGTGATGATTATGAATATACAGCGGGGGCAGGGGATTTAGACGAATGTAATGGGATGACAGTCGACGGAGTTTACGGTTATTTTGTTACCGATGGTTATCCTTATGTCATGAGTTGTTTTAAAGGTACGCCTGATCCTTCATTTTATAAATAAAATTAACGTTATCGGCAGTCTTTGATTGTCGTTAACGTTCACGTAAAGATGAAGGGGCCGTATAACAAGTGACGTTATTTGACGTAAATTAGCTGCTAAATATTGAAAATTACCATTCTATTTCATCGTTTTCGCAGTAATAGAAACATGGGCCCGTTGGTAGGTTCATTTTTATCACTGTCAAATTAGTCGGTTTTTGCGTATGATACTGGGTCATTTGTTCAAATTATCGTTACATAGGCGCGAAGTATTTAATGCGAAAATTGCTCTCATCTCCAGTCCAAATGGGTCTTTCGGAAGCCGAAAACACTCTATATCAAAACATATTAAAATATGCCGCTGAGCTTAGCCTCAACCTAATGGCAGTTAAAGTTGAAGATCGACCTGAAAATTTTTTGGCGTGGTGCGAAGAATTGTATCGTTTATGTCGTGATGGCATCAACTACGATTTGATGGAGCCTGCACAACTCGTTCCTCTTAAAAAAATGCAGGACTTGTTAATTAAAGGCATTAGCATCGGTCGCATCAAGATGTTACGAATCGCGTCATGGCCTGTATTTGCTGAATTTATTAAAAAGCAAAATGCAGACGTATTAGCCGAAAAACTGCGTTTACTTGATTTTGTAAAACCATTGGCTGGAAAGCCCCTTGGTGAATTAACTAGCTTAGACTTATTAACCATTCTTGGTAAACATACACAGGATCACGATCCTAGCGTTTATCAATTTGACGTTGAATGGTTTGGCGCGACTAAAGGCGCTAAAACATTCCAGTTGTTGTTAAGTGAGCAAACTGAAAAATTTGATCAAGCATTGGAATTTATTCCACTTGAAGGACCTGTAACAAAAGCTGATTTCGACAAGTTTGTGGCAAGCTACAGTGCAATTTTTCATTCGTACACTGAAGATAAAGCCAATGGCGAAAAAGCGCCATTGGTTCCAGCAACTCGTTTGCTAGGTATGCGTCGTCCAGATCAATTTGTTGTGTTAACCGCACCTAAGATTGACGTATATTGCCAAGGTTTGGCTGTTTCTAAATTTAATGGTTTTGACTTTGATGGCTACTGGCAAGATCTTGTAGAGACGGTTCACAATGCTTCATGGTGGCGTCAAGCAGAGCCAGAAGATGAACTTGAAAAACAAATTTGGAACGCTCGTGCTGTATTAACAGATATGTATTTGTTTGCTGACGATAATATCGCAGAGCAATCAAACTACGTTAAGTTAAAACTTAAAATTGAAGCTCGCATGAGTAAAGTGGCTGCCGGGGGCGCACCTCGTCGTCGCAGTAAAGAAAGTGCTGAGTCATTAGTTGACAGACGTTTGGCTGAAGACGACATTCCTGAGTACCTTCACGGCAAACGAGATTCGTTAGTTCATGAAGTGAAAAACGGAAAGTCTGTAGACCAAGCTATTAAACTTTTCCGCGCTATATTTGGCTAGTCTCCTTTAAGGGTCACGTCGTTGTTCGTTATGCCATAGCATATGCCTGAACAGCGGGTGACCTTATATTCCTCTTACGTTACCATTACGCCTTTCTATTCTTTGTTGGATCCCACATGTTTGGTGCAGATATTATTGATATCGCTCAGCTCTTCGGCTTATTGAGCTTTGTCATTGGGACCTATACTTTCTCGCAAAAAAACGACCAAAAATTAAAGTTCAGTTTGGGCTGTTTGTTTTTGTGTCAGACCTTACATTTTTATTTATTAGGCTCGACAAACGGCGCTATTGCTAATGGCATCAGTTTTATTCGAACGGTTATTTCCATTAAGTTTCATGGCAAATATTTGGGGTGGATTTTTCTAGCGCTAAATATTCTGTGGGGTGTGCCAATGGTTGAAAGCGCAGTGGATGTTTTGCCAATAATTGCGGCTTGTTGTGGTACGTTTGCTATCTTCTTTTTGCAGGGAATAAAAATGCGTTTGGCCTTTATGACAGGCGCTGTATGCTGGATTGTCAATAATGTTATCGTAGGCAGTATTGGCGGTGTTATGTTGGAGTCTATGGTTCTGATCACTAATTTAATTACGATAATAAGACTCAAGTTTGCGACCAAATTGCCAGTGGCCCCTTAGTTTTAATATTACGAACGACTAAACTCGCAATTGTTGTTCGCTTGTACCACTGGCGTTCGTGGCGGCACTGATATGTAGCTCGGGACAGGGCCAGCTATCATTGAGTTGAGTCGGCCAGCTAAAATTAAGCACGCCGCTAAATGGCACTTTACCAAAGATGACATCTGCGACCCCTTGGCCCTCTGAACCCGGCAGCCACCCAACGATAAAGCCGTCTGATAATGCGAGTTCTTGATCCACATTGAGAGGGCGTCCCGAAATTAAGATGGTAATAACCGGGATCCCTTTGGCTTTTATTGCTTTGATAACAGCAATATCTTCAGGGTGCAGTTCGGCCAATGTGATCGTTTCGCCATAAGGTTTTATGACGTTAAATTTACCCTCAATATTAGATACATAATCACCAACAGCATGCTGCTCGTCTCTAATGTCGCCAAGTCCTTCGGCGTAGGGTTTTTCGCCAATAACCACAATGGCTAAGTCGTGTTCTAACGGATCGGCAGCGTCGGCAAGGGGCTCAAAGGTGATCTGCGCATTTGGTGAAATCGCTTGGATCCCTTGCCAAATACTGGTGGCATTGTCTAACTCTTTGTTTCCGCTAAACCCTTGCCAGTTTATGGTAAATCCGCCACATTGATGTCCAATGTTATGCGCATTTTTGCCGGCTACTAAAATACGTGATGCAGGGTTGATGGGCAGAACATCGTCTTCCCCTTTTATTTTTATCAGAGATTGTTGTACGGCACGTCTTGCTAAGTCCCGGTGCTGTTTGCAACCTATAACATTTTGTTTTACCAAACGATTCTCTGACGGCATTGGCGCGTCAAATAGACCCGCTGCAATTTTAACCGAAAGAATGCGCCGTACAGCATCGTCTATTCGAGTCATTGAAATGGAGCCAAACTCAATGTGGTGGTGCATATATTCAATAAACAGTAACCAGTTTTGAGGCATCATAAACATATCTATGCCAGAGTTCACGCCCTGTGCAACGGCTTGATAAAAGTCTTCACTTAAAAAGTCGATGCCCTCCATATCGGATAAAATAAAACCATCAAAGCCCATTTTAAGCTTTAATAAACGCGTTAGTAATTCGTGATTTGCGTGGCACTTCACGCCATTCCAACTGCTAAACGACGCCATAATCGTTAAAACGTTGGCGTCCACAGCGGCATAATAAGGCGCAATGTGTTGCTCATGTAATTCATATTCGGTTAACCGAGTGTCACCTTGGTCAACCCCAAACATAGTACCACCATCACCGACAAAGTGTTTTGCACAGGCAATTACAGCTTCAGGTTGGTCGATGTTTTGTGTTTGATAACCAATCACCAAGGACTCGGTTAGACTTGTTACGTATTGTGTTTGGTCTGAAAAACTTTCGTAAGTGCGGCCCCAGCGCGTATCTTTTGCTACAGCGAGATTAGGGCCAAACACCCAATTTACACCTGTTGCTTTAAGTTCTAACGCGGTTGCGCGGCAAATTTGAGCGATAAGTTCTGGCGATTGTGTTGCACCAAGGCCGATTTGATGTGGAAAAATGGTAGCGCCTTTAAAGTTTCCGTGGCCATGGATTGCGTCAACACCGTATAAAATCGGGATCCCCGAGTTATTTGGCTGCTGCGAAATAGAGGCGCGCCAATATTCGTCTACCATATCGAGCCAGGCTTGTTGGGAATTGTCACCGGGGTAAGAACCCGCAGCACTTAAAACTGATCCAATATGGTATTTTTTGACATCATCAACACCACAGGTACTTCGTTCAACTTGGGTCATTTGACCTATTTTCTGGGCAAGAGACATACTAGCCAGCAACGAATTTGCACGTTGAAGGATATTGTCGTTTAAAAATGTTGAAGGCATTTACACTTACTCCGCCACAATGAAAATAATGAACCAAAACATTAATAAAGCCCTGAACGAGGCATTAATATTAGTGAGGCAATTGGTTTGACTCACTGTACTTACTATTTAATTACAAAAGAATAACTGCAAAAATTGCATGGTTATTGAAATTAATCGAAATTAAATAGTTATAACAACAAACAGTAAGCCACTGAGAATTCAATATTCCGATATGCCGTCAGTGATGATCTTTAACTGATTTCTATACGGCCGGATGCATCGGAATAAATAATATTAGGTTGAACCGATAATTGTACTAGCCAAATAAGTTAAAGCGGACTCATGGCAAGTTGATGTGGAATTTGTGTGTGCTTCATACTGGAACAGTTGTTTTTCCATGGTGAAGTGGCAGACGGTGGCTGTTCTTTTGCGAGACCACTTGGTCGTAGCCCTATGCCCTTTTCATCGCTTTTCACTTGTCGATGAAAATTCAAGCAGTACTGTAGAAACATGTAATCGCATCACAATGTTGGTTTGAACATCATTGATTTCAACATCATTGATTTCAACATCATTAGTTTCAACATCAGTTGCGAGCATTAATAGAGTTCCCACAACTAAGCGCATCTATTTTCCCGGTAGATGCGCTTTTTTTAAATGGATATTTTCATGTCAAAAATAATAAAAATAAATAATCGTTCAGCAAACGCACTCGTTTGGTTTGTATTACTTTCAACATTATCAATATTACCAGGATGCAGTGAAACCGAGTCAGACAAACCTACCGATATTGAAAATCCAATCGAGGATGACAATTCAACGGATGATGGCAATTCTACTGACGGTGAAACGGATGAAGGCGAAACCGACGGCGGTGAGGGCGAAACGAATGAAGATGACGATAAAACGGACGATGACTCTGGCGATGAGGAAGGACAAATTGAGATTGAGCTACCTTATACCATCGAAGCAGAAGATTATGTTGCGTTTACCGATTCTGACTCGATAAATGAAGGCGGTGCTTTAAATACAGACGGTGTCGATATTGAAGCCACAAATGATTCCGGAGGGGGTTACAACATTGGCTGGACCCAAGTTGGCGAAACGTTGTCGTATTCCATTTCATTACCAAAGGGCGATTATGAACTGCAAAGCCGAGTGGCATCAGAAGTCGGTGGTGGTGCCTTTTCCGTCACTATCAATAATCAACTTATAGGGACTGACCAAGTTAGCCCAACCGGCGGTTGGCAAACATTTGAAGATCATATTGTTGGTGGGTTTCAAATTGCAGAAGGCGGTGAATTTAGTCTTGTATTAACGGTGACGGGGGCAAATTTCAACCTTAATTGGCTAAAAGTGGACTCGATTATTGATACCGATGCCGATGGCATTAAAGACAGTGGCGACCTATGTCCGACAACTCCAGCGAATATGAGTGTCAATAAAGATGGGTGTCCTGATAGTGATGCCGATGGCATATTTGATAATTATGACCAGTGTGCTGACACAGAAGCCGATACCCAAGTGGACTACCACGGGTGCGAGCTAGTTTCACCATTACTCGAAGTCGCTGAAGCCAGTTTATTGTTAGTGGGTGGTCAGGACTCAAGTAAACCGAATTACACTCTTTATGTGTTTGATGCAGACATTGGTCAATCAACAAGTCAGTGTAACGACCAATGTGCGGTTAATTGGCCGCCATTATTGGCTGAAGATAATGCAGCAAATGGGGTAGCTGGACTAGGATTGATCACACGTAACGACGCAACACAGCAAGTGACATTTGAAGGCAAACCTTTGTATTTTTACATTGGCGACCAAGCTGAATCAGATAAGAAAGGAGACGATGTCCCAGGCTGGCATAGTGTTTCCGTCGGGCAAGTGGGCGACCTAACAGCGTTATACAATGTGGGAACAGTGCAAGAACCCGCAATCCATTACGTTTTTGAAGACAAAGTTATTACTAAATTAGCAGACCGTGGACGTGACAGACACGCCAAAGAAGATCAGTTCCAGCAATACGACCACTATTTATCGCATTATTGGACACACCGTACTGCACGATTTAAATTTACCGATAATGTTGCCTCAGGCGGTAATAAAATCTTAGTGGAATGGGTATCAGAGTGGAAGTTACAGGCACTCGAATTTCGCGCTTGGTACTCGGGTATGAATACCGTTGCGCAATATCATGGCAATTATGAACCAGATGTTGTTGAACATGGTAAAGGCACTTATGACAACGAAATGGAAAAAATAAGTGATGAGGGCGACCAATATAAATATTCTTTAGAAATTAATGAATATCGTAATTTACATGGTAGTCGTGAGTCATTAGCCGTTGGCCAATATATGGAGATTGAGGTGAGTCAGTTTTTAGATGGCGTACCTGAAGGACGAACAAACTATTATGGCACGACCTATTTATATCAAGTTGGAACGGGCGGCATGGTGCCGTGGAAAACGGTCGGGGACTTTGATGATAAAAGCTCTGAGCGCGAAAATTCCCATCCAATCGACCAGGCAGCTTGGTTGGGGGGCAAAACCACGTTGCCGTATCAATATACCAATGAACCGAACGATCACTATATGCAGATGGCAACAAATTTGTCATCGGTTAATGGCCAACCATTTGTCTTAGGGCGTCGAGTGCACCACACCTCATTTGTTGACGGTTCTCATGATGAAGACCCTGCCAATGGCACGTTCAATGCGCTTAAAGACTTATCAAATACAAGGATGGTGAATCATAGTTGCGCAAGCTGTCATGAACGAAATGGCCGTGCAGCACCAGCTGAAATTGGCGAGTCGTTGACGAAGTGGGTTTTTAAAGTGGCGACTGCCGATGGCGAAACTCACCCGACATTAGGCAATGTTTTACAACCAGATACTTTGGCCGATTTTGATTCAGAAGGACAAGTGGTTATCGCCAATTGGTTAGAAGAAGACGGTCTTCGCCAACCGCAATACCAGTTTACTGGCGTTCGCCCGGATAAATTTTCTGCTCGTATTGCCCCACCTTTGATTGGACTCGGTTTATTAGAAGCAATTGGAGAGCAAGCCATCATTGCACTTGAAGATGTTGACGACAAAGTTGCACCGTTTGGGATATCAGGTAGAGCGCAAAAAGTAATAGATCCGGTAACTGGCGACACGCGATTAGGTCGATTTGGTTGGAAGGCTGCGACATCGAGTGTTAAGCATCAAGTTGCGGCCGCACTAAATACCGACATAGGGGTAAAAACCACGGTATTACCTGTGCTCGACTGTGGTTCAGAACAAAACGCTAAACATCAATGTGATAAAGGTTCTGCGACTTTAGACGATGAACACCTAGACAACCTTGTAAAATATATTTCGTTATTAGGGGTTCGAGCGCAGCGCGATATCGACCAAACAAATGTAATTAATGGTAAGGCTTTGTTTAGTCAAATCGGGTGTGCCGATTGCCATACTCCGACTTTCACCACTGTAGAATATCACCCACTGGTTGAGTTGGCTGGCCAAACAATCCACCCTTATAGCGACATGCTGTTGCATGATATGGGACCCGGACTTGCGGACAATTTGGGCGAAGGACTCGCGTCTGGTGCGGAGTGGCGTACAACCCCACTTTGGGGAATAGGATTATCTGCCTGTGTCACCGGCGGAGTTGTTAATCTTATTGGCGGTCAAGGAAATGAAGTCTGTACGCCGGTACACAGTTATTTGCACGATGGCAGAGCTCGTACATTAGAAGAAGCCATTTTGTGGCATGGTGGTGAAAGTGAGGCTTCTAAAGAACAGTATGAGCAACTATCCGAAGACGAAAAGTCTGCCGTGCTGGCATTTTTAAAGAGCCTTTGATATTTGTTTAACCATTTGCAAGCGGTATCTCCATCACATTAATTGAAAGTTGGGGGTAACGGGTAGTGCTTAGATTCCAAAAAACCAACCGAGTTAGGTTGGTTTTTTATTTGAAATACCACTGAAGCACTTAATTGTTAAAGCCTTCTAAAACAGACAATAAATAAGCCCGTGTACGGACATCTCGATTATGTGTGCGGCGCTTTAAATTTGGTCTAGGTCTAACTTTAACTTTATTCTGAACTTGTGTCAGGCACTGATCTGTCCAAGGTATATCGAACCGCGACAATGCCGCACGGGTATGCTTTTGAGTGTTCGAGTTTGAGTTTTTGCGGCTGCTGACATTCACTAAAAATGGCAATACCTTTGCCATTGATTGTTGGGTTAATAAAAAGATTAAACTCGTCGATAAGTTCATTGGTAATTAATGACGCTACAAACGCTCCGCCGCCATAAACAATAATATCCTGACCTTCTTGTTGTTTTAATTTGTTTATTTCTTGAACCAAATCGCCATTGGCGAGTGTAGTGTTCGGCCAGTCAGACTTCGTTAATGTTTTACTCACAACAATTTTATGGGTATTCACAAACTTTTGACCTGCGGAATGTTCAGGGTGGTTTTTATCATCCGCCACTTTAGTCCAGTGAGGGATAAATCCCTGGGCCAAATTTTTACCCAGCAAAATAGTATCTACCGACTCTGTTAAGTCTGCAACCGCTTGTTTTAGCTCGTCATCCCAGTCCCATACCATCCAATCCATTTCACCGTTGGTGCCGGCAACAAAGCCATCTAAGGTCATTTGCATTTGTAGCTTTAGTTTTCTCATGATTGCCCTGAAATTTGATTTTAAAATAAACGTATTATGTAAAACATTGAAAGTGAAGTGTTGCTCATCGTTCCCGTTATTTGTTGATATTGCAGACTAAAGCGTGAACTTCAACGGTTTGAACTAAGCTACAGTAAGCCATAAGGTTAGTCGACCAAAATTGAGTGATCAAAGGCGGAAATTAACAGATGAATTGTGCCGTACTATTTGGGCTGACCATTGAAGTTAGTGTCAGCCAACTGACTTATCTATTATCGGAATGAAGTTATGGCGATAGAAATAATAAGGGAAATTGATTTTAGATTTAGAGTCGCGTGTTGAAGGCCAGATCGGGACAAATGAAAACGCCCTTAAACCGAAGTTTAAAGGCGTTTTTTAAGGGTTACACTAAGGACAATTTATGTACTTAATAAAAGTACAGGTTGTCAATGAAGATCGTACCATTCCCAGTGTTTTGCGCATCAAACTTAAATTGAAATGCATTTGTTAAGTCAACGACTGAAGAGAAATCACTAAGTGGGATCTCAACACTCTGCCAACCGCCTTGAGTCGTGGTGATGGTGTGATTCGTTTCTGCCCCAGGGCTGATTAGGAACAATTCGAATGCTGTTGCATCGGCAGTCCAATAATCGATGTGTAAGGTCGTTTTACCTGAAACATCTTTATTAGGAAATTCAATTCCTTGGTAGGTTAAACCATCCATTTTAACCGTATTGTTACCCTCAATACTTACAATTGAGGTAGCCGTTGATTGGCCCCAATCTGGGTTTACATTTACGCCATCGATATTGGTAAATGCATCGCTAAATATTGAGATTACATCGGCATCAAGTGCTGTTGGTGTTGGTGCCGCTTCAGTTGGACCGGTTGCAACCGGAGGGGTAACAGAACCATCGGCAGATGAGAAGTACAAGTTGTCGACATAAATTGTACCGCCACCGGTATTTTGTGCGTCAAACTTAAATTGGAATGCATTTGTTAAGTCGACAACAGAAGAGTAGGTACTCAGCGGAATGTCTAGACTTTGCCAACCGTCTTTAGTTGTCGTTACAGTATAATTTACTTCTGCGCCTGGGCTAATTAAGAATAACTCAAATGCGTCCGCATCAGCTGTCCAGTAGTCAATATGTAGACTCATTTTAGAAGATACATCTTGGTTCGAGAACTCAATACCTTGGTAGTTTAGGTTTTCCATTTTGACGGTATTATTACCGTCGACATCAACAATACTTGTGGCAGTCGCTTGACCCCAATCTGGATTTACATTGACACCGTCAACGTTGGTGTATGAATCACTAAATATTGAAATTACGTCAGATGCTGATGCCATTGGCACCGGCGCGCCCGCAGTAGGACCCGTTGTTATTACTGCGCCTGAGCCTGAACTGAATGTAATATTATCGACGTAGTTTACGGTCGCTTGAGCTCTACTACCGGTTCTGTCTGGGAACACGACAAACGCACCGATATCATCATTTTCAGGTAAACCAATCATACTGCAGAAATTAAACGAGAGTTTTTCCCACTGATTAACAACGGTATTGGTAGCCGAAACTGTGCCATGAGAGCCCCAACCATCACCATTGAATTTTTCAAATTTAACGTCAACTGGACTTAAGGTATCTTTGTAAACATCCATAGTTACCAAACAGTTTGAATCACTTAGCGCAAAATTATCGATGCCCTCAGTTCGTGCTCCGATCCACTCGCCATCGCCTTGAGCAACGTTAAACAGACCTGCAGTGGCAGAGGCATTGATCCCCGTTGTGTTTGGATTGCTTTCAAACATGATATTGGCTGTGTCAAACGATTCCCAAGTCAGTTGTGAGCCTTCAAAGTCGATACCTAATGCAGTCGTTGTGGTTGCGCCATTGCCATTGCTGTTTGAAATCGCGCCGTCTGCATTAAATGCCACGTTATCTAACTTGAACATTGCGCCATCGCCTTGGCCCCATTGTGGGAATACCAATACGATATCAACTTTTGACATGTCGAGTCCGTTGTCAGCTAAACTTTTAAGATTAAACGTATACGTCTGCCAAACATCTAATACCGGTGTTACGTGACCTTCTTGGCTAGTGGAAATATTAACTTCTACAGCTGTACTTGGATCTGATGTTTCTAGTTTAACAAACCAAGAAACGGTTCCTGCGGTAGGTGCCTGCGTCATTTTAAGGTCAAAAGACAAGGTACCGTCATCTGTAATGCTACTTGCGTTGTGGATTACGCCATTTGTCGCACCGTGAGCTTCTCTCGTTGTGAAACCTACAACCGTGCTACCTGTAATTTTAAATTCAATGGCCTGGCCGTGATCAGCGTCATCGGCACTTACTACTGGTGGGTATGTACCAGAGTCGTCCCAAGCGAACCAACCCGTTTGCGTACTTTCATCAAAAATACTTAAGGCGCCAGTTGTCGGTGTGAGGTCGACTACGCCCGCCGCTGCTACGGATATCGTAAAGGTGTCAGTAATAGCGTCGGTACCGTCAGATATAGTTAAGACTACACTATGATCACCAACGTCTGCTTGAGCAGGTGTGCCACTTAATACGCCGCTATTTGCGTCAAATGATAGCCAACTCGGAATAGTCGTGGCACTAAGGGTTAATGTATCACCATCGGCGTCAGAACCGGTTAATGTGTAGCTATAAGCGGTATTTTCAGTTGCTGCTGTCATTGAGGTACTTGTGACCATAGGGGCAGTATTTGGAACTGTAACTGAAATCGTAAATGAAGATGTTGTTGTATCTGTGCCGTCGCTAACCGTAATAGTAACGTCGTGATCACCATTGTCGGTTGCCGTAGGTGTACCGCTGAGTGTCGCGGTTGCTGTATCAAAACTTAACCAGCTTGGTAATGTTGTTGCGGCATACGTTAACGTGTCGCCGTCGGCATCTGTTGCAGTAACGGTGTAAGTGTATGCATCGCCGGCTGAACCTGACGTTTGAGCTGTACTTGAAATCGCCGGTGCAGCATTGACTGGGTCTGTAACGACAACTTCTTCGTCATCATCAGAACTACAAGCACTCAGTGCCATAACCATTGCGCCAAAAACCAGCGATTTATTAAATTTAGTGTAATTTGAATTCATGTTAACCCCATTATCGTACGACCAAATAGTCGTTCTTTTTTATTATTTGCCAATTCGGCTGAATCCACTGTTGGTTATTTAATCCATTACGACAATCGAAACGCGACAGGGCGGTGCAAATTTTGCGACTAGGTGGAATACCGATAAATTTGAAACTATAAATAGGTGAGCATAAACGCCTGCTCTTCTTTATGTTCTCTGACTTAAAATAGGAGAGGATTTAGCAGGAATGACTTTACGGCCAAAGGGCAAAAACGGTGATTTGTCCGCTTTATCTTTCTAACGTCCCGCCTTGGCGATTATTTTAATAGCGCATCAAACTGCTGTGTTAAAAATTACCCTAGCGAAATATACATTTGGTAACGATACGTTTTAACTCTCAGCTCGGGAGTAAAAACAATAATAATAATTCGAGTACCCAATAAATTCACATTGGAGATAAGTAATGAAACTCAACAGGGTTACACAATATGCAAGATGGCGTTTGCTTACAGTCGGACTTGCCTTATCTGGAGCCATAGTCGGCTGCGGAGATACCATTAAAACAGAATCTGATTTCACCCCACCGGACTTAAGAACGCCGAGTTCTGACTGGGAGTTGGTATGGAGCGACGAGTTTGATGGCGCCAGCTTAGACATGTCAAAGTGGTCGTTTGAGATCAATTGTAGTGGCGGCGGTAACAATGAAGCGCAATGTTATACCGACTCTCCTGAAAATTTATTTTTACAAGAGGGTATTCTAAACATCGTTGCCAAGCCTACAACACCGGGGTCGGGTTTATCGAAACCGTATACTTCTTCAAGAATCGTCACCAAGGGAAAGGGGGACTTTAAATATGGTCGTATTGAGATAAGAGCTAAATCACCTGAAGGGCAAGGGACGTTTGCTGCAGGTTGGATGATGCCTACCGACAGTGTTTATGGTGGTTGGCCACATTCTGGCGAAATAGACATTATTGAATGGGTCAATATAGGTGAACTACGCGCAGATGGAGAAATTGATTCTCATGTGCATGGCACACTGCATTACGGTCCACTTTCTGGCAACCATGACTATTCGGGTAATGAATATGCTTTGCCAACTAACCAAGGTCCTGAAAGCCAATTTTATACCTATGCCGTTGAGTGGGAAGAAGGCGAAATTCGCTGGTATGTGGACGATGTTTTATTTGGCTATCAACGTGATTCTGAGGTGACTTACCGTGCGATAGATAATGAGGCGAACGGGTTAAGTACTAAAGGTTGGTATACCGTAGATCAAAACTCTGTAGATAAAGACATCATGTATGGTCCAGCACCATTTGACCAAAACTTCTTCATCATTTTAAACAATGCCGTCGGTGGTGATTGGGCTGGCAATGTCAATCAAGCGTTCGACTATCAGGTTGGCGATGACAAAGGCACGTTAGCTAATGGTGTGTCTCATTCTGCGTTTGCAAATGGCAATGCGTTGCTGGTGGATTATGTGCGGGTTTATCAATGTTCCAAAGATCCGGTTACGGGTAAAGGCTGTGCGACAATCAATTCAGATTATTACAATAATACCTTTATTCGTGGTGCCGCTCCTGTACCTATTCCGCCAATTTTGCCTGTACCGGTTGGCGTAGACTTGTTTGAAGACAGTGATTCAAGTTGGAATTTAGTGGGTGATTCTGCGTCGATAGTTGATTCAAATGATGAAAACTATGGCGAAGTTGCGTTATTTAGCAATGCATCATTAACAACCGAGTTTGGTTTTTCGGGTATCGCATATGACGGCACTTTGTTACCAGATGACGCAAAAATCGAATTTGATGTCAAAGTGGTAAGTGTCCCGCAGGACGCATCTCTCGATTGGACAATTAAAATAGAATCGACTAAAACCGACGGCACTACACAGGAAACAACGGTTACTGCTGGTGAAGTGCTTTTATCGTCTAATATTGATGGTGTATCGCTCGTCTCGGGTGAGTGGCAACATGTTATGTTCGATATTGGTTCATTTCGAGCTTTAGGGTTAGATACGTCAGCAATTACTGCGATAAAATTTTTAAACGCTCTTGGTGAATTTCAAATCGATAACGTGAGCATAGGTGCGGCGTTTGAAGGCGCAAAATTAACGTTATTTGAAGACGACGTAAATCAAAACTGGCCAATGTGGGATTCTAGGGTTGCTGATGGTGAGAGTGACGCTGTACCAATGGTGGTGCAAGATGATGATGAACATGGCAATGTCGCTGAGTTTCATATAACGGGAGCAGCCGTTGTTGGATTTAATGTGCGGTCTGATCAAGGTGGTTCTGGTTATCCTTTTGACGGCAGTTCACTTTCACAATCTGGCGTAATCGAGTTTGATTTAAAGTTAATGTCCCCACCATCAAATCCTAACGCACCTTGGTACTTAAAAATTGAATCAAATGGCGGAACGGCATTAGGCGGTACAGCCGACGAAATTCGTTTAACAGATAGTCCCATTCTAAATGAATGGGTTCACTACAAACTTCCTCTAGGTCCACTTGTTGAAGATGGATTTGATGTCTCTGCAATTGACGTTGTGTTGGTTTTTCCTGCCTGGGGACAAGGCGATGGCGCAATATTTCGTTTAGATAATTTTAAGATACATAGTTCTGGCCCGGTTGACGGCGGCACAGGTGACGTGAAAGGACCAGATAATACCGTTTATGACCGTGCATATACTCTTTACCAAGACGCAGTAAACAGTGCTTGGAGATTATGGGACTGCTGTGCATTTTTACCTCAAGTTGAAGCCGAAGATGATGCTGAGCATGGCAGTGTTGTTGAATTTACCATAGGTGAAGGTAGTGATGGTGGCACTGTCGTAGGATTTTTTGGTCGAGATACCGGAGGCGTCGCAGATGTTGATGATTATATCAACGAAGGTGTTTTACGTTTCGACATGAAAGTGGTCACAATGCCAGACAATGGTGAAACAAGCTGGTTATTAAAGTTAGAAAGTGCCGGTGGGAACACCGCTGCAGAGGTTGAGCTGACAACAAGCAAACAAGGCGAAACACCAGTACTTGGTGAATGGCAAGCATATACTTTTCCACTAATAGAATTAGCGTCTGCCGGTTTAGATTTGACCGCTATTGATATTGTTATGATCTTCCCAAGTTGGGGCAATGGTACCGGCGCAGTTTACCGAGTAGACAATATTTATTTTGGTATCCCGTCTGATGATGACATTTCAAATGATATTTCAGAGCAAAAAGGCAATGGAGAGGAGCTTATCCTCAATGGCATGTTCGACAGTTCTGCAAATTGGGGCGGCACCGACGGAATGGTGGACAGCATATCTAACGGCATATTCACTGCGGATGTTGCAGTCGCTGGAAATCCATGGGACGTGAGTTTAAAGCAAAATATGACTTTAATTGCCGACCGCACTTATGTCTTGAAGTTTGATGCACGTTCAGACGATGCTCGCGACATTATCGCCGGACTTGGTCTTGACCATGATCCTTGGACCAATGTTGTCGAAACAGTGACGCTGACTAATGAGTGGACAACTTATATGGTCACTATCACAACCGTTGGATTTGGTGATGACAATAGTCGCGTGTTGTTTGACCTTGGGGCAGCCGTAGGCGAAGTTCAACTTGATAACGTCAGTGTTCAACTTGTCGGTGAGGGCTCAGGAAATGGTGGCGGTACTGTCGTAACAACTCCAGGCGAAGAGATCGTCGCCAATGGTGGTTTTGACTCTGCAGCAAGTTGGGGCGGAACTGACGGAATGGCAGCAAGCATTAGTAATGGAATATTCAGTGCCAATATCGCCGCGGCTGGAAACCCATGGGATGTGAGCTTAAAGCAAAACATGACCTTGGTTCCGAATACGACTTACACATTGACCTTTGATGCACGTTCTACTGATTCTAGAGAAATAATGGCTGGACTTGGTTTAGACCATGATCCTTGGACCAATGTTGTTGAAACGTTGACCCTAACGCCAGATTGGACAACCTACACGTTTACGATAACCACGACCGGTTTTGGCGATGATGCAAGCCGAGTGTTCTTTGACTTAGGCGCCGCGACGGGCGAGGTTCAATTGGACAACATTAGCGTGAAAATCGTTGATGACGGCAGTGGTACAGGAAGCGGTGGCGGCACTGGTGGTACTGCAGGTGGCGAATTATTAATAAACGGTGGTTTTGACTCAGCAACCGGTTGGGGCGGAACAGATGGTATGGCGGCAAGTGTTGGTGGTGGCATCTTCAGTGCTGATATAGCCGCAGCTGGTAACCCTTGGGACGTTAGCTTAAAGCAGTCCATGACCTTGGTGCCAGGTACGACGTATTTATTGAAATTTGACGCGCGATCAGACGACTCCAGAGAAATAATGGCAGGGCTTGGTTTGGATCATGAACCTTGGACTAATGTCGTTGAAACGTTAACGCTAACGCCAGACTGGACAACTTACACGTATACGATTACTACGACCGGCTTTGGTGATGATACCAGTCGCGTATTTTTCGACATGGGCGCGGCCGTTGGCCAAGTGCAGTTGGATAATGTCAGCGTCATGGTTCAGCAATAGCTGGGATTTACATGGAAATAAGGGTGAGTGAGCTTGCCCTTAATAAAAGTGAACTAAAACTATTTATCAATGTTTTCAACCAAATGAGTTTTAGTTGTTCAGTAAACAAATTATTAGAAGAGAAGTTATGAAATCACTTAACTTTAAAAAGAACAAATTGGCGTCGTCATTGGCCATTATCCTTGGTACAGCTGTTGTGCTTCCAAGTTTTGCAGCCGAAGATGACAAAATTGCCGACGACGAAATTGAAGTCATTCAGGTCAAAGGGATCCGAGGTAGCTTAATTCGATCAATGGATCTAAAGCGAGACAGTTCAGGGGTTGTTGATGCAATTTCTGCCGAAGAAATGGGTAAATTTCCGGATACGAACCTAGCTGAATCCTTAGGCCGTATTACTGGCGTATCTATTAGTCGGTCAAATGGCGAAGGAAGTCAGATCACGGTTCGTGGTTTTGGCCCTGAGTTTAACTTAATCACGCTTAATGGCAGACAAATGCCGGGTACCGGTTTTACCCGTTCGTTTAGCTTTGAAAACTTGTCGTCAGAAGGTGTAAGTGCACTAGAAGTTCAAAAAACGGCTCGGGCAGAAGTGCCTACCGGTGGTTTAGGGGCAACCGTTAATATTGTTACGGTTAAACCTTTACAATCACCAGGCGAGAAATTTAGCTTGATGGGTAAAGGTATTTACGACTCTTCAAACGTGGCTGGAGATGATATTACGCCAGAATTTGGTGGCATCTACAGCAATACGTTTTTAGACGAAACCTTTGGTGTTGCCCTGTCTGTTTCTCACCATCGACGTGACTTTCAAAAGCAAGAAGCCAACATTCAAGGTTGGCAGGCCAATGTAGGCCTCCCAACATTAGATGATGACAAGGTTATTGACCCTCGTCCTATGGACAGTGAAGGTAATCGGATTGGTAATCACTATTTTGCCAAAGACATGAACTACGGTATTGCCGACGTTCGTCGCGCCCGCACGAATGGTCAACTTACTTTGCAATATGCAGTCAATGACGACTTTGTTATTACAACGGATTACACAGCAACCAATGCTGTGACCGCGACCGAATCTATTGGTTGGGGGATTTGGAACAACTTTGGTGCCAATATCAACAGCTATGAACTTGATAGCAATGGTACGGCTATTTATGCTGATATTAGTGGTGACGACGGTTCATTTAGCGCGAGCAAAGATACTACCGAAGTTAAGTCTAGTTCATTCGGTATTAATTTCGATTGGCAATTAACAGACGATTTGCATATCGAATTGGATTACCACGACTCCATCACTGAAATAGATAATGGCGCAGATAAAGGCAGCGGTAACTCGGGTCAGGTTATTTTGGGTTCGGACCAATTAGCATCTAAAATTTATGATTATCGTGAAGGTGAAATCCCAAGCGTAAATATACTTTGGAAAAACGGTACAAATGAAATACTGCCGAGTGAAATTGACTCTAACTTCAGTCAATTTTTACATAATCCAGGTGAGTCTACTGTGCAGCAATTTCAATTGCACTCAACCTGGGCTAACCCATATAACTCATCTCTAGCGTATGTTAAAGCAGGCGTTTCAAGCACCACACAAACCATGAGCGGTTCGTCTGCTTGGAGTGGACTGCGTGGTGGACCAGGGTTTGATCCTAGTTTTGTTGAAATGTTGCCAGACGATATGTTTGTTAGACACGATACGGGAAATTTCCTCGACCAGTTTGACGGTGGTGGCAGTGATTTAACCCCAGGATATTATTACACATACGACTTTGACGAAGCAGTTGCGAGACAAACCGCGGTGTTGACTGAAGATGTGTTAGGGGCGAATGCTTATGTACCAGATGCCTATTACAGTGGATCTGTTCCACAATCGTTAGTTGAAGAAACAACAACAAGCTTTTATTTGCAGACAGAATGGGATCTTGAAGTTGGAGATTTCCCTGTCCAACTAAATGCTGGTATTCGTTATGAAAAAACCGAAGTGGTTAGTCCTTCAGAAAGCCAAATTCCATTGCAGGTAAATTGGGTTGCGGCGTCTGAGTGGATAACTGACTTTAAACCAGAATTAGAAGAAGTTACCTACACCGGTGAATACGACCTTATTTTACCTATGTTAGACATCAAAGTTGATTTAACTGATGAGTTGGTCGGTCGTATGTCGATGGGTAAAACCATTACACGCCCTGGTTTAGGCAATTTATTAGGTTCGTTTTCGGTCTCGGGTAGCCCTAAAATTGGTGCGCGCACCGGTGGCAGAGGTAACCCTAACTTAGAACCATACCAATCAACCAACGTAGATGTGTCATTCGAATATTATTACGACGATGCAAATTATTTGTCTCTTGGCCTATTTGCTAAAGAAGTGGATAAATGGATTGATAACTCACAAGTTGAGATCACGATTGATGGTATTCACGACATCTATTTAGGTGACCGCTGGAATGCCGCGGTAGGCCAAATAGAAGCGCGTGGCGAACAAGCGACTGACAGTGCAATTTTTCAGCAGATGTTAGCCAATAACAATGGCAACCTAGATGGCGTAATCGAACCCGATCCAGCAACCGATCCATTAGTAACGTGGACAATCAGTTCACCTGAAAACGTGGACGAACGTTCTGTATATGGTTTGGAATTTGCGGTGCAGCACGTATTTGGAGAATCAGGCTATGGTTTTGCGTTCAACTCGACATTTGTTGACGGTGACGTTGAATATGATCCTGAATTACTTGAAATCCAAGCCGTGTTACCAGGTTTAAGTAACTCAGCTAACTTCCAACTGTTTTATGAAAAAGACGGTTTGTCGGTTAAAACTACATATTCATGGCGTGATGAGTACTTGATTGGTCAAGGCCAATCTCAAGGTTCGTCAGATGTTCCACCACAATTTGCGAAAGAATTTGGCCAATGGGATATCAGCGTGAATTATGACGTAACTGAGCAGTTTACGGTCTTCTTTGATGGCGTAAACTTGAACAATGAAACCGAACAAGGTTTTGGCCGATACGAAGAGCAATTTTTATACGCTCGACAATACGGTACACGTTACGTAGTTGGTGCTAGATACAGCTTCTAATGTTGTCTAAGTTGTAACGCTAAAGGCCGCTGCAGTTGTTGTAGCGGCCTTTTTACGTTTTGTTCTAAGTAAATGACATTACTTTTCTGGCTTTGACAGGGGAAAACTGGGGGGGGGTGTCTACGTTGTTTTTCTTTAGGCTTTGACAGGGAAAACTAGGGTGGGTGTCTGCGTTGTTTCTCAGGCTTGGGCAGGTGAAACTGAGGTGGGTGTCTACGTTGTTTCTCAGGCTTGGGCAGGTGAAACTGAGGTGGGTGTCTACGTTGTTTTTCAGGCTTGGGCAATTAAAACTGGGGTGCGTGTCTGCGTTGTTTTTCAGGCTTTGACAGGGAAAACTAGGGTGGGTGTCTACGTTGTTTTCCAGGCTTGGGCTGGTGAAACTAGGGTGGGTGTCTGCGTTGTTTTTCAGGCTTTGACAGGGAAAACAGGGGTGGGTGTCTTCGTTGTTTTCCAGACTTTGATAGGGAAAACTAGGGTGGGTGTCTGCGTCGTTTTTCAGGCTTTGACAGGGAAAACTAGGGTGGGTGTCTACGTTGTTTTCCGGGCTTGGGCTGGTGAAACTGGGGTGGGTGTCTGCGTTGTTTTTTGGACCGCTGAATTTGGGTTAAATGACCATTAGCTCCAATAAGTTATCGCGGTCGCACTGGCCGTTAAAAATGTCCACTTTGTCTGATTTTAATTGTAATGCTATTTATTGAGGTTAATGTCGTTTCTTTGGTGGTTCTAAAATTTACAACTATTGACCGTGAATAAACGGGTTAACATAGGCAAGTAATACATGGTGTGCTAGGTTTAACCGACTGTTTTAAAACGTAATGGCGCTATGATAAAAACAAGAATGTCGCAATTTTGGGTAATGCAGGTAGGCTTTTGGGCTTTTCTTTGTATTATCAGTCTGTTCACGCTAACGCTTTGGTATGCACAACTCAATTTAATTTATGTTGGCCATACTTTGCTGCAAGGTATTGTTGGGTTTATTGTTTCGATTCCCTTGTACAAAGTGTTTATGAGTGTATGGAATAAACCCGCCTCTATTAGGTTAACGGTTGGTTTTATTTGGATCATGCTCGTGGCTGCCATTTGGACCGCAATTCGAATTGAAACCTACATGTTTATGACGAACGAAGGTGGCGTTTGGCGAGATTTTGGCGGTTGGTATTTTGGCAGTATTTTTATCTTTTTATGTTGGGTAAGTATTTTTCATGGATTGCGTTATTATCAATTACTCGAAGAAGAACATCGAATTATGTTACGGGCAGAGGCCGAAGCTCGTGAAGAGCAATTAAAGCGTTTAACCGCACAAAGTGTTGCACGAGACGCCAAAATTAAGATGTTGCGATATCAGTTAAACCCTCACTTTTTATGTAATACGCTCAATGCAATAAACTCCCTAATCGAAGTTGAAGCATCAGAACAAGCACAAAAAATGACGGTGCAATTAAGTAAGTTCTTACGTTATTCATTAGATAACAATCCAGACACTAAACTGCCTTTAGACAAAGAGCTTAATGCGCTAAAATTGTATTTGGAAATTGAAAAAACACGCTTTGGCGAGCGCTTAAAACTCGACTTCAATGTGAGTGAAAACTCAAAATTGGCTTTGGTACCTAGCCTATTAATTCAGCCCATTATTGAAAATTCGATGAAACACGTTATTGCTCAGAATGAAGAAGGCGGTACGATAAGTTTAAAATCTTACATTCAAAACGATAAACTGATCCTCGAAATGAGCGATACTGGGGCTGGACCAGAAGTCGGTCGTCAGGCGTCTAAGAGTAAAGTGGACTTCAAGCAAAGCCGAGGTGTTGGATTAAGAAATATCGACGAACGATTAAAAGTTATTTACGACAATAACTACAAATTTGAGCTCGAATCCAAATCGTCTGGTGGGCTTACAACAATAATAACCATACCCTATGAACCAATGGCATAGATGGAACAGAGCATATGAAAAAAATCACTACATTGATTGTTGATGACGAGCCGTTAGCCCTGCAGATCCTGCGTTCGAAGCTAAGCAAAATCGACAATATCGACATAATAGGCGAGTGCTCAAATGGGCGCCAAGCCATCGAAGTGATAATGGAAAAAAGTCCAGATTTGGTTTTTCTCGATATTCAGATGCCGGGAATAGATGGTTTTGGTGTTATTAAAAAATTACAAACAGACGTTATGCCACTTATTGTATTCACAACCGCTTACGAACAATATGCTATTGATGCTTTCGACGTCCATGCTGTTGACTACATATTAAAACCGCTAGATTTAGAACGTTTACAGCTGGCAGTAATGCGAGTGCAAGAACGAATATTAAGTGAAGAAAAAGACGGTAAAAATCGGATTATAAGTGCTATTGATTCATTTCGTGATGATGATTCGATGACAGAAGAAGATTTAGCTCGTGCCGCTAAAAACAACCCTAACCTAGAGCGTAAAGTCCTGATCAAAGACCGAGGCGATATCACCCTGTTAAAACAGTCGGAGATAGAGTGGGTCGACGCCGCCGGGGATTACGTATGTCTTCATGCTGGTGGTGTTACACACATAAAACGCAGTACGTTAAAACAATTGCTAGAGGAATTAGATCCGACAATATTTAAACGAGTACACCGCTCTACTATTGTAAACTTAACGTATATTAAAAAAGTAACACCGCATACTAAAGGTGAGTTTTTTCTGCAGTTAGGAGAATATGATCAGGTAAAAGTAAGCCGTAATTACAAAGATGTCATTAAGCAATTTTTGGTTGATATGTAGATTGTCGAGAAGCTCTTCTTTGTGACGATAGACTGCTCTAATAGGTAAATTGTGCAATCCTTGTATTAAAAATTTGTATTAAAATATACGTTACAAACGTGGTTAGCTTTTTAACTTTGCTAATGCCGCTTGCCACTCTTCAGGTCTGTTGGAATTATACAATACGTCAACATCTTCTAATTTTATTGCTTCTGCATTTATTTTGTCTAAAAAGTGAAACATAGATAAATTTTTCTGAGTATCGGTTATTTCAATTAACGTTTTAAGTATGTCTAAAGATGGCCGGATCAAAACGGGTAGTGGTTGTCGATGAAATGTCACGGCATTTTCATTTATTAATGAGTACTGGGCCAATTGAGTTAACGTTTGTGGTTTGAGCAAAGGTAAGTCGACAGGAACAAATAGGAAGTTGGTTTTGATATCTTGATTGATTGCATAGTCTAAGATCGACAATATGCCACCAAGTGGGCCTAACGAAGACGTTATGTCGGCGATTTGATTAGAGGCAACTGTTTCAAAGCCAAATGGGACAGAATGCAAAACCTGCCGAGCTCCAGCTGTGGTAAGACACTCTGCGGTAAAGTCCGCCATGGTTTTACCATGACGCTCTAATAAGGCTTTATTGGTCCCCATCCGTTGAGACTTGCCTCCTGACATGACAACACCAATAAATTCTGAATGAGACATTAAACGGTTCCAATATTGATTTTACCAAATGATTTATATGCATTAAGACAATACATACTCAACGGCACGTTAGCACTATAAAAACAGCAAATTAATGCCAACGCTCAGTCGAATAAAGTGAGGTTTAAGAGCGACTTAGCCACCTAACATTGCGAGGTGTTTTGTAGCACCGGTTTTATTGTCTTGTAAAAAATGCGTTTCTTTTTTGTCGTCTAATTGTGTTTGTAACCAAACTTTAAGTTGTGACAATTGACTGCTTGATTGCAACAGATGTCTAAAGTTAAGGCCTTCTTCGGCAAATAAACATTTATGTAAATTACCTACCGAAGAAACTCGAAGACGATTGCAACTTGCGCAAAAGTCTTTGCTGTATGGCAATATAAAACCAATTTTACCCTGAAAATCAGGATGACAATATTCTAACGCGGGGCCTGCAACTTTAGATTTAACAATTGGTAACCACCCATCATTTTCAATTTTGTTCTTAAGTTGCTCGCCATTGACATGCTGCTTGGCAAAATACGTTTTATTGTCACCGGTTTCCATCAGCTCAATTAATCTTAAGCTCAGGGGTTTAAATTTTATCCACTGCAAAAAGTCGGTTAATTCGTTTTCATTAAACTGTTTAAGCAATACGGCATTAACTTTTACATTTTTAACGCCCAACGAGATTGCTTTGTCGATACCTTTTAGAATGGACTGGTGTTTATTACTGCCTGTTATGAGTCTAAAGGTGTCTGACTTTAAACTATCAATACTGACGTTTAGAGAATCTAATCCAGCATCGACCCAATTTTCTATTTGGGTTTCGAGATTGTAGCCGTTTGTGGTCAATGCCACGGTATCAACACCGTCGACGTTTTTTACAACGCGAATGATCTCAGCAAGATCTTTTCGCAATCCTGGCTCGCCACCGGTGATCCTTACCTTACTGACACCCAGCTCTGCAAAGGCCGTTACTAACCTTTTTATTTCGTCTATTGTTAAAAACTCCCGCGGATTACTGCAATCGTATCCATCCGGTAAACAGTAGTCGCATTTGAAATTACAGACGTCGGTTATCGATAGTCGCAAATAATGGAACTGTCTTTGGTAACTATCTATCAACATACTGGGGAATTTAACCGTTTCATTTTCACTTCTTTTTCAAATTTTGTTTGTCGTAACTTTGGGACCACAGGGCTCTGTTAATTCGCGCTTCTGTATTTCTACTCTAATAGCACTGCCTTTGTAATACCAGTACTACTGTATTTCTTCGCGAATGAGATAGCCTAGATTTTATTATCGCAGAAAACGAATTTTTAACGGAATTCATTTCCGGTCTTTTTTACAATTACTTATAACAACCATGGCGCGTAAACGTTAATCAGTTGGTGCCTTCAACTTCCATACCAGAAGATGTAATTGACTAAACCTAGGGTGTGTAAGGGATAGAAAAATAACCAAACTAATACAAAAGCAAACGTTGCGTCAAATTGGGGACGTATTCCTATTGTGGTGCATCCGTTGTGGTGCAAGTGTTTTGCATGCGTTTGATAAAAACGACTCATAACATGCCAACATCAATAAAATAGCAGGTTACAGCAGATCTCAAAGAAACCTGCCTATCTGGTGCAAATATTGAAGCATTACTCGCGATCACAATTAACAAAGTAACACATCTCACTATGGCTACTAAAAATAAAACAACAAACACGTTAACCGTGTTAGTCATTGACGATGACATGGAACGCGCGGAAAGTTTCCGGGCAGCGCTGGCAGGTTCTCCTTATGTCGTGAAACACTTAGCTCACACGAGTGCCTCACTTTTAAGGGAAGTTGAAAATACCGAGCCTGACATCATTCTAATTGATATTGAATCACCTAATCGCGACACAATTGAAAGTTTGAGTACGATATCTGAATTTAACCCAAAGCCCATTGTTATGTTTTCTGAAAAAGACCAACCGGACTTAATGCGAGACAGCATTAAAGCTGGTGTTAGTGCTTATGTTTCAGGTGAAACAAATCCCGATAGAGCCAAATTTATTCTCGATGTCGCGGTCGCTCGTTTTAATGAGTTTCAGGGGCTAAAGGCCGAATTAACAGATGCCAAACGGAAATTGCAGTCGAGAAAGTGGGTTGATCAAGCCAAAGCACTATTAATTGAAAAGCAAGGTATGAGCGAGCAACAGGCTTATTCTGCGATTCGAAAAATGGCGATGGATAATGGACAGAAGATGGAAGACGTAGCAAAGAACCTAATCTCCATGATGCAGTTGATAGGCGGAGGTAAATAACATGAGTTCACAAACGCATTTAGAACAAACCCAACTTGATATTGGAATAGTGGCATTAACCGACTGTGCCCCCTTAGTGATGGCGAAACACCTAGGTTATTTTGAACAATGGGGATTAGATGTTTCATTGCATGTTCAATATTCTTGGGCGACGGTAAGAGATAGGTTAAACGCTGGTTTATTAGACGCGGCGCAGGTCTTAGCACCGATGCCAATTGCTAGTTCGTTAGGTTTAAATGGACCAAAATGTGACGTCATTAATGCCTTTAACTTGAGTATGAATGGTAACGGTGTAACGTTATCGACAGCTTTGATGGATAAAGTTAGGGAGTTAAATAACGGAATAACACCACCACTGCCGCTTGAAGCGAAGTGGCTTAAAAGGGTCATAGACCAGTCGGGTGAGGTATTAAAAATAGCGTCTGTTTACCCTTACTCTTGTCATTTTTATCAACTAAGAGATTGGTTGATATCAGGTGATATTACACCTAACAAAGATGTTGAATTGATCATTATTCCACCGACAAGTATGACCACGGCATTGCAAAATAATGACATCGATGGTTTTTGTGTCGGTACTCCGTGGAACGCCCAAGCGGTTCGAGGTGGTATTGGCGAAACAGTCACGACTTCGAGTGACATATGGCAGGAAGCCCCGGAAAAAGTGTTGGCCGTAACTAAGGAATGGCAAGAGACTAACCCCAATACCTATTTGGCATTACTCGCTGCAGTACAACAAGCTTGCGAATGGTTAGAGTCAGTTGCAAATCGATTTGAAACAGCCATTATCCTGCAACAATATTTAGATGCGCCCGTTGATGTAATCGCGCCAAGTTTGATTGGTAGTTGTATTACCGCGAAAGGAGCACCACCAAGAGATATACCTGGCTACAATCAGTTTTTTCGGAGTAATACCAATCAACCGATTGTTGAGCAAGGCATGTTCTTGATAGAGAAAATGAAAGGTGCAGGGCAGTTAGGCGATTGGACAGATACCCAACTTAATGAAGTTGTTAATAATGTTTATCGAAATGACTTATATGAATCGATGTTGGCCTTACGGAACAGTTGAACCATTTAGGTGAAGCTAATAAGTGATGATAAAAAAACGCACCCAAGTAGTGCGTTTTTTTCTGTCTTGAACAAAGTCACCTTTACCTATAGTGCCCTAAACTCCAGTATTTACAGTGGCTTGTAGAGAATAAAGAATAAAGCAGATGCTGGCACGTAACTTGTTTATATAAATGTATAAATTTTGAGTACATAGAATATAAAATAATTTTCAAGACGTCGAAAACAACACTTCGACCTCGACTTCTCAGTGTTGAGAAGCTAATAAAATTAAGCAAAGGCGCTACGGTGAAAACCGTCGCGCCTTTTTTGTGAGTAAAAAATGTCAGTACAACAATTTGAACAGAAAGTTTGCCAAACTACTTGCCCATACTGCGGGGTTGGTTGTGGTGTGGATGCAACTATTGTTAACGGTCAGTTAACTGCAGTAAGTGGCAGCAAACAGCATCAGGCGAACTTCGGTAAGCTTTGTGTAAAAGGGTCTAATTTAGCTGAAACTACGGATTTGGAAGGTCGGTTATTGTACCCAGAAGTAAATGGAGAACGTACCACCTGGGACCATGCCACAGACGTTGTTGCTAACAAATTTAAGCAAATTATTGCTGAACACGGTCCACAAGCCGTTGCTTTCTATGTATCTGGTCAAATTTTAACGGAAGACTATTACGTCGCAAATAAGCTAATGAAAGGTTATATCGGCTCAGCAAATATCGATACAAACTCTCGATTATGTATGTCATCTGCCGTTGCAGGCTATAAACGTGCATTTGGTTCAGATACGGTGCCATGCAGCTATGAAGACTTATCCGCAACAGACTTACTTATTTTGGTCGGATCAAACGCAGCATGGACTCACCCCATTTTATTTCAGCGAATGGAACAGGCCAAAAAAGACAACCCAAATATGAAAGTAGTGGTTATTGACCCAAGACGTAGTGCGACGGCTGAATTAGCAGATCTGTTTTTACCGGTTAAACCGGGTACAGATGTCGCATTGTTTATGGGGATGCTTAATTACATCATTAATAATGGTGGGGTGAATAGGGATTATGTAGAGCGCTATTGTGAAGGTTTTGACCTTACAGCTGTGTCTGTTTCGTCGTGGACAGTGGCAACAACAGCTACCTTCTGTGAGCTTCAAGAAAGTGATCTCCTACTTTTTTTTAATGCCTTTTGCAAAACGCCAACAGCGGTAACGTTTTATTCACAAGGTGTTAATCAATCAAGCCAAGGGGTGGATAAATGTAATGCCATTATTAATTGTCATTTGGTGACTGGTAAGTTGGGACATTTGGGCTCCGGTCCATTTTCAATTACTGGACAACCTAATGCAATGGGCGGCAGAGAAGTTGGTGGATTAGCAAATATGTTAGCCGCTCATATGAATATCGAAGATGAAAGTCATCGTGATTTAGTACAAAGTTATTGGGACTCACCTACTATATGTAACGAACATGGCCCTAAAGCGGTGGAAATGTTTGATAAAATGGCTAAAGGTGAAATTAAAGCCGTCTGGATTATGGCCACCAATCCCATGGTGAGTCTGCCAAATCGAAACGAAATTGAAACTGCACTTAAAACCTGCGAATTAGTCGTTGTATCTGATTGCATGGCAGATACAGATACTATGGACTTTGCAGATGTTAAATTACCAGCGACAACGTGGGGCGAGAAAGATGGTACTGTCACTAATTCAGAACGACGTATTTCACGTCAACGAGGCATTTTAGCAGCCCCAGGTGAAACTCGTCACGATTGGCAGATCATTTCAGATATTGCGGTAAAAATGGGTTTTGAAGACGCATTTACTTATCAACACCCAGCTGAAATATTTGTCGAACATGCAGGCTTATCTGGCTACAAAAATGGGTCTGAAAGTTACGCTGTCCGCGACTTTGATATTTCCGGATTAGCGTCTTTAAGTGAAGCTGAGTATGACGCATTACAGCCCGTTCAATGGCCAGTTAACACAAGATATCCAAATGGTTGTCAGCATATATTTGCCGACAATACATTTTATACACCAAGTGGCAAAGCCAATTTTGTCGCTGTTGAAGCCAAATTGCCACAACAAAAAGCGAGTGCGTTATACCCCTATGGCGTGAATTCAGGAAGAGTTCGAGACCATTGGCATACGATGACACGTACAGGTAAATCAGCTTCTTTGGCTAAACACACAAAAGAACCTTTTATCGCAATGCACAGCACAGACTTAACAAAGGAAGGTTTAACCGACGGCAACTTAGTGAAGGTGACGAGCGAGTTTGGTGAGGTTTTAGTGCCAGTGAAAGTTGATGATGGCCTCAAAGTCGGGCAACTCTTTACGCCAATTCATTGGAATAAGCTGAGTGCGCCAACTGCAAATATCGCCAAACTATATGGTTCGTTTGTAGATCCTATCTCAGGGCAACCTGAAAGTAAGTTCACCGTAGCGAATATTGAAAAAGCACCTGTGGGTCAATTCATGCAATTGTTTTGTTTGGAAGAGGTGCTTATTGAGTCTGATTATTGGGCAAAAAACACTATTCACTCTGGCTTTGAATATGCCTGCGCGACAGCTAATAAAATAGAAGGCCCAATGTTCTGGAGTCGAGATTTAACGGCTATTGAAGGCAATTGGAGTTATTTTGAAAATAGCCAAAGCGGTATTGCAACTGCTTTATGTATTAAAGATAACCGTTTGGTTTTTGTTGGGTTTTTCGCGCAATACAAAACGGAAATAAACAGCGACTGGGTTGATAGTCTTTTTCAACAAGAAGAAGTGTCAGCTGAACAAATAAATCGAGTGCTACGTGCAGTGCCTGGCGCTGATTTTATCAACGGCAAAACGATATGTAGCTGTTATAAAGTCGGCGAAAATCAAATTGTCGACGCGATAGTAAGTGAAGGTGATAACTCAGTTGAAAAATTAGGCGAACGTTTGAAGTGCGGCACCAATTGCGGTTCATGTAAAAGTGAACTCAAAACCCTGATCAAACAACATGGACAGCCACAATTAACTCAGAGTCGATTTGAATCTGAAGCCATTCCTGTATTAGAGATATAAACGGAGTATTTATGACAACAACTAAACTATTTAACTTACCTTTTATGCTTCGTTTACTTAATTTTCCATTTAATAGAATGAATGCTGGAAAATGGACGACAAAACAGAAAGCGGCACACAACTCGGGTCGTAAGCCTATTGGCGACGTATATTTAGTTGGCTCAGGTCCAGGTGATGCGGAATTATTGACTCTTAAAGCATACCGCTTAATTCAAGAAACCGATGTTGTTTTATATGATTGGTTGGTTAGTCCCGAAATTGTCAATATGATCCCAAAACATGTGGAACGCGTTTTTGTTGGTAAAAAATGTGGCCGCCACAGTATGACGCAGCAGGAAATATGTGAACGTATGTCTGAATTTGCCCTACAAGGCAAAAATGTTGTGCGACTTAAAGGCGGTGACCCTTCCATATTTGGTCGAGCGGCCGAAGAAGTTGAGCATCTGCAAAAGCTAAATATCGACTTTGCTATTGTTCCAGGTATTACAGCTGCGTCAGGATGTGGTGCATGGTCTGGTATACCTTTAACGCATCGCGAATGCGCCCACTCGGTACGATTTATTACCGCGCATTTTAAAAGTGAAGATATAGAATCTGATTGGCAGAATTACGCTGACTCAAGCGATACACTCGTCTTCTATATGGGGTTAAACAAGGTTGAGCACATCGCACAGCAACTTATTTCACACGGTAAGTCGAGCAACACACCAATGGCCATCATCGACCAAGGGACAACGTCTGAACATAAAACCTACGTTTCTGATCTAAAAAGTATCGGTAATGTATTAAATTCTGAAAATATTGTCGGTCCTGCTTTAATTGTCGTGGGTGACGCGATAAATTATAGGGCTAACGTCAATGTCGATTTGCTAACGCAGTCGAAACAACAACAAGTAGCTTAAATTTAGTGAACGAATTTAGTCAGTACATAAAAATTATTGGTCGAGGCAAACGCGCAGGACGTTACTTGTCTGTGGATGAGTCATATCAAGCATTCAAACTATTTCTAGCGAACGAGATAGAGCCAGAACAAGCTGGTGCGTTTTTAATGTTGTTGCGGGTGCGGGAAGAATCAGCCGAAGAGTTAGCTGGATTTGTTAAAGCCTGTCGAGAGTATAACCTTGAGGGGTTAAACAATTTAGATGTCGACCTAGATTTAGGGTGTTACGCCGGTAAAAGACGCCATTTACCTTGGTTTTTATTGGCGGTAATGTGTTTGGCTCAAAATGGCAAACGAGTATTTCTGCATGGGACTAAAGAACCTGAGTCAAACAGGCTGTATTTGTCTGAAGTACTTGAAACTTTAGGCTTAGTTGTTGCAAAAGATCCCATACAAGCAAACAAAATGTTAGATGAAAATGGCTTTGCTTACATGGATTTGGATGTTGTAAATCCGGCATTAGATAGACTTATCCAAATGCGTAAGTTATTTAGCTTGCGATCGCCTGCAAATACTTTGGCAAGGATCCTCAATCCTAGTCAAGGAAAAAGCAGTTATCATGGGGTTTTTCATCGCCACTTTGATGAGCGACACGCAAAGGTTGCTGAAATTCTAGGTGATAAACAAATGTCATGTATTCGAGGAGAGGGCGGTGAAGTTGAGGTAAACCCAGAGCGTCCTTTTGTACAATTTATGTTTGTTGATGGCGAACAAAAACAAGTTGAATACCCGGCGTATCTAGAGAATTGGCAAATTAAACCAAAAGAGCTAAACCCAATTGAACTCAAACAAATGTGGCAGGGCAAACTCGATTCTGAATACGGTAAGCAAGCCGTGTTAGGTACACTAACAAGTTATTTGGTTTTGATAGAGCAAGTCAGTGTTGAAGAAGCACATATTAGGGCTAATCAACTGTGGGAGCGTCGCGATAAATCGCGGTTTTTTAGTTGAAACTCAAAAAAGACATATTAAGTTAAAAATCATTTGAAAAGTTATCCAAAAACAGAGCCTAGGCTCTGTTTTGTCGTTTTTGGACGGAAAAATCTTCCTAAGACCTAAGACCTAAGAACTAAGAACTAAGAACTAAGAACTTCTTTGGATTCAGTGGGTGTCCCTGTAACTTATCGGTTTATGTCTGAGTTATTTATCTGGCTCTGAGAAGTAAAGCTGGAGTGGGTGTCTGCGTTATTTTGTTTGGCTCTGAGAAGTAAAACTGGAGTGGGTGTCCATGCAACTTATCGGTTTGTGTCTGAGTTATTTATCTGGCTCTGAGAAGTAAAGCTGGAGTGGGTGTCTGCGTTATTTTGTTTGGCTTTGAGAAGTAAAACTGGAGTGGGTGTCCACGCAATTTATCGGTTTGCGTCTGAGTTATTTATCTGGCTATGAGAGGTAAAGCTGGAGTGGGTGTCTGCGTTATTTTTTTTTGTTTGGCTTTGAGAAGTAAAACTGGAGTGGGTGTCCACGCAATTTATCGGTTTGCGTCTGAGTTATTTATCTGGCTATGAGAGGTAAAGCTGGAGTGGGTGTCTGCGTTATTTTTTCGGTGGGTGTCTGCGCAATTTATCCATGTAACTTATCAGTGGGTGTCCATGTAACTTATCGGTTTGTGTCCGAGTTATTTATCTGGCTATGAGAGGTAAAGCTGGAGTGGGTGTCTACGTTATTTTTTCGGTGGGTGTCTGCGCAATTTTTTTTTCGGTGGGTGTCTGCGCAATTTATCCATGTAACTTATCAGTGGGTGTCCATGCAACTTATCGGTTTGTGTCTGAGTTATTTATCTGGCTCTGAGAAGTAAAGCTGGAGTGGGTGTCTGCGTTATTTTCTATCTACGTTATTTTTTCGGTGGGTGTCTGCGCAATTTATCTATGTAACTTATCAGTGGGTGTCCATGCAACTTATCGGTTTGTGTCTGAGTTATTTATCTGGCTATGAGAGGTAAAGCTGGAGTGGGTGTCTGCGTTATTTTGTTTGGCTCTGAGAAGTAAAACTGGAGTGGGTGTCCAAGCAATTTCTCCAAGCAATTTTCCATGCAATATTCGGTGTTTTTACATAAATAAGAAGGAATGAGCGGGTAGGTTTGGCGAGAAGCGTAAAAAAGAACCCCAAACATCAAAATGAATGGGGTTATTATGAACACCATAATCAAAGTGGAAGTGAGTAGGAAACACCCTCACTTCCGGTAAAACTCGTTTTAGAATGTGTAGCCAGTCCAAACCCACAATTTACTTGTGTCAACTTTAATATCACCAGCAGAATAGCTGGCATACTTAATACCTATTGGGAATTTATTGGCAATTTTTGTCGTATAAATGGCATTAATTTCAGAACCAAGGTCGTCGATAGAATCACTTGCTTCTGCTGCTGAATATGAATGTAAAGTAATTGCCCACTTACCCGAGGAGGCACTTCCAGAAACAGTTGCATATATATCGTTTAAGCCAACTGAAGGAGTGCCTAGAAATTGATCCGACCAACCGTTAAATTTGTGAAGGGTTGCAAGTGGCGTCGAAAATCCCATATTGCCATCATCAGAACCCAATGATTCAAAACCAGCTTTTACATTAACAGAACCTAATTTGGTGCCGCCTTCAATTAACATATATGTCGTGTCGTATTCTAATTCACCAGCTTCTGCAGTTTGGGTAGCCAACTCTACGGTATAAGACACTTCTGAAGCTTTTCCTTCGAATCGAGCGCCAAATGTATTCAGCGCATTGTTCGTATCATTATCTACCTCTAATAAATACCCATATCCAGTTAATTGTCCAAACTCTGTTTTATAACTCGCGTTAAGCAAATGATCGCTAGAATCTAAGTCTTTTTCTTCTGCGAAAATACGGTTACGTTTACTGATATAAGCGTAGGACAGTTTTAGTTTTTCAGAGGCATTAAACGAGGCTGAAACTGCGTCGAATGTCTGTTTATCTTGTCTCCAACCAACATGGCCAACAAAACGGTGGCTATCCATTGTAATAACTTGACGGCCAAGTTTTATGTCCAATTTATCTGTTTTGAAACCAATAAATGCTTGATCTATTTCAGTTGTTTCTGGGTCGGCAACAACAGAAAATTCGCCACCATTTCCGTTTGTATCATTATAATCATCCAATAACGCAAATGAATTTTCTAACTCTACAAATCCGTAAAATCCTTGTTTACTGATAGTTTTAAAGTTTGCTTTAGTACGAAGCGTTAAAGCCGATGCATCTTCAAGTGTATTGTCTTGACTAACACCTTCATAACGTAGTCTAAAATCGACAGATGCTGTGCCTAAATCCGTTTCAATTGCGGCTTTTGCAGTACCAGTACTAACCGCCGCAATGACAGATATTGCTATTATCTTTTTGTTCATTTGTTTTCCCTAAAATTATCAAAGTGTTATATATTTTAATTTTTATTTTTTAGAAACTAAGCTGTAGCTGATTTAGTCGACTGCTCAATTTTGGCTATTTTTTTTGTGTCACGTTTTGTTGAAATAGTTTCAACTTTGCGTTGTTTCTCGTATAGAAACGTTAAAACTTCTGAGCGGTATTCGTTATATTTGGGGTCTTTAGCAAGTGCTAAACGGTCTCGTGGGCGTTCAAGGTCAATATTAAGTATTTCGCCAATAGTTGCAGCAGGACCGTTTGTCATCATCACTATGCGATCTGAAAGTAAAACTGCTTCATCAACATCGTGTGTGATCATGATGACGGTGTTGTTGAGCTCATCCTGTATTTCCATCAAAGAGTCTTGCATATGAGCGCGGGTTAAGGCGTCTAGTGCACCAAATGGTTCATCCATTAATAAAACTTCTGGTTGCATTGATAAGGCTCGAGCAATACCTATCCGCTGTTTCATTCCCCCTGAAATTTCATCGGGACGTTTATGCATTGCGTGTTCCATGTGAACTAATCGAAGGTTATGCTCAATCCAGTCTTTTTTCTCTGCCGCTGATTTACTTTTTGCAAAAACTTGGTCCACAGCTAATTCGACATTTTGATAAGCAGTAAGCCAAGGCAACAACGAATGATTTTGAAATACAACAGCCCGTTCAGGGCCAGGTTCACTGACTTCTCGACCATTCAATATAACGCCACCAGATGTAGCTTGATATAAACCAGCAACAACATTTAGAACCGTAGACTTACCGCATCCAGAGTGACCAATAAGGGAAATAAACTCACCTTTTTTGATCTTTAAATCTACGTCTTTAAGAGCAGTGAAGTCGCCTTTTGGTGTTGGAAAAACCATGTCGATTTTACTTATATCTAACAATGTACTCATAATATTTTCTCCAAATTATGTTCTAACGAACTTCGCTTGTTTTATCCCAAGACAACATGCGTTGTAGCTGCATCATTGTGCGGTCGAGCATAAATCCGATAAGTCCAATGACTATAACCGCAGTCATAATTCGACTCAGTGAATCAGAACTGCCGTTTTGAAATTCGTCCCAAACAAACTTTCCTAAACCAGGGTTCTGAGCTAGCATTTCCGCTGCAATTAATACCATCCAAGCGATGCCTAGCGACATGCGCATGCCGGTAAAAATGGCGGGAATTGATGCTGGAATTACGATTTTCTGAATATGTTTTAACGCAGGCAGTCTTAGAACTCGGCTGACATTTATCCAGTCACTATCTAAAGATGCAACGCCAACGGACGTATTTATGACCATCGGCCAAATACAGCAAAGGGTAACGGTGATCATCGAGACTAAAAAGGATTTAGCAACCATAGGATCTGGGGAAACATAAAGTGCGCTAACCACCATAGTTACTAGGGGTAACCAAGCTAATGGGGATACCGGCTTAAAGATTTGGATCACGGGGTTTATAGCCGTATTGAGGGCTTTACTTAAACCAATGGCAATACCAAGTGGTATGGCAATGATTGCTGCCAAAACAAAGCCACTTAACACTGTGATTAGACTGGTCCCAATTTGATCAACAAAAGTTTCTTTACCAGTAAAGGCACGTGTTTTTGGATTATAAGTTGGGTCTTTCGCTATTCGTGCAGCATTTCTTTTATCTTGACGTTCATAAAATGCGATTTCTTTTTTTCTTGATTCATTGTGTTCGTTATAGAGATTTACTATTTGTTCACTTACTGCAACCGGGCCAGGAAACTTACCTAACGAAGTATTAATGTTGTTCGCCGCGGCTGACCAAATTAGCAAAAATACCAAAATTCCAACGATAGGTAGTGTGACGGCATGTAGAAAGTGGACCAAATATGCGGGCATTTGTGCTTTGATCACTGTTTCGTTTTTCTTTGTTATAAATTGGCTAATTAAACTGGACATAGCGGTCTCATTTTTATTAATAGTTTTAAAATTTTAGTTAGGCAGCGTTGGGAGCCGCTGCCTAATAGGCTAAATTTTATCGTTTGCTTTTAAACCAATAGCGAACTTAGTTAAGTAGTCATTTGGTTGTTTACCGTTATAAACAATGCCATCGATAAAGTGCGTTTGAGGGTCTCTAAATCCATCTTCACCTTTTAAAGATTCAAACTCTTTGGCGTCAACCAACTTTTCTTCAATTAGGGAATTAACGGCTTTCATATATATGTCTGGGCGGTAAACTTTTTTCGCCACATCGAAATACCAGCTATCAGGTTTTGTATCGCTAATTTGACCCCAGCGACGCATTTGAGTTAAATACCAAATCGCGTCTGAGAAATACGGATAGGTAGCGTTATAGCGGAAGAAAACATTGAAGTCGGGAACCGCACGCTTGTCTCCTTTTTCATATTCAAACGTTCCTGTCATGCTATTTGCGATTACGTCGTAGTCAGCACCAACATAGTTGGATTGAGAGAGAATTTTGACCGCTGCAGGTCGGTTTGAATTATTGTTTTCATCTAGCCACATAGCAGCTCGAATTAGTGCACGAGTTAGTCTTATCGTGGTATTTGGATATTTTTCTGAGAACTGTTTTGTAATACCAAATACCTTCTCAGGATTATCTTTCCAAATCTCATAATCTGTTACGACAGGTACGCCAATGCCTTTAAATACAGCTTGTTGATTCCAAGGTTCACCAACACAGTAACCATAGATCGTGCCTGCTTCTAACGTCGCTGGCATTTGAGGCGGTGGAGTTACTGATAGCAAGGCTTGTGCATCAATTTTTCCTGAAGTATCTCCTTTATGTGGGGCGTAATACCCTGGATGTATACCGCCTGCTGCGAGCCAATAACGTAATTCATAGTTATGAGTAGAAACAGGGAAAACCATGCCCATATTGAAAGGTTTGCCTTCATCAGCATATTTCTCAATGACAGGTTTTAATGCATCTGCTTTTATCGGGTGGACAGGGCGACCATCGGCCATTTTGGGAATATTTGGCTTCATTTGTTCCCAAATTTCGTTTGAGACTGTAATGGCGTTACCATTTAGGTCCATCGAAAAAGGCGTGATAATTTCAGCTTTTGTTCCATATCCAATAGTTGCTGCAATTGGTTGACCAGCCAACATATGTGCGCCGTCTAATCGACCGTCGATTACACCATCTAGTAATACTTTCCAGTTTGCTTGGGCTTCAATAGTTACGTAAAGCCCTTCGTCTTCAAAATACCCGTTTTCATAGGCAACAGCGATTGGCGCCATGTCGGTTAGTTTGATGAAACCAAATTTAAGTTCTTCTTTTTCTGGATAGCCTAATTCTGCAATTGCAGAAAAGCTTAATGACATTGCGACTAAAGTTGCAGTGCCATAAACAGCCGTTATTATTTTTTTGATTTTAGTTGTCATTTTTTATCCCACAGTTGTTCTGGTTGTATTGGTCTTTCAGAGCGATTTGTTTAGTTATTGAGTTGTTTGAAAACTTTTTTAAAGGCAAAAAAAAACCACCGCACATTTAGATTCGTTAGATCTAAACGTAGCGGTGGCTGCTTTGCCTGTATTCACTTCCAGCACTGAAAGCGATTTATTTCTCTAAATATTGCATTATAAGTGCCAATTATTATTAATCCTTTTAATACAGCATGTTATCTTAATGCTTTAGTTGTGAACCCTATAGAAATAGACTGGGTTGCACAAATATGAATCATTCATGCACGGAAATAATCATTTAAATCAACGCGTTAGTTAAATTAACTTAATGCGTGAATGATTGTGATGTATATTCTGAAGCGCGGTTTGACCACGTTACTGCGATGCGGTTTAGAGTTTTTAGAACTCTGAATATAAAACCGCGGTGGGTGTGTACTTTCGTTATTTTATTCTGGGGGTGGCAAGTAAAAAAGCGATGGGTGTCTGCGTTATTTTATTCTGGAGGTGGCAGGTAAAATTACGGTGGGTGTCTGCGTTATTTTATTCTGGAGCAGGCAGGCAAAATTGCGATGGGTGTCTGCGTTATTTTATTCTGGAGGTGGCTGGTAAAATTACGGTGGGTGTCTGCGTTATTTTATTCTGGAGTTGGCTGGTAAAATTACGGTGGGTGTCTGCGTTATTTTATTCTGGAGTTGGCAGGTAAAATTACAGTGGGTGTCTGCGTTATTTTATTCTGGAGGTGGCTGGTAAAATTACGGTGGGTGTCTGCGTTATTTTATTCTGGAGGTGGCAAGTAAAAAAGCGGTGGGTGTCTGCGTTATTTTGTTCTGGAGGTGGCAGGGAAAATTGCTGTGGGTGTCTGCTTTATTTTTTCTGTGGGTGTCTGCGTTATATCTGCGTTATATCGAATAAGCTTATCGAGGATCTTGCCCAGTTTATAATCTAGATTAACCCTCAATAATATTTGCATTTATACTTTGTTGAAAACGTTCTCTGTATTCCCTTGGTGTTAATTCAACTAATTCCACAAAAAGTTTTCTAAAAGAACTAACATCTTCATATCCGACTTTTAAAACGATTTGTTCCAATGATAATCCACTGCATTCCAATAAACGTTTTGCACTCTCGACTCTAATTTTTTGTAAATAATTCATAGGGGTATCATTTAGTACCTTTTTGAATCGTCTTATTAGAGTTCGCTTCGTTGTGGCAAATTTGTCTGCAAGTAAATCAAGGCTAATTGGTTGAGAAAGGTTTTGGATCATCCATTGTTGGATTTTTTTGATTAGATCATCATGATGACGCTCAGGTAAATCTAGCAACATAAACGGGCGCTGTGAACAGCGGTTTGGGTCAATTAACATAAGACGAGATATTTGATCAGCAAGTTGACCATCAAATAACTCCTCCACTAGCTTTAAACACAAACTTAAATAAGATGTTGTTGCCCCAGCAGTAAAAATTGCTTTATCTCTAACCACTAATTCATCTAACTGGAGAGTAACTTGTGGATATTTTTGAGTAAATATTTTGACTAGCCACCAAACTGTCGTTGCCTTTTTTCCATTGAGTAAGCCAAATTCAGCTGCAATAAAGGTGGAACTGCAAAACGTTGCTATTGGAACCGCATTTTTTTCACACTTTAGAATATCTTGTTTTAGTGGGGAAATTTTTGTTAAGTATTTAGTAAGTGTTTTATCGTCATAAGAAACACCGCCAACAATAACAGCCGCTGAAGGTAGAGCGACATTTTTTAGCGAAGTGGCGTTAATGACTATTCCGCCATCACAAGTAATATTATTTCCATTTGGTGATATTACGTTGACTGTAAATAGATCGGTATCTTGATTGTTTGTGACTTGCCAAAATCGATTGCAGATCATAAAAAAATCAATGATGCCAGTTAGTTGAGAAGCCATCGCGCCATCTGCCGCAAATAATACAATATTTTTCACAATATCCTCCGCCTAATTTAACAATAATTGGATTGTCACTATTAGCCTGTTTTAAGTCAATAATGACACTTAATCTGCGAAAGTCAAAAAGTTAAAGTGGGTAGACTGAAAATAAAGAGGGATTTGATATGAAAAAAACAAGAATGATTAATGTACTGATTGGTGTAGCTGGATTATTTGCATCATTTTGGATTAACTTTTTTATTGAGCTTCCACTAATTGGGTATCTTGTTGTTGTTCCAATTATTTGTCTACCCAGTATCATTATTTTTTTACAAGGACTTTCAATGTGGTTTTATCAAGAAGAATGATGCATTTTTTCTATAAAAAAAGGCCAACGTCGCGTTGGCCTTATGCTTTCGTTAGGTGTTATCGTTTAAACACGGAGTTGAACTTGTCCATCGTGACTTCGAACTTGGTAGGTTTTTAGTTCTAATTCTTCTTCTATACATCGACCTGTCATTAGACAATATTGTTGCTTATACAAAGGTGATGCAATTACAATTTTACCTTCAATATCACCAACAATTCCTCTAGACAAAACATTAGCCTTGCCAATTGGGTCGTAATTTTGAATTGCAAAAAGATCGTCGTATTTACCGACTTTAAAAATTGCTATTTGTTCACCATTATGGAGTGCACACACACCAGTGTTTTTGTTTATGTCTGAGACATTGCAAATTGTTTCCCAAATTACTTCCGTCATTATTGTGTTCCTTATTCTACTTCTAACGCTGAAATTTCATTGCCTTTTGCTTTAGCAATTCGTTCAGGAGAGGCGATGCGAGCCTTATTTTGACCACGGTCAGCTTCATAAACTAAACGGTCATCGGTCGCTTCAGAGTTAATAAAATGAGCAAATCGTTTTAGACGTTCGGGGTTGTTGAGTGTTTTCTTCCACTCACATTCGTAGGTGTCGACAATACGCTCCATGCTTGCTTCTAGATCAGCACAAATATTGAGTTTGTCGTCTACGACTACTGATTTCAGATACGCTAAACCACCTTCCATATTATCCATCCAGACTGATGTACGTTGTAAGCGGTCAGCTGTCTGACAATAGAACATTAGAATTCGGTCAACATATTTTATTAGCGTTGCATCATCTAAATCGGATGCGAATAAATCGGCGTGTCTAGGTTTCATACCGCCGTTACCACAAACATATAGGTTCCAACCTTTATCTGTTGCGATGATCCCAATGTCTTTGCTTTGCGCTTCAGCACATTCTCTCGTACAGCCTGAAACGCCCATTTTTAGTTTATGTGGAGAACGTAAACCCTTGTATCGCATTTCCAAGTTAACAGCCATGGAAACAGAATCCATCATACCGAAACGACACCAAGTACTTCCGACACAAGATTTAACAGTACGTAAAGATTTGCCATAGGCATGACCGGTTTCAAATCCGGCTTCAACCAATTCATCCCAAATTAATGGGAGTTCGTGTAGTTGTGCGCCAAAAAAGTCAATTCTTTGTCCGCCGGTAATTTTAGTATAAAGGTCGTATTTAACGCCAATTTCACCTAACTTCATTAGGCCTTGTGGGGTAATTTCACCCGCTGCAATTCTTGGAACAACGGAATATGTGCCGTCTTTTTGCATGTTGGCTAAGAATATATCGTTGGTATCTTGTAATTGGATATTGTCATCGGAAAGGATATATTCATTCCAATGAGTCGCTAACATAGAGCCTACCGCAGGTTTACACGTCATACAGCCAGAGCCTGAACCTACTTCTTCAATTAGCTGGTCAAACGTTTTGATGCTTTTAGCACGAATAATGTCGAACAATTCTTGTCGAGAATATTCAAAATGTTCACAAAGGTTGTTATTAACCTCAACGCCCATTTTTTCAAGTTCGGCATTTAAAACCTGGCCAACCATTGCTGTACAACCGCCACAGCCAGTCCCCGCTTTAGTACAGCTTTTCAAGCTTGGTAAATCTGTTGCTCCTGCTTGTATTGCTTCAATTAAATCGCCTTTTGAAACGTCATGACATGAGCAAATTTGAGCGGAATCAGGTAGGGCATTAACGCCAAGTGCACCGCCTGCTTCACCATCAATGGCAGGTAATATGAAAACCTCGGGTGCTTCAGGGAGTTGCATTTTTTCCAGCATCATTGGCAACAACGTACCGTACGCCTCAGTGTCGCCAACTAAAACAGCCCCTAATAGTGTGGATTTATCGTTTGATACAATAAGGCGTTTATAAATGCCTTCAGCGTCGTTAATGTAAGTGTAAGTTTGAGCGCCTTCAGTTCGAGCATGCGCGTCACCAATACTGGCAACATCAACACCCATTAATTTTAATTTTGTACTCATATCAGCGCCGGTAAAAGTAACGTCTCCACCGGTTAAATGAGAAACAGCTGCTTTTGCCATTGTATAGCCAGGCGCCACAAGACCAAAAATACGTCCGCTCCATAACGCACATTCGCCTATTGCGTAGATATCTTTGTCAGACGTTAAACATTGGTCGTTGATGACAATACCACCGCGTTCACCAACTTCAATGTCTGAACTTCGAGCAAGTTCATCCTGAGGACGAATACCAGCAGAGAAAACAATCATGTCGGTTTCAACATGAGTCCCATCAGCAAAGTTCATACGGTAGCGACTTGTTTCACCGGGAACGATTTCTTTTGTATTCTTTTCTGTATGGACATGAACCCCCATAGCTTCAATTTTAGAACGAAGTAGAGTACCGCCACCTTCATCTAATTGAACTGCCATTAAGCGAGGCGCAAATTCAACAACATGAGATTCTAAGTTTAAGTTAACAAGTGCTTTTGCACATTCAAGACCCAATAGACCGCCACCAATAACAACAGCAGATTTACTCTGACCTGCTGAAGCTGTAATTGCCTCTAAGTCTTCAATTGTTCGGTATACAAGACAGTGTTCGCCGTCGCCTCCAGGAATAGGGGGGACAAACGGAAATGAGCCGGTTGCTAGGATCAGTTTGTCATAAGACTCGCTGCGACCACTTTCAGTAACAACGGTTTTGGCTGCTTTATCGATACTGACAATTTTGTCTTTTATGATAAATTGAACGCCGTGTTCATCGTAATAATCTTCTGACGTTAACATCAAATCGTCTGCGGTTTTACCTTCAAAATATGAAGATAATTGCACACGGTCATAAGCTAAACGCGGTTCTTCTGAAAATGTTGTGATGTGGAAGTTTTTATAGTCTGGATGTTCGATGAGTGATTCAATGAATTTGTGACCCACCATACCATTGCCGACGACGATCAGTTTTTGCTGTCCCATAATGAAACCTTTATTAATTTTAGAATTTAGTAAAGCTAGACAGAGCGTTGTAATTTCGTCGTTGAAACTACCGGTCAGATTTGACCACCTTCATTGGTATCAGAATTTCTTCTGGCTTCTAGCGAAGCAGGCATGAGCCTTTATGTTTTGATGACTTGGGTACTGCAAGTAGAATACCAACACAAAATTAAGGGGGATTTATGGCCTTTGTTTTTGCAACTTGCTGTTTTGTATCGCTATTTATTTTTGTGGGGGTTTTGAAGATAAAATAAGCTTGTGCTTGTGTGCACTGAGTTTGTGCAAATTTTGAATTTTTCTCACTATTACCATGCATACTGCCATCTCATGTTTGTTCGTGTATTTTGATTAAAAGGTATGGATCGGGTAATGGAACTTGCGTTGTTGACAGGTAAATAGTTCAGTTTACACGCCTAGCGAAGGGTGTTTATTAAATGTTAAATTGACATGCCATAACAAAGACACCCACCGATTTTTTTGCAATTTCAAACGGCAGACATCCAACGACATGGAAGTAATAACAAAGACAGCCTCCGTAATAACAAATACATCCACCTTAATTAAGTGATTGTGAAGCAGACCTTTTAACGTTGAGACCTTTTAACGTTGACACCCACTGATTTTTTGTAACTTCAAACGGCAGACATCCAACGACAAAGACATTTAACGTTGACATCCACTGATTTTTTGTAACTTCAAACGGCAGACATCCAACGACAAAGACATTTAACGTTGACATCCACTGATTTTTTGTAACTTCAAACGGCAGACATCCAACGACATGGAAGTAATAACAAAGACACCCACCTTAATTAAGTGATTGTGAAGCGGACCTTTTAACGTTGAGACCTTTTAACGTTGACACCCACTGATATTTTGCAACTTCAAACGGCAGACATCCAATTACAAAGACACCCACCGCAATTAAGTGATTAATATCGAATCTAATAATAACAAAGACACCCACCAAACATAACAAAGACCCCACCGATATTAAGTGATTGTGAAGTTGACCTTTTAACGTTGACACCCACTGATTTTTTGTAACTTCAAACGGCAGGCATCCAACGACATGGAAGTAATAACAAAGACACCCACCGCAATTAAGTGATTAATATCGAATCTAAAACATATTTTGTTATTTGCTCAGGTGTGAAATTTTATAGGGGAATTTATTTTGAACAAAAAAATTGAAGGGGCTGAAATTGCTCAGTCAAAGGGGAATGTATTTCTAGTCAGTCCCCTGAGAGTAACTAAACGTTTTACAAAGATTCGAGTGCTTCGTATGTGGTTGATAATAGTTGTAAAAATTCGCTATGTAGATCTGAAATAGTTAATTCGTCTGAGTTTTTTCCTGCTGCTTCTAAAACTGACGATTCTTGCTGAATTTTCACAGCACCAACACTGGCAGAGGCTCCTTTTATAGAATGGCACGTTTTTCCATAACTTTCCCAGTCTGAAAGATCGAATTGTGCTTGAAGGTCAATTACATTTTGCTTCAATTGAGTCACGTACATTCCCACAATAGACAAATATAGCGACTCATCATCCATGCAATTTTTTATTCCCAGTCCAGTATCAAATCCATCAATTTGGGAAATACCATCTATAGCCATTAAACACTCCAAACTTAATTTATCATCCTAACTGATTATAACCTTAATCGTAATTTCTGATAAAACAAACAATTTTAATGAAAAAGTAATTAATTTAAGCGTTTACCAGTCTGTATCCCAAGATTGCAATTCAATAATGTCGTTTATTTGTACATTACTCATAAAGTCGGTGTCTGTAGACTCAGCAATTGCTGAATTTTCGTATACTTTTACAATTCTTACTTTATAAGGACTAATGACGATATTGGTTAATAGATTACCCAAATCATCTATCGTGTCAGAACGATAAGAGACTCGATATTCTTGACCTATAGCAACGCCTTGACCTGCACCGATGTTGATCTGTATTTGCTCACCATCCTTGATTCCAGATATTTTGCTTTGCAGTTTTTGGCAATTTAAATTGCTATGGATATCATCTCTTATTTCAGTTAAGAGTCTTTTGATGGCGTGACCGTATTCTGAGTTCCAAAATTGAGTACTACTAATGTTTACAGACATTTTATGATCGAATGTCCAGTCGGCAGCCGTATGGAATCTGTTTTGGTATAAAATTTCGTGCGTAAGTGCGTTAGCAATGATCAACTCCATCGTAAAGTAACGTTCAAACTGATCGTCTTCCCAAAAACTAAAAGAATTGGTTTTATCGCCAAAGGAAATGTCACTAATGCGACCGAACATCACAAATTGGGCATTTGCGTTTTGTGCTACAGCATCGATTAGCTGATATCTCACTTTACCTTGTTGTTCAAATTCGGCATTTATATTTAGCTTTTTATCAAACCAAGCAATTGGGTAAATGGTATTCGCACCGGCTTGAAACATTTTCATTAGTTGCCTAGGAACTTCTTTTTCTAATCCATAAATTTCGCCAACTTTTGCATCTTGCCAGTGTTGAATTGGAAATTGTGTAATAGCGATTTTTTTGCCAAATTCTGATGCATAACATTCGCGGTCGGAAGGAAATATGTCGGCGCGAATAGTGACGCTTATAAATGAACCTCTTTGCCGTTCTTCTACAATTTCAACAGAATTGACAGCGCCGACAGAATTAATGCTAACTTGATCATCTATTAATAGGCCGTGAGACATTTTTTGAATACTTGAAACATTAGCGCCTGAAAATAACATAGCTTGCTTTAAAGCGTCTTGAACAGCTCGGTTTTTTGCGCTTCGTACGTCGCCATGGCGCACTTTTGCCTGTCCAGTGGCCTCATACCATTCAGAATGGGCAAAAAATGGTAGTGTAAACATCAGTAATACTAGACGAGTAAATAGCTTCATAAAAAGTACCAGGTTATTTTAAGTGACAAAAAAATGTCACTTAATCGATTTTATTCAATAGATGTCAGCGTTTAGGGTTTAAATTAGCAATAACTAGACCACTTGCTCAAAATAAATTGCCTTCACTCTATAACGACTACATTTTTGGCTTAAATATTGTATATGGTAAGGACACTAAATGAGAAGTTTAAGAAATTGAGAGCCATCAGTTTATATTGGAACTGCCTTTATATTTCAGTAGGAGTCGAATAATGAAGTTTATACGAGCAATGTTAATGAGTTTAACGGTGTGTTTTATTGCGTCCTGTTCGAACTTTTTAGACAAACATGTTGTTTGGGAGTACGAAAAACCAGATCATTTTCCTGTTTTACGATCTATAGGCTACGCTCCGATAAGTGCTCAACCGGGTGATAATGAACAGATCAAAAACATTATGGCTATGAGAGCGTCAAAGCTTGATGCCTATCGTGAACTAGCAGAGCAGGTATATGGTCATCAAGTTCAAGGGCAAACAAGTATGAAAAATTTAGTATCTTCTGATGATAAAGCGCGTTCAAGAGTTGAAGGTGTTATTAGAGGTGCAAAAGTGATTAAAGCCTATGCAGTTGGCGATACTTATGCAACTGAATTAGAGTTAGATATGTCACTGGTTTATGACTTATATCGAATTGAAACCCGACCGCGAAAAATTAAGAAGGTCGAATATTATTAGAAAGCTTCAATAGCTATATTGAAGCTTTCTCACTAAATTTTATGAATTTGTAATCTCAACTTTTTCACATAAACTCATCGCCAAATTATTGTCATAATAAGCTGCTTCGTTGATGAACGTCGGATACATCGATACGGCTTCATCAAAATATTTGACGGAACCGTCAAATAAGACAAATAGGGGATCTCCAGGCTTTAATTCCTTAAAATCCCCGCCCTCAACATGTTTATGTACCATTCCGATTCTTTCACCTTTTGAATTTAGCGGTAACTTAATACTTTTTAAATAGCGAAATGCTTCAATACTTGCCGGTAACGTTGGTAAGCTGTCATTATTATAATGCTCGACAAAATCTAAAATATGTTGAGTCATTCTGGCCATTTGGTCGTTAACTTCGTGTTTTAAAACGCCCTGTGGCACAGGACCTACCTCGACAATTACACCATAGCGTCCAACAGTACATAACAAATGGTGTTCATCATTATCTTTGTGATCTTCGTCGAGAAAAATAATAACTTCGGGCATAACACTTTTTAAATACAGCGACAAAAGATCGTAAAATCGACCTTTTTGCGGTACCAATAACGTTGGACCCATATTTGACGTTGTGTTGTGTAAATCAATGACTAAATCTGACTTTGGATCGTGTTTTGGTCCAATTTGTAAGTTTATCGCCTTAGCTCGGGATTGTTCATAATTTGTTAAACTAAAATCGGATAGTGATTCTGCTGAAAACTGCCTGTTTAAATCTGAGTCTTGGTATCGGCGGTTTGCTGAAATTGCATTGGTATTTGCCAGTAATAATTTAGTATCAAACGAGTTCCTCTCACAGTCCTTATTATTTAACCATTCGTTAACTAGATATACCCCGGCAAGTTCATTGCCGTGTGTGCCACCAACAATAGCAACTTTGTCTATTTTGTTATTTTCCATTTTTATACTTCTTCAAATCTATATGGGTTTAGATTACCAGTTTGAATAAAAGGATAACAATAAGAATTTGTATCTGTTTAGGCAGTTTAGGAATAGGTTAAATCATCAAGTTTATAAACTTACTCACGGACCTATTTTATTACTATTCTTCGACGACTTCACTCAAAACTTAGCAGATAAAACTTAGCAGACACCCACTCAAACAAAAAAATTAGCAAAACTTAGCAGACACCCAACTAATGTTTCATTAGGTAACCAACTCCAAATTAACGAAACCGAGTTGCAGTCTAATATTTTTTTAAAAAACTGTACCTAGGTACAGGTGACACAGGTAATAAAATGCATCATTCTGTTATCGCAGGAAGCAAATCGGTTAAATATTTACTTATTTAATTTTGCAGGAAGCAAAAATAACAAGGCGAACAACTTTGTTACAGCAGGAAGCAATATGCTCAAGGATGAGCATCCACACTAAACTGTAAGGAACTCAATGGCACTTGCTCGACATAAACAGGTTTCAATTATCGCTACTCCTTACTATCACTGTATTTCACGCTGTGTTCGACGAGCGTATTTATGTGGTGTCGATAAAACTACTGGGGTTAATTATGAGCATAGGCGTATTTGGGTTGAAAAACGGTTATTAGAACTTCCTAAAATATTTGCAATCGAAGTTTGTGCGTACGCAGTTATGCACAACCATACCCATAGCTTACTGCATGTTAAGACTGATCAGGCTGAAAGTTGGACTACACTGGAGGTATTATGGCGGTGGCATCAAATTTTCAAAGGAACTGTGTTGACCCGAAAATATGCAAAGGACGGAGCTCAAAGTTTAACGAAAACCGAGCGGGATGCTGTAATAGCCACAGCAGAAGTTTACCGCGGGCGTCTATCCTGTATTAGTTGGTTTATGCGTGTGTTAAATGAGGGGATCGCGAGAAAAGCGAATAGAGAAGATAATTGCACAGGACGTTTTTGGGAAGGCAGGTTTAAATCTCAAGCGCTTTTAGATAATTCTGCTATTTTGGCTTGCATGGTTTATATAGATTTGAACCCTCTGCGCGCTGGTGTATGTAAAACGTTAGGTGATTCAAAATATACAAGTATTTTTCACAAACTGAATGCGGCATCGACCGGGAAAACTTTTAGTAAATTGAAAATATTTAGTAAAAACGATAGCTCAGATTTTACTTTGGACACCATAGCTTATATAGATTTAGTGCAAAATACAGCTGATTGTTTTATTGATAAATTGAATGATAAAACAGCAAGAGCTATTCATGAAAATTCACTTTTAGGGCAATTGGGATTTGAAAATACTAAATGGTTGGAGCTGACAAATTCATTTGAAGAATTTTTCAGAGGCCCTGTTGGCTGTGAAAGTTCAATTACAAAATATGCAAAACTTCAAAACCATAAACGGAGACCTAATTTAACCCAGGCAAAATACTTTATGAATGAACAAAAACCTCTAGACGCCCATCTTAATATAGCCTGAACGCTACGCCTGTTTTATTATCTACATCTACATCTACATCTACATCTACATCTACATCTGCTACTAAGAATATTATGAATTTGGTGTAAATCTTGAGCCAATATTCAGGGCATTTGTTACAAAATATTAATATTTTGTATATCAACGCGCATAAACACGCATTCAACTCAATACGGAGAATTGAAATTAGTTCACTATTTAGTAATTCAAATTTTAAGATTAAGATTAAGTAATTATTGAGTAACTTTTGTGGGCAAAGATGAATTTAACGCGGACTTCTCTATCTAATCCGGCCAGTGTAATGGTCATCATTGTTTTAATCATGCTTTTTGGTGCAATTACCATTTTCAAGCTTCCAATACAGTTGACACCCACCATAGAGCAACCACAAATATCTATTTTTGCAGGTTGGAGGCAAGCTGCACCTGAGGAAATAGAGTCCGTAATTATCGAGCCTATTGAAAATGCAGTAAAAAACACACCTGGAGCGTTGGAAGTTACGACTCAAATATCTAGAGGTGGGGGATCAATTAATTTAACATTTGAAGTTGGCGCTGATATGCAACAAGCATTGTTGGATGTATTGACTAGCCTGAATCAAGCCCCACCTCTGCCGATAGATGCTATGGAGCCTATAGTTGTTGCTGGCGGCGGTGGAAATGGAGCTGGCGGTGGAGGGGCCGCGGCAGCGTCATTACTCGTTGTTCCGCAGTCAGGTGATGTAAGCCATGATATGGCGGAATATCAGAAAGTACTGGATGACATTGTAGAACCTAGGTTAACTCGAATACCAGGCGTATCTGCGGTAAATATGCAAAGTCAGCGGCCAAAAGAACTCCGAATTGAGTTTAATCCCCATAAACTTGCTTCGTATGGAATTCCAATCCAACAGGTGGCAAGTACTGTTTCTAGTGCCACTGACGTATCAGGCGGAGTGGCAAATGTAGGGCGCCGACAATTTACAGTTCGTTTCACTGGAAAATACTCTCCAGATAATCTGACCGATATGCGCATTGGATATAGTGATAATCGACCTATTTACCTGCGAGACGTTGCCACGGTTCGTGAAACCTATACAGATAGGCAGTCATTGACGTTACGTAATGGCAAACCAGCCTACTATATTACGATATCTCGTACTAATGAATCTAACACGGTCGCGGTTTTAGATGGAATAAACCAAGCAATTGATGAGCTTAATAATGAGGCTTTGGGGAAGGAGGGACTTAGTATAGAGCTAAGTTACGACGCTTCTGTTCACATTCGAAATGCATTGGACTTAGTCAAGAGCAATTTAGGTTTGGGTGTCTTGTTAGCTTTGGGCATCCTGTATTTGTTTTTTAGAGGGATAAAACCGACCTTGGTAATTGCTTCGACAATTCCTGTTTCATTGATGATGGCCTTTTTAGCATTGGGCGCATTTGATAGAACAATAAATGTAATATCACTAGCTGGTTTAGCGTTTTCAGTTGGTTTGGTTTTAGATGCAGCCATAATCGTTCAGGAAAATATTTCTAGGCTAAAGTCTGAAGGACTTTCTAATAAAAAAGCCGTAATTCGTGGGGCGACACAGGTTTCTGGGGCGTTATTTGCGTCAACATCAACAAGTGTTGCAATCTTTTTACCGATACTATTTATGGCTGGAATAGAAGGGCAACTTTTTTCGGATTTGGCTCTCACGCTTTCAATCGCAGTTGTTGCATCACTAATTAGTGCTTTAACAATAATACCTATAGCTAATCAATATTTATTTTCTGGTTTTTCTGAAAAGGATAGGTTTGCTCTTTACTGGACGAAATTGGCTAATTTAATAGATAAATTAACTAATACAAAATTAAAACAAATAGGGTGGGTGTCTAGCATATTAGTAGGATCTGTCGTTGTTGTTTTTTTGTTATTGCCAAAAACCGACTTCATGCCTCGAGCACCTACAGATGGATTCTTTTATAGTCTAATTACCCCACCTGGTGGCAATATTGAATTTATGGAAGAAGAGATTGCTAGTAGGGTCAAAAAAAGATTAATGCCTTACTATTTAGGTGAAAAACAGCCAAGGATTAAGGATTTTAACTTTTATGTGTTTGGGGCAAATGCCGGTGGCTTTGTTTATTCAGATGACCCTACAAAAGTTGTTGAGTTGATGGATGTGGCAAGAAAAGAAATATTTGCAGATTTACCAGATACACAAGTATTTCTATTTAGAGGCTCAATGATCCAAGTTGCAAATGGTGGTAACGGAAGGATGATTAGCATTGACTTAACCGGTTCTGATTTGGAGCACTTATTTGATGTGGCTAAAACAGGGATTTCTTTGATTTCTGATACGATGCCTGGTGCAACTGCTCAGCCATTTCCAGCGCTAGATATGTCAGAGCCAGAACTTCGGATTGAACCTAATGATCGCAGGATCACACAGGCAGGATTGAGCAGACGAGATGTAGCGCAGGCGATTCAAGCATTTACAAGTGGGATGTTTGTTAATGAATACTTCAATGGTAACGAGAGGCTAAATGTTATTCTGAGATCAAACACGTGGTCCTCGCCGGAAGAGCTAGCTACTTTGCCTATCTTCACGCCTGACGCAGGTGTCCAAACAATAGGTGAATTAGCAACAATTACTCGAACCGTTGGTCCTTCTCAGTTAAGACGAATCAATGGGAAACGAACAGTTTCGATTCAAGTTACGCCACCAGAAGATATGTCCTTACAGGAAGCTCAAGTTATCTTGACTCATCAAGTTATCGAAAAACTTAGTAGCACATTGGAAGGGGACGCTAGTGTCATTCTGGGAGGGAATGCGCAAAAAATGAATTCTGCAATTCAAGACATGGCAATTAACTTTGCGTTGGCGTTGTTTATTTTGTTCTTGCTGATGACTGCTTTGTTTAAGTCTGCTGGGGATAGTTTGCTGGTGTTGCTAGTTATGCCGATGGCAATCGCTGGTGGCATTATTGCAATGGCAATATTAAATATTTTTACGGTTCAGTCATTGGATTTATTAACTATGGTTGGCTTTATTATTTTGCTAGGACTAGTGGTTAATAACGCCATTTTACTGGTTGATCAGACCCGAGTTGCAGAGAAGGAAGGGTTACCAATAAGAGATGCTGTTAAAAAGGCGGTGTTAATTCGCTCCAGGCCAGTCTATTTGAGCACGTTGACAAGCTTGTTCGGAATGTTACCACTTATGTTAATGCCTGGAGTAGGCTCTGAAATATATAGAGGATTAGCTACCGTTATTGTAGGTGGGATGGCTATTAGTGCAGCATTTACATTAATACTTATGCCAAGCTTATTGTTGCTTACGCCACGCGGAAGTCTGGTAGCGACAAAACAAGGCGGTGATATACCGATTATTCAATCGTAAATGGTTAGTCTTGATGTTAATCCAGTCGTGCTTTCTGCAGCAATTTATAAGGCGAAATTACATGCTAACCAAACCTTACAAACATATGACAAAAAATTGGGAAATAGGTAAGTTAATGAATAAGTTAAGTTTTTATAATGCCATGTTATTCATCGCCTTTATGGCCACTTCATTTACTTCAACGAGTGCATCTGTGCCAGTGAAAGTTGACCATATCCAGGAAAAAAGCTTTCAAGCAACCGTGGATGTTCACGGTACTATAGTAGGTAAACGCGATGTAACATTAACGTCTGGTATTTCTGGTAGATTAGAGTATGTCGCAGAACCTGGAATGTTATTGCATAAAGGCGATATAGTTGCGAAATTTGACTTGAAACCTTTAAAGTTAAGTCGTTCAGAGCAATTGTTGATTATTGATCGCGCACAGGTAAATGTTGATTTTCAAAAAATTGAACTGGCACGCTATCAATCATTGGCTAATACCGATGCCACAGCACAATATCAAATTGACCTAACTAAAAATAAACTTGATCTTGCAAAGTCTGATATTGATCTTGCTCGTAATAAATTAGAACAAATAGAAAACCAAATTGAACGTGCGACAATTTATGCACCGTTTACAGGCGTCGTCGGCACACGATTTGAAAAACCAGGTAGTGAAATAAACCGTGCAGATAAACTTGTTCACCTTTTAGATCTGACTAAGCAGGAAGTGAGATTATTTTTGCCAATAAAATACTTAAATCACGCCGCTATTGACCAAAACGTATTTTTGATTGGTGAAACTCTCGGAGCTAATAAAGCCACCACTGGTAAAGTAACATCGATTATTCCACAAACAGATACTCGCTCTCAAACATTTGAAATTAGAGCGTTGTTGCTTGGAGCAGATGCTGCTAAATGGGCTTCAGGAGAATTAGTTGATGTTAGAGTTGAATTCCAAGATTCTACTTTAGTGAAGTTGATAAATCGTGATGCACTCATTATTAGAAAAAACGGAATACATATTGTAAAAATTGATGAAAATAATAAAGCCGTTACTATTCCTGTCGATACGGGAAGTGGGCACGATGAATATATTGAAATTTACCCTAAACTTTCAGATCATGAACTAAACGAAGGCGACAAAATAGCAATTCGCGGCGCTGAGCGACTCACCGATGGGCAAGAGGTAGATGTTCAGCATTAAACCTTGGTGGGTGTCTGCGTTATAAACTGGCGCAGGAGCGTTTGAAGCTTAAAACAACGGTGGGTGTCTGCGTAATAATTTGGCGCAGGAGAGTTTGAGGCTTAAAACAACGGTGGGTGTCTGCGTTATAATCATCTGGGCAGGAGCGTTTGAAGCTTAAAACAACGGTGGGTGTCTGCGTTATAATTTGGCGCAGGAGCGTTTGAAGCTTAAAACAACGGTGGGTGTCTGCGTTATAATTTGGCACATGAGCGTTTGAAGCTTAAAACAACGGTGGGTGTCTACGTTATAATTTGGCGCAGGAGAGTTTGAGGCTTAAAACAACGGTGGGTGTCTACGTTATAATCTGGCGCAGGAGCGTTTGAAGCTTAAAACAACGGTGGGTGTCTACGTTATAATCTGGCGCAGGAGCGTTTGAGGTTTAAAACAACGGTGGGTGTCTGCGTTATAAAAAGCGCATTTATATTGGTAAATACGCTCTCTAGGTCATTATGACGACAGTGTAGTGGACAAGGTAAGCCCTATCATTAAGCCGTTTAAAAAGATTTTAATTGGCAATTTCTAACAGTAAACTTGTGTCCGTATTGCGCATTTTTATCAGGCGTACTGACTAAAATATCAAATTCGCCTATTGATAAAACGCGTTCTTTATCTGTTTTGATGCACTGTGAAAATTTAAATAGTTCGACATTGTGTACAAATATGGCGATGAGGTGATTAAAGGTGAAATCATAATCAAGCTCTTCGTCATCGTCGACCTCTTTATCTGTCTCATTTGTCGCTTTTCCATCTGTAATACCAGTAATATTATCTTCGACGCGTGTCGCCGCTAGGATTTCTTCCGCTATTTCCTGTTCCTTACTTTTGGATAAATCAGCCTCTGTACTGCTATCACCAGCAACATTATTGTCATCGACTCTGTTATTATAAGGCGAACTTTTGCCGATATCTTTTACGGTTTGTTGCATGTTTGCGGACTTAAATTCACCGCTGTAAAATTCGATGGCTGAAGTTAAAGTCGTAAGCATGGCTGGAATTAGAAATAATTTAAGTAAAGCTAATGACAAACTACTTTTTGGGGCCTTAGATTGAAACAACTTATCAAGCCTAATTATTTTGAGAAATATTCTTAATAAAATAAGTGATTGCAAAAAAATCACATAAAAGACCATAACCGTTGCACTTAGTGTCAACATCCATATTGGTGCCATAAGTAGGGTTGCAAATCCAATAGAATAAAACAGCGGGGAAGGATCAATACCAATCACTTCATTCACTTTTTGTGCAGCAAATGCCACCGCAAAATTTGCAACGATTGCATAACTGATAATGATAATGAATCGGCCTAACAAATTGTTCCAGGCGGCAACAAATTTAGGCCATACCTCCATTGCTATACCGATAATTGCGATAAAGCCAATAGTTGAAAATGCAATGAGATCATCAGTTGCAAAAAACAAAAGTTGCAGGAGAAATGCAAATAGATAGATTTTTTGAGGTTGACTCAAATTGTCAAAAAACTTTGCTTTTAAGGAGTCGAATACTTCCATCATGTTTAAATTCCTAACTTTTTTTACAGCATAACAATGTTTTGGTCGCCACCTAAAACATTTTGTTATAATTTAGTATATTGTCAGTATTAAAGAAAAAAGCAGGCTTAATGTCATCATTAAATTTGAGGTTAAGGCGACAAGGATTTTAAATGTTCAAAAACCGAATTATATTGTTAATTAACTTTTTATTGTTGATGTTTATTGTAGCGAGTGGGCAGGGTATTGCAGACCCTATGTCTAAATTGGACTGGAAAATATTTAAAACTGAACATTTTCGGATTCATTACACTGCCGAATATGAGGAGTGGTCTATAGCAGCTGCACATGAAATGGAAGCGTCGCGAACCGTATTATTACAGCAGCAAAAAAGATCCCTACCAGAAGTCGTCAATGTGGTTGTTTTTGACCCTTTAAATGACTCGAATGGCTTTGCAATTCCATATAGTAATAAGCCTTTTATGGCGTTATTTGCAACAGCACCACAATCTGACTCTCAGATTTCTAATTCTTCAAGTTGGCCACAACTTTTATCACTTCATGAATATGCACATTTGTTGCACCTCGCACAACCAAGTCGTAACACATGGACCAACTTTGTGGCGTCTATTTATGATATTTATGATGTAACAAACGGAATTACCGAACGATGGGTCGCGGAAGGTTATGCGACCCTGCTGGAGTCAAAACTTACAGGTCGTGGCCGATTGTACGATGTGCAAGTTGAAATGATGTTACAGCAATTTGCACGTGAAGGTGGCTGGCCGACTTATAATGAACTTAGCAGTACAAGCGGTCGATATCGGATCGGTAATATGGCTTACTTAGTTGGTGGTAGATTTTTAGCCTGGATTGAAGCCAACTACAGTGAGAAAAAATTAGACGCTGTTTGGACACGGATGAAAGGCGCCAAAAAACGAAACTTTGAAAAAGCCTTTGTCGGCGTTTTTAATCAACCCGCTCAGCTTCTATATCAACGTTTTGTTGCCGAATTTACGCAAAAAGTGATGAATCTTGAAAACAAAGACATCATGGATAAATACAGTCTTTGGTTAGATGGTGATTTTGAATTAGCAGAACCAACATTAAGCCCAAATAGTGAACTTTTAGCTGTTGTCGAGAAGTCAAAGGGACCAAACGCTAAAGTCAATCTAGTGGTTTATGAAACCAAAGAAAATATCAAAGCGAAAGAAAAGTTTGAAAAAGCACAAAAAGATTTAATTGAAGCCGATCCAATAGACATTGCTGATACGCCGCCAGTTATTTTTAAACGTAAGAAAAAATTTAACCTTGCGCAGCGTAATTTTAATGGTATTCGCCACCCACGTTGGATGGGAGACGATGCGTTGCTGTTTGTTTCCAGTACAACGGACAGTAATAATTTTAAACACCAAGATTTATTTAAGTGGAAATTATCCACCGGCAATGTAACGCAACTGACTGATGGACTAAATGTCAGACGATTTGATGTCGACATTGCTAGTGGTCGTGTTTATGCCGAATTAAATAAGTTCGGCTATTCTTCGTTGGTGCAGTTTAATATTACCAATTTAAGTGGCACGGTTCAGGCTAATGAAATTGAAACCGCGTCATTACAATACGGGTATGACTTCCCACGAGTGAACCCGACAAACAATAGCCAGCTGGCCTACCTTGAACACAATATAAATCAACCATGGCGAATTAAAATAAGAAATTTGACGACCCAAGAAACAAGTTATGTAGCGTTGCCACACGAATACCAGTTCTTATCGTTTTTAAATTGGTCTCGAGATGGTAAGGCGCTTTATTATGTTGCAGGTAAGGGCGAAGCATTAAAAATGTATCGTTACGAGTTTGAAGATCAAAAATTATTTGCATTAACACAGGGCCATGTCCCGGTTGCCTGGCCGATGGAGTTACCAAATAAGCTTGGCACTACGATTTTATTTTCTTCATATCGTTCAACAGGTCCAAATTTGTATTCGTTTCAAACGTCTAAAGGAAATTGGCATCGCGTATTTGGGATTTCAGACCAACAAAATTGGGAATACCTAGAATCTATTAGCCCATACCCAATTAAAATGCCTGCAGCCTCGTTTAATCAGGACGATTCAATAGGAGAACATTTAGATTACAATTCATCGGAAGGCCTATGGCGTCAAGATAAAACACTTACGGTAGGCGGGCAATTTAATAGTGCCTCCACTAATTTGTTGGAAATTGGTGTTAAAGGCGGTGACTTGTTACAAATTTTGAACTGGCAACTTAATGCGAGTTTAGATTCCTTAAGTAATACTGCTGCGGGAGTAAGTGGTTACCTTAATTTTCGAAAATATCCGATAAATCTGACAGCAGATTTTCATTATTTTAATTTAGACTTTAACGAACAAGGCCATAGTGTCAGAGGCGACAAAACGACGTTTGCAGGTGTCGGATTTAGCGCAGATTACCCTTATCGTTTATTTGAAACTTATAGTGGTGAATTTAATGCGAGTTACGATCACAATGAGTATGAGCCAGATGGTTATGCTGTGGTCTCTGATAAGTCAATGTCGTTTGGTCATAAACAGCAGTTCTGGTTTGACCGACAATCATGGGGCGTTGTGCAGTCGTCTAGTATAAATTGGCTAAGTGGTGAAACTGAACGAGATTTAGTGGCCGGTGTAGATGACTGGACAGGCACAGATTTACAATTGTCGCTTGGTGCTCACTATCAAGGTATCTTGTTTACCACTGACTATTTAAGCGCAGAGCGAAAAGATAGTAGTTATGATTTGTTGTCCATCGGTGGTATGCCATCGACGCTAATTGCAGAAGACATGTTTAGCCATTGGCAGTTTGCACCAGAGTTGCCATTTGGTTATGACTCTGGTGACAAATTTGAGCGGATAACATTTGCGTTGTCTAGCCGTACCGGCGGAACTCAATTTTATTACTCAGAACTAGTAGTCGATAGCTATGTCATAATGGAAATTGTCGGATTAAGAAGCAAAGAAAAAATCAATATGTATGGAACAGGCCTGAGTGACTTGGTTTTCGACTATGGTTTAGCAACATTGATCTCACCCGAAGACGAATATTCGGTACAAGGGTGGTTTGGATTAAGGTATCAGTACTAGTTGAAATTTAGCGAGAAAAAACGATAATGCGCATTATTAAAAATTGGAGAAGTAAGTAGAGTTATGGCTCAGATGTCACTGCAAGAACAGCTATTAAAAGCGGGTTTAACGAACGAAAAGAAAGCGAAGAAGGCGAAAAAAGCCAGTAAAAAGAATCGTGATCTTAAACGTGACATTAAAGCAGCAACTGATTCTAAGAGAACTGAACAGTTAGAGCGTGATAAACAGCTAAACAAGCAGATCCAAGAAGAAGCTAAAAAGAAAGCGATTCAGGCCCAAATTGTACAGCTAATTGAAATGAATCAATTAAACTTGCACGGTGGCAGTTTAGCTTATAACTTTACAGACGGCAGCGCAGTTCGCAAACTTAATGTTGATGACAAAGTTCAACGTCAATTAGCCAACGGTCTGCTGTCAATTGTTCGATTAGCAGACGACTATGCTGTTGTGCCTTCTGTGGTAGCTGAAAAGATTGCTCAACGAGATGACTCGATACTTGTATCACAAAATACCGTTGAAGAAGTTGATGAAGATGATCCATACAAAGACTATGTGATCCCAGACGACTTAATGTGGTAAGCGTTTGAGTTATATTGCTCAGATAAATACGTAATAAAAAGCCTAGAATGAATCTAGGCTTTTTTGTGTTTGCTTATTTTTTAAATAACCGTCCATACAACCTTACATACAATATGGACGGTCTTAGCGATTAACCAGCCATGTCTTCGAGCTCAAGCCCTTTTGTTTCATACACATAGTAAATAACAAAAAATACTGACAGGATTGCGCAAATCGTATAGAAGCCATAAGCGCCAGCAAGTCCGATAGAACCCAGTAACATAGTAAATGTCATAGTAATAATAAAGTTAGAGCCCCATTGTGCAACGCCACTTACCGCTAAACCAGAACCGCGGATTTGATTCGGGAACATTTCCCCTAACATGACCCACATCACCGGTCCCCAAGACATATTAAAGAAGAAAACATAAGCATTTGCTGAAACAAGCGCTAATGTACCCCAGTCGCCCAGAATTAAGTCACCATTTGAAGCTGTATCGGCATTTGTAAATGCAATAACTAACATACCTAAGGTGACAGACATTCCAATTGAACCCCACTTGAGTAGCGGTTTACGGCCGATTCTGTCGATAACTGAAATAGTAATTACTAAAGCTGTGACACTAACTGCACCGCTAATAATATTAATTAATAACGCCTCGGACTCTGCAAATCCTGCAGCCTGCCATAATACCGCACCATAATAAAATACCACGTTAATGCCTACCATTTGTTGGAATACAGCTAAGCCGATCCCAATCCAAACAATTTTACGAATTTTTTGGGTTTTCTTATCAAGGAGATCAGCGAGTTGAGGTTTGTGATCAGCATCTAAAGAGGCTTCAATTTCTGTTAGTTTTTTGGTGCCGACGTCAACGCCATAAAGTTTACACAATACCTGTTTTGCCAGATCCGATTGTCCATTAGCCACTAAAAATCGAGGGCTTTCAGGGATAAAGAACAACATAACGAAAAATAGGACCGCTGGGATCAGTTCAATCCAGAACATCCAACGCCATGCTTCAAAGCCTAGCCATAGAATCTCGGTAGATAAACCTGCTTGTTGAGCAAGTAAGTAGTTACTTACAAATGCCATGAACAGGCCTAGTATTATTGCAACTTGTTGAATGGTGGTGAGTCTGCCGCGGTATTCCGCTGGCGCAATTTCACTAATATACGCTGGAGCCATTACCGATGCGGCGCCAACAGCGAGACCTCCGAGGATGCGATAGACAATAAACTCGACAGAGCTAGTTGCAATACCAGAACCCCAGGCGCTAATGATGAAAAACACAGCTGCGACGAGTAGTAGAGCACGACGACCAAATTTGTCAGCTAATCTGCCAGCAAAAAATGCACCGATAGCACAACCTAACAGCATACTCGATACGTTAAAACCTGTGCCAATACTTTGTGAATTAAAGGCCTGCTGAAGACCGTCAACTGTGCCATTAATTACGCCACTGTCGAATCCAAATAAAAAACCGCCTATCGTGGCAACGACACTGATAAAGGCGATAAAGATATTATTGTTCTTATTCATTTATTTTCCCGTTTGATTTTTGCCTCTTTTCTAAGCGTTATTTTATGTTTATGCAATGCAGTATTTTTGCTTTAGCTTTACTAAATTTATTAGCGTTATCAACGAGGCACAAATAGGTGTATGAAAGTTGGCCTATTGTCGCGCTTCGTGTTTTGGATGAGAGCAGACATAAGTTGGCGGCAACCCTAACGTCTTTAATGTTGATAATGTGTGAGGCTGAAGCGTTTTATGCATGAACCTTAATAATAGACTCCAATTGAACTAATGATATTAGTCTAAAAATTCAGTTCTACATTTGGGGCAATGTCCGATATAATTCACATCACTTTTTACCACCCATATTTTAGCTAAAAAACATGTATCAGATTATAAAATCTAAGTTTAACGCATTAAAAAATAATAAAATTTTTGAGCTTGTAGTTGTCGCAGTTATTATCCTTTCGGCACTCGAAATAGGCGCAAAGACCTTTCAATTGCCAGAAAGTGCCATTTCAATTACTTATATTCTAGATACTTTTATTACCGTCTTTTTCTTAGTTGAATTAACCATTCGATTTATCGCAGATGATGATAAAAAGCAGTTCTTCAAGAAGGGCTGGAATATATTTGATTCTTTGGTTGTTGCAATAAGTCTGATCCCAATTGATGACTCTGAAATGGCACTCTTAGCTCGTCTGGTCCGAGTGTTTCGGGTACTTAGAATGGTTTCAGTTGTCCCCGAACTTCGCGTATTAATTAACTCGTTAATCAAAGCATTGCCGCAGTTGGGCTATGTTGTCTTGTTGATGTTTATCATTTTTTATATTTACGCAGCAATTGGTAGTTTTGTTTTTAATTCCATAAATCCAAAGCTTTGGGGAGACATTGCTATTTCGATGTTAACTCTGTTCCGCATCATGACCTTTGAAGATTGGACCGACATCCAGTATGAGACGATGGAAGTGTACCCAATGTCCTGGATCTTTTACCTAACATTTATCTTTTTTACCGCCTTTGCATTTTTAAATATGGTTATCGGCATCGTGGTGAGCGTCATGGAAAAGGAGCAAGCGCTATTGTATGTTAGCAATGAGCCTTCTATGACTGAATTGCAAACAGAGATCAAAGAGCTCAAAGCTTTGGTTAATCAACTTGTCACTAATCAAAATAAGTTGTAATTGAATATGTTGGCTGTCGGCCAACGTATTTTATTGGTTTGAATGAGTTGCCCATGATTTGTTTAGAAAATATTAATTTTTTCGGCAATATTTTGATTATTTATACTACACTCAAAATAATCACCATTTAGATTTCTTTTTTTGTGAAAATAGTCTAGCTGTCATATTTGCATCACTGTGCTTTATTACACTATTTTAAGGTCATGGGGCTGTAGCTTTTTAACCGAGGTTCTAATGCCACCATAGATGGCTTGGCCAGTAATTTGGTGGACAATATACACTTTGTAGCAAGACAGCACGCTTGATTTATCCCTTTTAATACAACGTGGTTGGATTGTTAAACAGGCTACGGTGTGTGTATTATCTAAACGGTTTAGTAAGAATGTTTTAATCGAAACGCAACTATCAAGGTTAACTTTTAAGGTAAAACTGTATCGTGGACAATCCTCAAATTGAAACTAGCGAAGGTGGTTTATGCTGATTAGACGCCTAGTAGTTGTTTTTGTTATTTTCTTGTTGCCTCTCGCGAGTCAAGCTCGTAGCGAAATTTTGCCTTACCCAGATGTTTTGGATGAGTTAAATTATCTACTGACCAACAAAGATTACGAATCAGCCTATCAAACGGCCGAGCTCTTCGCATTTGATTATGGTGGCGAAGCTGATTTTGATCTGTTACTTGGGTTTGCAGCGTATGGCAGTCAGCGTTTTCAAGAAGCGGTATTTGCTTTTGAACGTGTATCGGTTTTAAGGCCCAAGGTGTTTATAGGACGCTTTTTCTTAGCTCAAAGTTACAATAAACTGGGAAATTACGCCGCCGCTCTAGCGGAGCTAGAAAAGCTAAAAAAATTGACATTAACTGCAGAACAACAAAACAAAATTTCAAGTTTATCCTCAACCATTAATCGCAACGCTTTAAGTCGAAAAACCGTGTGGTACCACATTGTCGGTGCGAATTTATCGTTAGACAGTAATATCAATAGCGGTACTGACCAAGATAGTATTTTGATTCCAGACTTAGGTGAAATCGTATTATTTGAATCTGCAAAAGCAACCTCAGATACAGGCTATAACCTGTCATACATGGGGGGGTATCAGCATCCAATTGATCAAAATCAGGCTATAAAAATCGATGTTGCTGCGAGCCATTATGGTTTTGTGGAAAACAATCAGTTTCAACGTCAACAATTAGCATTAAATATTGCATTAGTTCAGGACTGGTCATTTGGCCAAGTATCTTACTCTGGGTATACACGACCACTATGGTTAGAACAGGATGTTAAAACAGACACAATAGATGATTTAACGTCGGAACCTAAACGCGAAGTGAGTTTGTATCGAGTTGAAACAGGGGCGGGTATTGGATTTAAACAAAAAGTAAATAAACAAGTTAATTACAGATTTGGCGCAAATGTGTCATTTGTGGCTAATCAAATTAGCCCGGAACTCGATTTTTCTCGAATTAAGTTGGCAGCCGGTGTTCAATATAAAAGTAAAATGTTGCACACATTAAACCTGCATTATACCAATGACAGCGCCTCCGACAGCGACTATGGCTACAATGACAAGTCCACAATTGGTCTTATTTATCAAATTGCATTGCCCGTTATGGATAAAGTCATGAGCAGCAGCTATGTCATGTATGAGTCTCATAGTTACGATTTACAACATCCAATCTTCAAAGCGGTTCGTAGCGAATCTATTATTGCTGCGTCATCACAGCTAAATTACCAATATTCTGAGCATCAACAATTTAAATTGCAGTTAAATATTCAACAAAAAGACAGCAATGTAGAGCTATTTAATTTTAACCGTGTCGAGACCGTAATGGGTTGGCAATATGTGTTTTAGGAGCCGATATGTTAATTAGGAAACTGACAGTAATTGCATTATTTATGGGATGTGGCGTGGCGCATTCAGCGGATATCGCGGGTAAGACTATGTTGGTGGTTGGTGCCGTAAACGCCAGCGACATTAAAACCAATGTAAAGCGCAAATTAAAACGTCGCGCAGTTGTTTTCGGACAGGACCTCATCACGACGGGCGATAAAGCAAAAGCTCAATTACGAATGTCTGATGGTGGACTTATAGCGTTAAAAGCGAATAGTGAATTAAAAATAGCCGATTACCAGTATTCTGACGAGTCAGGTAAAGGTTCTGTCGTCATGGAATTGGTTAAAGGGGGCCTGCGCTCGGTTACGGGAAATATTAAGGCGCAAAATGGCGATTATCGATTAAAAACTCCCGTGGGCAGTATTGGGATCCGTGGTACTCATTACGAAGTAGAACTTGTCGCAAAAGAAATGTTTATCGCTGTATGGGATGGGGCTGTAGACGTTTCAATCGGTGTTGGTGATGAGCCTGGTCGACAAGTTTCATTTGGCGCAGGAGAGGCATTCTCTTATGCCTCAATAAGCAGTACGGGTAAAGTGACCATGTTACTTGAACCCCCAAAGAATTTTAATTCAGGTATGTCAACAACGGCAGGTACAGCAGAAGAAAGTTCTGAAGAGGCTGAAAACTCGGAAGAAGTCACTAGTAACGATGAACCGTCAGATAATAGTGAAGAAGAGACCACTGAAGTTGCGCAAACAAGCAATAGTCAAAGCTCAGATGCAGCGGTACCCGAAGCTAACGACATTGGCCAAGATACAGAAATGACAGCAGGTGATGGACAATTTACTGAAATTGCGGTGGATTTAGCCGAAGATGGCTCATATCTCGCAACCGATGAATTTAATACTGCTCAACCAAAAACCGCAGAGCAGCTATTGCCTGACCGAAGTGGAAAATTAACCTATAACAACGCTGAGCTTTTAGATGGCAACTCAACGGCGGGCGGCTTAAAAAACTTCCAGATGTCGATGGACATTGATTTTGACACGCTAGGCGTTACCGCGGGTAATTTAACTTTAGATGATAACGAAGGAGAATGGCGAGCAACGTTCTCTGGAAACATTTCTACGTCTGGTCAAATTGCTTTAGATATAAGTCATGCTTCCCATGGTAACAACTTGGCTGATGGTGAAATAGATACCGCATTTTATGACGGTTTAGACTCAATAATTGGTAATTTTGAGTTAGAAGAAGTTTTACGCCCTAACATCAATACAACGGGTAGTTTTATTATTAAGTAACGGATATGTGGTGGCAGTAATGATTAGCGCAATGACAAAAATAAAGATCGCTTGTAGCTTAGCTGTCAGCCTAGTGCTGTTCGGTTGTGGTGGATCGGACGAAAGTGCGGCAAAAAAAGCACCACTTGATGCGCAAGAACAATTGCAACCAGGGTCGCAAGATGAAGTGCAATTGCAAGCCCGTGATATAAAGCTCGTTCCGTTTTCATATAGCCCTAAAGTTCAAGGGGCATCGTTATCTAGTTCGCAAATTATTGAAGTTGGCCAACTTAATGCTGTTGGTGGCTTTGTTTATCCGCAACCAAATAGTCAATTTGACGGCAATTTAACCTTAGCAATTGATGTTTCTGATGCCCAAGGTATTAGCGCTATATTTCTTGGAAATAACCATACTGAACTTGCCATGGCAGTCTGTGATCTTAACTGTGGTGCAGAATTCAAAGCAACTATCAGTGGTATTAATCCAACCGTTTTAGGCTGGTTGCCAGGGCAAAATACGCTTGAACTATGGGTTGTAGATGGCAATGAAGAACAACAAAGAGTCGCGACATTGGTGTTATTTTGGCAACCGAAAACGATTACTAATGTGGTTGCTGAAATTTCAGAGTCGAGCTCGGAGCTAAATATTTCATGGTCCACTTCAGACGAATTTCTTTGGTATAACGTATATGTAGCAAATGAGCCCGGTATTACAGGCAGTAATATAGCCTCATTAAATGGCGGAATATCAGAGTTAGGGATCAGAGAAAATTCAGTAAGCTTGTCACAAAAATCCATTGAGCAAGATTATTATTTGGTTGTATCAGGGGTTGATGGTACCGGCGAGAGTGCTTTTAGTTCGGAAATTATTTTAGTAGACGGTTTGGATTTCACTCCGCCAACGGCCAATAACGATGAGTTTACAGTTGTAGAAGATGGGACACTAAGCGGTAACTTAATTGCTAATGACACGGCCACTGGCACCAATACCATTTCTATAGTAACGACTCCAATATCAGAAGCCGCCAATGGTCAACTTGACATACATGCTAACGGCACGTTTGATTATATTCCTAATGTTGACTTTTTTGGTACAGACCAATTTAGTTATCAAATTACAAGTTCTAATAGCCTAACTGCAATCGGATTAGTGCAGATTAATGTGACTGGTATTAATGACCTTCCTGTTTCAAATGTTGACGGTTTCGTTATTACTGGAGACACTTTAACGGTTGCCAGTCCCGGACTGCTCGAAAATGATTTTGATGTAGAAAGTGACGACCTAGCCGTAAATTTACCGCTTGTTACTGCACCTTTGTTTGGGACAATTTCTGTAAATACAGACGGTGGTTTTTTATATACCCCCAATGACAGCTTTACGACGTTTGATCAATTTTCTTACCAAGCGTCTGATGGCAACGATTTAAGTGCTGAAACACTTGTTACTATTCAATCACCAGACTTTAATGGTTATCCCCCATTTGCGATTGCAGATTCCTATCAAGTCGATGAGGACGCGCTACTAACGATAACAACTGCAAACGGGGTATTAGCGAATGATTCGGATAATGATAATGACCTGTCTGAACTTATTTTATCGGTAGTAACAACGACAATGCACGGCGAATTAGTATTGGCCACAGATGGTTCATTTTCTTATCAACCAATCGATAATTTCACTGGGTTAGACAGTTTTAGTTATCAATTAACCGACCCGGAAGGCAATCAAACGGTGGCGGTCGCGCAAATAAACGTGCAACCTAAAAACGATCCTCCAGTGGCGAATAACGATGTTTATGTGGTGTCAAATGCGGCAGTAGCAACAATTCCAAGCGCTCTAGGGATTTTGACTAATGACACTGATATCGATGGTGATACAGTTATTATCGATGTTGCAAGCGTGACAACGGCTGGTTCGGGCACGGTGGTAGTCAATGCTAACGGTAGTTTTGTCTATACACCACAGGCCGGATTTATTGGTGTAGATTCATTCAGTTACCGAGTAACAGATGGGAATTTGGTTAGCAGTATTGCAACGGTCCAGTTAAACGTTGTTGCGGCCCACGCAACAACGGACGACTTAACGCCAATTGTAGTTGATCTCGAGCAGATCCTCGGAGATTTACCATCCAATGTTGAAATATCATCTGCATCAGCTTCCGTCGGTAATGTCGTACTTAGCGATGGCGAAATCACGTTTACACCTGCAATAGGGCAAGGCGGTATTTCAATTATCACATTGGAAATATTGGTCGACTCGGAAGTGAATAACTATCAGCTAGTGGTATTGATAACGACGAACAATACAGGTCCAATAATCACATCGGCCGCGTCGGTAGTCATTGCGGAAAATCTAGACGAAGGTTCAGAAATATTCACGGTCACGGCAACTGATTCTGAGCAAGATCCATTAACGTTCGTTATAGATGATGTCACCAATTCGTTTGAAATTGACGAACTTACAGGTGTCATTTCCGTTAAAAACAACGCTTTAATAGATTTTGAGACGGTTGATAAATTTGAATTTACGATTTCGGTATTTGATGTTTTTGATGCGGTTGCGACGCTACCATTTACAATAAATTTATCAAATGTTGATGAAGCCCCCATGCTGACCTCTGCAACTGATTTTGAGCTATTGGAAAACACCACAGAGGGGACATTAGTTTATCAAGCGACAGGCATTGACCCTGAAGCCCAAACAGTCTTGTATTCGTTAAATAGTTCTAGCAACGGATTGTATATCAATGCCGATGGTGAGGTCCGTGTGGGTACGGACGCAGTACTTGATTTTGAGACTACACCGAATATTGAGCTTGAACTTGTTTTATCAGACGGGAATTTGTCGCAAACATATGTTATCGATGTTCGGGTTCTTAACGTAAATGAACCGCCAGTGTTTAGTTCCGCCAGTCAATTTAGTCTAAACGAAAATACCCCAAATCAAAGCGAGGCAGGTTACACCGCAACCATTTTAGCTGACCCAGAAGGGAATGCAGTCCAATGGACAATTAGCGAAGACGAACTTCAAATATTTACCATCGACAATGCAACAGGGGTACTTTTTGTAGAGAATAATACTGCACTGGATTTTGAAACGACAGAAATGTACGACATTGTTATTCGGGCAACAGAAACCAATGGCTCGCCGACGAATCTGTCGACAAACCTAACGGTGACGGTAAATATATTGGATGTTGTTGACGATCTTGATACCGACGAAGATGGCCTGACGGACGATCAGGAAGCGATATTGGGGACAGATATAAATAACCCAGATTCGGACGATGATGGATTAATAGATGGACTCGAAGTTGAGATGGGGACCGATCCATTAGATGAAGATAGTGACGACGATTTAATACTAGATGGCGACGAAGTTGCAGCTGATACAGACCCTTTAAACTCAGACACAACACGACCAATTGTTATCAACGTAACCCCCACCGATCTACAGACAAATGTTTGTACCAATCAGGGCATTACGATTCGTTTTAATGAGCCTATTCGTGCATCAAGTGTAAATAACTCGAGTCTAAGTCTACTGCAGGAAAATGTCGGAGCCATTACCGGCACGGTAACCGCCGTGCTAAATAGCGCCGAGGTATTTTTCCGAGCAACCGATTCGTTAGCAACAGACAGCAATTTTACAATTACGATTTCGGGTGTAAAAGACAGCGCTGGGAACACAATGTCAGGTTCGTTTAGTTCGACATTTTCAACAGGGACATGTGTTGAATCTGACAAACCGGAAGTCTTAAAAGTAAGTCCATGGGACAACTCGGTGAATATTCCTCGAAATACCCAAATCGCTGTCGCTATAAATGAAACTATAGACCCAACAACACTGACCTCTAACAACTTTGTGGTACAAGACCGGCTAACTGGGGAAGACATATCCGGTCAATTAAGTTTATCTGATGATAATACGATTATCCGTTTTGTCGCGGACCAGCTGTTTAAAGCTAGCCGCGAGTATAACGTATATATATCTGCTGGAATTACCGATATATACGGCAATCAGTTGAATGGCTATCAATTTGATTTTAAAACGAACTTTTCAGAGGACTTAGTGCCGCCAGTGGTTCAAAGAACAAGCTCAGCAGAGGGGGATGTAGACTTACCAATCAATAGTCATTTTGCCGTATTGTTTGATTCGCCTATCGACGCCATGCAGCTCAGTGGTATAGAGTTATTTGATGTCGACGGTCAAAAAGTAGATGCAACAGTTAGTGTTGAGGCAGACCGTTCTCGAATAATTTTGCAACCAACGGTCGAATTAGACGCGGGTTCAGATTATCAATTTATGATCGCTGGCGTGAGTGATTTAGCTGGAAATACATTAACCGAAGCACTTTCGTTAAATTTCACAACTGGGCAATTACTCGATACGGAATTTGGTAGCATCGTTAATTGGAGTATCCCGAATAACTATGCTACGGATTTGCCACTCAATCCTGTCATTGAAGTGACACTATCAAAGCCTGTTGACCCAACAACTGTGGTTTCTGCAGGATTTTATTTGTATGACAACAATGTAAGTGAACTTGTTGCTACCAGCCAATCTATTAGCGATGACTTAACAACAATTCGTCTCGAGCCAAGCAGTTTATTGACGCCAGAACACTCTTATACAATCAATGTCGGCCGGGTCACTCCTATTACTGATATTGCAGGAAATACAGTTGTAAATAGTGCAACGCGGAACTTTACAACAGGCTTAGATGAACTTGCGACAACCCCTCAATTAATGACAACAAATGTTGTTAATGGCTCTTTAACGATGCCAATCAATCCACAATTTATATTTGAATTTGACCGAAAAATCTCTGAAACGTGTGCGTTAGATCAAGCTGCGACGTTAACAACTGGGCAAGAAACGGTAGCGATTTCAGTTACTTTAGGCGGTAGTGGGGACCAGATCACCATAGAAAGTGATGAACAGCTCTTACCAAGTACAAGTTACCAGTTGGAACTAAACCAAATATGCGACTACGCCGGTAACGTATTAGAGAAACAAACAATTAGCTTTACCACGTCGAGTAACTCAAGTCCGGATACAACGGGTCCTAGTTTGGTTAGCATCTCACCTTTACATCAAGCGGTAGATGTTCCAAAAGATACTTCAATTGTTTTAGAGTTTGATGAAGACGTTTCTTTGATGGCAAGGCCTAAAATAGAGCTCGAAATATCAGGAACTGATCTAGAAGTGGCGGGGAGCTATGAAATTGTTGGTAATGTAATTACTTTTACACCTAGTGAGCCACTGTTGGGGTCAAATAGATACCGAATAGAAATCTATAATAATGTTCCAGACCTTGCTGGCAATACAACGTATGGTGGAACACAATATTTCAATACAGTGTCTGAAATAGATACGACCCCTCCGGAGGTGACATTAGTTTCTCCTGAAAACGGTGCAATAGGGGTCTCACCAGATAGTACAGAGATTGTTTTATCGTTCAGCGAGCCGATCACTCAAAATACCTTAAATAGCAGCAACATTGTCTTGTATGCAGCAGGCGAAATTGTATCGCCAAGCGTATATCGTGGCGTAAATGGTAAAGAAGTTACATTAATAGCAAGCTTACCAGCCGATTCCATTGTCAGCATAATTGTATCTAGTAACGTGGTTGATCTCAGTGGCAATCCATTAAATCACTTCGTCAGTTCGTTCACGACAGGTGCCGAAAGCAATAATTACTCTCGACCTTCACTAATTCAAGAGAGTCCAGAAAATGGTGTTTCTGAAGTGACGGAACGAAATAACATTTATTTCCATTTTAATCAGCCGCTTGACCCTAGTACCCTAGCTGAAGGTGTTAAAGTTGTTGAGAATGGCCAACCAATTGATGTTGAGGTGTCTCTTTTAAATGATGGTAAAACAATTCATGTTTATTATGCTGACGGGTTTGCCTATGGCGCTGAAATAACCAGCTTCTTAGATGATTCGATAAGAGATCTTTCTGGTAATCGAATTTACTCAGCCAGTGCTTATTTTACGTTAGCGTATTTAGACGGTCGAGTTGGTTATAGCCCTTATGTAATAGGTTATACACCGCAGAGCAGTTACGAAGGCGTGCCATTGAATAGCTCCTTTATGGTCAAGTTTAATGAGCCAATGGATCAATCCACCTTTAATGAGCAAACCGTTAACTTGCAAGCCGTTGGTGGTGAATTTAGCTCAGATTGGGAATCAATAAGCTATCATCTTGATTGGGACGAAACAGGCAAGCTCTTAACCATTATTCCGTCAGCGTTACTTGAGGTCGGTAGATCATATTATTTATCTATCGAATCTAGTGTTTTAGACACGGATGGCGATTCATTAAATTTCAGTTTTTCTAATTACATCTATACCGACAGTGACTCTATAGTTGATGATAGACAACCAATGATTACGGCATTTAGCCCAGCAGAAGGCACGGTTGGCATAGGTACAAATGCAACGTTTACTGTTGAATTTGACGAATACATTAATAGTTTGAGGTTTAATCGCTTGGGTCAGGCGAATATTCAGTTTGATGCAGACAATAAGCAATTACGATATAGTTACTACCAGCCATTACCTGCTTTGACAGAACATACAGAGACAATATCGGAAGTTTACGATCTAGTCGGTAACAAAGTCGTTAGTGCGTCGACGACGTTTACTACAGCCGGTGGACCTGACATTGCCGCACCAACAATAGTGGATTCTACGTTTTTTGATTATGACGTCGTCCAACGCGATGCAATATTGTCGGTTACATTTAATGAACCAATCGATCCGTTAAGTGTGCATTCAGGTTCGGTCTATTTGTATGATGGCTCCACAGGCAAAAATATTGCAGCGAGCGTTGAACTCTCCGCTGATGGCCGAAAAATCACATTAATTCCAACGGCCTTATTGCCCGTTTATCGTCGATTATATTTCTATATTTATGGCGTGCGCGACCTAAGTCATAACGTGTTTAGTTATACTTACTATCGAGTCGATACCGACCGGAATGTCACAGAACAACCGCTGGCGATTAGCGCAACGACAGTAGAAGATAACGCGACTTCGGTACCGAGAAATGTAAAATTAAATGCTCGTTTTAATCAATCAATCACAACAGATTATGAACAGCATATTAGCTTGCAAGATGATCAAGGTAACCCTGTCGATTTTGAACTTGAACTGAGCAGAGAACGTAGATTACTTACGTTGACCCCAAAAATGTTACTCAAATCGAATAGCCAGTACACCTGGTCAATAGGTTTGGTTGAAAATAGCAGTGGCGGTACTTTAAGCACACCGATGACGACACATTTTACTACAAGTGCGTTAACGGACATCGAAGGCGGCAGTATTGCAATATGGGGTGCACCGACCCATGGAGCAGAAAACGCACCTAGAAATCCCAAACTATCTGTGACGTTTGATGAACCTATCGACCCTGCAACTGTCGATGAAGAAACTTTCTATTTGTACGACAATACCACGGGTATTGATGTCGAGGGTGATTGGCAAATATCTAATGATAAAAAAACCATTACTTTTATTCCTAGTGAGGCATTAAGGGCTGGTGTTCGTCATTACTTCTACCTTGGGTATTCGCCTTATATAAAAGATTTAGCCGGAAATAGGGTAAGCAATAGCAATTATCGCTACTTTACTACCGCCTATGAAACGGATGATGTTGCGCCAAATGTGTTATCGACAAATATCACCACAAACGCAACAAATATGCCTATTAACGGTGCCGTAGAGCTTACGTTTGACGAAAGACTAAACCGTGGTTGTCTACTCGACGAAGGCATTAAAGTTGAAGCAAATGGTATTGCGATTGATATCGATTTGGCGTTAAGTTCAGATGATAAAACACTTAGTATCACACCTGTCGAAAACTTTTCTGCAGCGACAAGTTATGTCCTGACAATGTCAGATATTTGTGATTACGCAGGTAATACAAATGACTCTTATCAACTTGAATTTTCAACGCTTAGTAACACGGAAGTAGACAATGACGCACCGGGGCTAGTATCAATTTCACCTGACCATCAGGCAACGGAAATCACAACGTCGCTCTCTACTATAACAATGGAATTTGATGAGGATATTGACCAACGCACCGCACCCGAAGTGCGTGGGGCCGGAATTACCGTCCCAGGATCGTATCAGGTAACTGGTAATACAGTCGTCTTTACGCCTTCGGTTAATTTAGTCGGAAATACAACGTATACCATTTATTTGTATAGTACGGTTGCTGATTTAGCTGGGAATACACGGAGCCTTGGTACTCGACAATTTGTCACTGCGGAATCGGTTGAAAATACGTCACCGACCATAGTGGCAATTTCGCCAGCGGATCTCAGTATTGATACAAATTCAGATACAGACATTGTTCTAACATTTAGCGAACCTATGGATGCCTCGCAATTAACTTCATCTAATATCGCGGTATTTAGTGGTTCAGAAACGCTCACGACGTCAATAAGTCGCTCAGTGGACGGGCAGTTTGTCACGATTAGTGCAAATCTACCTGAAAACAGCCTAATTTCTGTTGTCGCTAATGACAAGATCGTGGATTTATCAGGTAACGCATTGGTGCCGTTTGTGAGTTCTTTTACAACAGGACTTGATCCAACAGGTAATGTTCGTCCCAGAGTTTTGCAACAAGTACCGAGTTATAACGATGATACTTCGTATGATATTGACACGATAACTCTTTATTTGTCGAAACCAATATCTGCGGCAAATTTAGCGGATGGCGTAACTGTATTGGAAGATGGTGAGTTAGTGGAAGTTGACGTCAGTTTATCTTCATCTGGCTCTACACTGACATTGACGAAAGCTGGTGGACTTACTCCTGGTGCACGTATTGAGGTCTATGTGGATGGCCTAACCGATCTAGTTGGTAATCGGATTTATTCCTACGACAGTAATTTTGAAATGGCTGAAATTTCTGAGCAAATAGGTATCGCTCCTGCATTGACATCGACTTATCCACAGGGTGGCACTCATTTACCTTTGAATTTGACCATTATGGCGCAATTTTCAGAGCCATTGGATGAATCTACAGTGACATCTGAAAACGTCAAATTGTACACAAACAACCTTGAAGCACAACTTCATCCCGCGACAGTGCAACTTGATCCTACTGGCACAATTATTTCTGTTTATCCTGACGAGCCTCTCGAGGTCAATAATAGTTACTATGTGCAGTTTACATCGGACATTATTGATACCGACGGAGACATAAAATATGGTAATCACTACATTTCATTTACAACGGATGATTTGTCGATTGTGGATGATGTTGGCCCTACTATAGTTGCAATGAATCCGCCAAATGGCGCTGAGAATATAGGGGTGAACGCGCTATTTTCGGTTAGATATGACGAAAGCATCAATCCAATATCATTTGTTGCGAATAACCCATCGGCAACAAATGTAATGTTTGATGAAGAAGACAAAGTCATTACTTATCGCCACCAACAAAGCCTTGCGACAAGCAGCGAAATTACGGAAGTGGTTAGTGGTGTCACTGACGGTGCAGGTAATGTGGCTGTATCCGCCCAAACAGTATTTAATACTGGCGATAGCGCAGATGTTACGGCACCGACGGTTGTAGATGTCTCAATATCAAATAATCAAATTAATATACCGATTAATGCGGTAACTCAATGGCATTTTTCTGAGCCGATTGATCCAACAAGTTTATCTAATGAAGGCATTTATTATTGGAATTCAAGTGACTTGAGGATTGCCTCTACATGGGAGTTGTCGTCAGATGGCACCATACTTACAGTTACACCTGCTTCTGCGTTAGTCGCCGATACGTTGCATTATACTTATGCAACTGGCTTGCGTGATTTGAGTGGCAATCCAGCAGGGCACGAATATCGATACTTTACGACAAATAGCGATATCGATGTGACATCCCCAACGTTGCTCTCAATTAATGTAGATAATGAGCAAACTGGTCTGCCATTGAACCTTAAACTGCGAGTTCGAATCGACGAAGCAATTTCAAGTTTTGACTCAAATATCGCAAATTTGATGGATAGTGAGGGCCTGAATATTCCATTAGCTATGAACCTAACTCGTGAGCGAACACTGATAACCTTCACACCAAAACGGCTTTTAGATCCGGACGAAACATATACATTTACGATCTCTGGGCTCTATGATTTAAGTCGTAATGCTATGCAGGAGTCAATGACAGTAACCTTTACAACAGGTAATAAAGTCGATACTGCCAAATCGGAAGTTAGCGCATGGAGTATTCCTATTAATTACAGTGTTGACATACCACTAAATCCATTGTTGCAAGTGACGTTTGACGAACCTGTTGATGTTACAACAATAGATACGGATACGTTTTATCTATTAGACTTTAGCGCACAGGAAAAAGTTGCTTCTACGTGGGAGTTAAGCAATAACGGGCAGACATTAACGTTATTGCCTGATTCGGTATTGGTAGCAAATTCTCGCTATGACTTTTATGTTGGTTACTCTCCCTATCTATTAGATAACGCAGGGAATATTTTGGCTCAGTCGCAACGACGTGTGTTCACTACAGCTGATGCTTTAGATGCGACAGCTCCTATTTTAGTGGCGACAAATTTACCTGATGGATATACAGATATGCCCTTAAATGGCCAGGTCGTTTTAGAATTTGACGTTGCCCTGAGCGATTCTTGTCCTATTGAAACAGGTGTGACTTTAAGTACCGATGATAGTTCAGTCGATATCTATGTCTCATTGTCGTCGGACAGAAAAATCGTGACGATTGAAGGCCAGGAAAACTTATCGGCTGATACAACTTATTATGTTTCGGTTAATGCGTTTTGTGACTATGCTGGTAACCAGTACGCAGCAAGCAATGTACTGACATTTACGACATCGCTTTCTGAGTCAAACGATACAACGGGTCCATCTCTGGTCAGTCTTGACCCAGCAAGTAATGCAACAGATGTTGATGTTAATACAACAATAACCATCGTTTTTGATGAGGTCATTGATGGTCGCTCGTTACCTGAAATCAAGCAAGGTACCGATGTTATAGAAGGTGAATATGAGGTAGTAGGTGACACAATAATATTTACCCCAAATTCGGCACTGTTAGGATCAACAACGTATCGAATTAGCATTTTATCAAGCGTTAGGGATATGGCGGGCAATACCAAGAATTTAGGTACACATACTTTCTCAACGGGTTCAAACTAAGGTCATTGACAATGAAAAAGAATAAAATTGTGTTAATTGGCGCGTTTATTGTTGCCTTCTGTGTCGCGATATTTGTCATTTTTAGTCATCATCTGGAGCAAAATGTTTCACCAGAAGCGGAACTTAAAAAAACAACTCAATTAACGAAGCCGACGAGCTTGCAACAAGTGAAATTAGCGCAGAGCCAAGCAAGAGCGATGGCGAAAGTAGCTCAGGTTCGTCAAGCCGAGCAATCACAAGATGTGACCTTGACCGTTTCAGATAAAGCAAATTTAGAGGAACTGGCAACGAATAAACGTATTGAAATTGAGCAGGCAACACTTGATTACAATGATGAATCGTTAGATGAAGATGAACGGGAGTTAATTAAACTGCAGATCCAAAACTTAATGAATGAATATAATCAATTGATATTACCATTGGCAATATCAAAGATGTCTCAGACATCAAATTCGGGCTAACGACAGTTGCTGCGCCGCGGTTTGCTAAAGACGTTAATTAACTCACATAGAATTGGTTAAGACGTTTCTAATATATTTGTATTAACCTTTTATTCATCAATGACTAAATCAATGCTTTTTGACGCAATGGCATTTTGTAATTGTTGCAAGCCTTCACTTGGAATAAGCCCTGTCATTGTTACAGACTCAGCATATTCAACATCTAAAATAGTGCCATTCAATAAATCAAGTTGGTGGCGAACCCATTGTTCTTGAGCAAAATCAAACTTCGCCGTAAAACTATCTACAGGGACAATAGGCGCTAATTCCGCCTCACCAAACGCTTGTTCAACAGATTGCGAATATGCTCTTACAAGCCCTCCGGCCCCAAGTTTAATACCACCAAAATAACGAATGACAATTGCCATAATATTATTGACAGGTTTATGTTGTAAAACATTGAGAATGGGCTTTCCAGCGGTACCAGAAGGTTCTCCATCATCGGACATCGCGGCGGTTTGAGATTGTGCGTTGGCGCCCATGATATACGCCCAACAATGGTGTCGCGCGTCAGGGTAAGTTTGCTTGGCGATAGCAAGAAACGCCATGGCATCTTCACGAGAATCCACAGTTTTGAGCCAGCAAATGAATTGGCTTTTTTTGATTTCTAATGTTTTATGTACTTCATTGGTGATTGCAAATTGTGTCATTGGTATTTTTGCCTTGATGTACATCGTTTTATGTGGAATGCTAGGTTTATCGTTGATTTTACCGCACTATTACGACTTATTTGTGTGGAAGTTTGAAAAAAAACTGAGAATATCAGTGATTTTACATTTCAACATGGTCTGAATTTAAGTTTAACAGAAAGGAAAATGTAGGTTAATGCGAGCGGCTGGTTTTCTACTATTAGTCTTTGGTCTGTTTATGTCTGCAAACATTAATGCAGAGGTATACCGGTGTATCGAAGATGGTGTAACGAAGTTTTCGGCATTGCCTTGTGGAGACGAGTCAAAGATGACGTTTTATGACGTTAGCAGAGCTGAATCCATTGAAACTTATTGGGCGAAACAAAAAAAGAAGCAACAAAAACAACTAGATGAGCGGCAAGCTCGAGCTGAAAGTTATATTGCTGGTTATCCTAAGTTGTCAAAAAAGATCAAGAAAGCGATATTAGAATGTCGAATTGTACGGGGCATGACCAAAAAACAAGTGTATTTGTCGTGGAACGTGTTGCCAGAATCTGAAAAAAAAGAAGTTAGTCGTGAGTCTTCATTAACTTTTTATAAATATAAAATGGCTCCAATTTGCCAAACCGAAAAATTTAAAGAAGCCGACCTTACCTTTAACAATCGTACTCACTTATTAGTTGGCTGGAATATCCGCCACTAGGGTGTTTTCATCCTTTGCCGAGAGTTTCTAGTTTTATGGATTTCAAGAAGAAAATCACTGCGTTGCGTTCATATGGACGAGCAACCCCTCCTTCCGATATTAGTTATTTAGCTGAACAGTTTGAAAGTGACAGAGGCCGAATTATTCAGTCAGCTGCGATCCGTCGTCTTCAACAAAAAACACAAGTTTTTCCATTAGAAAATAACTCTGCAGTACGCAGCCGTTTAACGCATTCGTTAGAAGTACAGCAGACGGGTCGACATATTGTTCGAACAATTTTCAAAAAATTAAACCAAAATCCGTTAGATATCGGTTTGCTGCCATTCGAAAGAGAAGTTGAAACATTAGTAGAAATGGCGTGCTTGATGCACGACATTGGTAATCCGCCTTTTGGTCATTTTGGTGAAGCGGCGATTAACCATTGGTTTGAAAAACACCTTGATAAACATGTTTTGTTTGCGCAGTCGTCGAACAAAATGTTGGCGTTGCAACTTAAACACGAACTTAAAAATTTCGAAGGAAACGCTCAAGCATTTCGGATCATCTTTAATTTGTTACGTTTAAACCTAACGTACTCGCAAGCGGCCAGCATACTAAAATATACGCGTTCGGGGCTTGAACAAAGACCTGACAAAAGCAAACCACTGTCTTATTTGAAGAAGAAAGTCGGGTTTTATTATTCTGAAATGGAAGACATCAAGTCGATGTCAACCCATTTAGAAATAAAGCCCGGTCACAGGTATCCTTTAGCCTATTTAATGGAAGCGGCAGATGACATAAGTTACTGTTTAGCAGACATTGAAGATGGTGTTGAAAAAGGACTACTAGATTGCCAACAGTTGTCTGCTCATTTAATCGAGACGTTTAATCGGTACGCTGGTGAAACAAGTACTCAAAGGATCACGAAAAACAAGACATTTGAAGAGGCCGTAGAATATGCACTTGGCAGAAGTGAAAAAGAGCCGATAAACAAGACTCATGAATTTTTTGTTTGGTTGCGGGTGCAGCTCATTCATCCTCTGGTCGATCATGCTGCTGTGCAATTTATCGATAATATTGAAAGCGTCTACGAAGGCGATTTTAATCGTGCCTTACTCGAAGACGACAGTATTTTTCATAACGTTATTTCGACATTTAAAGATGTCGCGATTAAATACATATTCTCAACACATGAAGTTGAGACAAAAGAACTACAGGGTTATCAAATTATATCGGGGCTACTGCAAGCTTTTGAACCTTTGTTATTATGCAAAACAGACAAGTTTCAAGACATGGTATGGGACCGAAAACGCGGTGGGCTTTTAGAAGCTAGGCTTTATAAACGCCTTGCAAACAAACATTTAAAAGCCTATCGAGTGGCAATTGAACCTTTGATTAACCAGCCCGACTTTGTATTACTGGAGTTTTATTACCGTTGTCGATTGATCCAAGATCACGTTAGCGGTATGACAGATCAGTACGCATTTGAAGAATATCGCAATTTGTACCTAGCTTAACATTCAAAAAAGGGACAAATTGTCGTAAACTCCGGCGATTCTATTTTTAACCTGACTCTTCGAGTAGTAATTTACAGGCGATAACATGACCGACATCCAAAACGCTATAGCTGAGATCAAACGTGGCACAGATGAAATTTTGCCAGAAGACGATCTGATCAAAAAACTAGAAGAGGGCAAACCTCTTCGCATCAAGGCCGGTTTTGATCCTACAGCTCCTGATCTTCATTTAGGTCATACTGTTCTAATTAATAAACTAAAAACATTTCAAGACCTAGGCCATGAAGTTATCTTTTTAATTGGTGACTTTACTGGACTCATTGGCGACCCAACGGGAAAAAATGTTACGCGTAAGCCGTTAACTAAAGAAGACGTGCTAAGAAACGCAGAAACCTATAAAGAACAGGTTTTCAAAATTTTAGATCCAGCTAAAACCACCGTCGCTTTTAACTCGACATGGTTTAACGAGTTTGGTGCGTCAGACATGATTAAGCTAGCTGCTCGTCAAACCGTTGCACGTATGTTGGAACGAGACGACTTTAAAAAGCGCTACGCGGGTGGTCAGTCAATCGCAATTCATGAATTTTTATACCCACTTGTACAAGGTTGGGATTCAGTTGCACTTAAAGCTGACGTTGAATTAGGTGGTACAGACCAACGATTTAACCTATTAATGGGCCGTGAGTTGCAAAAAGACGAAGGTCAGCGTCCACAATCTGTTTTGATGATGCCTTTGTTAGAAGGATTAGATGGTGTTCAAAAGATGTCTAAGTCTTTGAACAATTACATCGGCATTACAGACGCGCCGCAGGATATGTTTGGTAAAGTAATGTCTATTTCTGACGAGCTAATGTGGCGTTACTATGACTTACTTAGTTTCCGCCCAATTGCTGAAATTGAGCAATTTAAAGCAAATATTGAAGCGGGCAGCAACCCTCGTGATGTCAAAATTGAATTAGCAAAAGAACTAATTGCACGTTTCCACAGTGAACAAGCTGCGGATGATGCTTATGCCGATTTCATTAAGCGATTCCAAAAAAATGCGTTGCCTGACGAAATTCCAGAAGTTACGGTGACATCAGGTGAACCAATTGCTATCAGTAATTTACTTAAAGAAGCTGGTTTAGTGGCAAGTACCTCTGAAGCGATGCGCATGATCAAGCAGGGGGCTGTTAAGTTAAACGGCAAAGACAAAATCAGTGATACTAAGTTGATTATTGAAGTTGGCAGCAGTGAAATTTATCAGGTCGGTAAAAGAAAGTTTGCCAAAGTAACAGTTAGCTAATCTTCTAATAGCTCTTCCTATATTAAAATTAACCCCAGTCGCCTGGGGTTTTTTGTTAATTATGAACTGGAAACGTGTTTGTTTACCGTCTGTTTTAGTTAAACTTACACTTCTTAAGCGTATCCACTTAATCCGAGCAAAGGAATATTTGTATGTCACTAAATAGAATCACTGTCGCTGGAACTAAGAACATACCTAATAAAGTTGTTTGTGTTGGGCGTAACTTTGTAGACCATATTAAGGAGTTGAATAATGTGGTTCCTGACGAGATGGTGTTGTTTATAAAACCCAATTCTGCAATATCTGACAGTTTTGTTTTTAAGCTTGGGAGCGCTCAAAGCGGCGATGAAATTCATTTTGAGACAGAAATATGTTTTGTCGTAAAAAACGGGTTTTTAGATGCGGTCGGGGTTGGCTTAGATTTAACAAAACGAGAAATTCAAACTAAGTTGAAGCAGAATGGGCTTCCGTGGGAGCGAGCTAAAAGTTTTAAAGGTGCCGCTGTGTTATCTCCCTTTGTTAAGTTGGATTTCGATTTAGAAAAGCTTCATTTGAAACTCTGGATAAATGGCAAGCTACAACAAGCTGGCGGTGTAGAACACATGATCCACTCTCCAACCGCGATATTATCGGAAGTCGAAACGGTGTTTTCGCTAGACGATGGCGATGTCATTATGACCGGCACGCCAAAAGGTGTTGGGAAAATAAATCAAGGTGATGTTTTTGTTGCGGAGCTGTTTGCTGACGAAATAAAGCTTATGAGCCAAGAGTGGCAAGCATAAATAATTGAATTTACCTCACGTTAGGCGGTTAAAACAACGGTGGGTGTCTGCGT
>NZ_JAHKQH010000026.1:143868-232249 GCF_018861025.1 Psychrosphaera sp. B3R10 | reverse complement strand
CGTTATGTGGTTAAAACAACGGTGGGTGTCTACGTTGTTTTTTGTCAGGCGGTTAAAACTACGGTGGGTGTCTACGTTATTATTCCTTTCACTGATCTTCATGGGGCTAAATGTCCGTACAAAATCTGGGCATTAGTGGTATTCAGATAATATCTAATAAAAAAATGAGTTAACGACAGCGTATTTTGGCTTAATTCCTACACCGCTATTGTGTTAAACTGCGGCCGGCTTAACTACTAGAATGACTGAGTGAATGTTAGATAACGTAAGAATTGTATTGGTAAATACCTCACATACCGGAAATATCGGGTCTGCTGCGCGCGCAATGAAAACGATGGGAATTAAAGACTTAGTACTTGTCGATCCTGTGCAGCCTCCAGATAGCCATACTTCTGCTTTAGCCGCTGGAGCGACCGATATCTTGGGCAATCTCAAAATTGTAGATACTTTGCAAGAAGCCATCGCAGACTGTGGATTATCAATTGCAGCAAGTGCTCGTTCACGCACGTTATCTTGGCCAATGGTCGGTCCTCGAGAGTGTGGTAAAAAAGTAGTTGAAGAAGGCGAAAAACATAAAGTTGCTTTGGTATTTGGGCGAGAAAACTCGGGCCTCACCAACGAAGAATTACAGCAGTGCCAGTTCCATGTTCATATTCCGGCAAATCCAGAATACAGTTCTTTAAATCTGGCAATGGCGGTTCAAACACTTTCCTACGAAGTTCGCATGAACTTTTTAGAAAAAGAAGGTGAGCAATATGAGCCGTTTGAAGCCGACTATCCTAATAGCGGTCAACTAGAAGGTTTTTATCAGCATTTGGAAGAAACCTTGGTTCATACCGGATTTATTATTAAACAACATCCTGGGCAAGTTATGTCAAAGCTTCGTCGTGTATTTAATCGGGCACGACCTGAGTCCCACGAGTTGAATATATTAAGAGGTGTCCTCACTTCTATAACTAAGTTAATTAAAAACTAAACTAATTAAAGAGTAACGTTCCCAATGTTTGATCGCATTAAAGAAGATATAGCAAGTGTTTACAATCGTGACCCAGCTGCGCGCAGCAATTGGGAAATATTGTTTAACTATCCTGGACTTCATGCGATCTGGTTTCAACGAATATCACATAGTCTGTGGCGCGCAAACTGGAAATGGTTGGCACGTTACATTTCAACTATCGCACGCTGGTTGACAGGGGTTGAAATTCACCCCGGTGCTACTATTGGCCGTCGATTTTTCATCGACCACGGCATGGGCGTCGTAATCGGCGAAACGGCAGAAATTGGTGACGATGTAACGCTTTATCACGGTGTGACCTTAGGTGGGACAAGTTGGAATGCTGGGAAAAGGCATCCAACATTGTTAGATGGTGTTGTCGTAGGGGCCGGGGCGAAAATTTTAGGTCCGATTTTAGTTGGCAAAAATGCCCGTGTTGGTTCTAACTCTGTTGTTGTTAAAGAAGTTCCTGAGAACGCCACTGTTGTCGGTATTCCAGGGCGAATAGTAAACGCGCCGACTTCAGCTGCAACAGATGATAAAAAGCGTACGCAGATGGCGCAAAAATATGGTTTTGACGCTTATGCGGTGTCACCAGATAACCCAGATCCTGTCGCCAAAGCAATTGGCGCAATGTTAGACCACATTACTATTATGGACGAGAAGCTAGCTTCAGTGTGCTCAGAAGTCACAAAAATGGGTGGTACTGTCTGCAATAAAGAATTACCGGTCATCGACGTCGACTCAAAAGAGTTTGTGGAAGAAGGCCAAAAAGCTGCTGAACAGCGCGTCGCAGGTATGCACGCCTTCGATCCGACGATATAAAGTCCTTGCGTTTTATTTAAACCCGAGTAAATTAGTCAGGTATAAGTACTTGACTAATTTACTCAGGTTTGTAAAATGCGACCCCATCGAAAGGGTCCACATTTTTAACGTGAAAGGTGAGAAATGAAGCTTACATCTAAAGGTCGTTATGCCGTTACAGCAATGCTAGATGTTGCATTACATACGTCAAATGGACCCGTACCGTTAACCGATATATCAGAACGCCAGGGAATTTCGCTTTCTTATTTAGAGCAGTTGTTCGCCAAACTTCGTAAAAGCGAGTTGGTAAACAGTGTAAGAGGCCCAGGTGGTGGTTATTTTCTTGGACGCAATGCATTAGAAATCTCCATTAGCGAAGTTATCGCTGCTGTAGATGAAAGTGTAGATGCAACTAAGTGTGGCGGAAAAGGCGATTGTTTGAGTGGCACTCGCTGTCTTACTCATAAATTATGGTCGAATCTGAGCGATCGAATAGAAAACTTTTTAAGTGATATTTCGATTGGTGAATTGGTTCAACAAAAAGACGTAAAAGCCGTAGCAGAGCGGCAAGATGCTGAACATACGACTATTCGTTTAGCAGCGCAAAATTTATAATTGTTCTACCTGTATAAACGCAGGTTTTTAATTCGTTCGTGGAGAATTTAATGAAGTTACCAATCTATCTAGATTACGCAGCTACCACACCAGTTGACCCTCGTGTAGCAGAAGAAATGATGAAGTCGTTAACAATGGATGGCACATTTGGTAACCCAGCGTCGCGGTCACACAAATATGGCTGGCAAGCAGAAGAATTAGTTGATATCGCCAGAAATAATATTGCTGAATTAGTAAATGCTGACCCACGCGAAATTGTTTTTACATCGGGTGCAACAGAGTCTAATAACTTAGCGATTAAAGGTGCAGCTCATTTTTATAGCAAAAAGGGTAAGCACATTATTACGGCTAAAACTGAACATAAAGCCGTTTTAGATACCTGTCGTGAATTAGAACGCCAAGGTTTTGAAGTAACGTATTTAGACGTATTACCAAACGGCCTTGTTGACTTAGACGTACTTGCAAAAACAATGCGTGACGACACTGTTGTTGTAAGCATCATGCATGTAAACAATGAAATTGGTGTTATTCAAGATATCGCTAAAATTGGCGAAATGTGTCGTGAACGTAAAATTGTATTCCATGTTGATGGCGCACAAAGTGCCGGTAAAATCCCAGTTGATTTGTCAGAATTGAAAGTGGATCTAATGTCATTTTCAGCGCATAAAATATACGGCCCTAAGGGTATTGGCGCATTATATGTTAGTCGTAAACCTCGTATTCGCTTAGAAGCGCAAATGCACGGTGGCGGCCATGAGCGTGGTTTCCGTTCTGGTACACTACCTGTACATCAGATTGTGGGTATGGGTGAAGCATTCCGTATTGCTAAGCAAGATATGGAAAAAGACACAAAACACATTATCGAACTACGTGAAAAACTTTGGAACGGTGTTAAACATATCGAAGAAACCTACATCAATGGTGACTTAGAGAGCCGCGTTCCAGGTATCTTCAATGTAAGCTTTAACTTTGTTGAAGGCGAAAGTTTAATTATGGCACTAAAAGACATGGCGGTATCTTCAGGTTCAGCCTGTACGTCTGCTTCTTTAGAGCCTTCATATGTATTGAGAGCATTAGGTTTGACAGACGAGCTAGCACATAGCTCGATTCGATTCAGTATTGGTCGTTTTACGACAGAAGCTGACATCGACCATGTTATCGGACAAGTTAACAACGCAATCGACAAATTACGTGAAATGTCGCCGCTTTGGGAAATGTTCAAAGATGGTGTTGATTTAAATAGCGTGCAATGGGCTGCACACTAGGTTTATCTAGTAGCGGTAACGAATTTTCAAATTAATTATTAATCGAGTTTTCGATTAAGGAGCTTAAAATGGCTTATAGCGAAAAAGTAATAGACCACTACGAAAACCCTCGTAACGTTGGTTCTTTTGACAAAAATGATCCAACTATTGCAACGGGTATGGTTGGCGCACCGGCTTGTGGCGATGTAATGAAGCTACAACTTAAGATTGGCGAAAACGGTATTATCGAAGACGCAAAGTTTAAGACATATGGTTGTGGTTCTGCGATCGCTTCTTCTTCACTTGTAACAGAGTGGGTTAAGGGCAAGTCAATCGATGAAGCTCAGCAACTTAGCAACACTGAAATTGCTGAAGAACTTGCGCTACCACCAGTGAAAATTCACTGTTCAATTCTTGCTGAAGACGCGATCAAAGCAGCAATTGAAGATTACAAAGCTAAAAAGAACAATTAGGTATTAAGCTGTGTTTTCACAGCGTAATAGCTTAGTTTTACTTTCAACTTATTTAGATAGAGGCAGCAGTAAATGGCCATCAGTTTAACCGATTCGGCAGCAGATAGAGTAAAATCGTTTTTACACAACCGTGGTAAAGGCTTAGGCCTGCGCTTAGGCGTGAAAACAACAGGATGCTCAGGATTGGCTTACGTGTTGGAATTTGTTGACGATATCGAAGACGGCGATGAAGTTTTTGAAGACAAAGACGTTAAAGTCATTGTCGATGCAAAAAGCTTAGTTTATCTAGATGGAACAAAATTAGATTTTGTGAAAAATGGGTTGAATGAAGGGTTCGAATTTGTGAACCCGAATCAAAAAGACGAATGTGGTTGTGGTGAAAGCTTCACCATATAGTCTGTTTTAGATTTGTATTAATAAGGCCATTTACCCCAAAGGTAATGGCCTTAACTGTTTTAAAATCTTGCATTACAAGTTTCGTAATTATTTTAGTTAAATTGTATTAAAGGTTTTTATGCGTTATTTCTCGTTGTTTGATTTACCCGTTGATTTCCAAGTTGATACCAACTTATTAACTCAACGATATCGTGATATTCAAAAGAAAGTCCACCCTGACAATTTTGCTAGCGGCTCAGACCGTGAGCGACTCCTTGCGGTACAAACATCCTCAGAAATCAATGACGCCTTTGAAACGTTAAAACACCCATTGTCACGCGCTGAATACATGGTGATGGAACACGGTTTTGATGTAAAGCATGAGCAAACTACCATTAAAGATGGCATGTTTTTGATGCAGCAAATGGAGTTGCGTGAAGAGCTTGAAGATATTGAAACAGCATCGGACAAAGAGTCAGCGTTTGATGACTTTTACGATGACGTGAAACAACTCGTAGTGCAATACACCAATCAATTTGAATCACTGTTTAATTCGCAAGATTACGACTCAGCTGCGGTTGCTGTACGTAAACTTCGGTTTGTTTACAAATTGAAGTCCGAAGCGCAACAGCTAGAAGACAAGTTATTAGACGATTAAAAATGAATATCAACTGGAAATGTATTTAGATGGCTTTATTACAAATTGCTGAACCTGGACAAAGTACCAACCCTCACGAACATAAGCTTGCAGTTGGGATTGACTTAGGCACAACTAACTCGTTAGTCGCAGCGGTACGTAGTGGTAAACCAGGTGTTTTACCCGACGAAGAAGGGCGGTTTTCACTGCCATCTGTTGTTCGCTATTTGCCGAAGGCGGTAATGATAGGTGACGACGCAAAAAACAGCGCAGCAGATGATCCTGAAAATACCATAGTATCGGTTAAACGCTTTTTAGGCCGTGGATTATCCGACATCAATGCGTTATATGGCGATTTGCCGTACCAGTTTGTTGAAAAAGAGCATACCGTCAATATTCAAACAGCACAGGGGGAGAAAAACCCAATTGAAGTATCAGCGGAGATTTTATATAACCTCCGCCAACGTGCTGAAAGTTCACTTGGCGGCGACTTGCAAGGTGCCGTAATTACCGTTCCTGCATACTTTGATGACGCTCAACGCCACGGTACAAAAGACGCTGCCGAACTTGCTGGAATAAAAGTATTACGTCTGATTAATGAGCCAACAGCTGCGGCGATTGCGTATGGTTTAGACTCTGGACAGGAAGGCATTATTGCGGTTTATGACCTTGGTGGTGGTACGTTTGATATTTCAATTTTACGCTTAAATAAGGGCGTTTTTGAAGTGTTGTCAACGGGCGGCGATTCGGCGCTTGGTGGTGATGACTTCGATCGTACAATCGTTTCAAAACTGATTGAATTGCATGCACTACCAAAAAGTGGGCTAACAGCGAAAAGTTTAAGAAAGCTGTACGATTTAGGACGTAAAGTAAAAGAGCAATTAACGTTAGATGATTCTGTCGAGTATCAACTTTCTATTCAAGAAGGTGAGGTTAGCGGGACTTTCACTAAACAATTGTTTGAAGATGGTATTGCCGAATTAGTTAAGAAAACCCTGAAAAGCTGCCGACGAGCGTTAAAAGACGCTGAAATAGAAGCCGAAGATATCTTAGAAGTGGTCATGGTGGGGGGCTCTACTCGTGTACCTCTAGTCCGAGAAAAAGTGGAAGGTTTTTTCAAACGTACCCCTTTAACCACTATTGATCCGGACCAAGTTGTTGCTATTGGTGCTTCAATTCAAGCTGACTTATTAGTTGGTAACAAGCCCGACTCTAATATGTTGCTACTGGATGTGACGCCATTATCTTTAGGGTTAGAAACAATGGGGGGCTTGGTAGAGAAAGTCATTCCAAGAAACACCACAATCCCAGTCGCGAGAGCACAAGAATTTACCACATACAAAGATGGCCAAACGATGATGGCTATTCATGTTCTACAGGGTGAACGTGAATTAGTTGACGATTGTCGTTCATTGGCTCGGTTTGTATTAAAAGGTATACCGCCGCTAACCGCTGGTATTGCGGTTATTCGAGTTACGTTTAATATTGATGCGGACGGCTTATTAAGTGTTACCGCAATGGAAAAATCGACAGGGGTTGAGGCATCAATTCAAGTAAAACCTTCATATGGACTTGAAGAAGACGAAATAGCGAATATGCTTACATCGTCAATGAGAAATGCAAAAGAAGACATGCAAGCAAGAATGCTTCGTGAACAGCAAGTTGATGCAAAGCGTATGATTGAGTCGTTGGAATTGGCAATATCTCAATCAGGTCATCTAATTGCCGACGATACTGAACGAGCAGCAATAGATAAGGCCATTCAGTTGTTACAAGAGAGTTGCCAGGGCGAAGATGGCTCAATAATTAAAGACAAGATCAAGCAGCTTGATGATATTAGTCAGCCGTTTGCAGCTCGTCGAATGGAAGACAGTATTAAACAAGCTTTAACCGGTCAAGCGGTTGAAGACGTATAAAACAAATTACAGAATGTAGAGATTAAACATGCCTCAAATAATTGTATTACCTCACCCAGAGCTTTGCCCCGATGGCGCAGTATTGGAAGCAAAAAAAGGACAGTCGGTACTGGACGTTGCATTAGCGAATGATATAGATGTTGAACATGCTTGTGAAAAGGTATGTGCCTGTACAACATGTCATATTATTGTTCGTGAAGGTTTTGATTCACTGTCTGAGAGCGATGAGCTGGAAGACGATATGCTAGATAAAGCATGGGGTTTGGAAATGGAATCACGTTTAGGCTGCCAAGCCATTATTCAAGATGAAGATTTGGTTGTTGAAATTCCTAAGTACAGTCTAAACCACGCAAAAGAAAATAATTAGTTTTTTGTCTGAAACAAAAATGGCGTTAACACTTAAGTGTAACGCCATTTTTTTTGCTTTATAAAAGAGCGATTTGGTTAACTCTAAAAGTTAACGAAAAATCTGATCTTTGAAATATAAGCAATTATTCGCCCATTCTGTCTCGAGCAATTGCAACGACTGGAGAAGCACTGTGACCAAATTCGTCAGCCCATTGAACAAGTGTTTTGCCATTTGATTCTGGAGTGTTTAACGCAACAACAGGTAATTTTGAAACGATAAATCCACCAACAGAATTCGCTTCGCTCGTAATTGCAAAACGTAACATTGTTTGACCGTCACACAAAACAGAGTCATAGATGTTTCTGATCCGTATGTTGTTTGCTTTCAAAACTTTACGTAAACGTGATTTATTATCAACTTCGATATAACTACAAATTGTTTCAGCTAAACCGTCGTTAGCTTTTACATACGTCGGCGCAAACATAGTTGCAAGTAAAACAATTGTTAATACACTTTTCAATTTTGTATCCTCTAAAAAATTTTGCGCATCATAAATGTTTTAAAACTAAGTGCAAATTTTGCTCAATATAGGTGTTTTTGATTTTTTGCTAAAGTGTATAGCTAAGTTAACGCACGTAATTGGAATAACACACTACATTTACGCGATTAGTTAAAAAAATTCATTTGAACGTATTTTTTGATGCTGTAATGAATAGTTTCCATATAGCGGTTTTACAAAATGTTTTCGGCTGACATATTTAGATGTTTTGTAAAGTACTTCTTGGTGTTTATTAACATATAAAAATACGTTAGCGCTAGGCGGGTTAGCTACTCTAGCTGTTTATCGTTTTTTTATACGGGTAAACTCTAAATTTTTATCGGGTGAGTTAACGTGAATTAGACGGTAAAAAAGAGCTTGTGCCTAAAAAAACGATGACTTTAAAATCGACGCTAAATTCTTGTAACATGGTCATTAAGTTTGTTATAACAAGGCAAGTTCGGCAAATGTACTACTGCATCTTAATGTTTTAGAATTGCTAACTAATACAACGTTAATCCAAGTTTATGGACACAATTTAAAAGGAACAATTATGAAAACATTAAAATTAGTTTTTATTTCGCTTATGGTAGTAACTGCAGTTGGTTGTAAATCGACGGCTGATAAAGCGACTACGAGTAAAGAAGTTGCTCAAAATATGACACAAGAAGAAAAATTAAAGCAAGCTAAAGCTGATATAAAGTGTCGTAGTGAAGCACCTACCGGTTCACGTATCTCTAAAATGAAATGTACAACGAAGAAACAACGTCAAGCACGTTCACGCACTAAAACCGTTTTAGATGAAGTATTGCAAAACCAAGTTGGCGCCCTTAAAGGTCCAGTTGGTGGTGGTAACTAGAATTACCACAATTAGTTGATCGGCTGATTATTTAGCCGTTGTCTAACTGAATAGGGGGTGAAGCAATTTCGCTTCCTATAGTTAGTGCTTTCTCAAACTATCGCATCATTGTGTCATTTAATAACGAGTACAAAAAGACACGTTTTTTAAAGTAAATTCCTTAAATCAAATTATTGTTAGCACAAATGAACGGTCTGCAACTTTGGAAATACCTTAGTATAGCGATATGTCAGGTATCTTAGTTGGAGACGCATTAGCACGACAGTCATAAATTTTTTGCAAAAATTTAAACGGCCTAAAATAAGCTGACCCTCCACCAAATTAATCACAAGTTTAAGCATAAGTTTAATTTTAACCAGACACCCACACAAAATTAAACAGACACCCACCCAAAATTAAGCACGAGTATAAGCAGGCTCCCATACAAATTTAACCAGACAGCCATTCAAAATTAACCAGACACCCACACAAAATTAAGCACGAGTATAAGCAGGCTCCCACACAAAATTAACCAGACACCCACCCAAATTAAACACAAGTTAAAGCAGATAAGTTTAAGTAGACACCCACACAAATTTAACCAGGCCCCCATGCATTTTTAAGTAGACACCCATGTGAGTTGAAGCCTGAGTTTAAGCAGACACCCATGTAATTTTAAGTCTGAAAATTAAACCAGACATCCACCGAATTTGGGCCTTCGGTTATGTGTTTAGGTAGCGATTAACTGTAATTGTTTTAGGGATTTTTCGATAATAGTTAAAACCCTCTATGCTATTGACGACCTTAATTTAATTAAGTAGTTTGCGTATTCTATTTTTACAATTAGGTTCTATTTTTATGACACGGACGTTGATATTTTTACTGCTTATTTTAGATTTTACCAACTTATCCCACGCAGCAGTTCCAATGACAAAAGTTGAGTTTAATGCTCAGCTTTCATCGCCTATCGTCCGTAACGACACTGATTCTGACCTCAGAATAAAAATTTCTGATGGTTTCCTGTTGGCTTTTTTAGATGACAATAAATTAGAAATAAGAAAGTTTAGCCATTCAGGAGCGCAAAATAAGTCCTTCGGAGTTAATGGCGAAGCTTCGATTGAATTTGTAGACAGTGCTTTTTTCCAACCGTTGGGGAATCAATTAGGCAGTATCTTTGTTGATGAGGGAGGGGATATATATATTTCATTGTTGACTGGTTTAGAAGGCTATGATGTTGAAAAACGGCAAGTTCACTTATTTAAATTTTCTAGTGACGGCACAGCAGACAAATATTTTGGTAAAACAGGTTGGTCTATGAGGTTGTTTTATACTCACAGATACAGCTTGGGCTACTTTGTTAAAACATTTATTACTGGTTCTACTAATAATCAAGTCTTGCTCGGTGTCAGTTTGGGATTTGGTGATACAACATTTATACGTATAAACCAAGATGGCTCTATTGATAGGACTTTTGCTGATGACGGCATGAAGTCGTTTGCTAGTAATTTTTATATTTCTGACGGCGATAAATTATCAGGTTCAAAACAAAACCACATCGGGGTAAGAACGAGCGCGTTAAAAACAGACGCAGGTAAGACTTATCATGCAATAAACAGCGTCCAAGGTGTGTGGTACATAAATATTGATGGTGATCTGTTAGGCGACATTGATTTAAAAAATTACAGTGCAGATGTATTTAGTGAATTTGAAGAAGATAAGTTTCATTTTAGAACTGAATTTGCAACAGACATTGTTAACGGCGAGCAGTTTGTAATTGCCGAAGTAAAACGCAAAAATGTAGAATATGACAAATCCTTAATGATATTTAAACTTAAAGATAAGGCGATCGACTTAACATTTGGTACAAAAGGTGTGTTTTGGATAAAAGGTGACGTAAATTATTTCTTTGGTGGAAATGCTGAATATGCAAAAGACGGTGGTCTTTTATTTACTTACAAGGGGGAAAATCCAAGAAACACATACTTCCGCTATTTGTCGCCAGCTGGAGTACAAACATCTCCTACTCAACCCGCTTCGTTTAATACAAACTTATACTATATTGATAATTTATACGGTCAAGGTAATCCTGTATCCTTTGAATCATTTAGTGATGGAAGAAGACTCGTTTATACCGATAATCAACGTTTTTTTATGCTCGATATAAATGGTCAGTTAGACAACGCATTTTCCCAAGGAAGTGACTTAAGCACAAAGTCCGATTTACCGTTAAATAAACCCTATGTAATTGATGGTAATAATAATATTTGGACGTATCGCAATTCTGCTATTTATCGCTATAACCAATTTGGAAAGCTGGATACAAATTTTCTTGAGGGTAAAAATAATTACCTTAAAGTCGAAGGGTACTCTGTTTTAAAAATTAGCTGGATAGAACCAAATATTGACGGTGGAGTTGATGTATTCCTAATAGACAAAACTGCAGCTTATCGGGGTCAGCAAGACGTTATTATTTTACGGCTAGATGAAAACGGTTCGCTTGACGTCAATTTTGGTCAGAATGGACTAGTCATTTTTACTTGGGATGATAATTTCGGAAATATTGGATATGACACTAGCAATTTAAAGGTTTTGCGAACTGAAAAAAATGAAACTCTAATAATGGTGACGGTTGAATCGCCCGCTGTTCCCAGTTTTTTAACTTTATTTAAGCTAGATGCCAACGGTAATTTCATTACTGAGTTTGGCAACAATGGGGTGGCTGAATTTAAGCACGATACAAGTGTTACAGGGCTTTCTTTCACTCCTGATAGTGCTAATAATATTTATATAACAGGTGTATTTGACGAATATGGCAAATATGAAGTCAATTCGACAGGGTTCATCGCTAAACTGAATGAAAAAGGTCAGGTACAATTTGATTTTGCTGAGGAAGGTATACGTTTGTTAGAAAACGATGTATTGCCCAAGTCGATATGGATGATAGATCAGCACCAATTTTATGTCATTATTGATGGCGGAATACTGGGGCGCCCGACATTTCAGCTCAAATCATTTGACATAAACGGTAATGCCACTAGTGATTTGGTTGATGCAGATAGTTTTATGTTAAACATGTCAGAAGATATGATCCCAGATAAAAGATCGGCATATAATTACTTTAGTGATTCGAGTGGAAACCAATTTAATAAGATAGATAATAACAAAGTCGAAATAATGACGAGTTCGTTGCATGGCGTCACATTGCACAGTGTTGACTTTAGTCAACCGATCGAATTTAAAAAAGAAAATTTCAACCTGACTGTTACCGAAGATAGCGGAAATTCGTCCTTTTTGTTGCCTCAGGTAAGTGCCAATTCCAGTGAACTCCTTATCATTAATTCTCCTATGTCAGGTGTTGCGATGTATGACAATAATAATGGCAACTGGGAAATTACTTATCGACCAAAACCAAATTTTTTCGGAGAAGATAATTTTTCTGTAGAAATTAAAACAGAGAGTTTGGTTTATCAGTATCTAATATCTGTTGAAATAGTTCCCCAGGAAGATCCGATTTTTCATAATACTAGGCTACAGGTTTTAAACTATCATAGCGATGACTTTGAAGTTATTGCGGGCTCAATTATCAGCATTAACGGCGTTATAAATACATTTGACCGGCTTCGACAATATAACGAAACGTATAATTTCGATGATTACACTTGGTATGCAGATGATGTAGTAGTTGCGAGCGGCGCTTCAGTTTTAACTGTCGACGAAAGCATGCTTGGCAAAATAATTCGATTCGAGGGTACTTTTCATTTTAAGGAAGGTTGGCAAAAAACGTACTCCATTTCAACGGATGAACCGATTGGTAACGTTGAAACTTCTAATAGCAATAAAGATAAAAGCACTGAAAAATCATCTGGCGCACTTGATGACTACTTGTGGTTGGTGCTACTTATCATGTTACGGCGGTACGCATATTTGGCTAAAGCGATATTCGCGCGCGATAAGTGAGCAAACATATTCGATAGGCAATTTTGTCAAAAATTCATTCCGAATTATTTTTTTACTCAATTTCAAAAATAAGTCTAGTAAATGCAGTTTACGTAAAGGTAAGGTAGAATCGATTTAAATAGCCTGTTCAGCTTTAAAACTAAGCAAATCCCTACTATAAATAAACTGATACATGGCACCGAAAAAATTATAAAAATAACGGGAGAGTATTTTGTCTGAAATCGAACGCGAATCTATGGATTTTGATGTAGTCATTGTTGGCGCTGGACCAGCGGGTTTATCTGCGGCTATTCGAATAATGCAAAAGGCTCAGGAAAATGAGCAAGAATTATTGGTTTGTGTTGTTGAAAAAGGCTCTGAAGTTGGCGCTCATGTGTTATCTGGTGCCGTTTTTGAACCTAAAGCACTTAACGAACTTATCCCTGATTGGTCTGAAAAAGACGCACCGCTTATAACTAAAGTGAGCCACGATGAAGTCTACTTTTTACGTAATGAAACCGGCTCAAACACGGTTCCTAGCTTTGCTTTCCCAAAAACTATGCACAACGATGGTAATTATATTGTCTCTATGGGCAATGTATGCCGTTGGTTGGCAGAACAAGCGGAACAATTAGGTGTTGAAATATTCCCAGGGTTTGCCGCATCGCGTGTTTTATATAAAGACGGTGCAGTCGTTGGTATTCAAACCGGAGATATGGGGCTAAATGAAGAAGGGCAACAAAAAGATTCATTTATGCCTGGTATGGAACTGAAAGCAAAATATACTATTTTTGCCGAAGGTGCTAGAGGTCATTTAGGCAAAGAATTAATTTCTAAATTTGAACTCGACCGTGATTCATCGCCTCAACACTTCGGATTAGGCTTCAAAGAGCTCTGGGAAGTCTCTCCAGAGGTTCATCAAGAAGGTTTAGTGATACATACCGCTGGTTGGCCATTATCGAGTGAGTCGAATGGTGGTGGCTATCTTTACCATGCCGATAATAATCAAGTTGTCTGTGGATTAATTGTTGATTTGAACTATTCAAATCCACATATGAGTCCATTTGATGAATTCCAAAGAATGAAACATCATCCGGTATATGCTAAATATTTAGCAAATGGTAAACGGATCTCATACGGTGCGCGCGCTATCGCCAAAGGCGGACTTTATTCCTTGCCTAAAATGACGATGCCGGGCGGCTTCTTGGTCGGCTGCAATGCAGGGACATTAAATTTTGCGAAGATCAAAGGTAATCATGCCGCTATGAAGTCTGCAATGATCGCAGCAGATACTATTGTCGACGCTTTGTTAGCAGGCGATGAAGGGCAATCTGACTTAGTTCAGTATCAAACATCATTTGAACAGAGTTGGTTATATCAAGAACTGGAAAGCGCTAAAAACTTTGGTGGCGCGCTGCACAAATTAGGGACCATTTTTGGCGGAGCGTATAACACGTTAGATCAAAATCTATTTGGCGGCAAAATGCCGTTTACCTTTAAAGATGAAACGCCTGATTATGCGACAATGAAACCGGCAGCCAAATGTGATCCAATTCACTATCCTAAACCTGACGGAAAGTTGAGTTTTGACAAATTGTCTTCGGTATTTTTGTCAAATACGAATCATGAAGAAGGGCAACCTGTTCATTTACAACTTATTGACAAAGATATACCGATTAAAGTCAATTTAAACGTGTTCGATGAACCAGCGCAGCGCTATTGCCCTGCAGGTGTCTATGAGATCGTTGAAGAGTCAAACGAAAAACGTCTACAAATCAACAGCCAAAACTGTGTCCATTGTAAGACTTGTGACATTAAAGATCCCTCACAAAATATAATTTGGGTTACACCAGAAGGTGGCGGTGGTCCAAATTATCCAAATATGTAGTAACGCCAAATTCCATTAACGCTTAACAGGTGAAAATTAAATAAAGGTTGTTAGGAATGAAGATTAACCCCTTCATTCCGTCAAAGTATTACTTAAAAAGCTCCGTTAGGTGTTATGGTTGGTCATTCAAACTGGTAAAACATTACAACAAAGGAAGGGTTGGTAATGGAAAAGAAGTTAACCGCAGAGACGACTCAAGGCTTTTTAATTTACCTTTTAGAAGATGATGCGTTTTCCGCAACGGTAATTAGAAAAGCACTCAATACCGATGTTTTTCAAAGTCATACTTTAGTTGTGTTTGATTCTTTGGAAGCGTTGTTAACCGGGCTTGTTAACTTTACCCCTGAGATTGTACTTGTCGACTTAAATGTCCCCGATTCTAGAGGGCTCGACACTATCATTAAAATAAGCTCATTAATTGACGCAATTCCCATAGTTGTTGTTTCGGGTGCTGAGGCCGACTCCACTGGTGAAGAATTTATTAATTACGGAGCTCAAGACTTTATTCCTAAATCAGAGCTAACCGCGTCGTTGCTGTTACGTGTTATTCGATTTTCTATTTTAAGAGTTAAAACCAGTAAAAGTTTACAGCGTTCTGCCAAACATGATTTTCTGACCAAGTTATATAACCGTGAAGCATTAATTGAAAAACTAGATGTGATGATAAATTGCGGTGTACGTTACAACACAAAATTTAGTGTTTGTTATTTGAAAATTAATAATATTCCCCAAATAAATGAAAAACATGGACATCAGGCTGGAGATGACATTTTGTCTCTCATCGCCAACAGGTTACGACTATTTAGCCGAGCGTCGGACTTTATTGCGCGCTACGATGGCAATGAATTTGTGACTATGTTTCCTAATTCGCAGACAATTCAAGATGCTATTTCTGCGGCCAAAAGCCAGCTGAAAACGATTGACGATAATTACATGATCACAGACCAAAATGGTGAAACAGTTAATGTGGTAGTGGACTGTAGCGTGGGTTTAGCAATAAACAGTAATAACTGCGATACATCAGCCGAGATAATCGAAAAAGCATTTTTAAGCTGCCAGGGGGCAAAATTAAAAAATCGTGCAATCGGGGCTATAGAAGAATAGGCGTTTTTATTTTGTGTGGTTTAGACAATTTCCCTATGGTCAATATTCATAGCCGCATTTATCTAGTGCCACGCGTAGCGTCGATTCACGAAGGGGTTTTATTAAGTAGGCTTTTGCGCCAACTTGACCTGCGCGTCTAATTGTCAATTTACTGTGGCTACCGGTAAGTACAACTATAGATGTGTCAGCGTTTATTGATTTACTATTTGTTAGCTGCGCTGCGATAGATAACCCATCAGAGTCCGGAAGGTTAATGTCTAGAAAAACAATATCGTATTCATTGTTATCTAGTTTATTTAAGGCATCTCGGCCACTTACAGCATAATCAAATTTAAAGGTCGATTTCTTAAATAATCTAGCACTTAAATTTAGTGACATTTCGTCATCTTCAACTAAAAGGACTCTTATTTTCTGCGGACTTTGAAGCTCTCTAAGCCGTTTCTCAAAATCGATTGTTTGCTCGCCATTTAGTGGTGGGGTTGTAACTTTATGGTGTGCTGTACTTTGTTTTAATTCGTTTTGCTCTAGACTGGTGTCGCCAGTATTTTCGACCCGTTCAACCTCATCTATTGATGCATTATTCGGATCCATTTTTGTGACAAGAGAAGTTGTAGATTTTACAAAACCATTGAGCAAAGACAGGGCTTTGTTTTGCAATTCTAATAATTCAGGGCGGATCTCATTGGACTTTATTTGACTCAACAAGTTTTTTATATCGTCTAAATTTAGCTCTGCTTTTTGATTTTTTTCAAAACGTTCCTGAGCAGCAGTTATCGCTGAGTCGAGTTTTATTATGCTGTTTTCTAATTCGGTTTTAAACGCCTGTTTGCGATCCAAAGCCCCTTCAATTATTTCGACAAGTTCGTTTTTAAGCTCTAGATTAGTAAGTTGATATTGGATTCTGCCATTTGTCGTAAAATGAACGCCGAGCTCGCGTAGTAGTTGTTTGGCTAATAGAATAGGCCGTGTTTTTTCATAAAGCGGACGACTGATAAGGTATTCGTCAATTACCTGTGTGTTGTAGGCAGCAAACGCAGTTCCTTCCTCATTTTTTTTGCAAAGAACCACAAGCTTATGCTCACAACATGGGGTTGTTTTAAGGTCATCTATCAAAGAATAGTAGCGTTGGAGTGTGGTTTCGATGTGTTCAAACGAAAAAAATATGACTTTAGGCGTTAAGTCTTTCATTTGTTCAATTAATTTATTGATGTCTGTTATTACTAAAACATGTTGAAAGTAATCTAAGATCTTCGACACGGCTAAGGCATCAAGCTCATTATCCTCCCTAAAGATTATTATATGATTTAACTTATCTCTGGTACTGATTGACTTAGCCACGCCGTTTATAATTCCTGTAAAGATAACTTAATGTCGTTCATTGTATTGTTATAAGTTGATAAAAATAGTTGCCAATGATTGTCGAACCCATCTTCATTAAATGACTCTGTCTTTTCTAAAGTAAACGAGCATTGGCTTAGGGCGGTAGCCCCAATGTATCTACAGTTTGACTTAAGTGAATGGGAAATTAATTTAAAATTATCTAGGTCCATTTCATTTTTTAAGCGTAACAACTCACTGCGCTTTTTTACAAAATCTTTAGCTAGATCAACAATTGTCTGAATTTTTTCATCACGGTCTATACGACCAAATATCTTGTCAATTTCATCGGTATTTATAAAATTACTTTCTGCCATTGGAAAAACTCATATTTGTTGAAAAATTAAGTCGACAACGTTTGTGAAATATCTAACGAAGTCGTGTTTTTCCGGTTATTAAGCCAGATTTCTATCTGCTTACTATCTAATGCTTTACTAAAATAAAATCCTTGTAAAATATCACACCCCATAGTCCGCAATTGACTGATTTGTTGTTCTGTTTCAACACCCTCCGCTACGACTTTGAGACCCATTTTTTGAGCGAGTCTGACACTTGACTCAACCAAAAGTTGTGATGTTGGGCTGATATCAAGGTTTTGAGTAAAAACGCGATCGATTTTTAGTTCGGTAAAAGGAAATTTTTGTAATTGTTCAAGTGAGCTGAATCCGGTACCAAAATCATCAATCGACAAATTAAACCCTTTTAAGCTCAGTCGGGTCATCACATCTAGGGAATTTACAAAATCCAATGAAAGCTTGGACTCTGTTATTTCTATCACGACTTCAGAAAACTGTATTTTATTTTCATACAACAGGTCACTCAAAATTTCAGGCAATTCAGTATTATTTAATGAGTTTGAAGAAAGGTTAAAACTAATCGTCGCATAATCCAATTTGGATTTTATTTTTCTAAAGCTTTCTAATCCTTTTCTAAAAATTTGAAACGTGAGTTCATCAATTAAAAAGTTATTTTCGGCAACAGTGATAAACCTGTCTGGCATGATAAGACCCAGTTCCGGATGGTGCCATCTTGCGAGTGCTTCAAAACCAATAACATCTAATGTTTTTGCGTCAATTTGAGGTTGCAAATAACATTCAATTTCATCTCTAATGATTGCCTTGCCAAGCATGGCAACGGTAATTTCTGAAACAGCATTTCGTGAGATATTAGTGACAGTCGCTTTTTCGCTGACTGTCGTCACCGTTATTTGTGTCTGAAGTAAGGATGCAAGGGCATATTGGCTGACAGGTTTAGTTAACGTCCCTTTGTAATTTAGCCCACGTCGAATGGTTAATTCTACGATAGATTCAACAAGCCTAGAGTCTGTTCCTGTCATAATCGCGAGGGGAATTTGAGTTTCTAACTCCGCTAAATGTCTAAAAAATTCAACGCCATCCATTCCTGGCATTTTTAAATCACTGAGAATAAAGCCAATATCATTGCCGTGTTTTGTCACTAAATCCATCGCGGCAAAGCCATCAATAGCAATAAGCACCTTATGTTGACCCAGATCTTTTAGCATCCGAGCAAGTATTTTCCTCAATAATGGATCATCGTCTACAACGAGTATGAATTTATCAATCATGTAATTCTTTTTAATAAATACCAATGGATCAAATATAGACCAACTAAAAGTAATTGCCGTGTTGATTTAGATTAGATTTTAATTTTTTACACTCGTTTAATAAATTTGTCCGAATGGATAGGTTGTAGCTCTGCAATGGCTAACTGGCTTTCTGTGCAAAGTGAACTAAGCTATTCGTTAGCAAAGCTGAAGTATTTAGCTTCTGAAAAGCGGTCTAAACTGTTTTGTTTTTAAGATATTTGTAATTTACGTCAAGATATTTTGTTCTTAAATGCGCTAGATAAACATTACGTTCCCGCCACAAACGCACGATATAGAGTTGAAAAGTCGTTTTACTTTACTAGTTTATTCAAATCAGAATCTTATAGATGGCTAAATCGACCTACAAAATTAAAATATCCGGAGCATAAATGACAAGTAATCAAGAGTTAATCGACTATTTTGATTTTGCAAACATCGCCGCAGCTATTTTTGATGAAAAAGGCAATGCTAGTCGTTTGTCATCTGGTTTTGAAAATGAAATTTCTCCTTACCTTCCAATAAAAGTTGGCGAAAGTTTTGACCCTAAATGGCGCAGCGGTGCAACAACATTTGCGGCATTTTTAAAGCAACTTGTTGCGGGTGATAAGCAATTTGAACTGGTCGTAAATGATAGGGGAAATGTCCATCGAAAAATTAATGTTTCAGCAAAACGGATCCACACGAATACTGATATTTTTGTCATTTGCACATTTAAAATATCAACTGAAGTGATTGCTGACGAACAAAGTTATGCTCTTAGTTTAGACAAAATATTAACCGCCACTGAAAGTGCAGGGATTGGCACTTGGGAATATATTCCCAGTGTAAATAAAGCGTACTTTTCGGCACATATGAAAGCATTACTAGGTGTGAAAAAATCAGAACTTTTAGACTGGCAACACTTCAAAAAGCTAGTTTTGGAGGCAGATCAGCCCATATTCGATGTTTTTTTCTTAAATCACATTGAGTTATCAATTCCTCTGCAGTTTGAATTTCGGGTAGTTGTTTATGGCGAGTTAAAATGGTTTTCGTTACGGGGAGATGCTTATAAAAATAATTATGGCGTGACGAGTGTTGTCGGTTCATTACAAGATTGCACAGCAGAAAAAGAAGTTTTAGTTGAATTAAGTAATGCAAATGAATCAAAAAAACTCGCATTAGAAGCGGGGTTAATCGGCACTTGGACAGGTGTAGAAGGGCTCAATGGTCGATGGTTTTGGGATTGGGATCATGTCACTGCCGATATCTTTGAATTGGAAGATAAAGTCGGTTTAAAAAAAGGAAAGTGGCGGGACCGAGTGCACCATGACGATATAAACGAGTTACTGACGACATTAAATAAAGTGGTGTTAACCGAGCAATCATTTGAAGTCGACTTTAGGGTGTGTATTCCCGATAAAGCTGTTAAGCACATTCATGCCAAGGGCGTAATCAAACGTAATACTGATGAGCTTTCACGACAATTGTATGGTGTTTGTATCGACCAAACTGAGACCATTGTGCACCGTGAACAAATGCGTAAGCTCAATGTTGAATTAGAGCAACGGGTGGCACAACGAACCGAAGCATTGGCGCAAGCGTCTGAGCGTGCAGAGTTAGCTAATAAAGCAAAAAGTGATTTCTTAGCGATGATGAGTCATGAGCTACGGACGCCGATGAACGCTATTATTGGCAACTTAGAGCTGGCATTTGACGACGACCTAAAGCAGGAAACTCGATCTTTAATTGAAATTTCAAAAACGGCGGCAGATAACTTAGTTTCTATTTTGAATGATATTTTGGATTTGAATAAAATCGAAGCGGGTAAACTGGAATTGGAAGATGAACCCTTTTCCATTTCTGAGGTTATAGACAATATTTGTAAAATATTTCTTCCTGTTGCCTCCAAAAAGAACCTGATCCTCGATGTAAGGGAAGCCCCCGATATCCCCAAATTAGTTATGGGGGACGATGTTCGACTGAGGCAAATACTCTTTAACCTACTTGGTAATGCAATTAAATTTACCAGTTCCAATAGCGATAAAGTAGGCAAAATTGTCGTTGACGTTTATGTGGCTAAAACGACAGGGGCGCTCACGAGTATGGTCTTTTCGATTCGAGATAACGGTATTGGTATCGCCAAAGATGTCCAAAACTCTCTATTTTCACCTTTTGTGCAGGCAGAAAAGTCGACGACCCGGAAGTACGGTGGCACTGGTTTAGGTCTTGCAATTTGCGGTAAGTTAGCTGACATGATGGGCGGTCATATCGCGTTAGAAAGTGAGTTGCATGTCGGCTCTACTTTTTCACTTCATCTGCCTGTGTGGCGAGCAAGTGAAGATAACTTGGAAGCATCTAAATTACTCGACAAAAGAATCACAATAATTAATTTTAACCAGTACTTAGTTAAAGTGTCTCGACGATATAAAGCGTATTTAGAGTCGGAAGGTGCAAACGTTACTTTTATCCCCCACGAATTTACGGCCGAAGCGATTAAAACGCTCAATGCTGATGACATCGATATTACTTTTGCCTTGATTGGCGAAAACGAGTTTGTGAAGAATAATTTGGAACAGCTCGCACATTATATTCCCGCACATGACATTGCTGTCGCAATAGACCGTTCGGAGCTTGATACGTTTGTAAATAACAATCCAAAATTTAGACCTATCCCGATAAAACCAACAACGCGAAATCAGTTATTGTCCAACATTATTCATTTTTACGACTCAGACAAAAGATCAAAAGCACAAGCGGAGGCAGAAGCAGACGACTTCGATTTATTTGATGAGCTCGCTGAGCTTGATTTGTTCTCTACGGACGCTAATGCGACCGAACTCACTTCTAAACAAGACGATGTGGAGGCAACTAAAATCGCCGATATTCTTATTGTTGAAGATAATCCATTTAATCAAGATTTAATCAACAAGCAAATGGTGAGATTAGGCTACGTTGTCGACACTGCTGGCGATGGCGTAGAAGCCCTTAAAATGTGGCAAGAAAGAAACTATAAGTTAATTTTAACTGATTGCCATATGCCGGAAATGGATGGTTATGAATTGACGCTAAATATCCGTAAATTGGAACTTAAAGATATGATGACAACAATTCCCATCGTAGCAATTACGGGGGCGGCGATGTCAGGTGACAAAGAGCATTGCTTATCTGTTGGGATGAATGATTTTATTAGCAAACCGGTGAAATTAGCCGATCTGAAAACAATAATGGAGAAATGGTATGGATGAGGTATTAAGTACATTGTCCGTGTTGAATCGCGACATTATGAAAGAGTTAGTTGGTGATGATATGGAATATATCAAAAAGTGTGAATTGGACTTTATTCAACAGGCCCAGACTATTTATAATCAATTGGTTTCATCCTACAAAGAAGGTGATTTTACGAAAATTAAAGACCGTTCTCACTTTTTAAAAACGTCGTCAAAGGCAATTGGTGCAGAGCAACTTTCATATTATCTACAGACGCTTGAACATAATAGCACGGAGACAAAACGCAACGAATGCAAAGTATTAATTGTCAAAATAGGTAAGGCCATCAAATCGGTTTATGAGGAAATTAAACGTGGCTGAAGCAAATAATAAAATGGCGAGTAAACACCCTCAGGTCATTTTAATAAACGACAATAACGAAGATATATTGGGCGCAGCGGCAATTATCGCTGAGCAAGTCAGTGAGTTTCGTGCGATCCCAAATGCCAATAACATTGGAAAGGTAGTCGAGAAATTTCAACCACCCGTCATTCTATTTGCGCTTAATACTGTCATGGAAAGCATTGAATTGTATTCTAAATTAGTTGAGGAAAAGCTGGTTTCACATAATCACGATGCAATTTTGTTGTGTAAAAACAAAGAGTCCAATATTGCATTTCGAGCGTGTATAAAGGGGTTGTTCGACAATTATTTTGTTTACCAGCCGTTATATGAAAAATTTAGATTAAAAATTATTGTGCATAACGCATTAATAAAACATACCGTTAAAAAATATGAAGGCATTACGGATGAACAGTTTGACATAATCGATGAAGAGCTTGCTGAGCTCATTGATAAAGGGGTTGAGTGTAAAAGCGCATTGTCGGGCAGTATTCAAGATTGTAAAAATAAGCTAGGCCAAGTCGTTAGTGAATCGTCAGAAGAATTGACGAACGAAGATCCCCAAAAAGTATTGGAAAATATCGCTAAAAATCACTTAGCACCAATGTTAGAAAGTCTGGAAAAAGAGCTGCAAATTAGCCTCGACGACATGGTTGCGACTATGGTCGAGAAAAAAACATTGGCTACGGAAACCCGAGTCCATAATCAATACCAAGCAAATGAACGCAATAAACAACTGCAAAAAACCGTGGCGAAAAAGAAAAAACGTGACGAACAACAAAAGCTCACCGAGGGATCTAAAGAAGAGGCCAAAATCGAAGCCAACAATGAGGAAAGTAGCGCAATACATTTAAGTGATGGTAATGAGCCAGCTGCAATAGACAAACCTCAGCCAGAGCAAGAAGAGTTCGCTGGAGAAGCGTCTGAACCCAATTTAATTACGAAACAAAAATCCATTTTGGTTGTTGAAGACAATGATCTTTATCGCGAAATGTTAGTCAAAGTACTGGGTGATGCCAATTATATAGTGTCTCAAGCCGACGATGGTTTAGCGGCATTAAAGCTGATAAAGACCAAGCGTTATGATTGCATCATTATGGATTTATTTATGCCAAAACTGGATGGTTTAAATACGACCAAACATATTAATAAGACCGGCGGTGATAACCCTGTTCCTGTCATCGCACTTACGGGCAACAAGCGAAAAGACTTATTTAAAAAGTGGGCTTCTATGGGCATTAAAGGTTACATCATAAAGCCGTCATCTAAAGCGGAAATATTGGAACAAGTTGAAAAATGCGTTACGCCCGATGCCACATAGGGAGACATCTAAGGCCAACTAGTTGCCCGACGGAGGGGGCGTTGGTCATCAGCAAATGTGAAGTTAAGGTGTGCCACCTTAAAGTTAGTAATTGAGGTTGGTAATTTGTTATTACCAATTTAGTTGTCTTTTAATCAATACTAATTGCATTTGGTTGTATTTTTGGTAATAGTACTTGGTAATGCCAAAATATGAAGTTGTTAATATGAAAATAATATTATCTGCTATAGCTTTGATGCTATTGCTCGCTGGGTGTACTGCTGATCCGTCAATGGGAGAGTCAAAACCACAAAATGACACTGTCGTTGATGACAACTCTGGAACAACCGAACCGGAAACTTACCCCGACTTAGAACCTATTAGTTGCAGCTCAATTTTTGAGTTAGGTATTGAATCTGTATCTACTGAACAAACCGACGAGGTTGGTTTTTCCGTTAATTACCTCATTGATAAAAAATACAAAGATAACCTTGTTTGGAAGAGTCAATCAAACGGGACGAGCGCAATTATAAAACTGACCAAAGGGGCATTGATTTCAGACGTTCTAGTAAGTTGGCTAAATCCTAATATCAGTCATTATTATGAAATACATGTTTCTGACAATCTTGTCGACTGGCAAGAAGTTGTCGTTAGTGGTTCGTCAGACCCCGATAGCTTGATTGCAACTCGAATTAATTTTGACGAAGATGGAACCGGAGCGATAACTGGCCGGTTTGTTAAATTTACTTCTCTGGGTAACGAGCTAAACGATATTTCCGACATTATAGAAATTCAAGTTTTTGGCTGTGATAGAACGGTAACCCAAAATATCGAACTTATTGATTGGTATCTAAGTGTGCCAACTGATGTTGACAATAACGGAAAATCCGACAGCATTTATGAAAACGATTTGGCTGGTGGATATTTCGACCCACGATTCTTTTATCAATCGATTGATGCCGGATTAGTTTTTAGAACAAATGTCCGAGGTTTTAAAACTTCGGAAAACACTAAATATATTCGAACCGAATTACGTGAAATGTTACGCCGGGGAAATAAGAGCATATCGACTCAAGGGATCAATAAAAATAACTGGGTGTTTTCAAGTGCATCGGCTACGGAACAAGCAAAAGCGGGCGGGGTTGATGGTGTATTACGTACCACACTTAAAGTTGACCATGTCACATCAACCGGTGAAGATTATCAAATTGGACGAGTGATCATTGGCCAAATCCATGCAAATGACGACGAACCTATTCGACTTTATTATCGCAAGCTCCCTAATAATTCCAAAGGCAGTATTTATTTTGCACACGAAGTGTTGGGCGGCGATGATGTGTACCGTGAAATGCTAGGTTCACGTTCGGATAATGCCAGCAATCCTAGTGATGGAATTGAACTTGGTGAAACCTTTACTTATGAGATTAAGGTTGTTGGGGATCAACTTGACGTGACCATTTCTCAAAATGAAACACAGTTAGCGTTCGAACGATTTGATATGTCTGGCAGTCGTTACGGATCTGGTAATCAGTATATGTATTTCAAAGCTGGGGTTTATAATCAAAATAACTCGGGTGATAGTCACGATTATGCGCAAGTGACCATTTATGACTTGGTAAATACCCATAACTAATCGAATGTAGATTGCGTAAACGTAAAAATATTACAAATAAAAAGCGTTGAGCTTATTACTAAGTTCAACGCTTTTTTTTGACTTAACCAATACTAGCTTGGGTTAAGAAGATCACCGGTGGGTAACTGATCAAGCGCAATGGCAAAACCAGATGCGTGAAAATGCCCACCGCCGCCAGTAAAACGTTTCGCAATCTCAGAAACATCGACCCCGTCTTTAGCCGAACGTAACGAAAATATACGTTTGTCGGCGGTATCAAAATAGGTAACAGCAAAAGGATGCCCAATGGCTAGTTCGTTGCCAATTTCACTGGCCAATATGGTGGTATTTAACATTGGCACTTGATAGCCAGCAACCGTTACCATTCTTATTCCACGGCCTATAGCGCGTTTTACCAACTTCTGTTCATAAGCCAAAATCGTTTTTCCGCCTTCAATGACGTCGCTAATTTTAGTGTCGTCAAGTAACGGCATCCAAATATCAAAGTGTAATGCAAATAGCGACAAACCAGCTGAAAACTCTTTACTTTGTGGCAGTGCCCAAGTCCATAAGTCTTTGTCTTGAATATATTTAATAAGTAATGGCACTGGCAGTTTTGGATTAAAATGCTGCCAGGCGATCATGGCGCCACTACGTGACATGTCAAACGTACAATAATCTAGGTTTGCCAATGCACCTTCCGCCGATTTATGGTGGTCGAGTACGATCAGCGATTCTGCGCGGTTGTTAATATCTATGGTTGTTTCGCGATTATAGGCAAAATCAACGATGTAAACGGTTTTACCGTCAATGTCTGGAACTGGCTCACCATGGTTTGCTGCGTGAAATTCGGTAACGTCATTAGGGTGCTCTCTATCTAAAAATACCTTTAATGCGAGCGCTGCGCCAAATCCGTCGGGGCAAGATTTATGGTAAATAACAAAGTGGTGCATTGTGACTCCATGCTAGTCAGTAAACGTGTTTTTTCCGAAAAGTATCAACATATAATTAAGGCCAAAAAGGCAAAATAACGTTTCATCAAGTATAAGAAAAATTAGAATATAGGTAAGTGTATAACATTTCGGGTTCCGCAGTTTGTTATTCCCAGTAAATTACTTAAATTTGGCCCATTGATGGCTTCCCTTACGGCAAAATTAAGTGGCATCTAATGGCTCTGAAATAGTGGAATAAGCATAGGTAAGAGCTTAAGACAAAATAGACTTAAAGGTTGTTAACTCAATACATTTCCTAACTGGCTTCGTTTTATTGTTCAAATTGTAAAGTGACAAGATTTCATTTGCATATAGGTGCAAGTTGTCTGAGCGCTGTTGATACGAAAAGGTGATTATTAATAACGAGTTAGTTGTTGTGTTAAAAACAATTCAAATTATTATAATTAGTTCGTTTGTTTTCATTCAATTGCCATAAAGTAGTCCATAAATGCATTCACCGATAGTCGACATTAAAAATCTAATCCACGACAAGTTATCCATAGCACATTGGCAAATTAACGCCGGTCAAAAAGCTTGCGTTGTCGGGCGTAATGGTTCTGGAAAACAATACCTAGATAAAATGTTGATTGATGACGTTACCTTAGAGTCATTCGAGCGTTTTGTCGTCCCTAGTCCTGAACAAGTTAAGGTGGTTTCGTTTGAGACGCTTCAAGAGGTGTATGAAAACGAACTCAAAATTGATGAAACAGATATCACTGATTGTATCGATGATGGCACGCCGGCACGTGATTTTTTGCCAGTTAATCAACATCAAAATCCGCTTGTCGCACAGTTTTCACTGTCGCATGTTATGGATAAAGGGTATCGCTTATTAAGCACCGGTGAAAGCCGAAAGCTACTTATATTAAAAGCGCTATTAGACCATATAGAGTCTCCGCATTTGCAGCTGTTAATATGCGACAACCCGTTTGACAGTTTAGATTTAAAATCGGTTAATGAGTTATCAGACTTGCTTAATACTTTGAGTGATTATGGCATCACTGTGTTGTTGTGTTTAAGTAACCGCGATGATATTCCTGCTTGGTGTGAGCAAATTGCCATTATCGACGAAGGAAAATTAATCGATTTATCCGGTATTGATGAACAACAAATTCAACGCCAATTAGAGTCGTTAATGACCGACGAGTTAGCGGATGTCGCTTGGCCAGAACATCTAGAAGAACCCGCGCCATATCCCCACGATTATCTTGTTGAATTACAAAATGGCAAGGTCAGTTATCAATCGGATATTATTTTTAGTGAACTCGATTTTGCTATTAAGCCATTGCAACATACCTTAGTTACTGGCGCAAATGGTTGCGGTAAATCGACCTTGTTACAACTCGTCACAGGTGACCACCCGCAGTGTTACAACAACAAGTTGAGCGTGTTGGGTTTTGTTCGTGGGCAAGGCGAAAGCATATGGCAGATTAAAAAACAAATGGGCATTGTTAGCCCTGAAATTCATCGCCAATATCGGGTATCTTGTACCGTTTTGGCCACAGTAGTCTCAGGATTTTTTGATTCGATTGGGGTCTATCAGCAAGTTGAGTCAAAGCACACCGACATTGCCAAACAATGGTTAGCTAAAATAGGTATGTTGCAGTATAGCGCTAAACTCTTATCTGATTTAAGCTTTGGTGAGCAACGTCTGGTATTGATTGTTCGAGCGTTGGTTAAATCTCCGTATTTATTGGTTATGGATGAGCCTACGCAGGGCCTAGACGAAGTGAACCGTCATCGAGTTCTGAAGTTTTTACAAACGTTAGACCAACAAAAACACAGTACCGTATTATTTGTAAGTCATCGAGAAGATGAGTTTATTCCTATGTTTAAACAACATTTGGCCATGTAGAAAACCTAACGCGGACAAATCTCTAACTAAGTCAAAGCCTTTTAAACCGAACCAAGACGCCACTTTCCTTTGATGCGCTTGGTTTAAACAAACTCGTTATTGTCGTTATAAACGTGGGTTTACACTAACTGTGTTTTGACGACTTCAAAACTAAAACGGGTGCCTTTGCCAAGTTGGCTTTCAACGGATAATTCAGAATTAAATAGCTGTACCAACTTCTGGCTGATGGCTAATCCTAAACCTGCGTGGGATTGTTTATCTTCTTGGCTGTTGCTGGCGCGATATCTTGCATTAAAAATATGGGTAAGCTCATTTTGATTAATGCCAATTCCTGTGTCTTTAACTGCAATTTCCAGTTTTTTGCCATCTTTACTGTGTTCAGCAACCGAAAGGGTAATTTCCCCATTCTCTGGTGTATGTCTTATCGCATTGTCGATGAGATTGGACAGTACCCGCTCTAGCTTGCCAATATCGGCAAATATTTGATAGTTACATTCAGCTGGGTCGACGGTGATATTAATGCGTTTTGCAGCGGCTTTAAGTTCAAACTTAGCTGCCACGTCGTAGATGAGTTCACCAAGAGCGACAGACTCATTTTGCAGCGTAACTTGGCCACCTTCGAGGTACGCTAATTCGAATATCTGGTCTATTAACAGCTTTAAGTTTTTGGAATTTTTCATTGAAATATCAATGAATTTACTGCGCTCCACTGCTGATAACTTCTCACCGTGTATATGTAACGTTTCGATGTAACCTTGTAGGCTCGCCAATGGTGTACGTAGGTCATGCGATAGATCTGCAAGTAATACACGGCGTTGTTCGTCGATATTTTGCAATTGACTAAATTGCTTCTGAATTTGGCCTAACATGGTATTGATCGTGGTAACTACAAGTTGCAGTTCGTTGTCCTGTGACATGGTTAAATTGAGATTAAGTTTTTGCGTTTCCCAATTTTCATTGCTAAGTCCTTTTATCGCGTTAGAAATTTTGCACAAAGGCAAGGTGAAATAACGAAATAACCCTAAAAGCAATAGCAGCATAACTGCCAGTGAAATCGCGGCAATTATTGAAGACTCGCCAAACTGATTGTTGGCTTTGACAGCTTGCATTATCGAGTCGTAGTTCTCGCCACGGATAATGATATACAAGTAGCCTTGTAATTCACCGTCTCGCAATACAGGAGCTGCTGAGAATATTTTTTGATGATCAACTTGCCTTGGGTCGTCGCCCAAAATTGGCAAAGAGGTGATTAAATTGTTGTCTACGCTTGTATCAACACTTGTATCTGAGGCCGCATTTTGAGGGGGTAAAGTCGCAGTATTAATGCGATTGCTAATTACCGATTTAATGGGGGTCGTATCAATATGAGTGCGTTTTACTTTACCGGGGTCGGCAGAGTAAGTGATGATTTTGCCCTGTGTATCGACGTAGTAAAACTCAAAGCTTGGGCCTAGCATCATAAGGGTATGAAATAGGCCTTTTAATGCATCGTAATCATAAACCCCCTGCGCCAATAACGGGTTGTCTGTCACTAAATGTTCGGCTAATCCAAGATGGAGTCGCTGCTCCGATTCTAGTTGGGTATTTTCTTTTAGCTCTCCACTCCACCATACAACCAAATAAATGATTGCGGCAAAAACCAAAGAGAGCGATAAAACGAGTCGTTTATACAAAGACATTAGTGAGTTCCCTTCAGTTTAGAAGTCGTGGATTGGGTAGCGTTGTTATTGTTATTGGTATTGGTATTGCTATCGAACATAGACGATTTGGTATTTTGGGCGTTGAGCTTATAACCTACGCCCCAAACAGTTTGGATGATTTCCGCGTTTGTTGGGTTTTGTTCAAGTTTGGCCCGTAGGCGATTAATATGTGAATTCACCGTATGTTCGTAGCCACTGTGACCATATCCCCAAACGGCTTCTAGCAATTGCGCACGGCTAAATACTTGATCTGGATGTTTGGCAAAATGTTTTAATAAATCAAATTCAGTGGCGGTTAGTTCTAACACGGTTTGGTCTATAGTGGCCCGGTGCAATTGACCATTAATTAGTAAACTTCCGACTTGATAGGAATCAGCAACGTCAGATGTTAAAGGCGACATACCATATCGCTGGTTAAGGATATTAACTTTACGTAATTGTGATCTGACGCGGGCTTGCAGCTCACGCACGCTAAAGGGTTTGGTCATGTAGTCATCGGCGCCTAGTTCGAGTCCAAGGACACGATCCATTTCGGAATTTTTGGCCGTTAACATGATGATAGCTTGTTCGGGCTTTTCGTGTCTGACCTGCTTGCAAATATCTAAGCCAGACAATGAAGGCAACATGACATCCAAAAGCAAAAGACTAAAAGGCTCGTTAAGAGCCTTTGCTAATGCTTTAGAACCGTCAGACTCGTGCTCTGTATGAATACCTAATTCTAACAAGTTGACGCGAATTAGGTCAGCGATGTCAAAATCATCTTCCACAATAAGCACTGAATCTGTCATAGTTTACTCCGTTCTTGTAATCGTTATTTTTGCTGTCGGTTGGTCAAACTTATGGGCTTGAGTCAATACTGAGGTAGACAGCCCGTCATGCATTGACACAACACCGGGATGCATAGTGACTATGTCGGTATCATCACGTTGCGTATCGAAGCCTGCGCCGCCATCAGCAGGTCCAGGCATAGTGCCTGCACTTTCGCTATTGGCTTCTGTCCCGGCATCATAGGCCCCAACCATTTTGGACCAACTGTCACCAACACCGAGATCTGCCAGCGGTATACTATTAAGACCGGTAAACGCGTCATTTGTATTCACAAGCATTGTTGCAAGTGACAAAAGAGACGTTGTGTTGTCCTCAATGGTGATCGAAACTGTTTCCGATTGACCGGGCATTAAGATACCTGCACCCGCCATAGAAGCCGTTACGACACTTTGGGTAAATAGCTCTGAGTTATCACCAGACTCAGCAAGTTTTTCTAAAGCAACCGATGCACTTTCACCAATCTGCCATAGTTGCCCATCGTCATGTAATACAATCGAGATAGGTGAAAAAGGCTGACTATAAGTTAGGTTGGTAACTGTAATTGAATACGAAACGTCAACAGGAACTGGCATTTCGACAACCATCATATCGTCGTCATCGTCACTGCTACAGGCAGATATCAGCAAGGCGCTTGATACGACTGCCGCCATGCTTATTGATTTTAATAAATTAGGTTTCATGAGGTACTCCTTATTTAACCGTAATTGTCACTTTAGCTACCGGGTTTAACCAACGATGAACTTTGTTATTCACATCTGACATGCCACCAGCAGCGTCGTCATCACCTAAATTTCCTCGGTGTATATGGACGACTTGAGTCTCTTCCATATCTGTCACGCCCGTGCCACCTGTGCCATTGTTTCCAGAAGGATCTGCGGGAATACCTAAAACACCCGGCATGCCGCCGCCATTGATAATTTCATTATTGGCTTCGGTGCCAGCGTCATAGCCATTTAGATAAACTGTATATGTGCCAGCCGTCGTTGGAATTTCCCAACTATCGAGCCCAACAAAACCATCGTTTGTTGGCAATAACATAGTAACCAAAGATAAATGGGTGTTAGTGGCGGCTGTAGATAACATGGTCATAGTTGAGGTGCCTGGCGCTAATAGACCCGCCGCTGGATTTTCAACAACATCAGCATTGATGCCCATTAACATTGAAGACAAACCTGAAATGTCGCCGCCTTCAGCCATTTTTTGCAGATCTTCACTTGCCGCCATACCTGTTTTATATAAGTACGCATCGGCACCATGTGCTGTAACAAGCAACGGGGTAAAGTGTAAACCGTGAGTTAGATTAGTGACTTTAATGTCGAGTTCGGCCGACAGTGCGTTTTGTGAAAATAAGACGGCGAGTGAAGGAAGTAAAATTCGTTGTAGTTTTTTCATGTTCTTTTCTCTTGTTAGTTTTGACCCTAACAATCATGAATCGAATTTATCCCAAAAGTATCACGACAAAATCACAATTTGATAAAGAAGATGGTGTTTTTTGGTCACAACTCAATATTTATGTCTTTACAGAACAAATATTAAGGGAATTGGAGGTTGGAGGAACTAACAATAAATACAAATAGAAGATAAACCGGCGTGCGATGGCAGGCTAAAATCTAACACTACGATAGGTTTAGCCTAATGTATTTATCGTTATTATGCTGGCCTTAACTCAAAACCAAAACCGGTAATGATGTGTAAAATAGGAGATTCAAATGGCTTGTCTAAATTTTTTCGTAATCCGTGAATATGGACTTTTAAGCTGTTGCTGTCCGGGAGTTCATCACCCCAAATCGCAAATTCGATATCGGATTTTTTAACGGGTTTTGGATATGCTCGGGCGAGTGTTTCTAAAATTATCCAACACGACGGCGGCAAGTTTAATTTTATATTGTCGCGAAATGCAATGTGGTTATCTAAATTAAGCTCTAGACCTAACTCTTTAATTTTTAATAGCTTCATGTTGCCGCTTCGGCGTTTGGCTAGAGAAAAAATACGGGCAAGAAGCTCTTTCATTTCAAAGGGTTTGGTCAGGTAATCATCGGCACCACTGTCAAATCCTGTTAACTTATCGTCAATTTCAGTCAATGCAGTTAACATCATTAGTGGAACATCGTATCCCTGTTCTCTCACTTTTGAACAAAACGTATATCCATCCATTTCAGGCATGTTTACATCACTTATGATGACATCGTATTTGTTGGTTTTCAGTAGGTTTAACGCTAGATTCCCGTCGCTACAATAATCACAAACAATGGAATTTAATTCCAAATAATGAACAATTGAGATAGCGAGATTTTTATCGTCTTCAACAAATAGGACACGTAAATTCATAAAGTAAACTCTTTGAAGTGAAATGCGATATTCACTTATTTAGCGGGTGTTGACCCTATTTTACTACAATAACGAAATATAACCGCAGTTAATGAGAGTTAACTAACATCTTTTATATTGTTAAAACCAAAAGGGCATCAACTTTTTAGTTGATGCCCTAATATAATCAGCTTGTTAACTGCATAACTTTATTCATTCACTGCTAGGGCTTGAACAGCAATTTCCCCGAGATTATTTACATCATCAATGGCGTGATAAATAATTCGTAATTGTGTCTCTTCATCTAACGCTAATGTAATGGCGTCATCCACGGTTTGCGTCGCAACAAATCCACCGTTTAAGGTAACTTGTGCGCCGCCTGAATTAGGATTGCTCCAAGATTCAGCGGCAATCTTAAAGAACTTGTCAAATGTTAAGTCTTCATTTTGAACAGCAAGTATGTCCAGTGCGTAATATCCAGCGCCATAGTATGTCATAGGTCGACTTGTATCCCATATCGAATCAAAACCTCGGACGTATAAGATTTCACCCGCATAGGTCGGCACTTCTTTACTTATCGTTACGATAGGAGCGGCAGGGTTATTTGCATTTATCACAAAGAAGTACAGGCCAATATCGTCAATTTGCAACGTTGGTGCAGGGTCGTACGAATCGGTAAGAATCGACATATTTATAGACTCATTTAACGTCGTTTGAAACTCGTTACCAATTCTGAAGTCCCATGCGGCATTAGCAAACTTGTAATAAAAGTTGCCTGTTGCTGTGATATCGACCGTACCTACATAGGTATTGTTGCCGACATAAATCATTGGATTGTCTTCAGACCAGCCATTAAAATCACCGCGAATTAACAACTCTGTTTCTCCGTAACTCGGTTGCGTCGAACCACCAGTCACAGTAAGTGTCGGCATTTTGGGGTCTAATGCATTTAAACTAAAGGTATAGCGGCCGGCCGCGGTAATATTAATAGTATTGGTTATTGCTGACTGGCCAATCACAATTCCCGTATCGAGTTCGATTATGATATCACCACCAACGTTAAATTCAGATAGATCATAATCGCCAATAGTAAAGTTGTGAGCACCTACATTAAGCGTAACTGTCAGCTCATATATACCATCACCCATGTACTCGAAAACCGGTAAATCATTACTCTCATTTGCGTCGTTATGCAGATAGATAGTGTGATTGTTGTAAGGGGTTACCGAAGGAAGTCCGACACTAGCAAAAGCGCTGTAGCCGGTACCTTGCTCAACAACCTGTGGTTTAATAAATACGGCTGTTGTTAACGCTGGAACGACCAATTGGCCACCAAAGCTAGTCGTTTGGTAAAACGCCTTTTGGGTTGCCGCGTCATGTGAACTTTGCTGAATTGAATGCAGCTCAAATTCACCCACAATGTCTAAACTTAATGTTTGTTGATTTAATCCGCCATTAATAACAACAAAAATGGCATCAACGCTAGGGTCTAAGTCAACTCGTTGCTCGTCATCATCACATAAACCTTCATAATTAAGTTTACTGACGACACAACCTTTTCCATCATCAATACTCATTGCAATTAAATTATGCAACGCGTTTTGGCCAGTATTGTGGAAGCCAACTCGGTCAATGATGTCATCGGCTGTTGTTAAGCGAAATAGTGGACTTGATTTACGGATCTGTAAAAACTCTTTAACAAGTTCCGCACTGCTATTTATATTGTCAGAATAAACCTGAATATTGCTATCCATTAACAGGGATTTGGCTTTAACTTCATCGCTTAACATAATTGGTAAAGCGACATTCCAGTTGTTGGATTGTTGTGTAAAGTCCACGCGGTTTATCCAGTCACCGCCAGTGTTACTTAGAGTTGACATTGATTTTGAGCGCAATAAATCGCTGCCCATTTGCAATGACGGTATACCTTGGCTTAACAAAGGGATTGCCATAGAGATTTGGTGGGCACGAATACGTTCGTCAGGTAAAAAATCACCCGCCAAGTTATACTGTAGCGCATCAAATAACGTTTCTGAATTAACCGTTGCAATGGTATTGACGATCTCGGCAGGGTCTTGAACTAGACTATTCGTATAAAGGTCTTTTGCCTGATTTATATTGCCCATTTTATTTTCCAATCTGTAGTTTGCAATATTACCCACCATAGAAATGCGCAATTTATCTATTTCATCGATAAACTGCGATTGATTAAATAGAACTGCACTTGTCACCGCATCCTGCATATTGGCATTAACCAATCCGACTTCTGTATTTGTAAGGGTTGTTGCATTGGCTGCAGTAAAAGTCGAAAGCGCTATATTGTTGGCAGAGCCATAAATATAGGTATTATCGTTTACGGCTTTAACTGCATTCCGAATGGCTAGCAAGCTGTCACTTGGAATCAAGTCAATAGCAGTTAAGTGGAAAGCGTCAATATTAAAATGTTTGCTATAAGTGACCAATGTATCGGCAATGAGCTTAGTCATCATGGCGTGTTCAGATGCGGTATCTTCGGCACTTGTTACATCTAAAATACGTCCTGTTTGCGGGTCGCGTCGATGATAATACCCTGGAACGACTTGGTCTAATATCGAGTCGTCCAATAAGCCTGAATCGTTGGTATGGCTAAAGTCAAAATCAAGAGAGACTTTCAACCCCATGTCATGTAAAGCCTGAACCATTTCACGTAATTCGATTATCCGAGACGAGTCAGCAGAGTTTGTGGCATAAATACCTTCTGGTGCTGTAAATAGATTGGAGTTGTAACCAAAGTCGTACGAGTCGATGTTTACTAATTCTGATAACAAGTCACGAGATTTGTCTGATGTCGAATCTAGGCCGGCTAAAATGTCGCCTAAGGTCTCTGTGCTGTTTTCGCCAATATCTAAGCATACCTCAGCGCCTGGTTTTTTACCGCATAACTTACTTACCGTATTGCCTAAGTTCACCGAAGATTCTGCTCGGTCGTCAATGTTCGCAATATTGTTAATCGGCATCAGTTGCACGTGCGTAATACCTGCATCGGCCAATGATTGAAGATGTTGCACAGGAGAGCTTGTGCTATCAGTAAAGGCTAAAAATTTACCTCGATGTGCTGGCGTTGTTGACTCATCTAAGATACTGAAGTCACGCACATGGCCCGTATAAAATACGTAGTCCTCGGGATTAACCATGTTTACAGCTGTATTTTGCGTCCAGCCGCTTGGCAATAAGTTCGCATCATCTAAGTTTACGTATTTTGAATATTCCGTATTGGTTGTCAGATTCACTGAATATGGGTCGACTACATCAAGGGATTCGAATTTACCAGTCTCTGAATGAAAAACACTAACTTCGTATTGGAATAACTTTTGGTCTACGTCGGCTGCTGAAGCTTCAAATGACCAGATCCCGGTAAGGATATCAAACGTCATTTCTTGAGATTTAAATAGCTCATAATCCCCGTCGACAAATACATCGTTATAAATATTTATAATCACACTTTGTGCCGTTGGCGCCCAAAGAGCGTTTTTAACTTTGCCGTCTTCATAAATCACGCCAAGAGTTGCTTCATTTGCGTCGTTGTTGCCTTGCGTATAAAGCGCGTCGATAATTTTTGCGGTTTGCACACCTGTTGCTGCAATCATTTCTTGGTCGGCGTTTTCAGCTACTACAGTGATTGTGCCTTGCAAAATAGTTTTGGCTAATTCAGGTGTAATGTCAGTGTCGGTGGTAAATACTGAAAAATTACTTGCTGCGGCGAGAGATGATGCAGCTTGTTCTGGTGTTAATAATGAACTGTCACCTTGTCGAGTAAATTCAATAAAATCAACTCCTCGGTAACCGTCGCCTGGGAAGAAACGAATATCGCCTGGACCGTAAAATAGTTTCACACTTTGGGTCATAGGACCAAACGAGTTTTCTAATCCACTGTCACCTAACAAAATGGTGCTTGTATCTATCCAGTGTGCATACCACTTAGGATCTACGCGGCGAACGCTTGTGGCTAATTCCCCAGGTGGCACGTAATAAGGGTTAATACTAGAGCCGGTAATTGGTGTAGAGAGCTCATTATGAATGTAATTCATATTGTCAGGATTATATAAGCTAGCGGTTGGATTATTGCCAACGTCGCCTCTTAAGTCATCAATATGGCCACGTATATCGTTGTTTATGTCGTGCACAATGTAATGAACACAGTCGGTACGACGCGGAACACCTTCTTCATTTACGTCATCAAGTGGCAGTAATTTAAATTTCCAAAATAAACCGTAATTTTCATCAAAGCCGTCAGGAAGTAGTCCGCCGGTCCATGAAGTTGTCCAATATATTTTTTCAACTTCTTGGTAATTGTTGCTGTTTCCTGGTTGTTGATAATCAGGGTCCCATGCATTACAAACGTCGTTGTTCCATGCATGAATTACCCATTTATTTTCGTTGTCAGGCGGCGAAAGTAAGGTCTGTGGGTCGACATTGGCAAATTCATCGCGCCAGTAAAATACGGTTGCCCAGTTGCCGTCTTCTGGTATCGCTTCAGCCACTTCAAGTGGTGCGAGTGGATGACGAGCCAATGGAAGGCATGAATGTGAGTCATGGTCATAAAGTGCATTTTCGCAGGCTAACTCTACCCGTTCACAACTGGTGTTAGCGTTCTCATCTAAAATTGGCTCACCAAAACTATCTGCAGCGATAGTATCTGGGAAGCGGCATGTCAGTGGGGTTTGTAAAGTGGCTTGAAATTCGCTTTTCAATCCTTCTTCATTTGACACGTCACAGCCAAATAATGATAAGAGGGTACTACTAATTACACACGTGGCGAATATTCTACTTTGTATTCGTAAATTCATGTTCATTGTTATCTCACACTCAGCGGTTTATCAGGGTAGAAATTTAAGATCCCCGACAATTTATTAGTAATAGGGTTAAGGTGTGGTTAAGACAAAAATTATTATTTGACGAGTTAATAAATGTCGCCAATTCACCTTAACCTTTCCTTAACCACTTGCTGTTTATGCTCGATTTAAATGCTTACATACCACTTTATTGGGTTCTTTTAATATCGTGGATGAATACAACAAATCAATGCAAGATAAGCGAAGTTTAGGAATTATTCACATGCACAATTTTAAGCTTAATCAACTTACGATGTCGTTAATACTCACGGGTATGAGTTTTCAAACTATATCAGTTGAAGTCGATGATAAAAGTAAAATTTCAACTATTAGTCAAACAGAAGTCGCGAGTAAAGTTGAGAGTGAAGTAAAGAGTGATGAAAACAGCGATATCGAAGTTATCCAGGTGACCGGATCGTTTCGACGCAGTATGGTTGAATCAATTAACATCAAGCGATTTTCAGATACGATAGTCGATGTCGTAACAGCAGATGACTTAGGTGCATTGCCTGACTTATCCATTGCTGATGCATTAACTCGTTTACCGGGAGTAACAGCAGTTAGAACGGGTGGTCAATCAAGTGAATTGAATATTCGTGGTTTATCTGGCAATTATGTATTCACTACTATGAACGGGCGTGAGCAGGTATCGTCAGACGGTGGCCGGTCGGTAGAGTTTTCACAGTTTCCTTCTGAATTAATAAGCAGCGCGATGGTGTACAAGTCTCAAAAAGCCTCACTAATAGAAGGCGGTGTGGCCGGTACGGTTGATTTAGGTACGTCAAATCCTTTGGATATGGAAGATGACAGCCAGTTTCATGTTAATGCTCAGTTAACTGGAAATTCACTTTCAGGTGAACATCCTGACGCTGCGTCGGTTGGGCATAGATTAAGCTTTTCATATAAAGGTAAATTTTTAGACGATACTTTAGGTGTTGCGATTGGTGGGGCTAGTTTGTTTGCACCATCAGTGTCAAACCAGTTCCTAAGTGGTGCGTATTCCTATCAAAATGTTCGTTTAGATGGCATCCCTGGTTTGACGGATTGTCTCGCGGAAGGAGAAGACATACAACCGAGCTATGAAAACGTTAATTGTATTTCGTATACCGATGGTTTTGAATTAATGACCCGTGGTGGTGAAGATACACGTAACGGGATCATGGCAGCAATCGCATGGCAACCAACCGATAACTTTACGTTAAAAGCAGATGTTTTCTATTCGAAATTTGATTCAAAATTGTGGGAACGCGGCATTTTTATTAGTGGTCTAGGGTCTATCGTATCAAATGACATTAACAATTCCGTTGATTTAATTGACCCTGTTGTTGTGGGAAATGACACTGATGGTTATTCGATAATTGGTGGTGAATATCACAGTGGTTATTACACACCGTTTGCTACATATGAGCCTGGTACGTGTGACCAGTTAACGGCTGGTACGGTGTCGGTTCCTTGTCAAAATAGTCAACGTATTGGCGGCTCTAATCCACTTAATATCAGAACATCGTCAGATAATAGCAGCCGTTACAGCGATACGATTACGGTTGGCTTAAACGCAGAGTGGTTATTTGACGACTTAACGATTGCCATAGACTTCTCTCATTCGAAAGCGTCACAAGATTTTGTCGACGCTGAAATGAATCTGATGATGTTTGACGACGCAAATGCGGTTACGCCTAAAGTTGATACGGATTTAGTTGTTAATTATCAAACAAATGGTTTAAAAATCCCTGAAGTTTCTATAACAAATGAAGCAGGTCAGTTAGTGGATTTCACCGACATCAATAAAATGATGGTGGTCAATAACGCTAAATTCCCACATTTTGAAGAAAATCAGGCAGACGCTTTTAAGCTCGACCTAGTGTACGAACTTGATTTTAGTATCATTAGCACTGTTGAAGCTGGGTTCCGAGTCTCGAACCGTCAACATAATTCATTAAGAAGCATGTGGTCTTACGGTGGCCCTGGTCATTATGAAAATGGTGTCCATAGAAACCTTATCCATCAAGACGTAATGCGTGCTGGTAATTATATTAGCTATCAAAATGGTCAAGAAGTGGCTCGTTTTCAGCCTTATAAGCTATCAGCTAATGAAGTAACGGCAGTACAGTTAAGCGGCGAATTTTCTACGCTACCAGCCTTTTTAGCATTTGACCCTGATGAAATCAGTAACAAATGGGCAGTTGATGCAAATGGCAATCCGCTATCGACAGACGGTGTTGATGTATGGGGGGTTGCTGCTTCTTGGTCTATAGGAGCTGATAGATTTATTGAAGAAGACATTCAAGCGGGCTATTTACTTGCTAATTTAGATACCGAAATTGTCGGGCATGCATTAACTGGTAATATTGGTTTGCGTGTTATTAAAACAACACAAGAAGCAACTGGTGTTGTTGAGGCGCCAAATTCTCAAACAGTTGCCTACGATGACAACGGCGACCCAATTAGAGATAACAACGGTCAAACCGTATTGGAAGTTGTTGGCACTGGAGATTTGATTGTTGACGATGTAGGTGGTGAAAGCTCTGATTACTTGTACCGTACGCTTGAGCATTCGTATACCAACATCTTACCGTCAATAAATTTAACCTTTGGCATTACTGATAATCAGTACTTTAAGTTTGCAGCGGCAAAAGTTATGGCTCGTCCACAACTGACAGAAATGGCGGTAAGTGGTGGTTATTCATATGAATATGACCGAGCTCGCGATGGTAAAAATGTCGTTAATATGGCAATGGGTACCAATCCATTTATTGAACCCTTTTTAGCAACTCAATATGACTTTACCTACGAATATTATTTTGTAGAAACAGATGGTAATGCATTTGTTGCTTTGTTTAATAAAGACATCGAGTCATTTACCGAAACTCGTACGCTACAAAACTATGACTTTGCCGGCAATGGCATTGATGTTCCAGTGTATTCAGACATTGGTCGTGCAGTTGAACCTGGTGACATGATCATGACGGTAAACAACGACCAAGGAGGTTACATTCGTGGAGTTGAACTTGGTTATACGCAGGTTTATTCAATGTTACCAGGTGCGTGGTCTGGTTTTGGTTTTTCTGGAAGCTTTTCGTATACCGAAAGTGAGATCACTCGTAATCTAGATGTGGGCACAGGTCGTGAAGATGTGGGCGTACCACTAGAAGGATTATCTCCTAGAGTTTATTCAGCGACCTTGTTTTATGACTATGAGGGTTTTGATACTCGCATTAGTACCCGCTACCGCTCTGAATATTTGGGCAGAGTGAGCGGTACATCGGGCAATATCGCTTATGTTACTGAAGAAACCATTATTGATTGGCAGGCGTCTTACGATATTACCGACAAGTTTAATGTACTCGTATCGGTGAATAACTTAACGGATGAAGCTAACCGCTCTTATTATGGAGACAGGTCTAAGACCGGTAATATTCAATACTTTGGCCGTAACTACTTTATGGGCATTGATTACACTTTTTAATTTGTTAAAGGCAGCATTACAGCTGCCTTTTTATTGTCTTTTATTTAGAGGGGTTATGGCCGTAAACTATAATTTAATGATTAAAATCAAAAACCTCTACTTCGGTAACCGCTTATTAACTTCAGGTCCCATATAGTGATTTCAGACTAATCCCCCCTTGTTGGCAACAAATTTATGCATGTAGTTTGTGAATAAAACGACCAATAAGGATTCATTTAGTCATTTCAATTTAAGATTAGGCAATGGCGTTTAGCGCCGTAAATAAAGGGGTCGAAGCCTTTGTTTTACACTTGGTCTTAAACAATACTAATCACTAAGAAGGAACAATTTATGGCAGTACCAGAACAGGCAATATTGAATGAATCAGCAGGTAAAGGGCAGTTAATAGAAGGGCAAACTTTTAGTTTGGGAAACGCTCAAAATTCAGCCAATTCACTGGAGGATAAAAACTACAAATTTGCGCTAAGGTCATTGATCGCGTTGTTTTTTATGTGGGGTTTTATTACTTGCCTCAACGATATCTTAATTCCCTATCTAAAGGGGTTATTCGCCTTAAATTATACACAAGTCATGTTGGTTCAATTTTGCTTTTTTGGGGCCTATTTTATTTCATCGATACCTGCGGGCAAGCTTGTTAGTAAAATTGGCTTTCAAAAGGGCATCGTCACAGGATTACTAATAGCCTGTTTAGGATGTTTACTATTTTATCCGGCAGCCAGTTATTCGTCTTATAACTTCTTTTTGGGGGCGCTTTTTGTTCTCGCGACGGGAGTTACACTATTGCAAGTTTCCGCTAATCCATTTGTTAGTGTGTTAGGTGCAGAAAAAACGGCCTCGTCTCGACTAACACTTTCGCAGGCGTTTAATTCATTGGGTACCACGCTTGCACCATTTTTTGGCAGTTGGCTAATTTTGTCGTCGATAACAGAAAATGACATATTGGCTATACAAATACCTTATTTGCTTTTGGCCGGCGTTCTGTTTTGTTTAGCCGTTATATTTTCCTTCATTAATTTACCTAAATTAGGCGCAAACAACGTTGATGGCGACCAAAAACAAAGTGAAGGTTCGGCGTGGCAGTTCCCCAAGCTCACCTTAGGAGCAGTCGGAATATTTGTTTATGTCGGTGCTGAGGTTGGGATCGGCAGTTTTCTCATTAGTTTCTTGTCGATGGATTCTATTGCGGGTTTAGAAGAGTCCCAAGCTGCTAATTATATAGCCTATTATTTTGGCGGCGCGATGGTCGGCCGATTTATCGGTGCTGCAGTAATGCAGAAAATATCAGCTGCAAAATTATTGTCATTTAACGCAATGTGCGCAGTGCTTTTGTTGTTGTGCGTTATGTTCTCTACGGGGTATTTAGCCATGTGGGCAATATTATTGGTTGGTTTATGCAACTCAATAATGTTCCCCACCATCTTCAGCTTGGCAATTACTGGATTAAAAAAGCACACCAGTCAAGGGTCTGGCATTTTGTGCTTAGCCATCGTTGGCGGCGCGATTTTACCGTTGATTCAGGGGAGTATCGCCGATGCGATTGGTTTACAATATGCGTTTGTCGTACCTGTTCTTTGTTTTGTTTATATTGCATTTTACGGTATTTATTGCGCAACACCATCGGATAAATTGGCAGCCAATGCCGTTATTCCTAAGTAATAATTAGATTTGTGGAGACGAGTTAACCTAAATCGTCTCCTTGTTAAGAATGCCGTCCATTTATCTATCGAACGCGGTTATTAGACCTGCTGAACTGTTATTACATCATTTATCAGACGTTTTAACTGCTTTTTACTTCCCCAAACACCTGTTTCAATGTTATTTAAGGCGAGGAAAAGCCGCTTTGTTTACCTCTCCAAATCTACATCAGTCACTACGTCAACCGATTTCCACGAGTTATCTAGTTTTAAATGTGTACATGAATAAACGAGCTGTAATGCCAGTCAACTTCATATGTGTGCTTGTCTCCGATGTGCTGAACATTGGAAAATATGCAGTGATGCCTACTTGGCTGAATTGTGTCCTGAATTCAGTTATGATCTGGTTTTTAAAGGGGGATAGCAGTGATTAATAATGTGGTAAAACTGTTTTATGTGCTACTGGTTAGATTAATAATCATCCAAATTATTAGACATTAAAAACCTCAAATATGGGGGTTTGAGGTTTTTAACATTAACTTCTAATGTAGTGTTTTATTTATCTTACTTTCTAAAACGCTAATCCGAAGGGGGAAGTGGTAAAGATAATACCGTAACTTCACCTTCGTTTGTGGTGTCGTCAATTGCATGATAAATAATACGCAATTTAGTCTGCTCAGTTAAACCTAAGCTCATTGCATCGTCAACTTCTTGTACTACCACAAAGTCGCCGTTTAATACAATTTGTGCGCCGCCTGCATTGGGATTGCTCCAGGCTTCTGAGGCTATTTTAAAGTACTTGCTGAAACTCAAGTCGGCATTTTGATTTGCGATAATATCAAAAGCGTAATAACCAGCCCCAAAGTAAGTCATGGGTCTAGATGTGTCCCAAATATCATCAAAGCCACGGATGTAAAGTGGAACACCAGCGTAAGTTGTAATATCTTTGCTTATGGTTAATACCGGTGCGTTTGGATCTTGGGTATTTAACGTAAAGACATAAAGTCCTATGTCGTCAATTTGCAGTGTTTGCGCTGGGTCATAATCATCCGTAAGAATTGACAAAACTAAAGGTTGGTCAAGTGGTGCTATGCCTTCGGCGCCAATTCGGAAGTTCCATTCAGCATTAGCAAATTTGAAATAGAAACTGCCAGTAGCACTGATATTTGCGGCACCTATGTAGGTTTTATTCCCAACATAAATCATAGGATCATAAGCTGACCAACCATTAAAATCGCTGCGAATATACAATTGAGTATCTCCGTAGGCTGGACCCGCTTCAGCATAATCTTGAGTAAGTAATACATACTCAAACGCACTTAAGACAAAATTGGTATCTAAAACCACAGTTTGACCAGTTAACGCATTGACATAATCTCCCTGTAAACCTTCTGGAATAATGAAGGTGTTTTCTGTTTTTAGGACATTGGTTAACATTACCAGCCGTTTGTCGCCATGTGTTTTTTGCACAGCGACAACTGTGTCATCTGGATAGGACTTTTCAATCCCTAACTTGGTAATTGTTGAATCAGAATAATAAGAAAGTAACTGTTGATACTCGGCTAATACGCCTGCGTTTTTGGTCCAATCAATGATGTCATCGCCATAGAAACTGATGTTTTTTTCTTCACCAACTTCTTGGCCACTGTAAATTAATGGCACGTCACCGTAAAATAAATGCAATGCAAATTGTGCAAGTGCACCTTGTTGTGCAAGTTCGGTAAATGCTGTGCAATCTTCTTCTATTTGAACGCAAGCGATTTGAATTGGATTTTCTTCCCACGCAGATAGGTCATGATTTGTTGAGTATCGTAGTAAATGTGTACCCGCTTGCATGTTGTAGGTTGAGTTTTGTAATTCTTGACGAGCGGTTACTAGCGTCGCATCTGCAGTTTCAATGGCGTCTTTAACACTGGTGTTCGATTCCCACGAATAGGTTAAATCAAACCCTAAGTTTAAATGGTTAACAGTGCCTTCAGCCAACATAATGGCGTTGGGGTTAACGTCTCTGATTTGGCTGATGGCGGCTTGCCAGAAATCATCTGGAACCCCCTCAGCGTAATCACATCGGAATCCATCTACGCCAATGTTAATCCAGTAAATCATACTGTCGATCATTGCAGCACGCATTTGCGAGTTGTCAAAATTCAGATCTGCAACGTCATACCATGCAAATTCTTGAGGTTGTACAACGACATTGTCTATTTGGGTATACCAGTCTTTGTTTAATAACCAAGGATGATTCCACGATGTATGATTTGCCACCCAATCTAAAATAACGGACACGCCACGTTTGTGTGCTTCATTTATCAATAACCGTAAATCGTTAATATCGCCAAGATTTTCTTCAATAGTAAGGTAGTCAGAAATCCCATAAGGGCTTAGGCTGTATTCTCTATCAGGTAATAAATAGTTTACGTTAAAAGTCGTTTCGGTTGTGCCACCACGAGGATGAAGAGGCATTAACCATAGGGTATCAACGTTTAAAGAGGTTATGTGATCAAGTTGCGCTGTGACCTTTTGCAACGCGTTGTCGCGGCCAAGTACGCTGAAATTCATTTCATAGAAAATCCGGTCCTGGGTTGCTTTAGATTGTTCCGCCGTCAACGGTGTTACTTCACATTCAAAGTTGCTTTCAAGTGTTGGTTTACCATCTTCACATGACACGGTTGGCCCTGTGGCGACAAATTCCAACCAGTTTAAGTCAACGCCCGCTTCGTCGATAAAGACCTTCAGCGTGTGCTCACCGGCTGAAATTAGAGTTTTAGTCACGCGGCGCGTACTCCAACTTTTATCATCACCAATAACATGATTAATTGTGTCTAAGCCTATTGGTTGGTCATTGAGATAAATACTGTATTGACCTGCACCTGTTGAGGAGGCAACACGGCTGTTTAATTGATAATAGCCCTCTGGTAAAGTGACTTTATAACTTAGCCATTCAGCAATTTGGGTGTCTCTAATTGCATATCCGGCGTCTGTATCACCCGCAGTAAAAATATCCACGTTGTCATTGCGGTATTGAGCTCCGGCATTCCCATCGGTTAAATCAAGGTATTCAATATAATCTTCTGCTTGAATGCGGATTGACGTTAAACAACCCTGGGCATCAACTTCTGCATTGCTTATGGTTTCGCTGCACATATCTAACTTGTCTGCGATACCATCTAGATCAGTATCAATAAATCGGTCGTCGTCATTTGCCACAATGGGAGGTGTGATTGGTAATGGCGTACTTGCTGTTGTTTCTTGTTGATTGGTGGCGTCATCACTTGAGTCAGAGTCGCTAGAGCAACCGCAGAGCAGCGAGAAAACACTAAGCCCAATTATTATTTTTATATTCATGAACAAACCCTTAATTATTATTTTTTTCAAATTTTGTTTTTAATTTGAGTTACCGCTTATAAAGAGAAATGAACAGATACAGACTAGTGATTGTTATCCAAGAGGATAGTTCCATGAATAATAATTGTCCGTATAACATCAAGCACAATTCATAAAAGATGGTGCAATAATATGTTGGGCGGGGTTAATTTTTGGTTAAGAACTCCTGTAAATAATTTATCTCATTCGTGTTTAAATATAATCTATTAATATTAATTCGTTAGGGTGTGACTGGTCTCATTATAGCGTTTGTTGTCCTTTGATATTCTTTTAAATAGTAATATCTATTTATTATAAACTTAAACTTAAACTTAAACTTAACCTTATTCTAACCTTGCATAGTTTAAGATTAATAAACACGGCTATACGGATTACATTGTGTTTCGGTAACTTAGAATGCCGTTCAGTGGAATGATTGCATTAAGGCATTTTTAAAGATGTGTTTAGAAATAACGTAATTTAGCTGAATACAATTTTCAACACCCCTTAAAAAGGACAATTCGTAAAAGAGATTGCCCTTAATAAGTTATCGGTAATAGATACAAAGCGTAGACAGAGTTGCAGTTATGCCCAAAAATTATAGTGACGAATTTAAACTCCAATGTGTAAAAACGATTATCGAAAATCAGATGACCATCCAAGCCGCATCAGAAAAATTTAAGGCGGGAAAAAGAAACTTGGTAAAATGGCTTCATTTGTATGAACAGGGTATGTTGTTGCCAGATAAGGCAAGATTAGATGCGCAAAAACTAAAACAATTGGAAAGAGAGAACAAACGTCTAATCCGCGAAAACAGCAAACTTAATGAAAAGTTAAAGCTACTTTCAGCATAAGACTATCGAGGAACGATAAGCCTTACAAGATTAACTTAACTTGTAAGGCTTGAAACTGCATTGATTATTTAGCTGAAATTCGAATTGCTTGACCACCACCGGGTGCCAATATTAAAGGTAATTCATCGGTACTGGTCACTTCTATTTTCTCTATCTTGTAAGACTCTGGATTTGTTTCGAAGTGGGTGTCTGTATCGTCACGATAAATTTCCGCAATAAACGTTTGGCTTTTTGGCAAAAAATCCAATGTTAATCGTAATGTGCGGGCGGTGTTATTGGTGCCGCTGCCGATAAACCATTCGTTACCTGTTTGACGCACAACCGTAATGTATTCACCTATTTTTGCATCAACAACAAACGAGCTCTCAAAGTCCATTTTTAAGTCTCGAATAAATGTAAATGCCGGATGATCTTCGTAGTTTTCAACGGCATCGGACGCCATTTGTAACGGGCTGTATAATATCACCATGTCGGCTAATTGCCTGGCAAGTGTGGTATGTACACGATAGTCACCCGTTTGCGGTTCGCCTGCCCAATTGTATCGTTTACCTTCAAAATGACTGTAATCGATATCAAAAATACCAGGGGTATAATCCATAGGCCCTGCTAATAAACGAGTAAAAGGCAGTGTTAATAAATACTCTGCAGAATTCCCTTCACTCCATGCATTCCATTCACCGCCTTTGGCACCTTCACGTGTCATCATATTTGGCCATGTGCGTCGAATACCTGTGTCTTTGATTGGCTCGTGGGCATTTATCATAATCTTATATTGTGCAGCGAGCTTCACAATTTTACGGTAGTGATTAACGCCATATTGGCCTTGATGATGCTCGCCGTTAATAAAGCCTTTTTCTGCAACATAGCCGGTTTTTACGGTGTTAATACCAAGATCGGTATAGATCTTAAAAATTTCTTCAACGTGGGATTCATAGGCTTCAATTCGGCCTTCCGTTTCGTTGTGGCCAATTATTTTAACGCCTTTCTCACGAGCATAATCAGCCACTTTTTGGAGGTCAAAATCATCGGCTGGTACCACATAAGCCTCACGTTTTCCCCACTGTCCCCAACCTTTGTTCCAACCTTCAAATAACACACCGCCAACATTATTTTCAACGGCAAAATCAATGTACTTTATGGCGCGTTCTGTAGTTGCTGCATGGCGTTCACCCATATTCCAAGTTCCAACGCCTAAATGGATCTCCCACCAAATGCCCATGTAAGTCATTGGCTTAATCCAGCTGGTATCCGCTAACTGATTTGGTTCGTTCAAATTTAAAATTAAGTCTGAATTAGCAAGGCCTGCGGCATTATCGCTAATTTGTATGGTGCGCCAAGGCGTATTAAAAGGAACGGTTTTGACCACTTTTTCGCCATTCGCCCAGGGCACAAGTTCGGCTTCTAATGTATTTTTAGTTTTAGAAATCAGAGTCATACTAGAGTAGTCAGTTAAAGCCGCTTCATGAATACTAATATGTAACCCATTTGGTGCTACCATAGTCAGAGGGGTATTTGCATGTTTAACTTGTGAAAGAGGCGTATGTTGATAAGGTTTTTCGTAAGAGTCATAATTGGCTTCTATCCACCATGCTTGCTGCTCCGTAGGTAATATAAATTGAGTTTTTTCGTCCATGATTACGACGTCATTCATGGAGTCTTGCTGAGGAAATTCGTAGCGGAAACCGACACCATCATTAAATGCACGAACTCTGACATTTAGTAACCGGCCACCGTCTTTCTCTTTAAACTTGACCAACAATTCGTTATGACTATCTTGGTGTTGCTTATTTTGCCCCCAAGGTGAAGTCCACTCAGTCAAAACTGAGTTTTGTTTAGTTGTTAGTACCTCAAATCGGTCGAGCGTGGGCATGTTTTTAAAAGCAAACCCAAGTGCAGACGTATCAATCACCATTCCTTTAGTTTGATGCAAAACTTGGTATCCTATTTCTCCCTTTTTGTTGACAACAAATTCTAACGTTAATGTTTTATCTGGCGAGGCAACTGAAAGCTGGCCTGACTTTGAAGGGGCGTTTTGTGAACAAGCGGCGATGACAAACACACTTAAGACGGCAAAAATATTTTTCATACTTTTCTCTGTTTAAACTTAATCCGTTTCCAAAAACAAACGGATATTATTTGGATTTACACTTAATCTATATAGTGCAGGGTTTATTAGGGAAGGAGTTTATAAAATAAAGAGTTAAGAATAGGTTAACAACATGCTCCGATAATGAGAACAGCACTTAATTTTTTTTCGCATTAAGTGCTGTTTAATAACTAGCTGGAAAGCATTTTATTTTACTTTAAAAACAGCACCAGATTTAGGTTGTACCGCAATTGTCATGTAGCCGTTGTTGGCAATCACATTATCGAGAGTAGTTAGATTACGGGCTTTACTAAACGATAAAGACGAAATGTTAACCGTTTGAGCTTCCCCTGAGTTGTTAATTATCACCCAGATAGTTTCGTCTTCAAATTGACGCTGAAACGCCAAAATACCATTTTTATCGTCCGTGACTAAAGTTTGGTAGTCGCCGACACTTAATGCCGGATGAGAGTTTCTTAGTGTTATCATTTTTTTATAATGTTCCCGTAACTCTAAATTAGCACTGACTTTATCGGGTGCTCTGTGACTTCCATCGGGGTTGGTTATTTCGTCCTGATAGTTAATGTCAGACCAAATCATTGGTTTTCTGCTATCTGGATCATTACCGCCCCACATACCAACTTCGTCTCCATAATAAATCATTGGAGCACCGACATAGGTCATTTGCAGGGTGACAAATAACTTTTGTAAATTAATTTCTTGTTCGTTAGGTTTTCGAACATTGTAGTCTCGGTTATTGCCAGCTTGAGAGAGGTTGAAATATTGAGCCCAATCTCTAAAGTTACCAATACCGCGATTAACAATATGTGAACCGATCCGATTTGAATCGTGGCTACCAAATAAATTTTGGACTGTGTAGGCAACACCTGCTGGATACAAGGTACGAAGTTCAGCCAGTTTTTGGTCAAATTCAGTCGCAGTTATTGCTATGTTTTCGGGATTAAAAAAGAATTCAGATGCGGCAAAGGCAAAGTTATAATTCATTTCGCCATCAAACTCATCACCTTGCATATAAGGTTTGACATTGTCGGGTGTATCAACAATCTCTGCGGTCAAATATGCATCTGGATTGAGGGATTTCACATGTACGCGCCAATCTTTCCAAAACTGATGTGCAATACAAAATGCAACATCGAGTCGCCAGCCGTCGATGCCATATTCGGCGCCTTTCCCCTTTGGATTCATCCAGCGTTCGGTGGCTGCGAATACGTAATCTTTAGGACCTTGTACTAGGCCGTTTTCATCTTCTTTAAATTCAGGAAGGGATTTAACGCCAAACCAACCTTCGTAATCAAATGTGGTTCCGGCTTCTTTATCGTCAAAACTATGCACAATAAACCAGTCTTTAAACGGTGATTTTTCCTGGTGTTGCATTAAATTTTTAAAAGCAAAACTGTTAACTCCCATGTGGTTAAAAACACCATCAAATATGATCTTAATGCCCATTTTATGTGCATCTGCAATAAGCTTAAGGGCTAATTCATCGGCTGATGTCCAAACCCAAGAGTCTGGGTCAAGTGGGTTTTCTTGGTCTATTAACTTTCTATCACCGATCGGATCGGGACCAAAATTGGGTGAGACATGATGGTATGAAACCGCATCGTATTTATGCAACGATGGTGAGTCAAATATTGGATTTAAATAGATGGCGTTTATACCTAAATCCTGTAGATAAGGCAATTGGTCAATGACGCCTTGTAAGTCACCGCCATAACGACGGCGCAAAAGATGTTTCCAAAGTTCTGGTTCACCATTGGTTGTTTCATACTCTTGCAGTTTGTACCAGTCACTTCCCCAGGGGTGAAGTTCCCAAGTTTTGGCCGGTTCCGCAGGATCCGCACCTTTAGCATCGATAAGTTGTGGATCGTTTGTTACGTCGCCATTTCTAAACCGTTCGGGGAAAATTTGATACCAAATGGCACTTTTCGCCCATTGAGGGACAAACTCCTTTGAAAAACGGTCGTCTTGTTGGGACGCACTGATATTCGAATTTTCGGTAGTGACTGACTTAGGCAAAAATATTGAATTACAGCCTGGAATAACAATTACTAAAAGCGGAATTATTGCAAAAGTAAATTTATTCATTGTGTTCCTTAACTAATTTAGACAGTAAAGAAATATAAATAAATTGAGGTTAAATAACGGTTAAGCTTTTGCATTTATTTTAGGGTTATCAACTATTTTTCACTGACATCGATGATTACGTTTGCCAATGACAACTCGACTGAGCGGCCCTTATCAAAGTTTTCGACGTTATAAACGAGGTCTATCTTTTCAACAATACGCTGTACAAGAACCAAACCTATACCAAAACCATCTAAATTTTTACTATTCCCAGGCGAACCCATGTTGGTATTTACAATAGAAAAACTACTACGAGCAACGGCGATATGGACAAGCCCCTCGTTGGTATTTTGAAATGCGTTTCGGATCAAGTTGTTCAAGGCTATTTGCAATAATGTTTCCTGACTAAAAATGGTCAAGTCGCCGCCAGACATAATGATCTTCACATCTTTGTTTTCGATAATATGGTTATTTAATTCAATTGCTTTGTTTAAAATTTCAACAATATTACAGTCACTAAACTCTAGCTCGTTTTCTGTTGCTTTACCTAGCCATAATAGAGCTTCGGTTTGGTACTTCATATCTTCAATCGCAATTAACATTCGGTTAAGAACTTTGCGTTCCTCCGAGGACAAGTCCTTCATTATGACTTCGAGTATTTCCATATTAACGGAGAGCACCGCAACCTGAGTGCGCAGCTCATGGCTGCTAAAGCGGGCAAACGTATGTTCTTTCTCTAAAATGTCGCTAAAAGTATTAAGACTATTACTCATGGTATGGGCAAGGAAATTAATGCCGCCAGAAGCCAATTTTGGTGGCGGTTGAAACTTCTTAGTTGTGGACAAAGTATCGGCCCAGTTAGCCAGTTGATTTACCATTTTTCCGACGTTATTTATTTGCATAAGTTGCACGATTAACAGTATAGATATTAGGGCAATAGCAAGAAATATTGCTGGTTGTAGGCCTTCACTTAGGTGTGTATTTAATCGAGCGTCATTAATGGCGTTACTGGTATAGGCATAGGCATAAAACTGAATACCATCAACGTCAACCGGATAAACTAGGGTGACATCGGATACCGAAAAAAAACCTTTAAATTTGAGAAAAATGACATTTATTTGTTCATACACCAAATCATCTTTACCAACGTCAGCCGGCAGTATTTTAGATAACTCATTAAAGTCATCAACGAGCTTCATTCGTTGCGTTCCTATTATCTCTTTATTTTCGCCGATAAAGCGGTGAGGGTTGGCGTTTATTCTAGAAATTGAACGATTGGTAAACTCGTTGAGATCTTCACTTTGATCATGAACGTATTGTTGTTGAAAATGCCAACTAGAATAAGCAAGATACAAAAATATAAACAAAATAGCCGATATCGTAACGACAAAGGTTATTTTAAATTGCCCTAACTTAAAATTGATCATTTTAAGACTGCCTATGGTGGTTAGCGTAAAACATGCCAGTGTGACAAGTTTGGTTTCTAGTAGATATATTATTTCCCTGACAAAATTTCTTAACGTCAGCAAAATCAATTAAGTAACGATTTGATAAAAAGGTGAATCGGTACCGTAAATCAATGGTATCTTTCAGCCGGATGTCCTTAATAACCCCTTCGTTTTTGTTCAACGATTGGTCAAAGATCACATGCGCTCTTAAGCTTGTGACAATAGCATATATTGTTTGAACACATTTATTGTTGGTCACACGTTGCCTTGTTTTAATCGTCTAATGACTATGTTTAGTCAATCAAAACGTTGTTTATTAATTTACTGTCTGTGTTAGTACTTAACATTTTGTATACAGCTAATCATGCCCTAACACCACTTAACGTTATAATTAATGAAACATTCGTATGCATGCTATATTCCTTAAAAAACAATTTCGCTATGATGAATTATCATTTGTACAATTTGATTTCTTAGCTGCACTTAACGTTAATTTATAAAGGTTTGATATGTCCACTTTACGATTTAACATAAAATCTTGGTTGTTGTATTTACCTTGTTGTTTTGGGCTGCTATTAGGTTGTGATAACAATTACTTAGTTGAAAAAGCGTCTGCACCACTAACAGAAGACAGTTTTTACAAACAAAGTGGTTATAAACTTGACTTCGATTTATACTTGCCCAACTCATATACCGGTTGGAATCCAACAATCTACAACAAATTTACCTATGACGCCGATAAACAATTATACGTCCTAAATAATCTCGATATTTCAAAAGCACCCATCGATAATTACGGCCAACGATTTAAAATTACTAGCAAAGATTGGCAACATGAATTTGGCTTTACCAATACCAACTCGTTTATCGAAGAGTCAAAATTTGGACTGGTCAACAATCGTCCGTCAATATTTAAAGTTAAATATTATTCAGTATTAGCGGATTCAAAAGATCTCTACTTTGAATTACCGCATAATGCCAACCCATCGGTATTAAATATCAAACTTAAAGTCACGTCAGAAGCCACTCCCCAGCAAGCATGGCTGATGGTGAGTTATGTTGAAAAGTAGATTCTTTTTAATCTATTAATTTTGTTTGTTAATGACATTGTTTAAGTCGTTAATACCACAGTAATGCAGTTGTGGTTAATTTCGGGTTAAGTTAACCCTAATTTCTACAACAAAATTTGTCGAATATTGTTACGCCTATTGCCTTTATTGCGGCAGCTTATAAATCAACACACCTACGTAATCGTATTGTCTAAGTATTCACTGACATCCTTCTTTTTTAAAATCTTAACCCTGCTTTAACCCTCATCAAATCATTCTACGAATGCTGACGCTACGACGTTTATATATAAACAAACCGATCATGCGCTGTTGGCATGAAATTTATTTTAATGAGGAATGCACGAATGAGTAAATCAACACATCTAGGCTTACGCCTGTTCGCTCCTAAAAACATTGGCAACTTGCTGAGTTCACGAGTTCGCTTTAAACGTGTATTTCTATCGATAATGGGGGTTTGGGGTTTCATTTTTAACAGTTTTGCACTGGAATATTCACAATACGCTGTTCCTTTTAATAAAGTACCGGCACCACAGGATACGGTAATTTATCAAGTGAATATGCGAGCATTTAGCCCAAGTGGTCATTTTCAGCATGTTACTAATCGACTCGACAACATTAAAGCGCTTGGTATTAATGTTATTTATTTGATGCCGATTTACCCTAATGGCAAGCTTAAGTCGGTTAATTCACCGTACAGTATTATCGATTATAAAGGCATTGCAGCAGAGTACGGGACGTTAAAAGACTTACGTAACTTAGTTGATGGTGCTCATGCTCGTGGAATGGCCGTTATTTTAGATTTTGTCCCAAATCACACTGCCTGGGACCACCCTTGGGTTCGCAGCCACAAAGACTTCCATTCACGAAATAGCAAAGGAATGCTAACAATCCCAAATGGGTGGGCCGATGTTGTGCAGCTTAATTTTGAAAATAATAATATGAAACAAGAACTGATTGATGCTATGCGTTATTGGGTTTTTAACGCCAATATTGACGGGTTTCGATTTGATTATTCTGACAGCCCAACTTTGGCTTTTTGGGAAGATGCTATTAAGAGCCTGCGCTCGATTAAATCACACAATCTATTGTTATTAGCAGAAGGCGCGCGAAGTGAAAACTACGCATTGGGATTCGATTTCAATTTTGGTTTTCATTTTTTTGACCGACTCAAAGACGTATTTAACGGCGGTGATGCACGCAAATTAGATAATGAACATGCGGACGATTACAAAGATTCAAGAGCGGATCAGCGGATTGTAAGATACACAACCAATCATGATGTTAATGGCGCAGAGGGAACACCTCAAGTTGTATTTGGTGGAGAAGCTGCTTCAATGTCTGCTTTTGTTATCGCAGCCTACATGCAGGCAACCCCAATGGTTTATAACGGTCAGGAAATTGGTTTGCCCTACGCACTAACATTTCCATTTACCAGTCAAGATATTGATTGGAAACGTAAATCTTCGTTAACGGCGGAATACACTAAAATTCTTAAAATGTTTAATGAAAGTGAAGCTTTGCGCCGAGGGTCGTTAGAAGCTTTTAGTTCAAAAGATGTTGTCGCATTCACACGTTCAACCAATTTAAAACAGGTGCTGGTTTTGGCGAATACAAAAAAACAGAGTGTTAGCTTTGACATACCTAAAACGGTATCGGGTAAAATGTGGCAAGATGGTTTTACGGGGGAAAAAACTGACTTGACTGGTAAGGTTATTTTACCTGCTTTTGCTTATCGAGTTTTTACGCGGTCAGTTACAACACGCTAAAAAGGAAAGGTCACGTTCACAATTGTGTTTATACCAATCCAAATTGCCTTAAACCACTTTAATGTGATTTAAGGCAATTGACTTAACATGAAGTCTAGTTCGCGATTTTGTAAGTTGTATTGTATGAATGTTCACACTAGTTATGTTTCAATTGATGTGGTCAATATTAACAGCTAACTGCTAGTAAATTAAAATAACAAATGAGTTAAACATGATGGCAGTTACTTCAAAATTTATTCAAAGGTTTCGTCCCATTCAAAGACTTGTTCGATGCCAACATTAAATACACGAGCGATCCTAAATGCCGTTTCCAAACTTGGGGCATACCGTCGCTGTTCTATCGCGGCAACGGTTTGTCGAGTGACTCCAACGGCTTCGCCAAGTTCTGTCTGAGTCATCTCGCTGTTAGATTCTCGTAATTCCTTAACATTGTTTGCCACTGGCAATTGCTTTGCTGCCATTAATAAAGTGCCTTTCGGTAGAATACAATTTTCATAATTTCTTCAGTGAGTTGACTCACAATTAAACTGCCAAGCACCATATAAAATAGCAAGTTGCCACTCGTTGAAAAGATAAACAAAAAGAGTGAAATAAAGATACCTATTGCCAGCACATTTGAGGCAATGCTTTTTGCCTTTGCAAAAAACTGTTGCTCACGTTCATCAACCGTGTCGATTGCTTCGGAGGGCTTTAGCGCGGCAATTATAATATGACCAACTGTTGCTAAAACGGTTAAAACAATAGTGAAAACAATCAGTACAGGAAGGTTTGGTGCGGCTAAATCTTCCGTTCCAGACATTGACACCATGATAAAAAAATAAAGTGCTGAACTTACTAATAAAGATAACGCCATTATCCAAGAGGATTTTTCGTGAAAAGACATTTGAGTTTCCTTTATGTTAAATATATTTGACATGAAAGGTAAGGTATTCTCTTTTTGATGTCAAACATTTTTAACATTAAATGTTAATAATATTTAACACAACCTCATAACTGTTTTGTCATTTTAATAATGAGTTAGGGTTAAACTGAACTGGTATTCCTAGGTTTTTAATATAATAAATACGGCGACTTATCGAAGATTGAGGCAAAAAAGTGGGCTTTAATTAAATGAATAATAACTTTTATTTACCGAATGTTTGTCTGTTCTACCGTTGTGAATAAAAGTAGGGTATAAGACATAAGTTCGCTCATACGCTATGGTTAAAACACCGTTTGCATAGTTTTAAACATTAAATTAAAGAATCTTATTACCTTGAATGATCCAAAAGTTTTATACAACGAAGACATTGCCAATATTAAAAATAGACAACCCATTATGACTTGGGCATTAGCGGTAATATTAGTCGGTATCGGGATTTATCTAACAAAAATAAATTTTGTCGATATCGAGTGGGTAACTCGCAGTGGTTGCTTGGTAACCCTGCTGGGCGTTTGGTCAAGCATCGGTGGCGTAATTCAAGAACGATTACTTGTCAGCCGATTGAATATCCAACATCGATTGGCGTTGTCTAAAGCAAAATTAAAATTGAGAAAATACAACGCGCCGAAAGAATACATAGATAAAGAGATCTTAAGTATCGAAGATGAATTTGAAGATAAACTGGATTATTTAAAAGACCATGTTCGTTTTCAACTCGGTATTTTAGAGGTCTCGTTATTAATGGCCGGAACTTTTATTTGGGGTTTTGGTGATTTACTTTTCAGGTTTTTGTTGCTGCCTTATATATTTTAAACCGCTAGCGGCAATTTAATTTACTATTTACAGATTAAGAGTGACAAATGAGTCGAGAACAATGGTGGGGTGATTTTTCATTTAATGAACTTGAGCTAAGAAGCTGGAGTATTGGCGAACGATCGTTTGTGATCCAACGCTTGGTAGACGAGTGGAAAATTTGGAATATTGAAACCCAAACCGAGCTAGATAGTGAAATTGTACTGTCTGACGGCCAACATATCGATTTGGATGGCGATAAAGTCGCCGGCAGATATTTAGAAAAACAAACTGCAACTACTTTGAGGGTAGCCCCTCGGCTTGCAGATAAGTCTGTTGTGACAAGGCCTGCATCACCTGTCACCATCCTTGCTGGTGAAAAGGTTAAACTTTTTGTTACAACACCTATTTGGTTTAGCGTTACCGCGCTACTACAGAAAGAATGTTTAATTGACGTGCCATTTTGGCGTCCATCAGATACTTGGTTTGGTGCGTCGACAATAGACGGTGATATTTGCTACGCAAAATACACATCGGCAAGAACTCGGTTAGAGGATTTAGTCATGCGTTCTCATCGAGCGACGACACCAATTACGGTGAAAAATAACCACAATAAAGCATTTACAATTAATCGACTTAACGTGCCAGTGAATTTCTTAAGTTTATACAGCGACATGGAACATAATCTATGGACGTCAGGTATTTCGATTGAAAGAAATCATGACTCTGCTCATGTGGAAGTGCACATCGAGAGTAGTGATTTGAACGAATCGAGCGAGCATATACAAATTAGCGACCCGCGAAAAGCCTCAGATCAAGGCAAGCTAATTCGTCGTATCAGTAACCTTTTTGGATAACAATTTTATGGATGTTTTTATTGAGTTTGTTGAACAGCTAAAGTCTTCTTATTTCTATACGTTGGTTCAAGCTTTATTGTTGTTGATCGTCGGCTATTTTATTTCCCGAGCGATCAGTTCTGCGGTTACAACTTTTGTGGAAGCTAGGATCACCAAACACGCACTTTTTCTGTTAAAGCGAGTTGTTTTTTATACGCTTTTGGCGCTGTTTGCTGTTTCGGCATTAAAACATATAGGCATAGATTTAAGTTTATTGATTGGCGCAGCTGGTATCTTGACCGTTGCGATTGGTTTTGCGTCACAGACCTCGGCATCCAACCTTATCAGCGGATTATTCCTGATGATTGAGCGTTCATTCTCAATAGCGGATATTATTAGGGTAGGCGATGTAACCGGGGAAGTCATTTCAATTGATTTACTGTCAGTGAAAATTCGAACCTTTGACAATCTATTTGTCCGAATTCCAAATGAAAATATGATTAAAAGCCCAGTTACGACCCTGACTAAATTTCCAATTAGGCGCGCGGATTTAAAGATTGGTATCGCTTATAAGGAAGACATTGAAACGGTTCGTGACGTATTATTTGGGCTTGCTGAAAAAAATGTCATTTGCTTAGAAGAGCCAGCACCGCTGTTTATATTAACGGGATTTGGCAGTTCTTCAGTTGATATTCAGTTTTCAGTTTGGGCAAAAAGGGAAAACTTTTTAGCCCTTAAAAACACAATGTATCAAGAGATTAAGAAGACCTTTGACGAGCAAGGAATTGAAATTCCATTCCCTCACTTAAGTCTATACGCCGGAAGTGAAACCAAGCCGTTTGATGTTGAAGTTAAATCAACACATCCAAGCTCTTCTCAAGAGAATAAATAAGGGGCATACGTTAAATCAATCTCTATATTTATCGCCTGAGTTATTTATAAGGATTGATATAAACTAATCGTTTTAACGTTTGAATGTTTCTGGGCGAAAATGAGATTAAAAAACCTGACGCAGGGAAAACCTGGCGCAGGTTAAAAATAGCGCCAAATTTCCATTAACGTTATGTTCAGTGATTAAACAAACACCCTATTTTTAATTTTATCAAAGTTTTCAACGACGATTTGCTGTGCTTTTGGATCGGCATGAACAGTGTGTGCCTCAATTCGTAGGGCTTTTAACAAATATGCAAGTAAACTAGCACGTACCGTAAGAGTTAACTTACCTTCCTCCATGCCGTAATCGTGCTCAATTACCTGTTTTTGATTTGGAGTAAGTCTTGGGTCCGGAACTAGGCTTACGTCTAACTTTGTGTTCCAGTCGATGTCAAATGCTTCGGTGTGTTCACTTGTTCCGCTTTCAAATTCTGGCGTGTTAAAAAATCGAGTTAATACAAAATCTCGATATCCTTGGTTTTTTTCACAAAACGCTCGAACGTGCCAGCGATTCGCGGCATAAATAATGGAATGGGGCGCGATAACACGGCCATCCGGTTGCGGATCATTTATCGAGCGATAATCAACTTCAATCCTTAAGTTTTGCTGACATGCTTTAACAATTGGCCTTAGGATTTCCGGGCTAATTGCTCGATTTGGCATAGGCAGTTGATGGATGTGCCCAAAGCCTAATTCGAGGCGTTCAAATCTTAAGTTAAGGTCGGAGTTTCTCTCTAATAAATGCAAGTACTCGTCTGCGCTACCTGTTGTTAATACTGCTGTAAATGACGCGCTTGGGGTGTACGCTTTTGCCGATTTGTCGTAGGTTAAATTGTTAGGAGCAATGTCTTCACGATATTTTTTTATGTCGTTTGACGCTTGTTGGCGCTTAATGCCGAAATATTTTATCAGATGATTGGTGTTAACTCGCCCCTCCCACATAGCGACAACTTCGATAAGTCTGAGTCGTAATAATAGGTCGTAGCGGTATGGCCAATTAGAGTCTTGCATATTAATCCGTTAATTTGTTTTCCGTTATTTCGTAACTCCATATTAATAATAAATGGAGGAGGAAGTACATCCCTGAAATTAATTAGTTGCGTACATGTACAAATTTAATACAGATTTTTACACTCTTCGTCCTTAACACCTTATTTTTACTTCATTAACGCCACATAGTTTTAGTGCCGTTAAGGCGTTTGTTCTGCGTTCTGCATGTGTTGCTTTAGGTCGTAATCAATATGATTGATTTTTGTACGTGTATATATTCCCAGTTATTGCTTGTCGCCATCGGCGACATGTACAGTCTATATCGTCAAAAGACAACAGGGACGATGGCATAGGGAAAATGCATCAAAAGGCTTTTAGTTAAGTACATGGAGAAGCATATGGAGAAGACACGGACATAGGAAAGGATGTTGAATTATTGCAAGGATTCAAAACGGATATGACACGGACTAAAAATGGACATGGAAATCTAATGAAAAGGATAATATGGAAATGATGAAAGTCTTGGATGACTGGGACAGGGATGTTCACTTTTTTAATATATAAACTGTGTCTACTAATAACCGTGCCTTCTAAAACAGTGCCTAGTAATAACGGTTTCCATTGGAAGCGAAGCTCGTTATCATCATGCAAACCAAGCTGGGTTTTCTAAATTTGTGGGTTAAAAATAGCACGATATCAAGGCTATAACGTCGCTGAGAAAACCAAAGAAAACCAAAGATACACAGCTGAATGCACGTTAAAGACAGCTAAAGCAAAGTTAAATCAACGTTTCCAATAAAGCCGAAAGCAATCAATAAACCGAAAGCAATAAAACCACAATCGACAAAAGGGCAACCAATATGAAAATCATTCATACTTCTGACTGGCATTTAGGCCAAGGGTTTATCGGCAAAAGTAGAGAAGCTGAGCATAAAGCATTTTTAAATTGGTTGCTAAATCAAGTCACTGAAAAGCAAATAGACGCAGTGATTGTCGCGGGGGACATCTTTGATACTGGCACTCCGCCGAGTTATGCCAGAACACTTTATAACGAGTTTATCGTGAGCATGCACAAAATAGGTTGCCAGTTGGTTGTGCTGGGCGGAAACCATGACTCAGTTGCAACGTTAAACGAAACTGAATCGTTATTAAGTTGCCTTGGCACTTATGTCATTGGTGGCGTAAAAGCCGATCTTAATGATCAGGTGATCCTACTAAACGATCATACAAAACAGCCGGGGGCCATTTTATGTGGGATCCCTTTTATCAGGCCAAAAGATGTTTTGGATTCAGTTGCTGGGCAAACGGGCAGCGAAAAGCAAAAAGCGCTTATTCAAGCGATGGCGGGTCATTTTATGGCGATTTTCGATATTGCCGAGCAACAACGAAAACAACTCGGTGGTGAGCTACCCATTATTAGCACGGGTCATTTAACAACCTTGGCCAGTTCTCGGACTGAGTCGGTAAGAGAAATTTACGTAGGCACATTAGAGTCGTTCCCATCCGATAAGTTACCCCCTGCGGATTATATTGCGCTAGGCCATATTCATAAGCCAATGTCGGTAAGTGGCAAAGAACATATCCGTTATTGTGGTTCACCAATACCGCTAAGTTTCGACGAACTCAACCATAAAAAACAAGTTATTATGGTTGAGTTTGAGGGCGCAAATGTAAAAGACATAGAACCGCTTTATATCCCGAGAAGCCAAGCCATGTATCGAATCGAAGGCTCGCTGACCTCAATAGAACATCAGTTACAGAACATTGCTGTAGAGTTGTCATCAACCGACAACACAGCCTGGGTTGAAGTTGAAGTAAGCACGGACGATTACCTTTCTGATCTACAACAAAAAATACTGGATATGTGCAGCGACGCACCAATTGAAATCATCAAAGTAAAACGTAAAAAGGCCACGACTCCGCAACTTAAAAGTGAAAAGCCCAAACAATCGTTAAGTGAGTTAACACCAAAAGACGTATTCCAAAAGCGTTTAGAGCAAGAACAACTAGAACCGGCTGACATTGCGTCACTGACCAGCACATTTGATTCCGTTGTGGCAGAAGTTCTAGCCGGTGAAAAAACCGATGTGGGTAATTCAAATGGAGTGGCGAAATGAAAATTCTATCGATCCGACTACAAAATATAAATTCCCTTAAAGGCCAATGGTTTATCGATTTAACCACACCACAATTTGTGAACAATGGGTTGTTTGCCATTACGGGGTCGACAGGTGCCGGAAAATCAACAATTTACGACGCAATCTGTTTGGCGTTATATCATGAAACCCCGCGTATAAAACCGTCACAAAGTGACAATGACTTGATGACTCGAGGTACAGCGGAATGTTTTGCCGAAGTTGAGTTTTATGTGAATAACAATCGTTATCGTGCTAATTGGTCACAACGACGCGCAAAACATAGCCCAGGTGGCAACTTACAAGGGCCAAAGGCTGAACTAGCTCTTATCGATGATAAGGGCGAAAAGGTCGTAGAGACGCATTTATCTAAGGTTAGAAAGAGTATTGAAGATATCACACGCCTCGATTTTGCCCGTTTTACTCGTTCCATGATGCTTGCTCAAGGCGGATTTGACGCCTTTTTATCGGCGAAGGAAAATGAACGTGCAACATTATTAGAGCAGTTAACGGGAACGGAGGTTTATCAACAGATCTCGCAAACTGTTTATGAACATCAAAAAGAGCACAAGGCAGCGGTTAAGTCGTTAACTGACAAACTTGAGGTGATTGATTTTATCGAGGAAGAAGAAAAACAGCGTTTAGTCGATGCGTTAAAAACGCAAAACGAACAGGTTCAGCGATTAAAGACGCAACTAAAAAACCATAATGAAGAGCAACAGTGGTTAACTCAAATATCAGATTGTCAGGTTGAAATCAAAACCGCAGTGGCAAGGCAGACTGAGTTTGAAGTCGAAAAAAACCAGGCGTTGCCTGAGTTAGAACAACTGGCAAAAGCAGCACCTGCGCAAAAGATAACCCCGCTTTATGAAAGTTGTCGTAAAGCGCAGTTAGAGCTTGATGAACAAAATACACAACTCGCCAACTTGAGTGTTAAAAAACAACAACTAGTTGAACAGTTAGAGGTGGCTGAAAATCATAACGTTACGGCGAAAAAAGATTATGAAACTCAATTCAACCAGCATAAACAACTCGAAGAACTCATTGACCAAAAGGTCATTCCGCTCGATAAAAAGATAGCGGAGAAACAAACCAATATCACCAATGAGCAAAATCAATTAGCGGATATAGAGGCGTCAATTACGATAATTGAAAAAGACATTGAAGCCACCGAACAGGATATTGAACTTGCGAACAGAAAAGTTAAAGAATTAAGCGAGTTTTTACAAGAAAATGCCCAGGATAGAGCGCTGTCGTCGGTCATTCCAGATTTAAAAACCCAGTTTTTAAATTACGGCCAAATACTCGAAAGCGCAAAATCCACTGATACAAAAGTTGCTGATTTACAATTCCAGCAAGAGCAATTACAACAACAATTAAGCCATGCCAAACAGGCTCAAAAAATTGAGTTGGATGAAATTGCCAAACAAGAGCGTCAAATTAGTGATACTAGTGCTAAATTAGATACCGCCTTAAACGGGCAGTCTGAGCAGCAATGGGCACTTGTTTATGAAAAAGTAAATGAGCAGGCCACTTTGGCGGTTTCCATAGAAAATGATGCGCAGCAGCACGATAACTTGAGCCAAAAACGTGAAACTTTAGAATTGCAAAGTAAGCAATTGCAGGAGTCTATCGCTGGGTTAAACGAGTTAAAAGCACAGTGTTTAACCAAACAAGAAAATCAAAAACTCATATTGTCGCAACTCAATAAACGGCAATTACTGGTGGCTGATATTGAAAGCTTAGATGAGATTCGTACTCGATTAATTGAAGGCGAGCCTTGCCCACTTTGCGGCGCTGAAGAACACCCGTTTGCAACACAAAACATCGACACCAAAAGCAGTCAGCTTGAAATAGAAATCCACGGCGCTGAAATTGTACTTGAGGATTATCGCAAAGACGAAGCGGTTTTAACGAGCAAAATCGTTGCCGATACGACCATTATTGAACAAAATACTAAAACCGTTACGGCAATTAATACTGAGCTTTTGGTGATTGAAAGGAGTTGGGCTGAGAGCAATAAACATATTGCTCAGGATTTATCGATTACCGATAAAAGCCATGTTGATCAATGGTTAGCCTCTATTAAAGCAGAAAAGCAAAATCTTAAATTAAAGTCAGAGAATATTGCCGAAATTAAAAGGCAATTGATGGTCGAGAAAGAAGCGCTTTTAACAAGCAATAAAGCAATAGAATTAAACAATCAACAGGTTGCCAAACTTAATCAAGATATTGCTCATATTGAGTTACGGATCAATGAAGGTCACCAACTTCTTGAGACTATCTCTGCAAACCGACAAAAAGCTGAACTAGCGTTAACGACGCAGTTAACAAGTATCGGTCGACATATGCCAGCAACAACGGCGTATACGACCTTTATGGCTGAGTTGGAAAAGGCAAATGAGCGGTTTATGGCATTTGACCGCGAGCTTGGCCAATTGGCTCAAAACGTTGAACTAAAAACGGAAAAACTACTGAGCGACAAAAACCAAATTGCCAAACACCACAGTTCAAAATCGCAATTAGAAAAGCGGATTAAACAAAGACTTGATGAACTACAAACTGAACTGGATAAACGCGCTGAGTTATTTGCCGACAAACAAGTTAATCTTGAGCGTCAACAATCAAATACGACCCTGTTTGAGTTGTTAGAAATTCAACGAAACACTGAGCAGTTTTTATCAAAAATAAAAGAGCAAGTGTCTGGAATTTCTGGTGAAATTGAATCAAAAACCAGTACGATTAAATATACTGAAAGTGAGCTTAATGACGCAAATGTGTTATTAAACCAAGCTATCGAACAAAGCCCATATTCAACCATTGATGACTATCTCGTTTGCCGAGTGACCACAGATGAATTTGAACAGTTAGTTGCCTTAAAGGAACGTTTAACAACTCAGCAAACGCAAATCACTGAAGCACTTAGCAATGCCAAAAATAAACTGAGTAACTTAACCGCTCTTGATAAAACACAATTGACGGTTAGTGAATTAGACGTATTGATTACCACGTTATCGACTGAACTTGAAGAAAAACAAAGAGCAACCGGCTCTATAGAACAAAAGTTAGAAACTGATAAAAAACAACGTGAACGTCACCAACTCGTGATTGAAGAAATTGAAATAAAGGCCAAAGAACTAAGTCATTGGGATCAACTCAACAGTTTAATTGGATCGTCTGATGGTGCCAAATTTAAAAAGTTTGCGCAGGGTTTAACGTTAGGGCATTTAGTGCATTTGGCAAATCACCATCTGTCGTCACTCGACGGACGGTACTTGCTCAAGCGTCACGAAAAAGACAACTTAGGTTTGACAATTGTCGACTCTTGGCAAGCGGACGAAGAGCGAGATATCAGAACACTGTCAGGTGGCGAGAGCTTCTTGGTCAGTCTCGCTTTGGCCCTTGGCTTATCAGACTTAGTCAGTGACAAAACCAGCATTGAATCTCTGTTCTTGGACGAAGGTTTTGGCACACTCGACCCAGATACATTAGATGTTGCCCTAAATGCGCTTGATAACCTACAAGCTGGTGGCCGCATGGTAGGTGTTATATCCCACGTCGCTGCGCTTAAAGAGCGCATACCAACCCAAATCAAAGTCATCAAAGCGGCTGGCATCGGTTACAGCAAACTCGAGAGCGAATATGCGGTGGAGGGAGCATAAAGCAATGGCGATGTAAGAATAAAATAAAGGCAAAGCATTGTCTGCATTACAATAGCGGCTGCTCTGTTATTTGGTTAGACACTGCAGTTTACCGGTATTCAAGGTTTGAAATGTAAACTGTTGAGGCTTTGTTGGCGCGTCTTCGTGTTGCTTATTCGTATTTACCCACCCTAAATTCTTGGATATTGATTTGGTGTTTATGTAGCTTTCGATACAAAGTTCTGACACTGACCTCCAAGTTATCAGCAATGGTTTTTGGGTCGTTTCCATATTGATTGAGTAGATTGATTATGTGAGTTTTTTCATTTTCTTTCAGGTTGTTAGGTTGTTTTTTAACGTTTAGCAGTGCGCTGATCTTTTGGGGCAAATGTTCGATACCGATAAGTTCATCATCACTTAATAGAGCACTTCTATGCACAATGTTTTTCAACTCTCGGACATTACCAGGGTAGTGATAACAAGAAAGTGCATTTAATGCTTCGGCTGTAAATGTTTTTGATGAAAATTCACTTTTTAATAACAGGTGTTCTGCTAATAGCCCAATATCAGACTTCCTTTCTTTTAAAGTGGGTAAGCGAATAGGGAAAGCATCAATTCGATAGTATAGATCTTCCCTAAACTCGCCTTTTTCGACCATTTTTTCTATATTTTTATGGCTTGCACAAATCAATCTAAAATTTGCTTTTTGTTTTTCAACACTGCCGACTCGTCGGTAGTAACCTGTTTCAAGTAAACGTAATAATTTCACTTGAAGATTATGTGGAATATCGCCAATTTCATCTAAAAATAAGGTACCTCCATTAGCCATGCATACCAACCCTTTTTTGCCGCTAATCGCGCCTGTAAATGCGCCTTTTTCATGGCCAAATAATTCGGATTCAAATAGTGCTTCGCTCAGTCCAGTGCATTCGACTTCAATAAACGGTCTATTTGCTCGGGTACTGGCTTGATGTATTGATAGTGCCGCGAGCTCTTTACCGGTTCCTGTTTCACCTTGTAGCAATACACTTATATCGCTATGAGCACTGCGGGAGATCATTTTTAGAAGTCGTTGAAATGGTTCACTTTTACCTATTAATTTACGGTCACTACTGTAACTGCTAGCAAAATCTATTTTTTCAAGTATTTCTAAAAATCCAATAATTACCTCATCGTTATCCTTTACTGGCTTCATCAGAATATTGCAATAAGCATCACCGGAATCTGTTTTATGAATGTGAAGTGCAGAATTGTTTTTATTGGTTTCTTTACATGCAGATAAAGGGCACGACTCGCCATTTTGATCACAAGGTTTAGGTGAATTGTGTGAGACCTCATGACATTTACTTTTCCCTAACAAAACGGGACGTGAATAAGTGTCTCGATAAGCTTGGTTTACCGCTTCAATTGCATAATTCGGAGTGATGAAAATTGCAGGCTTTTCAATCGATTCGATAATAGCTTGGATTGTTTGATGAACCATTTACACGTCGCTTATTAGTTTATGTCAAAAATGACATTGATGCATGACATTAAATGACATTTATGTCACAAGTGAAAGTGTTTTTTGATATTTTTATTATTTTATTGTTTTAATTTAGACACTTAAGTTTTTTTTCTGTGTTGGCATTGTCATTGCTATATTTACAACAAAGAACATTGTAACTACGTAACTGTTTAACTACTTTTAAAGTATGAAAGGCTTTTTAATGAATTGATAAAAAGTAAAGTGGCCAACAGAACTTACCTGACTAGTCGTTAAATTTGGAACAATCTAGTTCACCGCAAATACTTATCACTTACAAAGTAATCACGAGAGCAATTAACATGATAAATGAAACTTTAGTAGAACTATCTCGGTGGCAGTTTGCTGTTACTGCGTTATTCCATTTTTTGTTTGTTCCTTTGACACTCGGCTTAACGTGGATTTTATTTATCATGGAGTCCGTTTATGTCATGACGGGCCGTGAAATTTACCGCGATATGACCAAGTTTTGGGGCAAATTATTTGGAATAAACTTTGCCATTGGTGTCGCAACCGGCCTTACCATGGAGTTCGAATTTGGCACTAACTGGTCTTATTATTCGCATTACGTGGGGGATGTTTTTGGTGCGCCGTTAGCTATCGAAGGGTTGATGGCATTTTTCCTAGAATCAACCTTTGTCGGTATGTTCTTTTTAGGGTGGGATCGATTGAGCAAACGACAACATTTGATGGGCACATTCTTAATGGCATTAGGAACGAACCTTTCAGCTTTGTGGATACTTATTGCCAACGGCTGGATGCAAAATCCAGTAGGAAGTGAATTTAATTACATGACAATGAGAATGGAGTTAGTCAGTTTTAGCGAGATTATTTTTAACCCGGTTGCACAGGTTAAGTTCATCCATACCGTCGCAGCCGGTTATGTAGCTGGTTCCATGTTTGTATTGAGTATCAGTAGTTATTACCTGCTTAAAGGAAGAGATATTGCTTTTGCTAAGCGCTCATTTTCTGTAGGGGCTGGTTTTGGTTTAGCTGCCATTTTTTCTGTCATTCTTCTTGGTGACGAATCGGGCTATGAAACTGGTGAGGTTCAAAAAGTCAAACTTGCTGCAATTGAAGCTGAGTATCACACCGAGCCTGCGCCTGCCGCGTTCACTTTAATAGGATTGCCAGATGATGAAGCCATGGAAACCCATTATGCGGTAAAAATCCCATACGCGCTGGGAATAATCGCAACTCGATCTTTAGATGAAGAGGTAATTGGTTTACGTGATTTACAAAAGGCGCATGAACCAAGAATTCGTAACGGTATGATCGCCTATGAATATCTAACCAAATTAAGAAATGGTGAAGAAACTCCTGAAAACCTTGCTCGGTTTAATGAAACTAAACACGACCTTGGCTATGGCTTGTTACTTAAGCGCTATACCGACAATGTTGTTGATGCGACAGAGGCACAAATTAAATTGGCTGTTAAAGATTCGACTCCCCCAGTTGCGCCCGTTTTCTGGGCTTTCAGAATTATGGTTGGTGCCGGAGTTGTCATGTTAATTCTATTTATATTGGCCTTTTACTTTAACGCTCGTCGTGAAATTGAAAGTAAGCGATGGTTATTAAAATCATTGTTTGTCGCTTTGCCATTACCATGGATTGCGATAGAAACCGGTTGGTTTGTTGCTGAATTTGGTCGTCAACCTTGGGCCATCAGTGAAGTGTTACCGACCTTTTTATCAACGTCTAATTTAGCAGTTGGAGATGTGCTGTTTTCTCTCATTGCGTTTATCGTTGTTTATACCATTTTGTTTATTATTGAGATGTACTTAATGATTAAGTTTGCTCGACTTGGTCCAAGCTCACTTCATACCGGACGTTATCATTTTGAACAAACACCAGAGTTAGCTTCTGGTCTTCGCAGCCAGAATTATTAAGGGGCAAAATATGTTTGATTATGAAGCATTAAAATTTATTTGGTGGGGTCTAATTGGTTTCCTTTTTATCGGTTTTGCAGTTACCGATGGTATGGACATGGGAGTCGGCGGTTTGCTTCCTTTTGTCGCTAAAAAGGATGTTGAAAGTCGCGTTGTTATCAATACGGTAGGTGCGCATTGGGATGGTAACCAGGTTTGGCTGATCACCGCTGGCGCGTCTCTTTTTGCAGCATGGCCCTTGGTATACGCCACGGCATTTAGTGGCTTTTACTTTGCAATGATGTTGACTTTATTTAGTTTGTTTTTAAGGCCTTTAGCATTTGATTATCGAAGTAAAATCGAGTCTGAAAAATGGCGAACTAACTGGGACAAAGCACTATTTGTTGGCTCTATGGTCCCACCGTTAGTGTTTGGCGTCGCATTTGGTAATTTACTACAAGGCGTACCTTTTGGTTTCGATTCGTTAATGCGTGTTACATACACAGGTTCATTTTTTGCTTTATTCACCCCTTTTACATTGCTAACGGGTGTGGTCAGCGTATGTATGATGTTGATGCACGGCTCAACATGGCTTGTATTAAGAACAGATGCCGATGTTGCGCAGCGTTCGGCAAATATTGGCCGAGTAGTGGCAGTGGTTTTAGCGATCACTTTTGCACTTGCTGGTGTGATGGTTTGGCAAAGTATTGATGGTTATTCTGTTATTAGTAATATCGATAAGATGGGTCAAGCGCAACCTACTATTAAAGAAGTTAGCACTGGTTCAGGTGTTTGGTTAGCAAACTTTATACAAACCCCATTATTATGGTTAGTGCCATTGCTAGGTATTTTCATGCCGTTAGTTGTCGCAATGTTGTTGGGGATCAAAAACAAAAGTGGCTCTGTAAAAACCGCGTCTTTACTCGCGAGTGCGTTGTCAATTGCGAGCATTATTTTAACCGCGGGTATTTCAATGTTTCCATTTGTAATGCCATCGAGTAGCCAGCCGAATCACAGCTTGCTTATGTGGGATACCGTTTCAAGTGAAGGCACATTGGGATTAATGCTAATGGTCGTGGCGGTCTTTACGCCAATTATTATCGGTTATACATTTTGGTGTTACAAAAAAATGTGGCGTACGGTAACTATTGAAGAAATTGAGCAGAATAGCCACTCAGCATATTAGCTGTATCGATATACTTTTACGCAAAATTAGAGGAATAAATCATGTGGTATTTTAGTTGGATTCTGGGCGTTTTACTTGCCGTTTCTTTAGGCATAATTAATGTTATGTGGTACGAAATGGAGCAACATATAGACAATGTTGCCGATGATCAAAACAACAACCCCAAATAATACAATTTGCTTTTAGTGATGAGATATATGAGCCAGAGTTCGGTTTTAATGAAATAAAATGAGTGATATGAAACAAAAAATTGAACTACAAAAGAACGACGTTAATAGCTGGCTCAAATCTCAAAAAGTACACGACGGAGGGAGAATAAGCCGAGCCGTTGCCTTAGGGGCATTAAACGGTTTGTTAATGATCGTGCAAACCGCAATATTGGCTTATTTAATTGATATCTCAATATTTTCAATTGAAGGAGATGAGACATTTACCTTGCCTCAGATCTGTGGTGCGCTCATTTTTATTATAATTATTCGTGCTGCATTGGGCTACTTTAGTGAATGTTATAGTCGCCAAGGTGCGATGTCTATTAAAGCAAATATTCGGGCTCGATTGTTACAGCGTCTTTTTCAACTTGGACCGACTTATACACAAACCAAAGGTAGTGCAAAACTAGCGACATTACTAAATAGAGGGATTGATTCACTAGAAGATTATTTTGCCGGTTATTTACCTGTTATTGCCTACTGTGCTGTCATTCCACTAGCGATCCTTGTTGCTGTATTTCCTATTGATTGGCAATCAGGTTTAATCTTGTTACTGACCGCACCTATGGTACCGTTTTTTATGATCCTTATCGGTCATAAAGCGCAGCGTTTAAATCAGCAATATTGGGCAAAATTGCAACGCATGAGTAGCCATTTTCTTGATATTATTCAGGGGTTAACGCAACTAAAGATATTCAATGCTTCTCGCAGGGAAATTGACGCGGTAAAAAAAATTAGTGATGACTATGGCGATGAAACCATGGGCATACTCAAAATCGCATTTCTCTCTTCATTTGTCTTGGAATTCCTTGCGTCAATTTCGATAGCGCTTGTCGCAGTTGTCTTAGGATTTCGATTGTATTACGGCGACGTTGATTATGTGCTTGCCTTATGGGTGTTATTGCTTGCCCCAGAATTTTATCTACCTTTTAGACAGCTCGGCACGCAGTATCATTCGAAAATGGCCGGCGTAACCGCAGCTGAAGATCTTGTAGAGTTACTTAACGAACCAGCAGTTGAAAAAAGTGACTCAGTGTTGTTTTGTCCGCCTTTTGACATTCAGATAATCGATGCCAATTTTGCTTACACAAAGCGGAATAACGCATTAACAAACATTAATACGGTTTTTGCTTCTCAAGGTTTGTATGCGGTGATTGGCGATAGTGGCTCAGGAAAATCAACGTTAATAGACATGATTTTAGGCTTTATTCAACCAAGTTCAGGGCAGATAATTATTAATAATATTCCCCTGTCATTGGCAAACCGCGATAGTTGGTTACAGCACTGTGGTTGGATTTCGCAACAGGCAGATGTGTTTCATGGTTCATTAGCCTTTAATGTCGCATTGTCTGAGGTTTATCAAGTAGAACAGATCCATAACGCACTTGGAAAAGCAGGGTTCGGGGCATTTTTGACGACTTTGGAAAATGGCATCGATACACAATTCGGTGAAGCGGGGGCAGGGTTGTCTGGTGGACAAATTCAACGGTTAGCTTTGGCGCGTGTTTTTTATCACCAGCCGGAAGTGTTAATACTGGATGAGCCAACCAGTAACCTTGATCAACAAACTGAACAAATAATTACCGAATCAATACATGACTATGCTCAAGAGCACCTTGTCATTGTTATTGCCCATCGTCTGCATACCATCATTCGTGCTAAGAATATTATTGTTCTTGACCAAGGCAAGGTTATTGAAACTGGTACGCATCAACAGTTAGTCGAGCTTAATAGTTATTACGCAAGGCAGATAAGATAATGAAAGTCTTTTTCCGCTTAATAACCCTGCTCAAACCTCAACTTCCTTTAATGTTGGTAGGGGCGTTCTTATCTGTTATTACAGTATTGGCAAACATTAGTCTGCTCGCTATCTCGGGTTGGTTTATTACCTTAATGGCCATAGCGGGAATAACCGGAGGGAGTGTGAACTACTTCACTCCAGCGGCAGTTATTCGATTTTTGGCAATTGTAAGGACCGCTGGCCGTTACGCGGAACGAATGTTAACGCACCGTGCAACTTTTAACGCATTGGCCCATATGCGCCATTATTTTTATCAGCAACTTGAACCATTATTACCTTATTACCAAATTGATTTGCGTTCTGGCGATCTATTGGCTCGTTTACAACAGGATATCGACAATCTAGATAACTTCTATCTTCGAGTATTATTGCCTATATTTGTCGCATTAATTTCAGTACCAATTGTCTATTTTGCGTTGTTGCAATTTTCAACGCAAATTGCCTGGCTTATGTTGACGGCATTGTTAGTTGTCGCAATTGTTTTGCCGCTCTTGAGCTATTTTGCGTCGGTGACCTTATCTCTACAAAAAACACTATTGGAAGGCAAACTTACTGAAAGCCTAGTGAATGGTGTTGGGGCAATTAGAACATTATTAGTTTACCAAGTTGACAAAAGTTACCAGGAGACAATTGTAAGTCTTACCGAGCAGTATTATGGGATCAGACTTAAGTTAATAAAAATTAACGCGGGCTTAAATTCACTTACTTTTCTATTAATCCACCTATCAGCGTTGTTTTGCTTGCTTATTTTAATACCAAAGTTGGCAACCGGTGAAATCGACAGCAAATCGCTGGTAGCAATTATTTTGCTTGCCTTGGTTAGTTTTGAAACCGTAAGTAATTTGCCACTTGCATTACAAACACTGCCCCAAAGTTTGGCTAGCGCTGATAGGCTTTTTTCAATCGTAGATAAAGAAAAACCAATTATGGTGGGTGAAAAGAATGTGCAAAGAGGGGATATTCAATTTGATGCCCTAACTTTCTCTTATCCTGAACAGGTCAAGCCGTGCTTAAGGGATATTAATTTGTCTATTAAACAAGGGGAAAAAGTCGCTATTGTTGGCGCTAGTGGTTCAGGAAAGTCGACGTTAGTCAGTTTGTTGATGGGATTTTGGCCAATAGGGAGAGTAGAGAATGTTATCTCGAGTGCTTCGTCTACAGGTTTAATTTCGGCAGAAACTAACGGTTCGATTTCAATAGCGGGTGTTGCGTTAAGTGAAATTAAGCTTGAGTCATTGCGACAACATGTTGCTTTAATGAAGCAACACGGACATATTTTTGATGCAAGTATTTCTGACAATTTACGGTTAGCTAAACCAAATGCAACCGAAGATGAAATGCGCAGAGTGTGTCAGGATGTCAATTTACTTGAGTTTTTCGATAGTCTTCCTGATGGGCTTAATACTTGGTTAGGTTCTACAGGGACAGGTTTATCGGGGGGACAAGCGCAACGACTGCAACTGGCGCAACTACAATTGAGGGCCGCCGAGGTATTAGTATTAGATGAACCAACCAAAGGGCTAGACCGCAGCAACGAAGAGCTTGTTATGAATAACTTATTGACTCACGTAGAGCAGTGTCAACAAAGCTTGATTTTGGTCACTCATAAGCCCTTTGCGTTAAAAAGAATGGATAAAATTGTTGTCATGGAGCATGGCAATATTATCGCAGAAGGCAACCATAATGAGCTAATCAGCAGCAATAAATATTACCAAACTTTACTCACTTACTTTTAAACCAAGTGGTATAAAGTCTATGCGCTTTATTTCTAATTTCTTGTGGAAATAATGTTAGTGAGTGGGTGGCTGTGTATTTGTACACAATTATTTAAAAAGGGGCTGGCTTAATGATTTAAACCAGCCGAGTTGGGTTACGCCATCGATGCGTTAATTGTTATTTCATCTTTTTCTTGAAGTGTTATTTCTTTAGCTAAGTTAATAATCAGTTCGTCGTTTTTATAAACATACGACGCTGCTATTTGTTTTGAATTTAGCTGAACTTCAACACGCTTAATTGCGTTTTTACTCCCAAGGTTAATTTCTTTAACGTTCATTTCTCCCTCTTGCAATGAAATGGCGCAATTGATGGTATTGCTTGAGATTGTTTGCTTAAACAAGCCATATCCAAGTGCAGCGGTAAAGAAACTGACATGAGCTTCTGGTGTAAATACAGGATTAAATCCAATGACAGCGGCAGGACCGTCGTATTTGAAACCCTGTAAAGCCGTTAGTGCGGACCAAACACTCAATGATCGTCCATAGTATTTTCCGCACTCATCGTCACCATATGGATTACCAGAATAACCCCATGGGCCATTTTTAACGTCAGATACCCCTTCGGTCCTTAAACGCCCGTCATATCGGTCGGCAACGACTTTGAGTAACATTAGGCCATCAATAAGCATGTCATTTTGGATCATGGAGACCGCCGCACCGTACTCAAATCCGGTCATAACTTCATCACCGTATTTCATGCCTGGGATCGGTTGAGGGCCATTTGGCCAAGTGATCATTTTCATTCCACCGTCGTCGATTTCGCAATATTGACGAGGTTTTAATGACTGGCCATAAAAGTCGGCTCTAAAGTTGTATTTTAACAACGACTGCATTGCTTTTTTCGAACGACTTTTAGGGTAGTTGCGGTCGATGTTAATTTGATCGGCCCACCACTCACCTAAAATTTGATCAATGTGGCAGCCGTCTAGATAGTTTTGAATGGGTTTGTTTTCTGACTCTTGAATATAATATTCGCCGTTCCATAGTCGGTCATTTTGAAGTTGTTTACCCATTGTTCGAATACGACGATATTCAACAGCAAGTGCAGTTTCACCGACAATTTCTGCCATACGGGCACTGGCTTCAAGCGACGTAAGGTATAGGCTACCAATCCACGACGAACATCCATCTAATTGACCATCTAATGTATTGTGTTGTTCATTTTTCGTGTAGCCAATTCGCTCAGGATCCCACTCTTTGATCCCCCATTCAATGGCTTTTTTAACGCGTGGCCATTGTTCCTCCAACCATTTGTTGTCCTTGCTACATAGGTGCTCGCGATAGGTATTTAGAATTGTCCCAAAATGACCATCTGCCGCTGGCTTGGTATTATTGTGGCGATAGGGCAGCAATCCATCTTCAAACTGCATATCGTAGTCTTGTTCACGCATAATGCGACCAAGCTCTGGTAACAATCTCGCATGTGATTGGGCATAATGCCAAACATGGGTACAGTTTGCCTGGCAACAACCACTATTTGGGTTACAGCCTTCCCACGCACCAAAATACCCATCTTTTGACCACCAACATGTTTGGCTGCGTAACACCGCAAGTTGTGAAGAACATCGGTCGATAAGCCATACCGGCAGAGTTGAGGCATAAAGACTATCGTGAAATTGACGGGTGCGACGCGTTAGATCGGCAAAGTTGGTTTGTACATAAGCCGCCACGTCCAAAGCATCTGACCACCAGTTGTTGTACATCTGGCCTGTTCTGCTCCAAGGTTTTCCTTTAGGGGCTGTAAAAATCGTGCCATGTAAGGTTTCGCTAAAGCTCCACGTGAGCACAAAACTAACCGTTTGAGTTTCACCAGGTGCAAGTTTTAACGGCGCAATTATCGCACCATTAACGGAATTACCTTCTGATGACGTACCGGAAGTGATTGGGCCCGTAATTGCCCCTTTTTCTGTAAACTCTCGTTTTAAAGCTTCATTAGACTTCCATTGCGCCGTGCCAGTCGCGCCATCGGAAAGTGTCATCAATACCATGTCGGCTTTATTATTATTGGCACGTGTCATATGCAACATGGTTGCACCATTTTTAGTTACCAATTTGTTTTGGTTAGTGCCATATTTTCCGTTTTTATCATTGGCGTAACCTAATGCATTTTTTTGCGATGAAAGTATATCAACCGTTACTGAGTGGGCGTTGTTATTTGTCACTGTTACTTGGTAGATAGCACATGGGATTGACGAGTTTTTTAAATCCATTGGTGTAAATGGATTAAATACGTTTAGTGATACATCGACAGGTAATTCTTTGTCTTCAAAATTGTATTTGGCAAACGGGTATTCGCCTTCAAATTTTAATGCCTGCATGGGTTTAAATGCACCAGCCGCTTCTGTTTGTAACGCCTTTGTTATTGGCACTGCGCCAGGAGATTGAGCTCTTATCGCTAAAAAAGTATCTTCCACCTCGATTTCAGGGAAGTTACACGCAATTTGCCAAATTTTTGGTCTAGCCTTGCCGTCAAACTGAATCGCACCAGAACCAATGCCGCCTACCGTAAAGTTAATGGCCTCTAAGTATTCATTCTCATAAACTTGGGTGGTGCCAGGTGCAGTAAGGACGGAGTCGTGCCTAATTTTTTCGGTTTTTTGTTGACGAACTTGGTCACGTTTCGCTTTGACTGCGGCAACCAAAGCCCCGGTTTCGGCAAGTTTAGTATCCCATCCGGCGGCAAGTAAATGTCTTTGGAAGTCGCTTGGTGTCAGACCTTCCTCGTAAGTTGCCACTTCATCTAGGCTGATATCGGCTGAACTCCAGCCACTCGCCGTTGTTGAACCAAACGTCATGACCGATGTCTTTGGCCCTCTGCGGGTAAATTCATAGGCACCACCAAATAAGCTACATTCAAAACCGTCAACGTAAGCTCGAAGGTCGACGTCAAAACTTGTCACGGCAAGGTGGTACCAACGTCCAACCTCTATTCCTTTGCCCGTGGGTAAATCAATTCGGGTGACAACCTTGCCATTTACATTACGGTACAGCAGGGCAGATAAATCGTTTTCGACTCCAATTATGTAACGCACGTTCTCGCCATTTGCCTGGGCAATAATAACTGGGTTATCGTCCCCGCGAGGTTGTGAATTCACTTTGAAAAACAATTCGATCGTCGCAAATCTACCGTATAAATGTTTCGTATTATCAACTTCGAGGCTATTTCCAGGTGAGAGCTGGATCCCAGAACCAGTAACCGCGCCGTTTTCAAATGAGTTAACTTGTTTCGTTTTTGCCGGTAAGCCACTAAGTTCATCAATAACGTTGTCGTCGAAACGCCAGTAGGCTCTTAGGGAGTCATGGGCCTTTATCGCTTCATGGTAGTCTTTTCCGTAGGAAAGGTTGCTAAACACCGAAGACGTACACCCCGCCATTGCAAAAGGGGTTGCGCCTGCGACAAAAAGGAAGTTGCGACGTGATAGATTTGGTGCGTCGCATTGACACGATTTGTTTGACTGTGGTTCTGATGTTTTTTGCATAAAATTAGTTCTCTAAATGTAGTTACCCTGTTAGGTCTAAAGTTTGTAAAGTTAATTATTGATATTTGGTCGCGTCGGTCTAACTGCCGGTGACGGTGCAGCTGCGATTCCTGTTTTAAACAAAAAGTCATGAGCTTTAAGTAAGGTGTCGACAAAAAGTAATTCTGAACGAGTGCGGGTGAAAAACCCGTGCGCTTTATCTGGATAAATGTGGTTTACGGCGTAAGAACCCACAGACACTATGTTGTCTCTATATTTGTTCGCGGTTGCAACGCTGAGTACGCGATCGTTTGAGCCTAAAAGGGTTAGCGTTGGAGGATGTCCTTGAGCGACATTATGAATTGGCGAGATAGCCCGCCAAAACTCTTTAACTCTGTTATATCCGTGTCCTTGTGAGCTCGTATCGACAACTGGATTAAATAGAACAAGTGCGACTGGTTGAATGGGCAATGGCCTTTCTCCTATCGCATTAAAGCCTTTTATCGTTGCCAATGAAGCCGCTAAATGGCCACCGGCTGAAACGCCACCGGCAGCTATTTTGGCAGGGTCTATATTTAGCGTTTTGGCGTTTGTTAACACCCAACGATAGGCCGATTTTGCGTCCATTAACGACACATTAGGCGGTGTTTGGTCTTTTTTCCAAGTGCGGTATTCCACCGATATTGTGGTTATCCCTATTTTAGAGAAATAGTCCGCCTGGTCATATAAACTCGTAGGGTTACCAGAATTCCAGCCACCACCATGAAACATAATTAATGCAGGTTTGTGTTCATTATCATTGCTCGAAACGCCGTGAAAAATATGTAATTTCAGTTCACGAGCGCCGATTATTTTGTAATTAATAATTTCACTTGGTTTCGCTTTTGTGTTGACCCAAACATTCCCTACCTTAATTGAGTCTTTAGCGACAGTTGCTATAGCTATGGGACTTGCAACCAACGAGAGCAGCACAAGCGTTGCAAAAAAACATTTTTGTATAAAAAAAGCGGCTTCATTGACGGTTGCCCACAACTTGTTTTTGTTGGTTGTAAACTTAAGTACCATAATTACATCTATCTCCAGTGAGCCTTCAATTGAATTTTCGTTTTTGGATCAACACCAAGAATTTACGAACGTTTTAACTACGTTACTAAAAACAGTTTTACGAGCAGAAATACGTATTTTTAATTAAAAAATGACATGCTTTGTGTGTTTTTATATATATTGTACTCGCCACTTTAGTGCAAGGTTTGATTGGGTTTAATCTTATTTTTGCGGTTTTATCTGTATTGGCTTGTTTATATTTTATATTAGTATTGTTGTTGCTTTGTGGTTTTATATTTAAAAGTATATTTGCCGGGCCGAAAAGTGTTATTGCGGAGGAGAGGGCGTGAGGAATAAATTGAGCAGGTCATTAATTGTAAGCTTTGTATTATTAAGTGCAGGGTGCGAGTTAATAAATCAACCTGACCGTTCGGCAAATGCTAAATCGGTAATTGAGCAGCAACAAAAGCCAAATATAGTGGTGATCTTTGCAGATGACTTAGGGTATGGCGACATCGAGTCGTTTGGTGCAGAAGGGATCAGAACGCCAAATATTGACAAAATTGGTGAAGAAGGGTTTGTAAGTCGCGATTTTTTCATTCCAGCAAATGTTTGTAGTCCTTCTCGTGCCTCGTTATTAACAGGCCGCTATCCGATGAGAAATGGCATACCTGTCGCTAAAAATCCGATGAGTCATAAACACATAGACAGTCATTTTGGGTTGCATCCTGACGAAATCACTATCCCTGAAATGTTAAAGCCAGCAGGTTACAAAAGCTTAATGGTTGGTAAATGGCATTTAGGCTTAAAAGAGAAAGGTTCTCACCCTTTAGATGCCGGGTTTGACGAATATGTCGGACTAGAAGGTAATTTTTATAAGGCCCCAAAAAATAGCGTCAAATACCCTTACTTAAAAGAAAATGATGATTTGTACCGTGGGCGAACAATTTCAGAAGTCGATATCGATTTAGAGAAAGTCACAGAAATTTATACGAACGAAGTTGTTTCTTTCATTGAACGAGAAAAGGACGGTCCATTTTTTGTTTATTTTGCTCACAATATAGTGCATTCGCCTCATCGCCCTAGCAAACAGTTTAAAGGCACCTCCGAAAAAGGCCGATATGGTGATTTTATTCACGAAATGGATTACAGCACAGGTCGCGTTCTTAAAGCGTTAAAAGATCACGGGTTAGAAGACAATACGCTAGTGATATTTACGTCTGACAACGGCGCGAATTTTGCGGGGAGTAATGGTGAACTAAACGGCCGAAAGTACACCACAATGGAAGGCGGGCATATTGTTCCGGCCTTATTTAAGTGGCCAGGTGTCATTCCGGCAGGCCAGGATTCTAGCATTACTATGACATCCATGGATATATTCCCGATTTTAGCTGAAATTGCTGGGGCAGAGTTGCCAAGTGATAGAAAGTTAGATGGCGTCAACACGTTAAATATTCTGCGTGGTAAGAGCCTAAATAGTCCTCATGATGTGCTTTATTACTACAACGGCACCAATCTTCAAGCTATCCGTAAAGGTCGTTGGAAACTGCATCTTCCGCGCACAATTGCCGACCAACCATTTTGGCATGAAAACTCATCCGGCGGCCGTGTACACACAGAAGTTGCTCAAAACATGTTGTTTGATCTGAAAACCGATCGAGGTGAAAAAGTCGATGTGGCCAATTTGCACCCAGACATAGTGGCGTCTTTTGATGCAGATATTCAATACGCAAGAGAGGAACTTGGGGATGTTCATCAAATAGGTCGAGATCAGCGGGTGCCACCAATGGAAAATCCACAAAAAATTGATCGCTGGTGGGTTAAGAAAAAGAAAAAGTATTTTGACAATATTTGAGCAGAGAACAAAGGGCGCTTTAGAGGTGCTCTTTATATATAGCTTAACCATTTAATCATTAGCGCTATATCAATGATTAAATAGGCTAAGCACCAAACTGAGAACACATTATGAATATTTTATATATCTGTACCCACAATAGGTGTCGGAGCATTTTGAGCGAAGCGATCACCAATCAGCTAGCTCAAGGTAAGTACCGAGCATTTAGTGCAGGAAGTCAGCCCGTTGGTGAAGTACATCCACTGTCGATTAAGTACTTAGCAGAAAAGGGCATAGCAACTGACAAATTGAAAAGTCAGTCTTGGGATGACTTCGAAGATATTAAACCCGATATCGTCGTGACTGTATGTGACAGTGCCGCGGCGGAAGTTTGTCCTCATTGGTTTGACGATACTTTAAAAGTGCATTGGGGATTAACGGACCCATCAAAACTTGATGGTACAGAAAGTGAATTTAAACATGCTTTTTATCAAGTTATGGAAAGCATTGAGCGGCGAGTGCATAAATTAATGTCCTTGGATTTCTCGACACTTTCTAAACCTGAGCAACTCAAAGCGCTGCAGTCGGTCGTATAAGACGTCGCTCAGGAAATTTAATGACAGTTATAAAGTCAGTTGGCGGTAATGACATTTTTATGACTAAGTCAGTATTTTGTTTTTGTGTTTTTATTTATATACAAAACCCTGTATCTAACTTTTTAAGGCTTTGAAATCTAAAAACACTGTGCTTTAATAAATAAAAATACACCACGTCTTGTGTAAGAAAGTGCTGTGTAAGAAAGTGTTGTGTAAGAAAGTGCTGTTTAACAAGGTGCTGTGTAACAAATTATTTGGAGAAAACATGACGTACATGAGGTTAGCAGGTTTAGTTGCAACTGTCGCTTTGACATTAACGGCTTGTGAAGCGGTAAATAAGACTGAACTATTGAGTTCTCAACAAGCCCAAAATCAAGGCGGTAAGCAACCAAACGTGGTTTTTATTTTTGCTGATGATTTAGGATATGGGGACTTAAGTTCTTACGGTGCAACAAAGTTGGAAACGCCAAATATTGATAAACTTGCAAAACAAGGTGTTAAGTTCACTGACGCCCATTCCGCTTCTGCTGTTTGTACCGCTTCTCGATACGGGTTAATGACTGGTGAGTACCCATTGAGGGCAAATAATGGCAAAGGAATATGGGGACCCGCACCGATAGAATCACCGTTGCTTATCGATCCTGATACCACGACCATCGCGGATATATTTAAAAACAAAGGTTACGATACCGCAGTATTAGGTAAATGGCATTTAGGTTTTGGTGAGGGGAAAAACGACTGGCAACAACCGCTGCGCCCTGGTCCACTCGAACTCGGTTTTGATTATTATTTTGGCGTTCCCGTTGTCAACAGCGCACCGCCTTATGTTTATGTTGAAAATGATCAGATTATTGGATGGGATCCCGAAGATCCGTTAGTTTATCTCGGCCGACCGCCCAAACATAAAGTTCATAAAGACGCGACTCCTATTACACCCATTCCAGCGGAAGCAGCCCAACGTACGGCAAATATGTTTAAAGGTGGCGTAGAAGCACATTCTCTATACAACGATTATAGCGTTGGCACCACAATTACAGAAAAAGCAACCGACTGGATTAAAGCCCGAGATGGTAATCCATTTTTTATGTATTTAGCCACAACCCATGTCCATCACCCTTTTACCCCAGCTAAACGTTTTCAAGGCAAAAGCGAAAGTGGTCTGTATGGCGACTTTGTCGAAGAGTTAGATTGGATAGTCGGCCAAGTCATGGCGAGTTTAGAAGAAGCCGGTGTTGCAGATAATACCTTAGTGATCTTCACCAGCGACAATGGTGGGATGTTTAATTTAGGCGGACGTAATGCCGCTGCTAAAGGCCATCAAATCAATGGTGATCTTTTAGGATCTAAGTTTGGTATTTGGGAAGGTGGGCATCGAGTGCCATTTATTGCTTGGTGGCCTGGCAAAATAAAAGCCGGAAGTGTTTCAAACCAAATGCTCAACAATGTGGATATGTTTGCGACATTTGCTGCATTAACGGGACAACCATTAAGCGCAGATAACAGTAATGACAGTATTAATATGCTACCAGCAATTTTAGGTGAAGCGACAACGCCTCTGCGCACAGAAATGATAGTAACTCCTAGAAAAGCAACTCATGTTGGTTTACGCAAAGGTAAATGGATGTACATCGGCGCACAGAATGACGGTGGCTTTAAAGGCTCAAAGCCACATCAACATGCCTGGGGTGGACCGGCTGTCACAACGTTAGTAAATACACCTAATAGTGACATTGTAAATGGCAAGATTAAAGCGGATGCACCACCTGCACAATTGTATGATCTCGATGCTGACGTGAATCAAACGACAAATCTATACAACCAATACCCAGAAGTTGTGGCTGAGATGGAGCAATTGTTAAAACGTTATAGATCAAACCGTTTATAACATTATGAATTTGCCATTTTGAAAATGGTTCTATGACCTAAACCTCGTGTTTGCTGCTTGCTTTGTGCTATTGCAGTTAGCGGCACGTTAACGTGCATCTAATAGATGAGCCGGTTAATTTAGTAAGGTCACCTTTGGAAAGCTGAAATATTTCAGCAATGAATATTGACGAAAAGTTGGATCGGAAACTTGCAACAGCGCTGGCCAATAGGTTAGCGCGATGAAGAGTTACTTTGCTTGCTCGATTCGCCTTAACAATGGAAAAAAATATGAATTTATCTGTTTTGACAAAATCTGTGTGTCTCGGTTTGATCAGTTGTGCGATTGCAACCGGATGCACAGAGCAAAAAGGCCCGTTTGCCGATGATGTAGCATTTATGAAAGAACACACAAACATTGTTATGTTGTCTAATGGCGACGCCGCCGTTGCGGTTGCGCCTGAGTATCAAGGTCGAGTCATGACCTCATCTTTCGATCAACATTCTGGTCCAAGTTTTGGTTGGATCAACCGTCCGGTTATCGCCAATGGATTTTTAACTGCCGAAGAGCAGAAGGGCAAACTAGAAGATCATATTTACATTTTTGGTGGTGAAGAGCGTTTTTGGTTTGGTCCTGAAGGCGGACAGTTTGGCCTGTTCTTTAAACCCGGTGACAAATTTGAATTTTCAGATTGGAAGACACCTGCGGTAATCGATACCGAAGCATTTAGTATCGTTACTAAAAATGAACAGTCAGTTAAGTTTGCTCACGAAGCGACTTTGGTTAACTACAGTGGCACTGAATTTGATGTTGGAATTGAACGTACCGTTGAATTGCTGAGTAAAGGTAAGGTAAGCGAATCACTTGGCATTAACCTAGATGACAGTTTAAAAGTGGTTGCCTATAAGACGGATAATCGCGTGACAAATCGTGGTCAAAATACCTGGACTGCAGAAACCGGTCTTGTGTCTATTTGGATCTTAGGCATGTATAACCCATCACCTGAGACAACGGTTGTGATCCCGTTTGAATCTGGCCCAGAATCAAAATATGGCGCAAAAGTGAATGACGCTTACTTTGGTAAAGTGCCAGCGGATTACCTTAAAGTCACCGACAGTGAATTGTTCTTTAAAGGCGATGGTACAAAACGCGGAAAAATTGGTATTAGCGATAAACGGTCTAAAGGCATCGCAGGTAGTTATGACGCAGCGGGGCAAGTACTTAATATTGTTACATATAATCAACAAGCCGCACCAAATGGCTATGTAAATTCGATGTGGGAACTGCAAGATCAGCCTTATGCAGGTGACGTCATTAATTCATACAATGATGGTTCCCCTGAGCCTGGCGTTGCGCCATTAGGGCCGTTTTATGAGCTGGAAACCTCATCGCCTGCCGCGGCGCTAAAACCCGGTCAATCGGTTAGACACATCCAAACGACTTACCATATTCAAGGGCCGGAAGCGCAATTGGATGTTATTTCCAAATCATTATTCGGGGTTAACTTAAATAGCGTTAAAACGGCATTTAAAGAATAAAAGGTTTTTTTCTTTAGATATTTATCGAGGTTTGGTGACCGTTTCGTTACCAAACCCTCAAATGATTTAGCAATTAATTATCAATCACAATGTGAGTTTCAGCCTCTATTAACGCAAACCTAAAACCAATGTGTGATGGGTTTAGTCTGAAGCCTTGGAGGATAGCGTTATTAATACTGTATTTAAATTCGTTTTAGGTGGCCTTTTTGTATCTGGATTAGCCGGTTGCCTTTCGCAACCGACAACAGAAATAGAAACAAAAAAGAAACCCAATGTTTTGTTAATTTTGGTTGATGACTTAGGCTGGGCTGACGTCGCGGCTTATAATCCAGATACACTATATTCAACACCAAGTATGGATAAGCTCGCCAGTGAAGGTCTGTTATTTACCGATGGTTATGCCGCAAGTCCGGTTTGTAGCCCCACAAGAGCTGCATTGATCACCGGCAAACATCCAACGGCAATTGGTACGACAGACTTCTTCCGTAACAAAAGCCGTCGACATAAATATCGCGAAGGCAAATTTAAACCCGCTTCCTTTGTAGAACAATTACCGGAGCAAGGTTCCACTATCGCCAGCGTTTTAAAAGGTGAGGGTTATCAAACTGCGTTTATTGGTAAATGGCATTTAGGGCAAACAGAGCAAATGTGGCCAGAGTTTTATGGTTTTGACGTTAATATTGCCGGCCATGCGGCGGGGTCGCCAAGTGGGGGTTATTTTGCGCCTTATAAAAATCCACGTTTAACCAGTGGTCCAGATGGTGAATACCTTACGGATCGCTTAACCAACGAAGCCATCAATTTGGTCGATGGGTATGCAAAAAGTGACGCGCCATTTTTCCTAATGATGTCTTACTATTCTGTTCATACGCCATTGCAAGGGCCAAAGAAGCTTGTTAATAAGTATCGTGAACGTTTTTCTCAACTAGATAAAACACCAGAGTTTGCTCAAGTTGAACAAATTTGGCCAACCGATAAACCACAATTAAATCGTGTTGTGCAAACGAACCCAACATATGCTGCGATGGTCGAAAAGGTTGATGAAAACATCGGCCGACTTGTGGATTCACTAAAAGCCAAAAACCTAAGAGACGACACCATAGTAATTTTGTTATCAGACAATGGTGGTTTATCTATAGGTGAAGCGCATTCAACATCAAGTTTACCGCTTAGAGGCGGTAAAGGCTGGTTATATGAAGGCGGTATTCGTGTACCTTTCATTATTAGTGTTCCAGGTTCCGAATCAAATGGTAAGTCAACCTCGGTTCCAGCCATTAGCATGGACATCTCAGCGACGCTTTACGACTTAATAGGTATTGACGCCAAACGTGTTGGCCCAATTGACGGTGAGAGCTTATTACCTGTCATAAATGGCGAAACAAATTCAGCAGAACGTCCGTTGTTTTTCCATTATCCACATTATTCAAATCAAGGCGGTTTCCCTGGGGCAGTGGTTCGATTGGGCGATTGGAAACTCATAGAACGGTTTGAAGATGGCAAACTTCAGCTGTTTAACATTACTAAAGATAAGGCTGAGACGACTGATTTAGCGGCTGAATATCCAGCAAAAGTTGCGGAAATGAAAAAGACATTGCATCAATGGTATCAGCAAAATGACGCTAAATTTTTAAGAGAAAACCCTAAGGCACCAAAATATGGCGCCCCTTGGAAACCGGCTTTAAGCGAATAACAAGGCAGCTTTAGTCTTTAAACAGCTGGGTTTAAACTCACAGAGGTACGACAATGTCTCTGTGAGTTTTCTTTTATCGTGCTAATTAAAACGATAAAGCAGAGGTTTAAACGTAGGTTAGAACCTTAATATGGCACAACCTCTGATGAATATTTTGAAACGTTTCAGAGTCGATATTACGTATATGGGAAAGTGGTAATGAAAATATTTTCTAGTCTGATAGTTGTTTTTATCGCGGGCTATTTTGCGATGAACTTAAGTCACGCAGAAGCTAAACCTAACATTATATTTATTATGGCCGACGACCTCGGTTGGGGTGACGTAGGTTACAACGGTTCTAAATGGGTTGAAACGCCAAACATCGACGCATTAGCTAATTCAGGACAAGTTTTTGACAATGCATATTCCTATCCTACCTGCTCCCCAGCAAGGGCGGCATTGTTAACCGGAAAACAGTCTTTTAAAACTCAAGTTTATGGTGTCCCAGTTTTAGAAAAAGGAAATAGCCAGACCAGTATTTTCTCCCGTGGCACGGTGCAACTTGAGCATACTGTATATTCTGAACCCCTTAAAAAAGCCGGTTATAAATTAGCGCATTTAGGAAAGTGGCATATCGTGGGCCCTGATCCGTCAGTAGAAGTTAACTACCCATTTGATGATAATTTAAGTCAGCCCAAAAATGGCGATTTGAGTTGGTTGAACGACCATAAAAATAAATATTCTATTTATTATCCGCAGGCGAGGGGGTTTGACCTCAATGTTGGCGGGTCGTGGTGGGGGGATCCTGCGCGTGGTTATACTGAGGGATATAAGTCAAAAAGCGGCGGGTACATAGCACCATTTAAAAATCCCTTTATCAACGAAAAACCCGACGACCAATGGCTAACTGACCGTCTAACAGACGAAGCTATTGCATTTATGGAGAAAAACGCTGACAGCCCATTTTTTATAAATCTGCATTTTTACGCCCCGCATAGGCCAAGTATTCCTAGAAGTGAAGAGTTACTAAAAAAATACCAAAACAAAGAGAAAGAACAATTAACTGGAAGAGACTCAAAGGCAAAACGCGAACTTGCGGCATATGGCACGTTAGTGGAGTCTTTAGATCAGAATGTTGGCCGACTCGTCGACTTTTTAGAATCGAGTGGTTTACGTGAAAATACATTAATTATATTTACGTCGGATAATGGCTTTAATTCTATACAATCAACAGACATACGCTTAAGGGGCGCTAAAGGCTCGATTTATGAAGGAGGCGTTAAAGTCCCAATGGTTGCCAACTGGCCGAGCAAAATTTCCGCGACACGGCATGAAAATCTGGTGTCGGTTTTAGACTATTTCCCTAGCTTTTTAGATCTTGCCGGTGTGCAAGATTACGCGGGTGAACTCGACGGGAGTAGCTTTACGCCATTAATGTTTGGTCAACCGTATCAACAAAAACCAATTTTTTGGCATATAAACACCGCATATAAACATGGACCTGTTTCCGCCGTTCGAGAAGGCCAGTATAAACTTATTCAATTTTTGTTAAGTGGCAAAGTGGAATTATTTGATCTCGAAAACGATCCGTCAGAGCGAGTGGATATTTCCAAAAGTCATTTAAAAATAAAACAGAAGTTATTAACAAAATTAGTGGATTGGCGCGCAAAAAATTCAGTTCCGTTACCGCCGGCATCACCACTAAATGGTAAATAATCTTCACTGAGCACCTAGGTTTTTTCCGAGGTGATTGATAGAGAAAATTTACAAGCAAATTGTCACTGGCATAAGTCAGGTGGTAATGCGTTATCTGCTCGGCATACCTGTTTGAGCGTTTAACATCGCTTTTGTCAGCGATAAGTCGTAATTTAATTAGAGGAAGTTTTTATGGGTTTTTCAGGTATAAGTGTGTGGCAACTCGTGATAGTTGCCATTATTGTTGTCTTATTGTTTGGTACAAAACGTTTGAAATCAGTTGGTAGCGACTTAGGTGCGGCGTTAAAAGGGTTTAAAAAAGAAGTATCAGATAATACAGTGGTTAAAAACGATTAGTCGTTTGGGTCAACTTAGCGCCTAAAAGTCACTATATTTTCTCAATGTTCAGCAAACGTCCTTTAGCTTTATGCAAGGGGGCGCTTAGTTTTGAGCCTGTAACTAATTTTGTGGAAACGCAGGATATTGCGAATGTAGTGCGACTAGAGCATTCATCAGAGCATTCATCAGAGCATCCATCAGAACATCCATCA
>NZ_JAHKQH010000026.1:134388-143642 GCF_018861025.1 Psychrosphaera sp. B3R10 | reverse complement strand
TCCATCAGAACATCCATCAGAGCGCCCGTTAGAACATCCATCAGGGCGCCCAGCCATTCGGTATGTTATTACATTAAATAGTGCAATAAAAAAGGCCACAACATAACTTTCATTATGTGTGGCCTAAAGTGTTTTGATAACGTCCGATTAAAGTTCGTTATGTGTCCCTATCTTTATCGTCTGCTCTGCCTTATACGGCTCCACAGAGTCAATTGGAGATAATGTAAACGAATAGCTATAGTCTTTAGCATTTAATCGATACTGCTCCCACGCTTTTGCCCCCCAGCTATTATCACCACCAACACCGGTTTGCTTGTAGTCAACATTTACGTTAACTAAGTCACGCTTTTTAATCTCAGTGTAATGACGCTGGGCTTTATTATCGCCCGGGTCAAAATCGCTTTGTGGTTGATGATGGGCACTAAAGTCAAACACGGAATTACCAATAATTTTAAGACCAACGCCATCTTTATTGGTTAAGGTTGCCCAGCGAATGTCACTGCGATTTCCATTTTCCTGGGGACGAATATAATCAAACGCCATGTCTTTAACTTCACCTTGGTAAATACCGACAAAGGCTGAGGTTTTACGATCCCAATAGTTTTCGTGTGGCCCTCTACCGTAGTAGGTAACTTGGTCGAAGTTAACTGGCATTTGGAAGTTTGTGCCAATGCGAGGGATCTCACTGTATTTATCAACCTTGAATGTTTTACCATTTGGTTTTGTTTTTACAATCTTCACACGGGCATCGCCAGCAAAGTCAAAATTGACATCAACTTTGATTTCGCCTTGACCGTTAATCGTATACTGGTAAGTAACCGACGAATCGGCGTCTGCGAGATCCACAACCTGTTCTAAAACAACCAGGTTAGCGTCAGACGAAACGACCTTCAAACCAAGACTTTTTTGGTTCTCGGTTGCTGTTTTCCAAAGCTTGCCACGTTTAACTAAACCGTTTGTACCACCAAAGTCGTTATCTGTAGGTGCACGCCATAAGTTAAATTTAAGGGCTTCTTTTAACATCTCTGTACCTTTGTATTGGTAAGACGTTAAATAACCAGCCTGGTCAAATTTCAGTTTTGCATCACCGGCAATGACAGCCGTTTGGTTAGGATCTTGAGCGACTTTTACGCTTGTTGCTCCCTTAGTTACAAATGTAGACGTTTTGCCTTTTTGCAACATAAGCTGATCACTGGCAAGCAAATGGCCTTTTTCAAGTAACGGGTGTGTGCCTTTAGCTGTCGCATAGAAATTTATAAAATATTCTTTATTCGACTTTAATTTAGGCAGTTGTTTGGCCAAATCAAAACGAACTTTACTTTGAGGTTGTGCAACTGTGTCAACTTGCCCAGTTTTAATAACAACACCATCTTCAATCAAACGCCAAGTCATGTTGTAGCTTGACGTGTCGACAAAAAAGTTTTCGTTATAGAGCTGGTAAGTTGTTTTACCTACTTTTGAAAAATGCAGATCTTGATACACTTTTTTAACTTCAAACAACCCTGGGTGTGGTGTTCTGTCTGGGTTAATTAGGCCATTTAATACAAAGTTGCCAGCATTGTGAACGCCTTCAGGTTCGAAGTCTCCGCCATAACCCCAAAATTCATTACCGTTTTCATCTTTTTTAATCAGACCTTGATCCATCCAATCCCAGATAAACCCGCCTTGCATTTGACGTTCTGCGCGAACAAAGTCCCAGTACTCTTTAAAGTTACCATTTGAATTACCCATCGCATGTGAGTATTCCACCCAGAAAAACGGGCGTTCTGGGTATTGGTTGATATATTCTTTTTTAAGCCTTTTGACTGTCCGATACATCCAAGTAACAGCGTCTTGGTGTACGTGCTTTTCTTTGGTGTATTTAGATTGCTGCTCGGCACGTTCGTATATGGTTAAACGCGAATTGTCGCGTTGTTTGATCCAGTCATAACCTTTAACAAAATTGATCCCATCACCGGCTTCATTGCCCATTGACCAAAACGTGATTGAAGGGTGATTTTTATCACGTTCAACCATACGTTCTAATCGGTCTAAATGCATGCCTTCAAATTTAGGTTTTGCAGCAGGTGTTTCTTTTGGGGAATATCCAAACCCATGTGTTTCGATATTGGCTTCATCGATAATATATAAACCGTATTTATCGGCCAAGTGATAAAAGTAAGGGTCGTTAGGATAATGCGAGGTTCGAACCGCGTTAATGTTGTTTTCTTTTAACATTTTAACATCAGCTAGCATGGCTTCTTTACTAACGACATGTGCTGTGCGCTCGTCATGTTCGTGACGGTTTACGCCTTTAAATAAAACAGGTTGGCCATTAACCAAAAACTGACCTTTGCTTAACTCAACCGTTTTAAAGCCAATTTGCTCACCTATGTGTTGAGTTGGTGTGCCGTCGTTATATTCAGTGCTAATCGATAATTGATATAAGTTTGGAGACTCAGCTGACCAAGCTTTAATATTGTTTAATACTATTTCGTGCTCAACGGTTTGCTGTTTGTTTGCCAGAACAATAACCGTATTTTTGTCGGTGGCGACCACCTTGCCACTCGCATCTTTGACTTTCACAACCAAATCAACAGACTGGGCCGACTGATTCTTATTGGCGACATCGATTGTTAGATTAAGCACACCATCGCGGTAGTTGTTCACTAGTGTTGTTTTGGCAAAGAAGTCCCTTACATGGATATTCGGTGCGGTATGTAAATACACATCGCGTTCGATACCACTGACACGCCAAAAGTCCTGGTCTTCCATATAGCTACCGTCGGTATGACGTATAACTTTAGCGGCAAGTACGTTTTCACCAGGTTTGAGGTATTGCGTAATATTAAACTCAGCGGCCGTCTTAGAGCCTTCGCTATAACCGACTTCTTGGCCATTTATATAGAGATAAAATCCTGAGTTAACGCCGCCAAAGTGGATAAATACTTGCTGCCCGTCCCAATCGGTTGGCACAGTGAAATTGGTACGATAAGCACCTGTTGGGTTGTCATCCTCGGGGACAAATGGTGGATTTTTAGGGAACGGATATTGTCTATTTGTATATATCGGATAATCGTAACCATGCATTTGCCAATTACTTGGCACGGGTAATTCATCCCAATTTGAGACATCAAAACTGGGGTCAAAAAAACCAGCGGGAACTGAACTAGGGTTTGCCGACCAATTAAATTTCCAATTGCCGTTTAACAGTTTGTAATACGGAGAGGTTTGGTAATCATCCGCTGCTAATTTTGACTCAGCATCGTAGGGCAAAAAAGTCGCGCGTGGCGCTTCGGTATTAACTTTAAAAACACTCAAGTCCTGCCAATAAACAGGCGCTTTTTTTGATGTGTTTGGAGTGTTTTGAGCCTGTTGATTACTATTACACGCACTTAACGCCAGTAAACTGGTGACAACCGCGAGGGTAACTTTATTTTTATTCATTGTTAGTTTTCTCATAAAATGGACCAAACGCATAGCGTAATAATCGTTCTAAATCGAAAGATGCTAAATGACAAAAAGCACCGAGGTGAGTGTCATTTATTATTAGCTTGAAGTTATTAAACCAAACAGGCTTGCTAAACCCTTAAATTTTTTTGCGTTACCTCGCTACACTTTTGTTATGAACGCAAACGTCACGGTAAAAGTGCACGACTTAATTGAAACTAACCGGATGGTTTGGCTAGAAACTAGCGGTAGTAAATACATACGCTCAGCAGTACTTATACCGCAGTATTTACAAATGGAGTATTTACAAACTCAGCTAGGCTTAGTGGATACTGGTAGTTAAATGGAAAGGTAGGGCAAGTTGCTCACTTTGTTATTGATGACTACTAAAGCGGCTGTTTTTATTATTCTGTGTTAAAAGTGTGTACACACTAACTTGGGAGGCTTTTAAAGCAAATGTTAGAAAAGATGTAAGCGTTGGGTCAACAAACACGGTTCTAGTTAATATTATATGTTGTTTAAAAAGGGGTTAAGCGCTATATCTAATTCGATTCCGCCCTTGCTCTTTAGCTTGATAAAGCGCTTTGTCGGTCCGTTCTAACCATGTTTTAATGGTGTCGTCGGCTCGGAACTGCGACACACCTATACTTACTGTCAGTTTTGCAATAATCGGAAACTGATAACTTTCAATGTTTTGAATTAATCGTTCTGCGACCTGTTTGACGTCGTTTTCTGTCGTAGAAGGCATAAGCACGACAAATTCTTCACCACCCCAGCGGGCAGGGACATCACCTGAGCGAATGGCCTTTTTCAATAATTTACCCAAATGCGTTAATGCCTCATCACCTGCATTATGACCATACTTGTCATTGATTTGTTTGAAAAAGTCGATATCAATTAACATCAAAGAAGCATCATGCGATTGCCTTTGCATGTCATTAAAAAGGTGATTAAACGTGGTTAAGAAGTAATGACGGTTATAAAGGCCAGTTAAATTGTCATGGTAAGAAATATACTCTAGCTGTCGGTTAGACTCTTCTAACTTGGCGCTCATTTTTTGTAACTGCGCGTTTTTTTTCGTTAAGGTAGCGGTAACTTTTCTCGATATTTGGAATCGCCATCCTAAAATTAGCAGCAATAAGACAGCGCCAAGAGTGATCATTCTAACCAAAGTATAATCGGTTTCGGTAACGACTAGGGTATTACTCCACCGATTAAGTATGTCGTTATGGACCTGCACTGGAATTTGGTCAATGACTTTATTAAGTATTGGCAATAATTCAGCTGAGCGAGATTTGATTACGCCAACTCTGAGTTCGTCTTGAATTGCAACCCAGCCGTTTATTTTTAAGTTAGCAATATTATGCTGTTTTAATTTACTGGTTATTGATAAGAGGGAACCAACGTAAACATCTATTTCACCATCTGCTACAGCTAATAAGCCATTGAGTTCGCTATCAAGCAGGGTTACCTGCAAGTTGGGATGGAATCGCTCCATGTAGCTGACCAATCGGTAACCTTTGACTACACCAATTTTCATTCCTGCAGCGGCTGAAATATTTTGAACGTAAGGGCGATTATTTGTTGTAACTAATACATTAGGACCAAAAAAGTAGGGCATAGTAAAATCAAGGTATTGCTCTCGTTCAGACGAACGATTTAACATCAAAGTGAGTTCACATTTTCCTGCTTTTAGAAATTCAGTGACTTCATTCCAAGACTTCGCAGGAATACGGTTGAAATTAATCGTACTATTTTCCTGAAACAACTGCTTATATTCTTTAGAAATACCCTTATGCTGGCCATTTACCATTGCTTCGTAAGGCATCCAGTCTGGGTCGACACAATAATTAACATCAATGGCCTGTGCATAAAATGGCACTAAAAAGATAATTAACCACTGGTATTTTCTAAGAAAACACATGTTATTAACCCCTGATTGCAAAAACATTTATTTGTCCCTAAACATTGGCGGACATAAAATCAACACCTTAGACCTAAATATAACGCGCTAATGTAAATTTGGCTATTTATTGTTCTGTATAATATATATAGACATCATCTTTGGGTTGAGGCTGCTTTTTATTTATTTCCGCAATGTGATGAAGCCTCAGTTTGTTGACGTTACCTGCTGTTATTCGATCTAACGTTTGTCCCTAAAATACACAGGGTAAGAGAGTCAGAACTAACCTCAAGTAGGCTAATGCGACCAAACAAAGTTAATAACAAATCAACTCCACTCCACCGTTCCCATTGGTTTAACTTTCTATTGTTGATAACCGCTAAAAATTAGAGGACTGCCATTGGATTCAAACAGCAAAATAGGCGACATTCAGAATGGACTGTCAGGGGCTGGATAGCTTCTTTGAACACATAGGGCGTTGGGAGATTTAAAACGATTTTTACGGCAGTTATGGCTTTACGCGCTTAACGTGGGGCAGCAACAAAGATTTTAAAGCTACATTATAAGTAAACAAACCCTATTAGTGGTTTGACGGATGTAATAGATGAGCACACTCATATGTCGGTTAAGCGCAGTGTTTTCTGATTAAAAGACACCTAAATAGTTTAAAGTGACACGTAAAATGATAGCGTAACTCAATTCAATAATTAGCCTTTTATAAATATTAATTAGGTTTAAAAGCAATTAAAAATACCAATGGGGTGTTGCTTACAATAAAGAAAAGGCGTTTAATCAAAAGTAGCAGTTTGGTTGATAGCAAAGGGAATTTATGAATTATCAATTGTTAAAGGATAAACAGCGTTTACTTCGACACGGGTTTCCAGATGCCCATGGTTTGCGCGTTCACCGAGCCTTGTCTTGGCTCAATAAAGCCGAGCAATGTGACGACGACAAAGATGCACAGTTTGTTTTTCTTTGGATATCGTTTAACGCCGCCTACGCTCAGGGCCTAGAATCCTCAAAATTTAGTGAATTAGAAACCTTCCAACTCTTTATAAAAAAACTCTGCGGTTTAGATAAAAACCAACAACTCCATCAGTTACTTTGGAGTGAGTTTACCTCTAGTATTCGACTCTTAATTGACAATCAATATGTGTTCCAACCGTTTTGGGATCACCATAATGGCAAGATCACCGAGCAAGAATGGCGGGACAAATTTTCTGCAGCAAAATCCAAAGCAAATAAAGCACTATCACGCAATGACAGTCCAGCACTGCTAACTGTGATTTTAGCGAGGTTGTACACCCTTCGAAATCAAATTATCCACGGCGGTGCCACCTGGAATAGCTCGGCAAACCGCGAGCAACTCCGAGACGCAGTCAATTTTCTATCAAAACTGTCCCCTATACTCATCGATATTATGATGGATAACCCCGGCGCCATGTGGGGCGAAGCCCATTACCCGATGTTAGATTAAAGGCGCATTTCATTGGCCCGTTTTTGCAATGACGTGTGCTTTTTAATCACAAATCCTCTAGTAATTTGAAAAATTAAATTGGTGGGTGTGTACAAATTTAGTACAGGTAATTGGCGGCAAGGTCCGTGCAAAATTAATTGACGTCTAATACAAACTAGCCTTTTTATATTAATAGCATTAGGTCCTATTGTGTTTATTTGAACCTTAGCTATTTCAAAAGACTTAGAAATAATAAACAGCTCAAAGAGCAAAATTTCTGCGTCTTCCTCTTTATTTTTCTCATTTACTGACTCACCTTAGACACAACATAATAGTTATTCTTCTAAATCAAGTTCTGATAGGGTGCGCCAAATTTCAGTCGCTACAGGGCCTAGCAGATGTGATTTGTTTTTCACTAGGCAAAATGGAAAAGTCATTGAGCTTTCTTTATCTGCAACTTTAATTTCTTGCAAGGTTCCAGAAATAATGTGTTGGGATACCAAATGTCTCGGCAGCATTCCCCATCCTAAGTTATGACAAATTAGTTTTAATTTCGCTTCAAAGTTATTCACGTACCAACAGCTTTGGCCAGACTGTGTGTTTAATTCTACGTCTTTGGTTATTTCGCCTGTATCTTTAACAATGATCTGATTTTCATTTATCAAAGATTCTATTGAATTAAATGGTTTATATTTATCAAGCAATTGTGGGGTAGCGACATTAACCATTTCACCTTTGGATAGTTCTATTGCAATAAGCCCACTAAACTTGGATAAGTAGTCTAAAGGGGCAGCCGTTATTGCTATTTGCGCTTTTCCTTCTGAGACAAGTTGCAATGCACCAGTCACATATTCTTGTGTTATTGAAAGTTGCGTTGAAGGAAAATTATTGTGAACTTGTTCAAATGCAGAAAACAGCGGCTCAATAGGGAAAGCCGCTTCAACCGCAATAACAATGTTTGCTTCATTTCCTTGATTTAGATGATTTGCGTATTGCTCAATTTGGGACACATCTCGCAGGGCTTTTTGGGCCATTTGATATATTGATTTTCCAGCGCTAGTTAAGCTTAATCTATAGCTATCACGAGTAAAAAGCGCTAAGCCTAATTGCACTTCAAGTTGCTTAACTGAGTGGCTCAAAGCGGGTTGGGTTTTGTGCAGTCTACTAGCAGCGGTCCTTAACGACTTTTCTTCTGCAATAGCCTCTAAAACTTTTAATTGGTCAATGGTAATCATGATAAATATCTCTAATCAAGAGTATAAAATATTATCAATATATATTATCGACTCATTTAATTAAACTTTCCTTATTGAAATTAACAATGAATTGAGGAATTTATGAATAAATTGAAAATAACCTTGTCTTGGTTGCCATTTGTCTTACTAGGACTATCGATGATAATGGCTGGCGCCGCCAAACTTGCTGGTGTACCTGAGCTTCATGTAAGCTTTGCAAAAATGGGGCTGCCAGAGTGGTTTGGTTACTTTATTGGCCTAGCAGAGTTACTTGCTGGTCTTGCGATGTTTATTCGCAAGTGGACTGCATTGGCGGCAACAGGACTCATTCCGATAATGATTGGTGCGACTTATTACCATATCGCATATGAAGTGCCTTCAGCAGTGCCTTCTATTGTATTTATTGCCTTAGCTATTTACGCAGTTATTGCTAGAAAGCGAAATGCTATCTGGTATCCAATATAAATAATTAGCTCTTATAAATCTTAATATGACCGACGAATAACTGAGCCATTACCGATTTACTTTATTTCTCACGGAAGAGGCCCTTAGTAAACGTTTTGTTATCAACACTTAAGGTTTACATTTCAGACCACTAAATTTTCGATCTCTAGCTCTGAGTAGAAGAGTTCGTTTAGGCAAATAAAAATTTAATCGAAAGCGTCAAACCCTTGGCTTTGGCGGTTTCGACAATGCTTCATATATACGGTGGTTTTGTAGTGGCTTTATAGTAGTTTTTGGTGTTTTTTTGTTTTTTGAGTAATGTTTGGTTAGATAGTAAATATCCATCGCGTCTTTTTGTCGAATACTATGTTCTCGTTCTAACCAAGAGATGAGTTTTAGAAGCAACATTCTGGCAGGTGATATTGTTACTGACGAGTATAAACTCTTGTGAAGAAATATAGTTCCGCACATAACAGATGTAATCATCGCCACGATCTAACAAAACCAGAAAATCTTCATCGTTTGCAATGGGCGGACGTTGTCCAAATAATTCAATTACGTTCGTGTTTTCGTTCATGGTGTTCTCCATATATAAAAGTTGGTCTCACCACTAATTAGTTTCGTAATGTGAAAATTTTCCCTACTCATGCCTTTTTAAAGTTGAATCAATTTTAAAAAGGGAATTTATATGAACAAACCAACTTTAAATGCCGCCGTTGCATCTTTAATTCTTGATGACATAAGCCGCCGGTTTATGAATTACCATGACGATATAAACGATATAAAC
>NZ_JAHKQH010000026.1:0-134275 GCF_018861025.1 Psychrosphaera sp. B3R10 | reverse complement strand
ATAAACGATATAAACGATATGCGGTTTAATGAAGGCAACTATGATGTTGATCTGCTGTTAATTAAATATTTTGGCTCCTGCTTAGAAGAGCAACGCCTTTCTCATGTCAAATCTATCCTCGTTTGTATTTGTGAGTGTAGTGCTCAAGTAGATAAGTTTACTAAATTACAGCTAAAAAATAGCTCTCATTTTCATCGTGTTGCACACATTGCAATCCATAATTAGATCTATTCGCTCATATTGATAACACAAACAATGCTTGACTTGAATTGTTTGAAATTTATCTGATTTATTCTGTGGTGACTTAAAATGATTGAAAATGCTTGACTGTGTTTAAATTGGAGGTAGTATTGAGTGAAATAATTTAATTTATCGCATGATTTCCTTTTTAAGTGGGAGTGACAAAGAATGACAATGAAAAAAGACAAATACCTATATGTGGATTACAACTGGGATGATGAAATCGCTGAGGGGTTATCTCCCCTAGATAGCCTAGTGTACCGTTCAAACATTTTGGGTGCAGATCAACGCATTACAAACACTGGTGGTGGCAATACGTCAGCGAAGTTAATGGAAACTGATCCATTAACAGGGGAAGAGGTTGAAGTCCTTTGGGTGAAAGGTTCAGGCGGTGATTTACGAACTGCGAAGAAAGAAAATTTCTCTTCTTTATACCAAGGTAAATTAAATGCATTAGACGGTGCTTACCGAAAGCAACCGGTAACAGGTTATAAATCATCTGGCGAAGATGCAATGATTGGCATGTACAAACATTGTAACTTTTGTTTGAACCCGCGTGCTTCTTCAATTGACACCCCACTTCATTCCATGATTGCGGAAAAGCATGTTGACCATTTACACCCAAATGCTGTTATTGCAATTGCCTCTTGTAAAGATCAAGAAGCCTTAACTGAAAAAGTTTGGGGTGGAAAGATGGCTTATGTACCTTGGATGCGCCCAGGTTGGGAAGCGGCAAAAGTATGTGAAGATGCTTATGCTGCAAAACCTGACAGTATCGGAATTCTGTTGGGGCAACATGGTCATACTAACTGGGAGTCGGAAAGTAAAAGTTGTTACGAGACGTCATTATGGGTTATTGAAACAGCAGCAAGTTATATCGAAGAACACGATAAAGGCGCATTGACTTTTGGCGGTGCCAAAGTAGAAAGTTTGCCAGACAATAAACGCACGGAATTACTTCGTAAATTTTTACCAGTAGCTCGCGGTATCCTATCTAATAAAGTGAAATTTATTGCAACGGTTCAAACTGACGAAACTGCGTTACGTTTTGTTAATAGTGTTGACGCACCTCGTTTAGCTAAATTAGGCACTTCATGTCCAGATCATTTCTTACGTACTAAAATTCAACCACTCTACGTTGACTTTAACCCTCAACAAGACAGTTTTGAAACCTTAGTTGAAAAACTTAACGCTGGTATTGAGCAATATCGAATAGACTATGCAAAATACTATAATAGCTGCAAACGCGATGATTCTCCTGCGATGCGAGACCCAAGTCCAACGGTTATCTTAATTCCGGGTGTTGGTATTATCGGTTGGGGTAAAAACAAATCTGAATCGAGAGTTACGACAGAGTTCTACAACTGTGCGATTGAAGTCATGAGAGGTGCTGAAGCAATTAGCGAATATACAGCCTTACCACAGCAAGAAGCATTTGATATCGAATATTGGGCTTTAGAAGAAGCGAAGTTACAGCGGATGCCTAAAGAAGCACCGTTAGCTCGCGATATCGTTGTGGTTATTGGTGCTGGTGACGGTATTGGTAAAGAGACCGCATTTAGAGTTGCAAAAGAAGGGGCTCATGTTGTTTGTGCCGACTTACGTTTTGACGCTGCACAAAAAACTGCTGATGAATTAGCGGCAATTTATGGTCAAGGTATCGGTGTCGCGGGGACAGGGATCTCTGGTTGTGGTCCTGCTATTGCTCAAGAAGTGAATATTACTGATCGTGAAAGCGTTCAGAAAATGTTTGAAAAAGTAATTTTAGCCTATGGTGGTATTGATAAAGTTATCGTTACGGCAGGTGTATTTTTGGCTCCTGGTCAATCGGGTATGAGTAACGATCAGCAGTTTGATGTGAGCTTTGCCGTAAATGTAAAAGGTGGCTATATCGTCGGTACCGAAGCAAATGAAATTTGGAAAGCTCAAGGGTTAAAAGGCGCATTAGTTCTTACAACTAGTGTAAATGCAGCAGTGTCAAAGAAAGGTTCTCTTGCTTATGATACGTCGAAAGCTGCGGCTAATCATTTAGTACGAGAGCTTGCTGTTGAATTGTCACCGCTAGTTAATGTTAATGGTTTAGCTCCTGCAACTGTTGTGAAAGGCAGTACGATGTTCCCTCGTGACCGAGTCATCGCTTCATTAACTAAATACAGCGTTGATTTTGCTGAATCAGATTCTGATGACGAATTACGTGACAAGTTGGCTAATTTTTATGCCCAACGCACATTAACTAAATCTCCAATTACCCCAGCAGACCAAGCAGAGGCAGCTTATTTGATGGTGTCTGGGCAATTAAGCAAAACTACAGGTCAAATTATCAGTGTAGACGGTGGTTTACACGAAGCGTTTTTACGCTAAGTTACGAGAAAATAGGAATTATTATGACGCAACGTATCGATAAAGGGCTAATTGCAGAAGAAAATGCAAAATTAGAAGCCAATTTACAAGAAGATTATCAAGCACTTGGTAACAAGCTATCACGTGACGGTATCAATATTGATGAAATCACAGCGAAAGCGGAAGAATTTCAAATTGCCGTTCCTTCATGGGGAACTGGTACAGGCGGAACGCGTTTTGCGCGTTTCCCTGGTGAGGGTGAACCTCGTAATATCTGGGAAAAGCTAGAAGATAGTGCGGTTATTAACGACTTATCTCAGTGTACTGAACGTGTTTCTCCGCATTTTCCATGGGATAAAGTGGATGACTTCTCTGAGTTGAAACAAACATCGGACAGCCTGAACCTGAAATGGGATTCTATCAATTCAAATACATTCCAAGATCAGCCGGGACAAGAACATAGTTTTAAGTATGGTAGCTTGAGCAACACCAGCCAAGAATCACGTGACCTTGCTATTCAACATAACCTTGATTGTATTGAATATGGTAAAGCACTAGATTCAAAAACATTAACTGTTTGGGTTGGGGATGGTTCTAATCATCCAGGTCAACAACATTTTCAACATGCTTTTGAGCGTTATTTAGAAAGCATGAAAAAGATTTATGCTGGCCTGCCTTCAGACTGGGAACTCCACATCGAACATAAAATGTTTGAACCTGCATTTTACTCAACGATTATTCAAGACTGGGGAAGTAATGTATTAGCAGCGATGGAACTTGGACCTCAAGCTAAGTCGCTTGTTGATTTAGGTCACCATGCACCTAACGTTAACATTGAAATGATTGTGTCACGTTTGATCCAATTTAAGAAACTTGGTGGTTTCCATTTCAACGACTCTAAATATGGCGACGACGATTTAGATAGCGGCAGTTTGCATCCATATCAACAGTTCCTTATTTTCAATGAATTAGTTGATGCAGAATATCGTCAACAAGCTGAATTTGGGCCTAATTATATGTTAGATCAATCTCATAACGTGACAGACCCAATTGAAAGTTTAATGAACTCTGCGGCTAGTGTACAACGTTCTTATGTATCAGCACTTATCGTTGATCGCGAGAAGTTAAGTGGTTATCAAACTGAAAATGATGCGCTTATGTGTAGCAATACATTGAAAAAGGCCTTTACTACAGACGTATCGCCAATATTAGAAATGGCTCGTTTACGTAAAGGTGGGGCAATTGATCCAATCGCTGTTTATCGCAAGTCAGGCTATCGAGCACAGGCTGGTATTGAGCGTCCTAATAGCGGTGGCAATGGCTCTGGGATTGTTTAGAACGACGGTCACTAGATGTTATATATGTGATTAGCTATATGCACGGGGGTCTTTGCAGGTTTCCGTGCTTTTTAATAAAAAAACCTTTTAGCGATCTTCATAACAGCTTAAGGCAATACAAAATAAAATTATAAAAAGGCTTATACCCAGTGGTAAAAAGCTATTTGTTTGGAGAGCATCATGTCAGCAGCAGAAGAATTTGAATCAGTACCGGTATCGGCAGAAAAACTGCAGGGCCCCAAAACGTTCGCAGCTTCTTACGCCGGGGAACACGTGGCCGGAACAGAATTTGTTATTGGCGCATTATTTGTATCTTGGGGGGTTGGAGCAGTTGATGTATTAGTTGGGTTATTAATTGGTAACTTATTAGCAGTGTTAACCTGGGGACTCGTTACAGCTCCTATTGCAACCGACACTCGTTTAACCTTGTATGCATATTTAGAGAAAATTGCTGGACCCGGAACCATCAGATTCTACAGTGTTATCAACGGCATTTTGTTTTGTGTTTTGGCTGGGGCGATGATAACGGTTTCCGCATCGGCAGTTCGGATCCCTTTTGGGATACCAGATCAAGTTGGCTACTTTCCAACAGATTGGCGATTTGTAGCGGTTGTGCTCGGTGTTGGTGCCGTAGTGGTTTATATGGCAGTGAAAGGTTTCAAGAAATTGGCTGCATTTGCTGAGGTATGTGCTCCTTGGATGATTTTAATGTTTATCGTTGGTGCTTTTGTCATGATGCCAACAACCGTTGCGGCCACAGCAAATGTTGACAGTATCAACAGTTTTAACGACTTTTTAACAGTTGCTAGTGATTCAATTTGGAAAAAAACGACCGGTGATATTGGTATTATGCATGTAATTGCTTTTGCATGGGTCGCTAATTTGGCGATGCATGGCAGTTTAGGGGATATGACACTCCTACGTTTTGCAAAAAGTCCTAGATATGGATATTTCTCTGCGCTTGGTATGTTTATTGGTCACTACATTGCTTGGATCTGTGCAGGTGTTATGGGGGCCGGAGCTGCGATATTGCTAAATACCACTATTACAGCAATTGATCCGGGGTCAGTTGCATATACAGCACTAGGAACATCAGGGATTTTGGCCGTAATAATTGCTGGTTGGACAACGTCAAACCCGACTATTTATCGTGCAGGACTCGCTTTTAGTTCATTAAATCAATCGTGGGGACGTACTCGCGTTACGATCGTCGTAGGTATTATAACGACTATCATTGCCTGCTCTCCATTTGTGTTTTCAGGTTTGCTAGGTTTTGTCGGTTACATGGGACTATTGTTGGCACCTGTTGGCGCTATTATTGTCGCTGAACATTGGTTGTTTAATAAAATAGGTTTAACTCGCTATTGGTCAAGTTATAAGGGCAACACTACAAATTGGGCTGCTTTATCTACCTGGGTTGTTTCTATGTTGGTAGGAATTGCAGTGGAGCAAGCTGGAGTATTGCACTTGTTCTTTATTTTAGTGCCACTTTGGATTTTTGCTACAGCTATGTACGTTGCCTTAGCGTCAGTTATGGGAGCAAAAGAAACTTACCCAGAAGCTGCAATTGCGGAACAAGCAGAGTCTGATCGCAAGGCTAAAGAAGCGGTTTACTTAGCTGGCCCTACGAATGGCGCAGAAGATGCGGTTAAAATAATCCCACTTAATGCAACATTAGCTAAATTTGTGTCTTGGGGGGCTTTAGTCGCATGTGCTTTGTTAGGTTTATTAGCATACGCAAATACGAATATTGAAATTGTCACCTCTTGGTTAATTATCCCTACTTTAGTTTATTTTGTCACCGCTACATATGCATATTTGAAGTCAAATAGCACTCAATAGTACATTGCCAAGATAGAAGTAAAACTTTTCAATACACCGTTTAACAAGTTATAGGGGGACTTCCCCCTTAACTCTTCTAAAATTAACAAGAGAGTTGATCTCCCCATGCGTCTAAAAAATTGCCATAACTTTAAAGACTTTCGTAAATTAGCGGAACGTAGATTGCCGGGCCCTATTTTTAACTATATTGACGGCGGTGCCGACGATGAAGTCACATATAGAAATAATACAAGTTGCTTTGATAAGTGCGATTTGATCCCGAATGTTTTAAGGGGAGTAGAATCTGTAGATATGTCTGTTACCGTTATGGGGCAAAAACTAGATTTACCGGTATATTGTTCGCCGACCGCCTTACAGCGGCTCTTTCATCATAAAGGTGAACGAGCTGTAGCTGCTGCATCTGAAAAATATGGCACTATGTTTGGCGTCTCGTCACTGGGAACTGTGGCAATGGAAGAAATCAGAGAAAAACACAAAAACCCACAGGTTTTCCAATTCTATTTTCATAAAGACCGAGGACTAAATCGAGCTATGTTGGAAAGGGCGAAAGCGGCTGGCGTTGAAGTCCTTATGTTAACTGTGGACAGCATTACAGGGGGCAATCGAGAGCGTGATTTAAGAACAGGCTTTTCTATCCCTATGCAATTGACTTTAGGCGGTATGATGCAATTTGCCATGAAACCGATGTGGGGCATTAATTATGTAACTCATGAAAAATTTAGACTGCCGCAACTAGAATCACATGTAGACATGAGTGGTGGAGCAACTTCGATTGGGCGTTACTTTACTGAAATGTTAGATCCAACAATGAATTGGGATGATGTAGCTGAACTCGCTGAATTTTGGGATGGGGAGTTTTGTTTAAAAGGTATAATGTCAGGCGCTGACGCGAAGCTTGCCGCGGATGCTGGTTGTACTGGAGTGATTTTGTCTAATCATGGTGGCCGTCAATTAGATGGTTCAAGTACCGCATTTAATCAATTAACCGAGGTTGTTGAAGCCGCCGGTGACCGCTTGGATGTGATGATGGATGGCGGTGTTCAGCGAGGTACGCAAGTTCTAAAAGCTTTGTCGCTAGGCGCAAAAGCGGTTGGTTTAGGGCGTTATTACCTTTTCCCACTTGCAGCAGCTGGACAAGCTGGAGTTGAACGTGCATTAGGGCAAATGCGGGCTGAAATTGAACGCGATATGAAATTGATGGGGGTAACGTCTCTTGACCAATTAACTCGCAGCAACTTGCGTTTTCGTTAAAGATCGAATCAACCAATTGAGTTAATAAGACATGACAATTACATCAAATGAATACACGCTGATTATCGATATCGGCAAGACCCACGTTAAAGTACATTTGCTCGATTCAGCAACGTTTGAGTCGGTTTTTGCAAAACAAATGAGCAATCAAGTCAACAAAATTGGCATTTACCCTAGCATGGATATTGAAGCCATTTGGATATGGTGCTGTGACTCGATTGCAGAAGCAGCAGCACTATTTAAGATTACCAAGTTAACGGTGACTACTCATGGTGCGACTGCAGCGTTAATTGATCGAAATCGATCTGATTACGGTGGTCTTGTTTTACCTGTTTTGGATTACGAATATTCAGACGTCCAGCTACAAACTCCAAACTACGAAGAATGTCGACCTGACTTTTCTTCTACGTATTCTCCTATGTTACCAGCAGGCCTAAATTTAGGCCGTCAATTATTTTGGTTAAAACAAGAATTTCCTAAAGGGTTTGAACAAGCAACTGACATTCTAATGTACCCTCAATACTGGGTTTGGCGTTTTACAGGTCAGTTAGTTTCTGAGATTACTTCTTTGGGTTGCCATACTGACCTCTGGTCCTTAGAAAAAGGGGATTATTCTTCTTTGGTTGAACAACTCGATTGTCATGATAAATTTCCTGAGTTAAAACCAGCTTGGTACGCAGCTGGGGTTGTTAAGTCAGAACTGACGTCGAAATTGGGGTTAGAATCTAACTGCCAAGTATATAGCGGCTTACACGATAGTAATGCAAGTTATCTGCGTTATCGCTTGTCGCAAGGCAATAAGCCATTTACCGTTGTTTCGACTGGGACATGGACAATACTTATGGCCTCTCAAATTGAGCTAGAAAATTTAAACCCAAGCAAAGATATGTTGGCTAATATCGATGCTTTAGGAACCCCAATCGCGTGTGCCCGTTTTATGGGAGGAAGAGAGTTCGAAGCTATTTGCGAACAAGCAGGTTCTTGGCTAGGGGAGCAGTTTGAGTTACAAGACTTACAAAATGTTATCGACAATAAAGTATTCGCTATCCCTGATTTTAGCGGTGGAAGCGGTCCGTTTGGTGGCCAAAAATCAAGTTTTAATGGTGATGTCAATAAAGTTAGCGGCATCGCATTGGCGACAATTTATTGCGCATTAATGACTGATTATCAATTGGATATGTTAGGTGCGAAAGGCGACGTATATATAGAAGGGGCTTTCTTAAAGAACCCTCTTTTGTGTAGCATTGTAAGCCAACTTCGAACCGAGCAACAAGTTAAGCTGTCCCTTGACACAACAGGGACAGTACAAGGCGCTGCATATTTAACAGATTGGGAAAACATCCAAGGCCAAATAGAAGCAAAGTCGGTTCAAAAAAGTGAGCTGACTAATTTATTGGTTTATAAAAATATGTGGCGAAAGTTGATTGAAGGTTAAGTGTGGGATCGTTCTCTTGCTATTGTAAGTATTAGGTATGTGTTTGCCGACACATACCTTTTTTTATTTATTCTTTTGTTGTATTTATTCGTCTTCGGCTTCTACTAAAATCACTTCAATGCCGTTTTGCTCAAAATAGGCAACGAGTTCTGGATCTGCTTTGGTATCCGAAATTAGAATGTCTACTTCTGCCAAAGGACATAATATAAAATTACTACGTTTTCCTAACTTAGTACTATCAGCAAGAATCACAAGCTTTTCTGTTTGCTTTTTAAGCTTTTGCTCCGAGCGAATGAGCAATGGGTCTGACTCCATTACCCCAAACTTTCCTAAACCTGGTGTCCCCATAAACATCATTGAACCGTGAAAATATTCCGTATTGTCTGTTTCATATGAACTTAAAATAATGCCTTGTTCACGGTAAATCTCACCACCAGGTAAAGTGACCTGAATATCACTATGTTTTGTTAAATAATTGGCCAGAATAAAAGAGTTGGTTAAAATATTTAAATGCATGTCAGCTAAATATTCGCCCATCATATATGTTGATGTACCACCATTAATAATAATAGAGTCACCATTCTCACATAATTCAGTCGCTCTTTTAGCTATTGCTCTTTTTGTCGCTGCTCGTTTATCTTTATCAACAAAAAACACAGAACTTGAGATGTGTTTTTTCTTTGGCTCACCGTTAATTGATTCTGCTCCGCCACGTATTTTAGTGATTTCACCGCGCTTTGCCATTTTGGTAATGTCTCTACGGATTGTTGCTTCAGACGCGTTTAATTTTTCTGTTAAATCTCGGACACTTGCAAATTGCTGTTGGTCCAAAATATCCTTGATCAATTGTTGCCTATGTTTTTCTAACATGGGTAACCCCTTAGGTGAGATAACATTGTTAACTTGTGAATTTTTCATATTCTATCGGCAAATTCCTCTACATACAATTACGTATAAAAGTACCATATTAAGACGTATAAAGACAGTTTTTGACTGTTATAGTTTGTTCATGGTCATTATTTATTTTCACATTTAAGAAAATAATTTATTTGTTGAATTTATCGTCATAATTTTTGTTTGATAGAGTTCATTCTACATTTAATTAAGTCAATTAATTTTTCTTTATATGACTTTTAGTCAATAATAATCTATATCGCTCATTTACAATCATGGGTTTCCTATATACAATCAAAAATAACTGCATTAATGCGTGAATGCATTTTGCTCATGGTGGGTAAAAAAATAACAATGAATTAGTCACCTACAATACTGTGCAAAGTGCTTGTCAATAAGGGTAAGACATTGAAAGTAGCAATTATTGGTGAGTGTATGCTTGAACTAAGTATGCAAAAAAACGGGCTATATAAAATAGGGTATGGTGGAGATACATTAAACACAGCTGTGTATTTGTCGCGCTGCGGAGGGCTGTGTGATTACTTTACTGTGATTGGTGATGACAGTTATAGCTCGAGTATGAAGTTAGATTGGGAAAATTCTGGCGTTGGGGTATCCAAAGTTAAGGTAGCTGAACGTAATAATTCAGGTCTATATCTAATAGAAAATGACGACGACGGTGAGCGCTATTTCCATTATTGGCGAAATCATTCGCCAGCTAGGCAATTGTTGCATTATTACCCTGAGTTGTTTTCGGATCTAATGAATTATGACTATGTATTCCTAACTGGTATTACGTTGTCTTTGTATTCTGAGGACGATCGGCAGGCACTTTTAGGGTTCCTAAAAACTTATCGAGGTGCAGGCGGTCGAGTGGTATTTGATAACAATTATCGCTCAAATGGTTGGGTTTCAGTGGAATTTGCTATCACTGCTTATCAACAAATGATGACGCTTACCGATGTAGCTCTTTTAAGTTTAGACGATGAAGTATTGATGTACGGTGAGCATAGCGCAAAACAGTGTATTCAACGCTGGGAAAGAGCTGGTGTTACTGAGGTTGTTGTGAAAAATGGCCACCGAGGTTGTATGGCCTATGTCGATGAGCAAATTTCTGAAATCCCACTTGAACGACTTATTCAGCCGCGTGACACAACGGCTGCTGGTGATTCGTTTAATGGAGCGTACTTAGCCGCTAGATTACAGAGTAAGTCAGTAGAAGAAAGTGTTCTTGACGGTCAATTTTGCGCCAGTGTCGTGATACAACATAGCGGCGCAATTATTAACGAAGACGTGAATGTGGCAAGGGGAGCGGCGCATGATAACTAAAATTAGGCTGTTATTTGGCGCCGCGTTGCTGGCATTAGTTGGTTGTACTCCTACCGACCAAACTAGTACGTCAATTCGCTTGGCTCATGGTCTTGATATTCAACACCCAGTGCATAAAGCCTTAGTTTTTATGGATGAGGAACTTCAAAGATTGTCGTCTGGGCAAATGAATTTAGTGATTTACCCATCAGGCCAATTAGGGTCTGAACGTGAAATTATCGAGCTTATCCAAATTGGAACCATGGGCATGACCAAGGTTAGCGCGAGTTCACTTGAAGCATTTGTTCCGCAAATGAAAGTGTTTAGCTTACCTTATCTATTTACTGACCAAACTCATTATTGGCAAACCTTAAATAGTGATATCGGGCAATCATTGTTAGACGCCGGTACCGATTATCGTGTTAAAGGCTTAGGTTATTTCGATGCAGGGAGCCGCAGTTTTTATACCACGGACAAGCTTGTTGAAAAACCTTCCGACCTCAATGGTTTAAAGATCCGCGTAATGAATAGTCAATCGGCAGTTGATATGGTCAATACGATAGGAGGCGCTGCAACTCCGGTTAGTTGGGGCGAATTATACACTGCACTGCAACAGGGGATTGTCGAAGGGGCGGAAAATAACCCTCCGAGTTTTTTCTTTTCGAAACACTATGAAGTTAGTAAGTACTATTTATTAGATGAACATACTTCTATTCCAGATGTCATCATTATTGGCACTCATATGTGGAATAAACTTTCTGAACAACAACAAGCTTGGTTGACTATTGCGATGCAACGAGCAACAGACTACCAGCGTCAGTTATGGCATGAGTCGACCTTGATGTCGCTAAACAAAGTTAAAGAAGCCGGCGTTAAAGTGATGCAGGCAGATAAGGTGTTGTTCCAGAAAAGTGTTGAGCCAATTTATCAAGCGTTAGCCAATCAACCAATTATGACGTTAATTAATGACATTAGAGCATTAGGAGATCGCCATGAAGACTAGTAATCATTTTTTTGCCACCTTTATTTCTAAAATGGATCAAGGTTTACGCTACTTATTGGCGCTGATGATGGGGCTATTAGTAATAGACGTAACATGGCAAGTCTTAACACGATTTGTGTTACCACAGCCAAGCTCTTTTACCGAAGAAGTGGCTCGGTTTTTGTTGATTTGGGTCAGTTTACTAGGTGGTGCTTACGCTTATCGTCAGCATAGTCATTTAGGGTTTGATTTAATCGTGCGTAATCTTTCGGTAAAAAAAGCCATTCGTATCTATCAATTTAGTTGCCTTTTGGTGTCTTTTTTTGCAGTGGCCGTATTGATTGTCGGTGGTACAAACTTGATGACATTGACGTGGACTTTAGGTCAGTTCTCACCTGTATTGAACGTACCAATGGCTGCAGTTTATTCCGTATTGCCACTTAGCGGTATTCTCTTCTTAATTTACAGCCTCTATTTTTTACTCAACGCGGATCAAAATGCAGTAACAAATCAAGAAGAAAGCGCAGAGATAATTGAAGAACTCAATCCTGAGTTGAACGAAACAAAGGGCGGATCTCGTCATGACTAGTATTTTATTGTTTGGCATTTTCGCACTGCTTCTGCTAATTAATTTACCAATCGCCTTAGCTATTATTTTTGCTACGTTAGTCACTATGCTGGCGACGATAGATACGTTACCGGCTTTGACTACAATAGCTCAGAGGCTGGCTGCAGGTATTGATAGTTTTGCGTTACTGGCTATCCCTTATTTTATATTGTCAGGATATTTAATGGGACAAGGTGGGATTGCTCAGCGTTTAATTGCTTTTGCAAAAGTATTGGTTGGCAAATTACCTGGTGGTTTAGCCATCGTGAATGTTATTTCATGTGCGTTATTTGGTTCGATTTCAGGTTCGGCTGTTGCTGCAACTTCTGCAATTGGTGGCTTTATGATACCTGCGATGAAAAAAGAAGGGTATGACAAACCTTTTAGTACTGCAGTTACAGTCACAGCCGCTACAACAGGCATGTTGATACCACCGAGTAATATCTTAATTATCTATTCACTGGCGAGTGGCGGTGTTTCTATTGCAGCGTTGTTTATTGCTGGATACTTACCTGGGTTATTAGTTTCTTTATTACTAATTGCGAGCGCAGTGTTGTACGCAAAACGACACAATATCCAGCCAATTCAAGGGCAAGTTGAAGAGCCTTTTTGGGCGTCCTTTTGGGGAGCAATTCCGAGCCTACTGCTAATAGTATTGATTATTGGCGGCATTATTGGCGGTTGGTTTACACCTACGGAGGCTGGTGCCATCGCAGTGTTATATTCAATGGCTTTATCGCTGTTGTTTTATAAAGAGCTTAGTATTAAGGATATTTACCCAATTTTATTGAAGTCGGTGAATACCACAGCAATTGTTATGCTATTGATTGGCGCGTCTTCAGCAATGTCTTGGTTAATGTCCTATGAAGCGATTCCACAATCGATCAGTAATTCGTTATTGAATTTGTCTGACAATCCTCTGCTGATTCTATTAATCATCAATTTAACTTTGTTGCTCATTGGCACGTTTATGGACATGACACCTGCTGTTTTGATCTTTACACCAATTTTCCTTCCTGTTGCCGAGTCATTAGGTATATCGCCGTTGCACTTTGGCATCATGATGATTTTAAACTTGTCGATTGGGTTGTGTACCCCGCCTGTAGGCAGTGTGTTATTTGTTGGTTGTAGTATCGGTAAGGTTTCTATCAGCAAAATCATTAAACCAATTTTACCACTGTATGCTGCGATGATTCTGGCCCTTGTTTTGGTCACAATGTTCCCTGCAATCAGTGAGTTTTTACCACAATTGTTTGGCTTAATTTAATCCAAACACCTAATTCGGAAGACATATTATGCAAGATTTTTTAAAACAACAATTTGGTCTCGAAGGTAAAGTTGCCATTGTTACCGGTGCGACACGAGGTCTTGGACAGGCAATGGCTATCGCACTTGGTGAAGCTGGAGCCACAGTGGTTGCCGTTGGATCGAAACCAGAAAATGTCGCCAATACGATTAAACTATTAGAAGCGAAAGGTATTAAGCATTTAGCCTTGGGTTGTGATCAATCAAACAAAGCGCAAATTATCGACGTTGTAGAAGATACACTTAAAGCGTTTGGAAAAATTGACATATTAGTAAATAACGCGGGCACCATAAAACGATCTCCGGCACATGAATTTACAGACGAAGATTGGGATGACGTAATTGAAGTCAATCTAAATGGTGTTTTTCGTTTTTGTCGTGAAGTGGGCAAACACATGTTGAAACAAGGCAGTGGCAAAATCATCAATATTGCATCTTTGTTGAGTTTTTCTGGAGGGATCACAGTGCCGGCTTATGCAGCTAGTAAAGGTGGAGTTGCACAGCTTACAAAAGCATTGGCTAACGAATGGGCTGCATCAGGTATTCAGGTTAATGCAATAGCACCGGGATATTTTGAAACCGACAATACATATAATCTACGTCAAGATAAAGAGCGTCATGCCAGCATAACGGCTCGTATTCCTGCTGGGGAATGGGGGAAGCCTGAGGATTTGACTGGACCTGCGATATTTTTATCAAGTTCTGCGGCCAATTACATGAACGGCCACGTTATGTTAGTTGACGGTGGTTGGATGGCTCGATAAGCCAATTAGGAGTAAAAATTATGAATTTTATGTTTTCAGCTGATATTAGAAGCTACAAAGATATGCGTAATGATGAATTACGTGACGCATTTGTTACTCAGCCATTATTTACCGAAGGCGATATTAACATGACATATACCGATGTCGACCGAGGTGTAGTGGCTGGTATTATGCCTACGGACAAAGCTTTAGATTTACCAACACATAAAGAACTCGCAGCTGACTATTTTTGTCAGAGACGTGAAGCTGGGGTAATTAACATTGGAGGACCAGGTTCTGTTTCCGTTGATGGCGAATCGTTTGTGATGGCCAACAAAGACAGTTTGTATATTGCAAAAGAAAGTCAATCTGTGACATTTAAATCTGATAATGCCAGCTCACCAGCTAAGTTTTATTTGGTGTCTTATCCAGCGCATAGAGTGACTAAAACTATTCATGTACCCAAAGAAAACGCCAATACAATAGAATTGGGGAGTCAAGAGACTTCAAATGAGCGAACAATTTTTCAATCTATCCGTCCTGGTATTGTAGATAGTTGTCAATTGGTGATGGGTATAACTGAATTAAAGCCCGGCAGCGTTTGGAATACCAAGCCGCCTCATACTCATTTTCGTCGAACTGAAATTTATATGTATTTTGACTTGCCAGAAGAAGAGCGTGTATTTCATTTGATGGGTGAGCCGGCTGAAATTCGCTCACTATCTTTACCAAAGGAAGTCGCGATTGCGTCACCAATGTGGTCAATTCATAGTGGTGTAGGCACAACCAATTATACGTTTGTTTGGGCCATGGGCGGTGAAAACCAAGATTTTGATGACATGGACCATTTGACTGTCTCCGATCTTAACTAACCATTCCTCATAGTTTAGAGGAGTAACTGGTTTAGGCGTTACTCCTCATTATTGAATAAATTTTCCACTGCCATTCACTGGTAGGGGTTAGTACACCTTAAATTTAGGATTTGTCATGACAATATTCGCTTTTCCAAAAGAACTTACTCCAGGTGAAAATCGTTGTGCGTTGCTGCCCGGCAACGTTAAAGCGTATGCCCTTATGGGCGTAGATGTACAAATTGAAACCGGACTTGGAGAAGGTCTCAATATCGATGATCAAGTATATATTGATGCCGGGGCAACGGTCGTTAATAGTCGTGTAGCTTTGCTTTCTGCGGCAGAGGTGGTGATGTCTATAGATAAACTGCCCAAAAATGATTTGCGACATATCGCTGGTAACATAGCGATAAGCTTTTTAGACCCGTTTAACGATTTGGCTTATGTTGAAAATTTAAGACAACATAATGTCACTAGTTTTAGTATGGAAATGATCCCGCGTTCCACTCGGTGTCAGAAAATGGATGCCCTAAGTTCCCAGGCAAGCTTAGCTGGCTATGTCATGGTTTCAAAAGCGGTAGACGCACTTAATCGTATTATGCCAATGATGATGACTGCAGCGGGTACGATTAAACCAGCCAAAGTGTTTATCATTGGCGCTGGAGTAGCTGGTTTACAAGCTATTGCTACGGCGAAGCGACTAGGGGCCACAGTTACTGCATTTGATACACGCAGCGTAGTAGCAGAGCAAGTGCAATCATTGGGTGCTAAATTTCTTAATATTGACCTAGGAGATACAGGCCAAACCAACCAAGGGTATGCGACCGCGCTATCACCGGAACAACTTGAAATACAACACGCTGCACAGGCTAAATGTATTGCAGAGTCAGACATAGTAATAACAACAGCACAGTTGTTTGGTCGTAAACCACCTAGACTCATTAATCAACAGACAATAAGTCAAATGAAACCCGGTTCTGTGGTGGTTGATATGGCAGCTGAATCTGGTGGTAATGTTGAAGGTAGCGTGCCAAAAGCTACTGTTGAAGTAAATGGGGTTACGATTATAGGTACCGGAAATTGGGCAAATGAAGTTGCTTATAATGCGTCTCAAATGTATGCCAACAACGTTTTAAGTTTAGTCAGTGAATTTTGGGACAAAGAAAATAAGCACTTCTTAGTCGACTTAGAAGATGACATTCAAAATTTAGCTGTGATCACCCACGGATCAAATGTTATCAATTCAACCATAAAAGAACTGCATCAGGATTTCATGGAGTCTAATCCCAGCACGACGCCTGCAGCAACCATCAATCTAACCGCAACGGAGCAGTAAAGATGACCGCAATATATTTATTATTTATTTTAATATTGGCGATTTTTGTCGGATTTGAATTAATTCGTAAAGTGCCAGCAACACTTCATACCCCTTTAATGTCTGGAGCGAATGCTATTTCAGGGATCACAGTGATTGGTGCTTTAAGCATAGCAGGTGGCGAGCATGACACCATTGCAACATGGTTGGGTGGTATCGCTGTGTTATTAGCAACGATAAATGTTGTGGGTGGTTATTTAGTAACTGACCGCATGTTAGCGATGTTTAAAAAAAGGTAAGGTGCAGTGATGAACGATTATTCGATGTTAATTAATTTAGTTTATGTGGTTTCTGCCACCTTGTTTATTTTTGGTCTTAAATTATTAAGTCATCCATCAACGGCTAGAAAAGGCAATATGTTGTCTGCAGTCGCAATGTTATTAGCTGTTGTCGTGACAATGTTAGATCACCAAATACTATCCTTTGAACTAATTTTGGCCTGTTTAGTGATAGGTTCAGCTGTCGGGGTTTATGCGGCTCGTAAAGTTGAGATGACTTCAATGCCTGAACTAGTGTCACTGTTTAATGGTATCGGTGGCTTAGCGAGTTTGGCTGTCGCCTATGCAACGTTAAATGGCAGTGTTGGTTTGTCAGTATTTGTTGCTTTAGTAAGCTTTTTAGCCTTGTTAATAGGGGCAATCACATTCTCTGGCAGCGTTGTTGCGTGGGCAAAATTAAGTGAAAGGATAGTGGGTCGCCCGATTATCTTTAAAGGTCAGGTAATTGCTAATATTGTGCTCATAATTGGTCTTTTCGTTTGTGGCGCCTTAATTTCGTTGCAACCTAATGATGGAAATTGGCACTATATTGCTATTGGTCTCGCGCTGGTAATGGGCATTATGTTGGTTTTACCGATTGGTGGAGCAGATATGCCTGTCGTTATTTCATTACTAAATAGCTACTCAGGTTTGGCGGCGTGCGCGGCGGGATTTGCATTAGAAAATAATTTACTTATCGTTGCCGGAGCATTAGTTGGTGCGAGCGGTATTATTTTGACTAATATCATGTGTAAAGCAATGAATCGCTCTCTTATTAACGTAGTGACATCAGGCTTTAAACCTGTAGTTACAAGTGATATGAAGATTGAAGGTGAAATAAAACCCCTTACTGCAGAGGATGCTTTTTATGTTTTGGAAGCCGCACAATCTGTATTAGTCATTCCTGGTTATGGTATGGCTGTAGCTCAGGCTCAGCATGCAATGAAAGAGCTTCAGGGGCTTATTGAAGGAAATGGTGCAGAAGTCGCTTATGCTATTCATCCTGTTGCGGGTCGAATGCCCGGCCACATGAATGTCTTGCTTGCTGAAGCTGATGTTTCATATGAACAGTTATTTGAAATGGACGAAATTAATCCTCGTATTGAAGGCTTTGACGTTGCCATTGTTATTGGGGCAAATGACGTGGTCAACCCAGCGGCTCGTGAAATGGAAGGGAGTCCAATCTACGGAATGCCGGTCATCAACGTAGATCTTGCAAAAAATGTATTTGTATTAAAACGAGGAATGGCCGCAGGTTTTGCGGGAATAGACAATCCATTATTCTTTAAAGACAATACTCGCATGATTTTTGGTGATGCAAAAGAAACATTAACTAACCTAGTTAGGCAATTTGCAGATTAAATAGTAAACAGTTTGCTTCCATGTTGTGATTTAATTTGATTAAAAAAGATTGATATTGTTTTGTTTGGGTTGTAGTTTATTGCGTTGTTGGGTTTTTAGTCAAACCCAGCTACGCAAACAATAATAATACTCAACAGGTACACAATATGAATTTTAAATTACGTACGATATCTTCATTGTCTGCCGCAATTTTGTCATTTCAAATTTACGCACTCGATTGCAATTCAGATCCAGTAAACCCAAATGGCGATTCCAATCAATTACAGGCTGCTCTCCAACAAGCCACTAATACTGGCCTTCCAATCAAGCTTACAGGAACTTATTACATCAGTTCTGACATCAAAGTTTATTTAAAAAATGACCTAAGTGTGGACGCAAGTGGGGCGTCTTTCATTGCAACAACCTCTTTAGATGGTGATATGTTCAGCTTAGATGCTCACGATATTAAGTCGTCTGAGTGTGGTGCTGGCACAGGTTTAGCTAATGTCAGTTGGGATGGCGGCAGTTTTGATATGGCTAATGCTAAAGTCTCTACTGTTGTTCCGTATACTTCTTTAACACCGGTTGCAAAGCAAGGTACAAAAGCGACAGCAGATGCTTTGTCTATCCGAGGTGTGAGTAATAATGGCAGTAGTAAATTAAATCACCTTATCGTTGAAAATATTACATTTAATGGTACGTCGTCCAGTTCAGATCCGTTTTACTTAGCTGGTGGCGATAGTGGCATATTGATGACCGGCGCGTTAAAAGCAACTATAAAAAATAATAGTTTTTATGGTGTCAGGGATGCTGCAATTTATGTTTCTGCTGGCGGAGCGAATGGTGTGTATGGTGATCATTTTACTCTCTCTAATAATTATATAGAGCGAGCGTTTGATGGTATTACAAGTAAACGAGGTGCAGACAATATCAAGATGTTAGATAACACAATGAATGATGTTGTCGTTGGGTTAAGTATTAAACGCGTTTTTAACGGTTGGACTGCTACGAATGTTACGATAAAAGGTAATATTATCACCAAAGGCGTTCGCCCAATTAGTATAGAACGTGCAAATAATGTCACGATCGAGGGCAATACAATTTACGATTTGGGAGAGAAGGTCGCAGGGGAAACTAATCCGAGGAACAAATATGGAAACCATTATGAAGGGATCGCTCTAAATGGGGTTCAGGGGACAAACTCCATTCGCCTAAACACCATAAATGGGGTTTCAGGGAGTACTAGGGAAGGTTCAACTACGACTTACGGTATTGTAACTCGAGATGAGGATAGTCGGACAACAACTGGTGTCACGATTGTGGATAACAGTTTCAGCAAACTCGATAAATGGGTCAAGCACTATTAGTCTTTCTTTTAAATTCAAGCACTATTTTTAAGTAGTACCTTTTAATTTAGCGGCAATATAACATTTAAAATTACACCACTTTAAGGTGATTAATCTTAAATATAGCCTTACCAAAAAGTATAACCCTGAATGACCTGTTTTGATTGTTGATGCTTGACAATGATTGTTGATTGGGTAGCATTGCGTATCAAATTTCAGTGCAACGATGTAATCAGTGTGCAGTCTAGAGTTTTGGATTGAGCTCGTAGGTGCGCAACGGGAAACATATCGTCACATATACCCGTTTGACTAATAAATGAGAGATAATTGATGAACCTTTTTAATTTGGTACCTGCCGGTGTTGTTGCTGGCAAAGATGTTGAAACACTATACCAAGTGGCGCGACAGAACAAATTTGCTTATCCAGCAATTAATGTGGTCGGCACAAATTCAATTAATGCTGCATTGGAGGCCGCGAAGTCTTGTCAATCTCCTGTAATTATTCAGTTATCGTATAGTGGTTCAGCTTTTTTTGTTGGCAAAGGGGCTGGCCTAAAAGGTCATTCTGCTTCAATCGCTGGGGCAATCGCTGCTGCGCATTATGTGCATAATGTAGCGCTGCATTATGGTGTTCCGGTGATTTTACATACGGACCATGCGGCTAAAAACCTACTGCCTTGGATAGACGGTTTATTAGATGCTGGCGAACGTTTTTATCAACTGCAAGGGCGTCCTTTATTCAGTTCTCATATGTTAGATCTATCTGAAGAGCCCTTGGCAGAAAATATTGAAATCTGCAGTCAATATTTGGCACGAATGAAAGATTTGGAAATGTCGATTGAAATCGAACTTGGCTGCACGGGTGGAGAAGAAGATGGTGTCGACAATACAAACTTGGATAATTCATTGTTATATACCCAACCTGAAGATGTGAGTTTTGCATATCAAGCGTTGGCTAAAGTGAGTGATGCGTTTACCATTGCTGCGTCTTTTGGCAATGTTCATGGGGTTTACAAACCTGGTAATGTCAAACTAACCCCTGAAATTCTTAAAAATTCACAGGCTTATGTCAGCGAGAAATTTGGTCTTTCGGATAATACCCTTAATTTTGTGTTTCATGGGGGATCTGGTTCTAGCTCGGCTGAAATTGAAGAGGCAATAAGTTACGGTGTCATCAAAATGAATATCGATACTGATACACAATGGGCGAGTTGGCAAGGTGTGTTGAAATACTACAAACAGCATGAGGTGTTTTTGCAAGAGCAAATAGGTAACCCAGAAGATCCGGATGCGCCAAATAAAAAATATTACGATCCGCGGGTGTGGTTGAGAGAGGTTGAAAAGTCTATGTCTGCTCGATTGATATTGGCATTCGAGCAGTTAAATTGTGTGGGCCGTTATAAAAAGTAGCTAAAGATAAGTAGTAAAAAAATGACCTTAACGGGTCATTTTTTTTATTTCAATGGGCCTATAGATAAGCGTTTGCAATTATGTTGAACAACAAATGGCACTAGTCTCATAAATTGAGTGTGATGATGACAACTTTATGACTTAACACTCATAATAGGTCAATAAAAGTCAAAATAAGTCTTTTTTGATTTGTTTGATTCAGGTAGTATGGAGTCAGAAGAATAAAATAAACCTGTTAAGTGATCATTTTTTAGGTGATTAACGGGTTGATAGTTATAGGGTAAGACATGAAAAATAAAGTAAGCAAAGTTGTTAAATTAGTTGCCAGTGCCTTATTGATAGCCGGTTGTGCGATAAATACAGTCACTGCCGAAGAAAAACCAAATATTATTTTTATTTTAACCGATGATCTCGGTTTTAATCAGGTTGGTGCTTATGGTGATACACCTATTAAAACCCCGAACTTAGACGCAATGGCGGCAAATGGGATCCGGTTTGATCAAGCTTATGCTGGCAATACCGTATGTTCACCATCTCGTGTGTCTCTATTTACTGGCCGTGATGGCCGTTATATGACAAATAACTCGAATACAGTTGAGCTAAATCATAAAGACATAACGTTGGCTCATGTTCTTAAATACGCGGATTATGATACTGCATTATTTGGGAAATACTCTATTGGCCAACAAATGGGGGTCACAGATCCTTTGGCAATGGGATTTGACACTTGGTACGGTATGTACTCCATTTTGGAAGGACATAGACAGTACCCACAAATTCTTTGGCGAGATGGTCAAAAAATTCGCATCAAAGAAAACGAAGGTGGTCGCAAAGGTGCTTACGCACAAGAGTTATTTACAAATGAAGCGATTGATTACATCAAGCAAGAACGTGAAAACCCGTTTTTTGTTATGTTAACTTACTCATCTCCACATGCAGAATTAGCCGTACCAGCCAAATATAGCGACAAATATAAACTGTCAGAAAAACCATATACCGGAATGAAAGGTGGTAAACCAGCTGACAAATATGCGGCGTATTACCCTGAACCAGTTGACAAACCAAATGCAACTTTAGCGGGTATGGTGTCGGCTCTAGACGAATATATTGGTCAAATCCTAAATACTTTAGATGAGCAAGGTAAGCTTGAAAATACCTTGATCATATTTACTTCTGACAACGGCCCTCATGATGAAGGGGGCGCAGATCCTACATTTTTTAAAGCTTCTGCACCATATAAAGGCCAAAAACGTGACCTTTACGATGGGGGCATCCATGTTCCGATGATTGTGCATTGGCCTGCTCAAATTCGTACTGCTCGGGTTGACCAAACTCCTTGGTTATTTGCCGATGTTTTACCAACTTTCGCAGATATTGCAGATGTAAATTTAAATATGATTCCTAGAGTTCATACAAATGGTGTCTCAATTGCAGACTTACTCAACGATAAACCAGTGAAAATGGCTGACCGCATTTTATATTGGGAGTTTTCAAAACAAGTAGGTGATCCAAATTCTGGTGTCATTGGAGATACTTACCAGGCCGCTAGAAAAGGGAATTGGAAAGCCGTTCGATACGGTTTTGATGCACCTTTAGAACTCTACAACATCATTCAAGATCCATCAGAATCAAATAATTTGGTCAGAAAAAACAGACCAATGGCTAGCGAGTTTTTAGCGTTATTTGAACGTTATAAAAAGTAAGTAGGCACAATTATGTTGAAGTTAAATAACTTAAAAAATAACTTTCTTAAGCCATTGTTGACAGTTGGTAGCTTAATAATTATCAGCATTGTAATGTCAGGATGCGGAAGTGTGATAGCTGAAAAGCCTAACGAAACTATAGTGGATTATTTTGCCGATAACGGCACGGGAAATCCATTGGCTGTGGTTCAACACCCAGCTGGAGAATACCACAATGGAGTTACCTATGTATCTTATCAAGGACCATTTGAGGACCCTTACGTCGCGGCCTATAACCACAAAACTGAAACATGGGTTGGTCCTTTTCGCGCTGGTACTAGCGAACTAGGCCGTCGTGATGGACGAACTAAGTTCGACAATCATGGTAAGCCGACAGTGTTAATAGATGATGCTGGATATATTCATATCTTTTATGGTGGGCACGGTGGCGATAAACACCATGGAAAAAATTTACTTGGTAATATTCATCATGGTGCAAATAAACACTCTATTTCGAAGCGTCCTTTAGATATTACCGAATGGGAAGAAGTCGACAATATTTCGGTATTTGGTACGTATAACCAAGCTATAAAAATGGATAATGGTGACATTTATTTGTTTTACCGCCACGGTGCCCATCGCAGCGACTGGGTTTATCAAAAATCTACTGATAATGGCCGCACATTTGCAGAACCTGAGTCATTTTTAAAGCATAAACGCCGCACTGATATCAAAGCAATGGACAGTTGGTACGCTTGGGTCGGAAAAGGTAGTGGCGATGAAATTATGGTGACGTTTGACTACCATATTTGTTGGGATGGCAAAGCGACAAAACGAGGTCACACAACTGAGCGTCACGATGCTCACTATATGACATTTAATACTAAAACCGGTGAATGGAAAAATGTGCGTGGTGAGACTTTAACTATGCCATTACACAGAGAAGATGCTGAAAAGCAAACGTTGGTACTGGATACTGGTAACGATTGGACTTTCAACGGAACAACTTATTTAGACACAGATGGTTACCCTCATATTGCAACTAATATTGGTAAAGATTTAGGGGCAAAAACAGGTGGCCCTAAATTAACTCACCATATTCGCTGGGACGGCAAAGAGTGGCTAGTTAGTGATGCAATTAATAGTGCTCGTTCAACTATTTCTCGCGGCGACTTCGTTGTCACAGAACCAAATGATGTTCAATTTATATTGTCAGACGAAGATGGCTCTGACGGTGTGATAGCGTGGTGGCAGAGTAAAGATGGTGGTAAATCATTTACCAATAAAAAAGAGCTTCTCAGACGCAATAAAGCAACATTTGCTATTACGAGCATGATTAAGAATGCTCATCCTGATGCCAGAGTTATTGTTGCCGAAAAATCGAGAAATACACCACATCGAAAAATCTATCTGGTCGGAGACAATGGTCCAATTAAGCGTGAGTTAAAAGACGCGACGTTAGAAAAAGACCAATCCACATTTAACTAATAACGAAAAATTTAGCAAAAGATTAGTCACAAAAGACTAACCAAAAATTAATAAGGGTAAGTTTATGTTTAAAACATTCTCAAAGCTTTCGGCTGTGCCGTTAGCGTTAAGCTTAGTGATAGCGGGTTGTGGTCAAACGAACGTAGATAATGATACGAACGTCAAGCAAGAAAACGTAAAATATACAGCCGAACAAATCAGACTTTCCGCACATGATATTGCAAGTAGAGCAGGTCAATGGCAAATAGAACAACTTGGCAATTTGAGTTACATTCCTGAGTCCCATAGAGCAAAATCAGAAAATCCTAAATTTTGGATCCAAGCCGCATTTTATATCGGCTTAACGAAATGGGCTGAAACTGCAAACGATCAGAACTTTTTAGCTTATATGGATAAAATGTCTAAAGAACAGGAGTATGGCCTATTAACCGACAGACCATATCATGCTGATGACCATACTATTGGCCAAACGTATTTGTGGCTGACTGAGCAAACAGGTAATCAGGATGCTTATAAAAAAGTACAGAAACACTTCGATTGGATATTAGCGAACAAACCTGACGTTGGTTTGGAAATGTTAGATAAAACTGCGAGTGGTTCTGGCAAAGTCCACCATGAAGGAAATTGTCAATTGCGTTGGTGTTGGGCTGACGCTTTATTTATGGCTCCACGCACTTGGTTAAAGTTGTCGAACGTTACGGGTGATGCTAAATATTTTGAATATGCAGATCATGAGTTCTGGGCAGCGGCGGATTACTTGTTTTCTGATAAATATGGTTTGTTTTTCCGAGACAGTCGTTACTTTGATATGAAGAGTGACAACGGTGAACCGGTATTTTGGGGACGTGGTAATGGCTGGGTATTTGCCGCTATTCCATTAATTATCGATGACTTGCCAAAAGACCATCCTTCTCGTGATCGCTACATTGAACTATATAAAAAGAATGCAGCAGGTCTAGTTAAGTTACAAACGGAAAACGGTTATTGGCCTGCTTCGTTAATGGATCCAAATAAAGTGAAGACGCCTGAAGTTAGCGGAACAGGGTTTATAACTTATGGACTAGCATGGGGTGTAAACAATGGCATTCTCACTGATGCAAAAACTAAGGAAGTTGTTGAGAAAGGATGGCGCGCTCTAGAACAAGCCGTTGAACCAAGTGGACGCGTAAATTGGGTGCAACATGTAGGTAAGTCACCTGATCCAGTTAAGAAAACAGATTCTCAATTATATGGTGTTGGTGCGGTACTACTTGCGGCATCTGAGATGTCTAAGTGGAAAAACTAAATTGTTCAGTCATAGCGCTCGTTTAACGAGCGCTTTTTTTTAACTTAAATTTACCTATAAATATTTAATATTGATGCAAATTACTAGGTAAAGTTAGTGATTAACTAGACATAGAGATAAGTGATTAAATCATTATGAAATATAGTCCAGAAGTAAGAGTAGTAGGTTTTAGAACCTTATTATTATGCTTAGTGTCGACGCTATTATTGTCCTCATGTAGCCTGTTTCAGAGCGTTTCTAAAGGATCGGCACCGAACAAATTAAGCATTGGTACAGGGCAAACACATTTGCTAGGGCATTTTGAAAGCAAGCCTCGGTTTTCCTGGAAAATAGATGAAGATTCAACAGCGAAACAGCAATCTGCCTACCAAATACAGGTATCAGATAATCAAAAAAACATTGCTCAAGCGAACCTTTGGGATAGTGGTAAAATCAATTCGAATAAAAACAGCTGGGTAGATTATAACGGTAGACCTTTAAGCTCCCGCCAGGTGGTTTTTTGGCGCGTTCGAATATGGGATGAGCACAATCAAGTTTCTGAATGGAGTAAGCAACAACGTTTTGAACTGGGTTTGTTATCAAATCAAGATTGGCAAGCGAGTTGGATCGGCCATCCCGCCACTAGACTAAGTAAAAATCCGTCGCAGAGCTTACTAGCTACTCCACAATACCTTCGGCGTACATTTATAGCGACAGACAAACCCATTAAAGCGAGACTGTATGTTACTGCTAAAGGTTTGTTTAAAGCGTATGTAAACGGCCAGGAAGTAGCGCCCAATGACGTGATGACACCAGGTTGGACGCCGTATCAGAAGCGTATAGAGACGCTAACATATGACGTGACCAAAATGTTAGCTTCAGGAGGCAACGTAATAGCGGCTAAAGTCGCGAGTGGTTGGTATTCAGGTAGAGTTTATAAATTTACTGAAAAAGAGTTTTTGAAACCATCTCGGTTTTTAGCTCAACTAGAAATTGAATACGCCAATGGTTCTAAACAACTTATTGCTACCGATCAAGATTGGAAAGCGTCAATTTCTGGTCCAATTGAGTTTGCAAGCATTTATGATGGTGAGCGATATAATCAAAACTTGGAAGATAAAAGCTGGCATAAACAAGGCTTTTCAGCTGAAAATTGGGATGGTGTTGTCAGTGAAGCATTAGACCACAACATAGAACTGTCGCCAAAACAGCATGCTCCAATTCGAATTGTAGAGTCTTTACAAGCCGCTCAAATTGTTTCCAATCAAAATGGCACAGTGATTTTTGATTTTGGTCAAAATATGGTGGGAGTGCCTAAGATAAGAGTTCCAGTTGTGGCTAACCAACAGTTACGAATGCGTTTTGCAGAGGCGTTGCATAAAGGCGAATTTTATACTGATAATTACCGGTCAGCAGAATCAACTAATTATTACCTTCCAAAACAAAGCGGGTACATTGAATATCAACCTAGTTTTACCTACCACGGTTATCGTTATGTCGAATTAACCGGGTACGATAAAAAAATCAAACCAGATTTAAGCTGGGTTACAGCGCTGGTACAGCACTCTGATGTGGAAATAACCGCAAACTTTACAAGTTCTGCGCCCAAATTAAATAAGCTTGCTGAAAACATAGTGTGGGGATTGCGTAGCAATTTTTATGACATACCACTTGATTGTCCGCAGCGTGATGAACGACTTGGCTGGACTGGTGATGCACAGGTTTTTGTTACGCCATCAATGTACATGGCTGACGTCTATGGTTTTTGGTCCGCTTGGCTAAAAAGCATACGAGAGGAGCAAGGCGAAGATGGAAAGATCCCGCTTTATATACCTTTTGTGGAATGGATTAATTTTGCTTCGTCTGGCTGGGGAGATGCTTCAACTATTATTCCCTGGGAGCTATATATGGTAACCGGTGATCAATCTATTCTGGCCGATAATTACCAAATGATGAAAGGTTGGGTGAATTATCATCAGAAAAAGAGTAAAAATAATATCTCAAATATGATGACGTTCGGAGATTGGTTACAGCCATACCCGGTTTTAATTAAAGAAGGTGATAAAGGAAATCGCGGCAACACTGATTTTAGTCTGATTGGCACCGCGTATTATGCTCGTTCACTAGAACTAACCCTCAAAGCTGCAAAGGTTCTAAATTATAGTCATGATGTTGCTCAATTAATGACCCGTTACAATGACGTTAAAAAATCATTTTTATCGCACTTTTTTGACCAAAATTTAAACTTAAAACAAGGCATAGCGACACAAACCACCTATTTATTAGGCCTCGCTTATAACCTGTTTCCTGACGATAAAATTGCGCTTGCAGAAGATAAATTGGTCAAACTAATTGAAGAAGCCGATGACCATTTACGTACTGGTTTTTTAGGAACACCTCTACTTGCGTCAGTGTTGCAAAAGGCCGGTAGAAGCGATCTTGTTTATGATTTGATTTTCAAAGAAACCTACCCGTCGTGGTTTTATTCTATTAACAATGGCGCAACGACAACTTGGGAGCGTTGGAACTCTTACTCAATTGAAGATGGCTTTAATCCTGAAGGCATGAATTCGTTAAATCACTACGCATATGGCAGTATATCGAGATGGTTTTACGAAGGTATGTTGGGGATAAAACCGATAACTCCAGGATTTAGTCATTTTGAGGTTGCACCACAATTCAATTTAAAATTATCTTCGGCATCCGGTTCATTAGCGACCCCAAATGGTGAAATTAATGTGTCCTGGAAAGTGGCGGGTAAAAAGCTTGAATTAAAGGTAGTAGTTCCTAAAAATACGCGAGCAAATATTGTGTTACCAGAATTGAAGAACAACGTTCTAATTATAAATGGCGAAAAAGGGATGGGAACTGAATTAGTTAATTTAAAAGCTGGAGAGTATGTTATTTCAGCTACTTTATTCCATATAGAATAAGTAACGTTAAAAATGCTGCGAAAAACAACAGGGACGTTCAGATGGATATGCTTGTTTTTCGCAGTAATGTTTATACATTAAGTTTACCTCTAATCGTCAGGAACCATTAGAGGTGAATTTTAATGAAGCAAAGACTTCACATAATTTATAATTTCTTGGTCTTGGCCGTGTTCAAATAAACAAGCTTGAAAACGTTCCCCCCCGACTGCTTCTTTTACTAAATTTTGATCTAGATTTTCCAAAGATTTTACATAAGTGGAACCAATTAAATCAGATTTTAATTTCGTTAAAATGTTGGCATTTTTAACTTGCGGTTCTTTACGATCCAATGGGTAACCAGCGCCTCTTTCTCCGGTTAATGCTTTTTCAAATATGTATCTAGCATTTAGTTCTGCTCCCCAACCAAACCCTTTAGCAAATGGCAGAGCAAGCGCATTACCATTGTTTACTTGGTTGAATAAAAAAGCATCAGATGGGTCAATACAATAACCACAAAACACTCCAGCATGAGCATTAGAGGCCATCATCGCTCCTTGTCCTGTTCCACAACCAGTAAAAACAAAATCTACCGCTTTTGCGTTTAGTAATATTCCCGCCATTATTCCTAGGTGAATATAGGTTAAATGGTGATCATTAGCATTGTTCATTCCGACATTAAATACGTTATGCCCTAGTGGTTTGGCGACGTATTCCAATTCAGTCAAAATTCCATCATTTTTGTTAGCTTGACTATTTTCCATCATTAGTGCAATTTTCATGATTATATATCTCTGTTTTTGATTGATTGTGGTGGATTATACCATGGGAGTAGCGAGATATTAACTAGGGTATTTTGGTGGTTTAGGATGATTTACAGAGGTAATACAAACGAAATGAACTTTACGTTTTGTTTTTGTTTTATATCATATTGAAAATTAATGTTATTTTTTTGAATAGAGGGTTGAGTTGGAACTATTAAATATTAGCGGTTGTGATTTTAAGTGATTATTATTGATTTTATATGATTGTATATTGTTGTATATTACAAATTATTAGTCACTGATATGGAGAGTTCGTGTTGAATATATTTAACTTGAGCACCAAATTTATTTTAGTTTATTGTTTCATAGTGTTAAGTACAGGCGTTTGTGCTAATGATCATCTGCCTAAAAAAGGCAATGTAAATGGTAGTCTGGAAAAGAAGCCAAACATATTGTGGCTAGTAGTAGAAGACATGAGTCCCATCTTGGAAATGTATGGCGATGAAACCATTAAGACACCGGCAATTTCGCAACTCGCGAAAGAAGGTGTGACTTACACAAACGTTTACTCCACCTCGGGAGTATGTGCTCCAAGTAGGGCGGCAATAGCTTTAGGTATGTATCCATCCGCCGTTGGCGCCAATAATATGCGAACAACATCTAACACTAAAGAGACTGGGTTACCTAAATATGAGGCTGTCCCTCCAGTTCAAGCTAAAATGTTAAGTCAGTACTTGCGTGAAAATGGGTATTATACGACTAATAATCTTAAAACGGATTACCAATTTACGGCACCGAGAGCGGCTTGGGATGAAAGTGGTCCTTATGCTCATTGGCGAAATCGTAAAGAAGGACAGCCCTTTTATGCTGTCGTTAACTTTACAACAACGCATGAATCTGGATTGTTTGAACCCTATGGCTTTAGAAAAATTGAATCTCGACATTATTTTTCTGATGATGTTGAAAGGATTGCAAAGTTACCTAAACACCATTTAGTTAAGTCCGACGAAGCTAACACAGCTGTACATATTGCTAAAGATCTTGATTTTCCAATCCCACCATATTTACCTGATACTCCAGTTGTTCGTCGAGACTTTTGGAAAATGTATAATAATTTGGCGGAGACTGATAGACAAATAGCTGCGGTACTAAAACAGTTACGCGATGATGGTTTATATAACGAGACTATTATTATGTTTTACTCCGATCACGGTGGTCCTTTACCTAGACAAAAACGTCTAATCTATGACAGTGGTTTAAAAGTTCCCTTTATCATACGGTACCCCGATGCGATAAATGCAGGCGAAAAAAGTGAACAAATGGTTAGCTTTGTTGACTTCGCACCAACGGTTTTAAGCCTAGCTAACATTGGTATTCCAAGCCACATGCATGGTAAAGCCTTTTTGGGGGAGCAAAAAACGCAACGAGAATACATTCATGCAGCTGCTGACCGATTTGATGGATTTACAGACGTAATTAGAGCCGTAAAAAACGACCGTTTTAAATTCATTCGAAACTATCGACCTCAGCAAGGCTATTATTTACCTGTAGCCTATCGAGAAAAAATTCCTACTATGCAGGAACTGTTGCGGTTACATAGAGATAAGCAACTTACTCCTGCTCAAGCTCAGTGGTTTCGTAATGAAAAACCAGCAGAGGAATTGTTTGACACGCTGAATGACCCACACGAACTAAATAATCTGATTGACGACCCTGCATATCGTTCGATAGCAAAACAGCTGCGTATTGAATTAACAACTTGGCTGCAAGATATTGGTGATAAACCCAATCGAGTTGAGTCAAAGTTGATATCTGAATTGTGGGGAGGAGCTTTAAAACAACCTGTTACCCAATCACCAACGGTGGCATTGGACGATAAATTTATTACCTTATCTAGTGCTACCCCAGGAGCGGTGCTTTCTTATCAGTTAACAGACATGAATGGCAAATTGAGCGGTTGGAAGTTATATAAAAATAGTATTGCACGAAATAATGCCATCGCAATCGACGTAGTAGCCCATCGAATTGGCTATAAAGAAAGTCAATTAGTTAGCCGTAAACTAGTTTCTCGAAATTAGTTAAATATCATATTAAATCAATAAAATAAAAATTATATGAGGGGATATATGAACAACATTAAGAAGTTGTGTGCGAGATACTTGAACACGTCGTTGCTACTTGGAGCTTGTGTTTGCGTGCCCCTTTTAGTTACATCTTGTTCGAGTTTTACAGGTCACGTTGTTACTAATGTCAAACTAGATCAACAAGTCAAAATTGCGAATAATGGCTTGCACTTTGATGGCGAAAACTTAGATTTTAGTAACTTTAAAGAGCCTGATAGCGGTGAAAAATATGATTATTTTTTTGGTCGCAATATATCGGCTCACGGCGACGCCATAAAAACTTACAAACATTATGTTTTTATGACTTGGTATAAAGGCGGAAAAGATGAAAGAAATGTGATGCTGTCCCGCTACAATACAAAAACGGGCACTGTAAAAACTATTACGTTTCCACATAAACATACGGGCTTTCGCGGCAATCCACTGGTGGGGGAATCACATAACACAATCGGTATAGCAGTCAGCCCAATTAATGGCACTATTCATATGGTTTATGACATGCATGCTTATGACGATAATAACCATAATGGTAAATTTAAAGATGATTATTTCCGTTATTCGTATAGTGCGCCAGGTGCGGCAGAACTTAAAGATTCAGAGTTTACGCTAGATAAGTTTGTTAAAGATACTAGCGAAGTTAGTCAGGGGGTTGGCGACTACAAACATTTAACAATGACAGGAAATTTAGCTGATAGGGATAATTTTGCAAAATTAACTTACCCCAAGTTTTTTACTAATACCGATGGTACCTTGTTACTTTACATGCGTTTAGGCGGCAATAATAACGGTGCTTATGTCTTCAATCGATATGACGCTCAAACACAAAAATGGTCAACGTTTACCGACTTCAATTTCAATAATCAAACTCTAAAAGGCAACGCCTATAATTGGGGACTTTATGGGAACATGAAATATGTAAACGGCAAACTGAGAGTAGGTTTTCAGCAACGTAGTGGCGACAATAACGACAAGTATAAATATCAGAATGGCGTATATTATGCCTATTCAGATCATGCGGAAGGCGTCGGCAGTTGGAAAAACCACCGCGGAGAAGCCATGACATGGCCATTAGTAAATTCCGATGAAATTAAGGTATTTGAACCGGGTGATTATATCACTCACACAGAGCCTAATTCTGTTTTTATCGTCGGTAGTTTTGACTGGACCGTTACCGCTAAAGGTGATGTTCACTTCATTAGTAAAGTGCGTTCAACAGATACCCATCGAGCTGACTATCAAGAAGTTTACTTACACTCATATAAACCGGCGGGCGCTGCCGAATTCATTACGAGCACAGATTTTACCGGCGCGAGTAACATATATACGTCTGGCGATAATATTTACATTATCGGGCTAAAAAATGGTTACCCATATGTGGAGAAAGCCGAAGGCGGTACCAATAATTTTGAACGCATTTACGAGCAAAACTCCGGTTTGCAATATGACCATGGAGTTGTGCATATCGCAAATGACAAATTATATTATTATTTGATGGAACGAGGATCGGGTTCTTCTTTGCCGCTGCATTTACAGATCATTGATTTAGGCATCGTCAATTAATAACCGGCCTAAAGTCGCTTACTTAAGGATGTGTTTAAAAGCTTTTACGCTCTTATAACGTTAGTTGTTACTAACTTTATAAGAGCGTCGACTTATCTTCAATAACAGAAGGCTGTCAGAGTTATGTGTAAAGCTTGTCGTCATTGTTAAATGAGCTGTTTCATTACTAGGATTATTATAACTAGCATCATAACAAGGTCAGTTGTTAGTAGCCTCGTTTTCCTACAAATTCTATTGTGACTTAAAAAATATACGAAATAACATAACTGATAAGTGAAAATATTTGATTCATTATGATTTAAAATGACCTGTTTGTGTAATAAATTGAATATACTAATTTCGTTTTTTGCAGCAATGTCATAAAAATTATAAAAGAGATCAATAGAGCATGTTAAAAAAAATTCTATTTTTCGGCCTAGTACCGCTTTTTTTTGAATCGCCTTTGGCTGCTTCTTCAGACTACCCGTTTGAGTTACCAGCACAACTAAGTGCAAAAATTAAGATCGATTCAAACCAACAAGAAAATTTTAACAATAAATTGTTGGGCACCAATATTTTTAAGTTCACTAGTCAATCCGAACAAGAGTTAATAAATACTTTTAATCCAACGACAATTCGTTTTCCTCATGGGATATGGGCGAATTGGTATGATTGGCGCACTGATGGAACTCGAGTTTTTGGTACGGATACATTTCGATACGAACATTCTGATGGGAGTTTTAAAAGTAAAGAAATTGATCATTTATCTAGCATCAAAGTGTTTGAACAAAACGATACGAAAGTCGGCATTGACGGTTTAACTGATTTAAATGTGCTGCGAAAAAATAACCTAGGTGAAGGTTATGACATGGTATGGACATTCAATATGAGTGCCGATGGTCCTGACTTTGAAGATGGTAGCCCTGATTCAGTCGAACGATATTGGGATTTAGTTAATCGTGAATTTAATGTTCAAAACATTGAACTAGGAAATGAAAATTTTTACCCCGGCCAACGTAGCTCAATTATTCCAAATGCGGTTGAGTATATTAAACGCGCCAAATCTATTTCTGACGCATTAAAATTTCATAACCCAAACATACAGCTGTCTATACCATTATTGCGCAGGGATAATTGGGCCAACCCGAATTGGAACCAAGATGTAACTAAGGAATCAAACTATTTTGATGCTGTTACAGTGCACACTTACGTGGGCGCCAACCCCGATGATGAAACTACCAGTGATGAAGCATATAGCACTGCGCTGCTTGCACGTTATCATTTAGCTGCATCTGTTAATGACTATGCGAAAGTCGTTGCACCAAATAAACCTGTGTGGTTGACGGAATGGGGAGTCAACTCGGGGGGAGCCAATGCGGCGTCTTTACTCGGAATGTTAGACGTTTATATCTATATGAGTGAAAATCAAGAAACATATGAAAGAGCAAATTGGTTCAGCGTAAACGGTCAGCTCAATTCCTTTCTTGTTTGGGAGACTTATACGTCAGTATCAGGTGTAGAACGGCCTCGAATTAAATATCCGCTTGAGAAAACTGCTTTTGGATCAGCACACGAAATTATTCGTGAAGTACTACAAGATGCAGTGATGCTAGGCAGCAGTATTGAAACAAGTGAGTTGGCGGATGGGGTAAAAGCCATTAGTGGCAGAGCCATAACAAAAAGCGGTAAGATCCAATTGTTAGTCCTTAATTTGACTAACCAATCAACGCCGTTAGCGATTGAACTTGATACTCAGTTGTATAGTGGAAAAATGACTCATTCAGCAATGAGTTTTAAAACACTAGATGAAGAAAGAGTATTGCCAATTGAGGGCCGTCCGCTATCTAATTTGCCTAGTACAGATGTTGTCACTTTACCGCCTTTTTCTATCAATACCATTGAACTTGAAGACGTTGAGTTAACGTTAGATCGTTTCGAACTTGAATTATCCAATGGATCTGATTTTTATCAATTTAAACAAAATGAATTAATCAAACTAGAAGCTATTCCAAACACAAATAGCGGACAAGTTACGTCGGTAACATTTTATGTTGATGGTACGGAAATATCCGTGGATGAATCTGCGCCATTTCAATTTAATTGGCAGCCCCAAAATTATGGCATTCAGGCAATAACTGCGATGGCAAAGAGAAATGACGGAGCGATTAAATCTTCTGAACCACTATTGTTTAACATCACTCCTGATATTTTTATATTTAAAGCGATATTAGACGAGCTTGACGATAAAACTTATGACATTGGTGAGGTGATTTCAATTACCGGTACGATTGAATTAAATATTGGCACAACCCGACTTGTTGAATTGCGCGTCAATAATAAAGTCGTTCAACAATCGGAAAGTGAACCATATTCATTTAATTGGGTACCTCTAGAAGCTGGCAATTATGCGATTGATCTTGTTGCAACAACCGCAAACCAACAAAAAGTCAATTCAAATGTTTTAACGGTTACCGTTGAACAAAAGGTGGACGAGTCGATTACTGAAGAAGTAGATAGTTCCGACGATCAAGATAACGACATAGAAGCAGCAGATCCCAATGAAAATCAAGATTCAAAAGACAAAAAGAGTGAAGCCTCTGGTGGCGCAATAAGCATTAATTATTTGATGTTATTTTGTTTGTTATTACGAAATAAGCGTTTCGGGATCTGGAATAGAAATTAAATCTTGTTGCCTAAGGCACAAAGGATTAAGAATAAAAGATAAGGTTTATTTAGATGTTAAGCGATAAAACAGAAGTTCAAGAGTACGACGTTATTGTTGTCGGGTCTGGTATTACTGGAGGCTGGGCTGCAAAAGAATTTTGCGAAAAGGGTTTTAAAACTTTAGTTATTGAACGAGGTCGTCATGTCGAGCATCGTGGTCCCGAATATAAAGATATGCAATCGCCTTGGGAGTTGCAAAACCGAAATTTAGGGTCGGAATTCTTTGATGAAGAAAACCGATATCGGATGTTAAAAAGAAAATTCGGCAAACTCAAAACAGAGTTTATGCATTTCTTTGCAGATGAAAAAGAAATGCCATATTCATACCCAAAAGATAGACCATTTATGTGGACTCGCGGTAACCAGCTTGGAGGGCGGTCTCTAACATGGGCGCGGATGTCGTTACGTTGGGGCAAAAAAGATTTTGAAGCTAATGAAAAAGATGGGTATGGGGTTCCTTGGCCAATTGGATATGAAGATTTAGCGCCTTGGTACGATTACGTCGAGTCATACATTGGTGTTTCAGGTAATAAAGATGGCCTAGAGACGGTACCTGATGGCGTATTTCAAAAGCCTTGGGAAATGAGTTGTGCAGAGAAGTACGTTGCCGACAATATAGCAAAACATTATGAAGACCGACGTTTGATTATTGGCCGTACAGCCAATTTGACAGAGCCGACTACAGAGCAACAATCATTGGGGCGAGCGCAATGCCAAGCCCGCTCATATTGTAAGCGAGGTTGCACGTTTGGAGCTTATTTTAGCTCATTATCCGCCACCTTACCGAGTGCTCAACGTACGGGTAATTTAACTATAGTTACCGATGCAATAGCGTCGCACGTGGATTATGATGAAGTGTCAGGGAACGCCTCCGGTGTAACTGTCGTTGATGCTAAAACTAAAGAGCAACGCAGTTATAAATCTCGGGTCGTTTTTCTCTGTGCTTCTGCATTAGGCTCGGTTCAGATAATGCTAAATTCAAAATCAAAAAGCTTTCCAAATGGTATTGCTAATTCTAGCGGTGCGGTTGGGCGATACATTATGGACCATTTCACCGGTGTACGTGCTGAAGCAACCATTCCTGGTTTTGAAGATAAGTTTTCGATAGGTCGCCGGCCAATTGCTACCTATATTCCAAATTATAGACATGAACAAACGGACGATGTTGATTTTGTCCGAGGCTATGGATTTCAAGTTACAGCGGGAGCAAGAGCTAAAACGGGTAACGCAGCGAAACGTGAGGGTATTGGTGCCGCAATAAAATCTCAAGTCGGTAAACCGATGCAATGGAAAATTCGAGCATTTATGTATGCGGAAATTTTGCCGAACTATAACAACAGAGCGACGTTACATCCCACAAAAACGGATCAATGGGGAATACCGCAATTACATATCGATGCTCAGATTGGTGACAATGAGCGAAAAATGACTAAACAAGCCGCCATCGATATACGTGAAATGTTGGAAGTCGGGGGCTGCACAAACATCAAAGTAAAAATTGAACCTGATAAACGTCATATTATGCTCGGTGCTCGGACCCATGAAATGGGCGGGGCAGCAATGGGATCTGATCCAACAACGTCGGTTTTAAATAAATGGTCTCAAACTCATGATGTAAAAAACTTGTTTGTCACGGACGGAGCGGCTATGTCGTCTAGCACTGCACAAAACCCTTCTTTAACTTATATGGCATTAACAGCAAGAGCAGCAGATTATGCAGCCGATTTAATGAACAAAGGTATGTTGTAGTTAAATAAGGCAAAAGACTTGTCACAAGCAGGTAATGGGTTGAACGGTTAATCCCTGTTAATCAGTTCAACCTCATTACGGCTTAAAATATTATTTTATTGAGACGATTCAGGTTTGTGTATAAATCCATTTATTATTATATTTGACATGCTGTGATTTGTTTTTATTAATTTTGATTATTTATGGTTTGTTTGATTTAAAGTGATTTATTAAACGCTTAAACATAAATGCGCGTTATTTTAGGTTAGTAAGAGGATAGGGAATTGAAAATACAGATAAGTGCAAACAAAGTAATTGTGAAAATAAAGATGCTAATGTGTATTTTCACCGTTTTACTGCTAACTACCGGCTGTTCATATGAAGCGGTGAACAAAGGCCGTGGAATTGGAGTTATTAATGTTAACAGTATTAACAAAGGTGCAGATGTGATTTTATCTGCTGACTATACTGTCGACTCAACTATAAATAGTCAGGTGTATGATTTTTTTGATGTTGCAGTTCGTACCCATAAAGGCTCACCTAACTCGGTTCCCGCCACATTTGGTCGCCGTCCGAAAGTTAACACCGTTCGTATGTTAGGGGGATGGGCATCAAAAAACACCGAGGCAGATACCTATAAATGGGACGGTTCAAAGTATGTATATGATTTTACTCAAGCTACAAAACGGATCGATAAATGGTTAGATAAAGATTGGGACATTTTTCAGATTGTTTTGGATAACCCGCCCTGGGCGTTTCAAAATGGCTTAACTTTAGTTGATAAACCAGATGGCATTCATTATTTAAAAAAAGACGCAAATGCTGTTTACGGTAATTCATTACCACCTAATGATTCTGATGCGTGGGCTCGCTATATAAAAGCGTTTATGGAGCATCTAGTTGAACATTATGGGCGGGATGTTGTTTTATCCTGGCGGTTTCGTGTCGGTTCAGAAATTGACACTCGGCCTCAGCATTGGTCTGCTACAAGAGAGGAATTTTTTGCTCACTACCAAAATACGGTAAAGGCTGTTCACGCGGTTCTGCCTAATGCAAAAATAGGGACACACTTTCGAGAAGCATCTTTCAAAGGGCGCTATGTCGATTATACTGGAAATAAAGAAGATTCTTATGCAAGGCACTTTGTCTCTTGGGCTAAGGCTCATGATGTACACTACGATTTTATTGCTATTTCTTATTATCCACATATTACTAAACCCCATGAGATGGATATGGAATATGTCTATCAACATGATATTGCACCAATTACAACGCACCCAGATTGGAACGAAAAAGCTAACTTCGAAATACATGAATTCAAATTTATAATTAAGATGAAACGTGGTGGGTTTGAAAGTGTTCAAACATCACATAGTGCGTCGTTTTTTGCTATGTTTGCAAAGATGATGTTAACCCACAATATCAGAGATGTTTATCAATGGGGCAATGCAACAGGAGGCCATTATGCGCCGGAAGCCTTGACGCAATTGGCTCTATATTCAATGTTGGGGAATCAAATCTTTGATAATCAAGTATCTGACATTAGACCTAGTAATGATGATAGCAATATTATTGATGGCATTTTTACTAAATCTACTAAAGGTCAAGATTACGATGTGTTGATCTACAATTTTAACCGAAAAGACTTTACGTATCGCCAACCTGAAAATGTCGATGTTCGCTTAAAGATAAACACACCATCGAAAGCAAGCTTTAAATATCGAATCGGGTCCATTGATCAAAGTAACATTGCTCATCAAAAATTCTATCAAGAGTTCCCTTTGTCACTAGTTGATGAAAGCCAAGGTGGCTGGCGCAAAGCTGGCGTTCATATAACAGCTTCGCCTATGAGTTTATTGAATGAACAAGGAGTTAAAGTCTATTTAGACAACCGACACAAATATGCTAAGTCACAGGACTTAAAGTGGACTGAATGGCAGGATCATAACATTGTGGTAGAGCCTAATGGAGAAACGTGGGTGATATTACCTACTCAGTTACCCTCATTTGCAGTTCAAAAAATAGAGGTACGATTTGTCGAATCTATTTGAACATTTTCATTAGGCGACCCTTCGAAATTATTATCGTTTATGGCAGTTAAGATATGCTGGACAGTTATTTTAGTCTGTGTATTTAGGCTGGGGGCTGTTGTATTTAGACTGGAGTTTGGTTTGAAAAAATTTATAGATAAACAGAAATTAGCAGTTGGCTGTGTTTTATTATCAGGATTGCTCATAGGTTGTAGCAGTAATAATTTAAAGGCAAATAAAACGCTATTGTTAGATAAGGATTTAAGCCATTTTGATAATGTCTACTCATATGGGCAAGCTCGATTTGTTGAAGGGGAAGTGTTATTACAATCCACTCAAAACTGGTTTTTTACAACAAAAAAAAGCTATCGGAATTTTATCCTTACAGCAGAAGTTTTGATGCCTAATGTCAAAGAATATAGTAATTCAGGTATTATTTTTAGAGGACAAATAAAGGAAGGGGATAACGGCAAATATGTAGTGGGTTATCAGGCGGAAGTAGATCCTAGTCCACGTAAATGGACTGGTGGTTTTTTTGATCAAGGTCGTCGGAAATGGCTACACCCTGTGCACTCTAATCCAAAACGGTCGCAGCGCGATAGTGATTTTATTAAGTCGTTTATTCCGCAATGGACTGAAAAACATATGTCTGCATATAAACACCTTGATTGGAATTCGATCCGAATCGAATGTGTTGAAAGTGAAATTAAAATTTACATCAATGATGTGTTAACAACTCATGTAATTGATATCAAAGATAAAGTAGGCGTTATTGGTCTGCAACATCATGGTAGCAAAAAGTTACTTAAAACAGGCACTACGGATAACGTCGTTCGATTTAGAAATGTTGAGATTACCGAACTAAATTGATCCCTCGGATAAAGTATCTTGAAAATTGAACTAAAAGATAAGTTAAAAGATAAGTTAAAAGATAAGTTAAAAGATAAGTTAAAAGATAAGCTAAAAGATAAGCTAAAAGATAAACCAACTAAGCGCGATATAAAAATCGTCATGAGTTAATGTTTGTACTAACTAAAAATTGGCGGAAATAGCTCTACGAATGTGATGAAGGGCCAATGTGATGAAGGGCCAATGTGATGAAGGGCCAATTTGATGTACTGGATATCCGAGGTATCGATGATAGAACGCCAGTTACGAATTAAAGAGAGGATAAAATGACAAAAGAATGTGTAAATATAAGCCGCAGAATATTTATCGGCTCTAGTTTGCTTGTGGTTTCAGCTCCATTACTTGCTGGCATTTCAAATCCTACTAACGCGCTGTTTGAAGTCACGAATGATGGCCAATTTTTTACAGCAGAAGATATGACCACCTTAGTCGATGTCGCTGAAATCATGATCCCAGAAACAGACACTCCCGGTGCGACAGATGCGCAGGTGATCCCTGTTTTGGACGGAATGATGATAACTTGGGCCGGTAAAGAAACAAAACACCAGTTTCGTATTTTGATAAGTCAAATCGAGAAGCTAGCTGAGGACACTTTTAGTGCGCCTTATAAACAGCTGCCGTTTGTCGATCGTTTGTCTTTAGTCAAACTTATGGACAGTAGGGCATTTGCTGATGCGAATACCCCCTTGTCAAAGCGTTACCGTAAATTAAAAGAGATGATATTCCAGATCTATTATTCATCTAAAGAGGCAAATCCTGACTTTATGTTAATTCCAGGTGCCTATCGAGGTTGTGTCACTGAAAAAGATATAAAGCGATTTCAAGCTCAGGGGCGTGTTGATTATTTGTAGTTATAATTAACGCTCCACCTGGCCGTAAATCGGTCACATATAGATTGAGCAAGCGCCTACGGGCGCTTTTTTATTGAGTTAGGTCAGAGTAAACTATATAGATAAAACATATTAAATAAATTCAATTACTTCTGTTTTATTTAGTGACAGAAAATAAAAAGCGCTACAAAAGTAGCGCTTTAGTTATGAGAATAACTTCTACAGGTTTATGGTTTGGTCAATGGAATTACCAGTGACGCTGAATTAGCTGTAGAGCCGTTCGAACCTGAAGTATACAGTTTGTCATAAGTAAACTCTTTACCTTCTAAAAACTCGTTATCATCTGAGCTTTCAAATGTTTCGCTAAATACCTCGGTATTGCCAGCAACATCAGAATAGAGTGTGAAGTCGTCTATTATGAATGGAGAGCCTCCTTTAGTTTGCACATCGAAGTAACCAGGGCCGTTGTTTTGAAGGCTACCACCAACGGTCATTGACGAGAAGGTATTGTCTTCATTAATTGTCATCGCATCAGAGGAAATCGGATTGCCATCAATATACAAAGAAAGTAAAGCAGGTGTACCCGCTGAACTATCCCAAGTGAACTCCACTAAAAATGGTTTACCTTTCTCAATTGTATTATCTAATGTGTGGTATTTACCATTACCTGTTTCATTATTCAAACGTAACTCACCATTGGATCTCACCGTTAAAGCAAGATAAGTCCTATGTAGCTCCTTGCCTTTCCATTTGCTACCACTAAATATCAATTTTACATCTTTTGTTGATTCGTTGGGATACTCACCAATAAAAGAGGCTTTTCCTTGAACAGCTGTTAAGTCCTGTATATCAATGGCCCATTTAGCATCTTTTCCATCAGAGCTCCCTAGATGGGCTGCTAAATTACCGCCGACAAGCGGGTTAATATTAATAGGAATAGTTGCAGTTGTGCCATCTGCTGACGAAATTGCTAGCTCATCAATCAGTGGATCGGGTAAAGTTACACCGTCTCCTTTGTGATTTTTAATTGCATCAAGTTCTTCATTTAATGTATACGTCCATGAACCAGACTCATCTATTGAATAGGTACCATATGTCGACGTAATATCCGACATTACTTCAAACTTTTCTTGTTCAAAGTTGGGGTCAGTAATAATTAGCATCCCATCTGCATTGCCAGCATTTATATTAACAAATACATCTGGGTTGCGAACCGGCTCTTGACCTTCTTCTGGTTCGACGTCTACCCCACCTGGAATACCGTCGATATCAGCATCAATTAGCTGAGAACCTAAAACTCGGATTGTTACAACCTGCTCAGTGCCATCTAGTGACTTAATAATAAAAGTATCCTCCACCGATGGAGGAGTGTCAGTATCTTCAACATAATTTAGTGCTTTAACTGCTTCAATACTTTCATCTAAATCATACATCCACTCACCCGAGACCGAATCAAACGTAACTGCACCGTAATTTGCAATAGGGGTTTGATCGGGTGCAAAGCTTGCTTCTGCAGGGTTATCATCTTGTACTGTGACGGTTGCATTGGCATTACCATCATCATAAACAACAGAATAGCTCAAAGCTCCGCTAAATGTAGCAGGAACGTCAATACCAGCGACCGAAATAGAGATGTTTTCGGTCGTACCGTCAGCTGTAGTAATGGTAAAAGGTGACTCGACTAGTGGGTCCATTGCCGCGCTAACAAGCGCAATAATCTGTTCATTAGCGGTATCGATTTTGTACTCCCACTCACCGGCAGCATTAATGGAAAATGTTCCATACAGTCCAGTGGTGGTGGATGGATAAACTAAAGATTCACCTGGGTTTACGTCATTTACGGTCAAAGTTCCTGTCGCATTGGCCGCTTTTGTTGCTGTACCTGTTTTGTCACCTGTTATGTCGGCAGGGGTTGGCGTTGATACGCCAGATTCGTCATCACTGCTACATGCACCTAAAGCGGCGATAATTGCTAAAGTTAGGAATTGTTTTTTCATTATTGTTTTCCTTCTTACGATTTCTTTTCTAATCACAGGGGAAGTAAATCTCCCCTGTGTTTAATGAATGGTTTGGTTTTCGTTATTACAGATCACGAACTACTGAAATATTGTCAGTCGTGACATTTTGATAACGAGGTTCTCCAGACGCTTTTACCGGGTCACCATCACTGTTATTAGAAAAGCTTTCTTCAAAGTCAGGAGTATCAAACTTTATATCAGCATCTATGTTTTTGTAGAATTTAATGTCATCAATTAGCATTGCGCCAACACCGCCGTTATCGACATTTTTTCTTACATAGAAACGAGCTTCATCAAGGCATTTGTATAATGAGCTTCCAGCCACCGTTTGGGCCACTATTTTTTGTTTTGGATCATCAGGAATCGCACCATGTTGTGAGGTTGCTACTGAATCGTCAAAAGATAATGTGATATAAGATAAGTTTGTTGCAGTACTAAATGTCCAAGACATTACAAGCTCGACCCACTCGCCTGGAATGAACATTTGATCGAACACGACTTTTTCGGTTATGAACTGATTGTTTTCATCTTTTGCGTAGTCTGCCGACCCATTTTGATAGTTTCCACCCGGACTTATTTCAGCAGACCACATTTCAAATAGCCCTTCGGGCTGCATCCAAAACTGAGCTAGCCTTCGGTTATCACCACCACCATCATTGTTACCATTCCATCTGCTACAGGTAAAACCAAAGTTGCCATATGTCGCTAAATCGTCTGTTACTTTAGCTCTAAATGTAATTTTTCCATCATTAACATCCTCAGGGGTCAAGCCTCCGTGGAGAAAATCAATTGCAAAAATGCTGGTTTGATCAGTTTCACTAGGAATTTGAACAGCAAAATTTAAAGGCGCACCGGTAATATTTACTTTAAACTCAACTTCAGTACCGTCTGCAGAATAAATGGTAAAAGTTTCGTCCGTTGCGTCTTCCGGTGTTACTAAGGTCTGTAAATCAGGGTGTCTTTTATCTAACTCATATTCCCAACGACCATCGGCATGAATTATAAAAGTTCCATATTTTGCTACAACTTCATAACCTACTTCATCAACAGGTTTAAACATAGACTGTTCGAAATTTTCATCATAAACTTCGGCTTTTCCAAAGGCGGATGTTTCGGTCAGAGATACGTTGGCAACTGTTGCTCCCCGAAATTCAGCGGGGCTATCAGCAGGTGTGCCGTTAATGATGATGTTTAACTGTGAAGTTGTACCATCAAGAGACGTCAAAGTTATCGAATCGGTAAGAGAGGCCGAAGGATTACCCTGCAGTGCCGCTACCTGTGGATGAGTTTCATCCAAATCGTAAGTCCATACACCGTCACCTTCTTTTGTCATTATAAAAGTGCCAAATTCAGCTTCAGGAATTAAGCTGTAATCGGGATCAGCTTCTCCATAGTTAACGTCGGTGACACCAATTACTCCCGAAGCAGAACCATGGCCGAAAGTTATTTCAACGTCTAGGCCTTCGCCAGATGTGCCGTCAAAACCTAATTTAGTTGTAAACTCGTTATTAAAATCAGCAGGTACTTTTTTTGCTTCGCTGTTGTCTAGGTCGCAACCCGTTAGGCTGGCAATCATAGACAAAACTAAGATTTCTTTTTTCATGTTAATTGTCCTGTAAATATTTTTCGTCTTATGATTGCTTAGAAACTGTAACTTAAACTAGCAGTATAGATACGCCCGGCGTAACGAATTCGACTGATGGCGTCTTCGTTACCACCTATGTATTCATATTCCTGACGGTTATTTAGGTTGAATGCTCGTAAGTTGAAATTAAACCCTTTTGCAAACTTGTATGACGCGGATAAATCGAGACGACCACCTGAGGTTTGAGTACGGGCATCACTTCCAAGGAAGTTTGTAACGCCGTCGGTACTTAAAAGTTTTTCATCTTGCCAGTTATAAGCCAAGCGAAGGCTGAAACCATCGTTCTCGTAATACCCAATTAGATTTGCTGAATGCGGTGCAATACGAGTCATAGGCGCACCTTCGCCTTCATCTAAGTCAATTTTGGTAAAGTTAAATACGCCGCCAAATCCGTTCCAAGGGTAAGGTAAGAAGTCAAGCTTTTGCTGAATCGCAAGTTCATATCCTGTAACTGTGATTGGAATATCGCTATTGAACGTTTCTTTAATTGTGACTTTACGGTTAGTAAGAATTTCGCCGTCGTCAGTTTCAAATTCTCCGATTTCCTGGCATAGACCTGAAGAAGAGCCATCGTCGATGTGCTCTAACTCGCCAACGTCCCACTTTTCGTGTTCACCTACAGGACATATGGTTTGGGTTTGAATTTTACCTTCAATGTCTTTAACAAACATTCCGATTGAGATGGCAGAACCTTCACGATTATACCAAGCTAATGATAAGTCATAGTTTTGTGCGGTATAGGGCAGAACTTCCGCTTTTGCATTTTCTAATTTAACCGTAGAACGGCCGTTGTCATTAATTGGGCTTGGGGTTTGAGACAATAAATTAGGTCTTACAAGCGCCTTTGAATAAGCAGTTCTTAAAACAATGTCTTCTGATAATTCAAAGGCCGCGTTAAATGAAGGTAATGTATTTGCGTAATCAGTTTCGACTAATACTGCGATACCTTTTCCTTCATCATCAAATCCCTGACCAATAACGTCATTAGTCGTTTCAACGTAACGAATACCGGCGTTACCTGTGTATAAAATGTTACCGATTTCACCTTCAAATTTACCCATTAAATATACGGCGTTTATCGCTTGATCGGCATAAAAGTTATTCCGATAAAACTGGTTTAATCCATAAGCTGGCGATGTAGTCGCATTTTCTAACTTAACTGGAAAACCTGTTGGATCGGCAATATCGTAATTCTCGACAACTTCGCCTGTTTGTGGATCATAAGGGGTCATATCTTGTTGAACAATAGTCGCTAAATGTTGTGAATCTAGTACTGACCAACCTGCATCTGAACCATAATGACCAGCATAGTCACCATTAAAGTAGACTGTTTGTTCATCAGAAGATAATTTTTCTTTGTATAGGACATCGCGGCCTATTTGTGACAAGTTCATGCCGCCTCCGCCAACACGAAGATCTTCAACTTGTAGTGTTTCACGAGAATGACGCGCACCAAACTTTAAGCTGGTAAAAGAAAATGCACTAGTGCCAATTTCTAAATAACGTTCAAAATTAAGTTCACCGGACTCAAACTCTCGAATCGGACGTGTAACCCGACCATTAACATAGTAATCTAGTGACTTGCCACCAAACTTGGCGATAGCATCAGCTCTTGCTTGGCTTTGAGCGGCGCGTTCTTCGATTTGTTCCGGCGTTAATGCTGCTTCTTGTTCGGGAGTTAAAGCAATTGGAGCGGCTGGAAAATAACCCGCTGGGAAATCATTTAAATCGCCCTGATTGATTTTAGGATCTAATCTACTGCCAAAACTCGTAAGTGGAACTGATTCCCAACCATTGCCAAAGCGTTTCCACGCGTTGTCTCCAAGATCATATATAAGTTCGCCTGTTTCTGGATCAACTTGGCTGAAAATGCCGTTAACATCTGAATAAAGATAATCGTCATATCCACTAATACTTGCAAAGGCATTATTTAAGTTACCGTTACCCGTATTAATGACCCCGTTGATACCTGTTGGCGAGAAGTTAAGTCGCTCACCACTGTCTAAATCGGTATAGTACTGATTATTACGTTTGTTGGTATGTCTCAAGTCTAAGCCAGTCAGAATACCCTCACTTTCCGCCTCTGAGACGCTAATCGTACCGTCAATATGCCAATTGTCGGTGAGGTAATCTGCATATAGAAAAATTCCTTTAGCTTCTTCTTTACTTGATGATAAACGATTAGATGGAGTCCAGGACACGTTCGTCATTTCTGCATGAGTCACGGCATAGACAGGAATTGTTGCTAAGTCTGGGTGGTGTAATCCTTCAACATAGTCCGGATTAGCGTTATTGCTCAATTGAATAGGCGCTCCGATTGGAATTACTCGTTGCGTATTTTGGTTGCCATTATTATCGTTACTATCAATATAAAACTGCACATCTTCCATATTACTTTCACCTAAATCTCGTTTTGTGAAAAGGAAGTTTGCACCGATCTTAAATGCGTCTGTTGGCTTAAATTCAATATTACCAGTGGCTGAAATACGGTCTCCACGGGAATTTTCGGTAACTTGACCAGCTTTGCCTATGACTTTTACGATGGCAAGTGGATCGGTAATGCCATGTTGAGACTTGTAGGCATTTAAGTCGTCGGCTGAAATAAATGTTGTGTCTTTAATTGAATTATTATCTACGGTATTTAATGAAGTATATTGCGTGAAATTTGCCGTATCACGACGAAAGTTTTGTTCTGAAGCTGAAACTTTAAATGCTACTGCGAGCTTGTCTTTGATCAGATGCTTAGAGGCTGAAAACTTAATTGTCTTATCCCAATTATCTGCGAGTTCCTCATATCGGCTTCCAACGCTAAAGGAATATTGTCCGTCCTTTTTACCGAGCGCTCGTTGTAACTTTTTGTCTACGATACCGCCGATACCACCTTCTTGCATGTCAGCAGTAGGGGCTTTAATAACTGTAACGCCATCAAAAACACCGGCCTCAAAAGCGCCAAATGGATTTGAGTTTCCAACTATTCCTTGGCTACGACTAGGTGTTGCAAAAGATTGACCTTCAGCCGTTACTTTTGCATATCCACCTGGTAATCCACGTAAATTAATTTCTGAATTTCTTGAGCCATCGTCAGTATTAAGTTGAATACCTGGAATCGCCTGTAATGCTTCCCCTAAATCAAGGGCTGGCAAACCGTCAATATCCTCGGCAGATATAGCGTCTACAATCGAATCCGCCTCGCGCTTGGTATTAAGAGCATTTTCGAGTGAGTCCCGAATGCCTGTTACCTCAATAACTTCTAAATCTTTAGATTCTTTATTTTTGCTGTCAATGGCGGCCTGAATTTCCGCAGCTAAAATTGAAGGTGCAAACAAAGTCATTAAAACACCTGTTGAATAGCCGAGTAGTTTCGACTTGTGTTTAACATTTGTATTACTTGTTTTTATTTTTCCCATGAGCTTCTCGCCTGTGATTGGAACTAATTTTATTTATAATTTTTATTGTGCAACAACCAAACTACATTAGTGGTCATAAATAATCAATATAGCTCATAAATTAACTTAATTTGTCGGGTTAATTAATTTTGTCTTTAAACAGTAGAAAAAAAATTAATGAAATGACAGCTCCTATAATTAGTTTTTACCAATCGTTTTTTAATGTCTTGTTTTTTTAAGTTGTTGATTTAACTTAGTTGTGCTGTGTTTTTCTTGTGTTGTGTTGAGTGTTTCTTAACCATTGGTGGTCACGGCATACATATTTTTCATGTTGAATTTAAAACTTATTGCACTCGAAATACCGAGTTTAATTAAATTAAAAACGTAATTAAAAAAGTAAAAATGGTAACTCTAGTTTGTGCTTAAACCATGATTAATTGTCGTTGTAAACCGCTGTTCTGTAGGCCGCTACTACTTTTCAAATGGGATTTTCTTGTTTAAGTTTATGTATTTAAAGTGTTTATTTTCTTGTTTGTTAATGGCAGAACTAGAAGCTGTTTTGTATTTTTATCATATATCACTCACCAACACTTGTTTTAGTGACTGATATGATCTCAAATGGTTTGTAATGATTTATTTTGACTGTTAGTGTCATTGTACATGGTGGTAAAACAGTTCGAATTAAAATTAGCACATTTACAGGGGGCTAATAGTCGAACATTGTTGCTGTTATATAGCGATAACTGGTTTAACCCCGTTTAACACAATATAAAAATGATAATAAATGAGGTTTAATAGTGAATAAAATTAAAACGTATATAAGCCGGTTGATAGAATTTAAACGGTCGCCGACAAAGAATTTGGCTATATTTAACTCTGTTTGCACTGTTCTTTTTACTTTTTTTGCAAAGCTAATAAGTCTGTTTTCAGGTTCGTTGATGTTAGCTTCTTTACAACTTAACGCTGCAGTGACATTAGAAACTCAAGTAAAAATTGCCGATAATGGGTTATATTTTGATGGCGTCGATCTTGACTATGGAAATGTACATACTGCAAATACTGGTGATAAATATGATTTTTTCTTTGGACGCAGTATTTCAGCGCATGGAGATGCGGTTAAAAGCTATAAACACTATGTATTTATGACCTGGTACCGTGGCGGTAAAGATGACCGCCACGTAATGTTAACTAGGCTTAATACTGTAACCGGTAGCACAGTAGACATTGAATTTCCGCACCAGCACACCGGCTTCAGGGGCGATCCGTTAATTGGTGAGTCACATAATACGATAGGTTTGGCTGTTAGTCCTATTAACGGAACCATTCACATGGTCTATGACATGCACGCCTATGATGACAATAATCATGATGGCAAATTTAAAGATGATTTCTTTCGCTACTCATACAGTGTTGCAGGTACAGCAGATGTTGCCGATGGCGATTTTACATTAGATAAATTTGTTAAAGATACAAGTGCTGTTAGTCAAGGTGAGAATGATTACAAACACCTTTCTATGACGGGCGACATTGCTGATAAAGCAAACTTTGCCCGTCTGACATATCCCAAGTTTTTTGCGACCTCAGACGGTACGTTATTGCTCTATATGCGCTTAGGAGGCAACAACAATGGGGCTTATTTGTTTAACCGTTATAATGCTGAAACAGAAACCTGGTCTACATTTACAAAATTTAATTTAAACAATCAAAAAAATGCGGGGAATGAATACAATTGGGGCCTGTATGGCAACATGAAGTATTTGAACGGAAAACTTAGAGTTGGTTTCCAGCAAAGAAGTAGTGACAACGACGATAAATATAAATATCAAAATGGTGTTTATTATGCGTATTCTGATCATCCTGAAGGTTTTGGAGAATGGTTCAATCACAATGGCGACCCAATGACTTGGCCGTTAGTTAACTCTGATGAGATAAAAGTTTTCGAGCCTGGTGATTATATATCTCATGAACAACCTAACTCAGTCTATATTGTTCAAGATTTCGATTGGACGGTAACAGCTCGCGGTGATATTCATATAATCAGTTTAGTGCAAACCAATAACTCTTCTTCAGAAGCTGCCGAATTTGGTTTTTCTGATATCCCAAAAGAAAAAGTCTATATCCATTCTTATAAACCTTCCGGATCGGATAAGTTTATTATCGACACAAATTTTGTTGGGGCCTCATCGATTTATACAGCTGGAGACAATATATATGTCATTGGACTTAGCGGAGGTCGACCTTATATTGAAGTTGCAACAGGCGGTACAAATAAGTTTACTCGAGTTTATGAAGCAACAGACGGACCAACGTTTGCTCATGGAACCATCTATATTAAGGATGGAAAAGTTTATTACTACTTAATGGAAAAAGGGGTGGGTAATTCTCTCCCACTTTATATCCAAATTATTGACCTAGATATTTCTCAAGTAAGCGTGAACTTTGAAAAAACGGAAATAACATTGGTTGAAGACTATTCCAACATATCATTATCGGCAATGACTTCTGTAACCGATCCCGCGCGATATGTTGAAAGTGTGGCTTTATATTTAGATGAAGAACTTATATCAACATTGAATACCGCTCCTTACACATGGACACAAAGTACCTTAGCGTTACAAAATTTAACGCTAGGCTCTTATGAAGTGAAGGCTGTAGTTGTTGATAATGTTGGTGATACATCTCAAGCATTTATGACGGTAAACGTTGTGGAGTCAGCGCCAACCGTTGCATTCTTAACTACCAATATCACCTTGTTAAAAGAGTATGACAGTGTCGACATTAACGTTATTGCTGATACTCCTAATGATACGCGTACTATTTCGCAGGTTAGCCTTTATTTAGATGAAACGTTGATATCAACAAAGAACACAGCGCCATTTAAATGGTCATTCGAAGAGCCTAACCTACAAAATTTAAGTGTCGGCTCATATGAGTTAAAAGCCATTGTTAAAGACAGTGAGGGAGAGACTGCGGAAACGACGATGTCTTTGACTGTTATTGACCCAACTCCGATTGTCACTTTCCCACAGGACATTTACACAATGTTTGAGGGGTATAATAGTTTTTCACTTAGTGTTAATGCCTCGACGCCAGTCTTAGGACGAACTATCGAAAATGTGGAACTGTATGTCGACGATAATTTGATTCGCAAGGAGGCTGTTGCTCCGTACGAGTGGGGGCACTCTGCATCGCTTAGTGAAGAATTACTCAATTTTTCAGTCGGTTCTTATACTATTAAAGCTGTGGCAACCGACAGTGAAGGCTTAATGGCAGAAGCTTTAGCTAATTTAATTATTGAAGAAACTATTCAGGCACCTTTAGTTAGTTTTAATGACTCAACACAAACAGTTGAGGAAGGTTATGATAGTTTGACCATTGACGTTACAGCGTCTTCACCAATGAACACGCGCTCTATAAAGCAAGTCGCTCTTTTTGTTAATAATGTAGAAGTTTCAACGCTGACTTCGGCCCCGTATCAGTGGACACAAACTGATTCTTCATTAACAGACTTACCCGTTGGGTCTCATGTGGTGAAAGCGGTAGCAACTGATAATTTAGGACTTACAGCGGAAGTGACCATGCAAATTATCGTAAAGGAAAAAGTTGTGCAATCACAAAAGGATGACCTCGAAGATAAACCAAAGGACAGCGACAGTTCTGGAGGCTCCACAATGCCATTTATATTGTTTATGCTTGGATTATTTGCAGTATTGAGAAGAATGATAATGCAACAGCATCTTCAGAAATTTAAAGATAGGTAGACTTTTTAGAATAACTAAATATCGCAGTTAAATTTTTGTAATTAAGTAGTTGTTATAGTTTCTATCATTAATTTAATAAGCCTTTGTCATACAAATGACAAAGGCTTTTTGTTTTTGAGTACATTAATAAAAGGGACTTTAATTCCGTTGATTTAGGAAAGAGGGCCGTTGCTTAACTTCATCCGTTCTAGCTTGTTCATATTTTTTAATGTACAAATCCGTTTTTTCGCTAAGTGTTTTTAACACGTGCTGATATTTCGGATCGTTTGCTAGGTTAGTTGTTTCATCAGGATCGTTTTTCAGATCGTATAACCGCTCATGATTTTGCTTATGGAAGTCGAAATATTTCCAATCTTCAGTTCTGACACCTACAACGGGTGGAATGAACACGCGCTTAGGCTGATACATATGCTCAAACATAAACTCGGTACGCCAGTCTTGTATTTCATCACTGTCATTTAACATAGGGAGTAAACTTTTCCCTTGGTATGTTTGTGGTGCATCAACGCCGGCCAAACTTAAAATCGTTGGTGCGATATCGATATTGAGCACCATCTTTGTGATTTCTTTTGCTTGATCTTGTTTATTACGAGGGTCGTAAATGATGAGAGGGACACGTAGATCTTCTTCCCAACCAAACCATTTTCCAGCAAGTTGACGTTCATTTAATGCATACCCGTTATCGCCGGTATAAATGATAATTGTATTGTCTGCCATGCCAGTCTCTTCTAGTTTTTGGATCAACATACTTACGGCCTTATCGACGCTACTGATAGCTCGGTAATGACGTTTGACCATTTTTTGGTACATGGCTTCGTTGCTGAAACGGTACTCCCAACGAACGCGGCCAATCGATAATTGTAAAAACTCGGGTAACTGTTCAAAATATTCGTTGTCAGATAATTTTGCAGGTGGAATAGTGACATCTGAATAGTAGTTTTCAAATTCAGGCGGGTAGTGGAATTGATCTTCTTTATCTTTGTCTAATGCATGGGGGTTCCAAAAGTTTACCGACATTGTCCAAGGCTGGTTTGTATTTTTGGATTGTTCGATAAAATCTTTGGCCAACTCAGCAATGTAATAAGTCTGTGGCAAATTTTTACCTTTAAACTCACCTGTTTTCTCGTGCAATAGCGGTTTAAAATAGTCAAATCTATCTTTATGTTGACCTGACATGTTGATTTCATATTTACCCACAAGTGCCGAACGATAGCCGTTTTTCTTCAATATTGCGGGGTACATATTGGCCGATTCCACTTTTCCTGTTTTTGGGCGACTGAATGTGAAGTCGTGCGTCCGTTCTGTTAACCCCGTTAAAATACTAATACGGCTCGAAGCACAAATTGGTGTCGTAACAAAAGCATTCTTAAAAACAGTGCCTTGATTTGCAAGTTGGTCGAGTGTCGGGGTTTTTATAATAGAGTGATATTTACCAATTAGATCCCAACGATGATCATCGGCAAGAATAAATAGTATGTTCGGTTGTTTTTGATTATCTTTAGTGTTGACTGTATTTTTAGCGTCGGAGTTAGTATGTGTTGTTGAAGAGTAACAGCTGACTAACGCTAAGGCTGTTAATGTTACACAGCTTATTTTGAGTAATCCTTTCTTAAAGTGAATTACGGGCTTTTTTGTTAATTTATACATCTTGCTTATCCCTTTCTCTACTAATTATTGGCTTCTCGAAATAACGAGAGCTTGCCATAGACTTTTAATTTTTTTTATTGATAAAACATCGCCTGGGTTTGTTACTGTGACTCGAATGACATCGCCTTTGCTAAGGTTTACTTTATCTGTAATAAAATAAAATTCGTTATTTAACGTGATAGAAGAGTTATTCTTAAAATTACCAATTATCTTGTCATTAATACGGATTGTGAACTCGATAGGTTGCACGTTTTGATGTGTGTCGTGCAAAGTCACTACTATCAACGAACTTGAACCTCTATCTTTATGACCTAGAGCCAATGTTGCCTCAAATCCATTATTGGTTTTATCGAACTTGAAACTTTCGGGTTTTATAATTCGTTTGTACTGTTTAATACCAAACAATTCCGTTTTTTCCTGTAAAGGCGGTGGGGCTAATCTTTTTGCAGCGATGCCTTTTCCTCTAGGTTGGTAGTTAACATCCTGAGTCAGCAAGAGTTTATCCAGTTCGCATCCGTCTTCACGCATTGAAATCATTAAAGTATGTACACCTTTTGTAGGTACATTAACACTAATGGTATTTGGGACGCCGCAATGATTACCGATTGTTCTCTGCGCTGACGACCAAGTCCATTTGTGTTTACCATGACAAAACTGAACGCGCTGGCTCGTTTCAGGCCAATGCCCGTTTAAACCGATATGAACGCCATTATCTTCACTGCCTGTACTAAAAGCGCGTGACCATACGTAGTATTTACCAGGCTTGTCAAAATATACCGGATAGGTTAATACGGCGACATTGCCGCCTTGTGCACTAAAATTCTCACCTCGAACAAGTGTTTCATAATGATTGACTCGCGTATCTGGCAAAATTTCAATATAACTTTTGCCGCTAGCGGTTTCGTAGTGCGGAAGATCAGCATCTGGATAATTATGTGTTGATGTATCTTCAGACATAACCAACCAGCGGCGTTTATGGTCTAAATGTTGGCTAGCAAAATTTTCAGCTTCAATAGCGATTAAATTTGTATTTTCAACCATTGAGCTAGGTGTGTTCAGTGAAGACTTAGCGACATACATAGTTGATGCTAGTGCAGGGTGACTGTTGCAGCCTGTAATGAATGCTAACAAGCAGATAATGAGTGCACTAGCTACTTGCCGCCGACGTACTGGTTGCATAGTTAAGCGCCTGTAGGACTTACATCGGCGAGAATACATTCTACTTTGTCCACTTGGTCATTTCGGATGCGGCAAGTAACACTGCACCTGCACCATATAATTGAGTGTCGGTTTTTTTCAAGGGATCAGGGGATTTTCCTACCTGTTGAACCCAGTTTACTCGACCATTATTCTGCACTGAGTTCACTAACGCGTTCCAACCTTTAATAACTGATTGTTTATAAGAATCATCAGTTAAAATACCATTATTTACCCCCCAAGCTAATCCATACGTGATGAAGCCTGTACCACTTACTTCCGGTGTTTTAACCTTATTTGGATCAAGCAATGAAGCCGACCAGTATCCGTTTGGGTTTTGTATTTTTTGTAAGCCAGCTGCATTTTTTTTAAAGAGCTCTATATATCGGACGCGAGAAGGGTGGTCCTTTGGTAAGTCATCAATGATTAAAGGTAAAGCCGCAAATACCCAACCGTTGCCTCGGCTCCAAAAAACAGGCTTTCCATTATCACTTTTCTGATCGAAATATCGGCTGTCGCGAAAATACAATCCATGTTTTTCAGAAAACAAATAGTTCACGGTTGCCCAAAACTCTTTGTCGGCAAAATTAATATATCTGTCTTCTCCAGTAATATTTCCTAATTTTATCCACGTTCTTGGAGCCATGAACAATGCATCGGCCCAACACCACCTATCTTGGCAAGCACCCTCGTAGGCTTTAGGTCTTTTTTTGCTTGAATCCATTTCTAGTGTAACAGTTGAAGGATTTGCAAGTATTTGATCAAAAAGTTGTTTTGTCGGCTCAAATGCAAATTTGTTATTTGTTCTTTCAGTTAACCAAAGGTAGGTTTGTCCAATAGCATGGTCATCAGCATGTTTACCTCGAGATAACCTTAATGCATAGTTTTGCTCTTTTGCCATTGTTTCGATGTGACTTAACAAAACGTTATTATCGGTGACCTCTACCCATTCTGTTAATCCAATGTAAAACGCTGCTTGGATCCAATGTTGAGGTTTAGATGATGCATCGTGATATCGAGCGGCTAAATAATCATAATTATCAGCTTCAATTTGAGTTACCTGCCAATCTGCTACTCGCTGACCGATTTCTAAGGCTTGTTGCTGTATTGTCACCGTTGAAACTGCACCTGAATATAATTTATCACTACTTTTATCGGAAAATACATTCGAGATTGATTGGCAGGCGGTAAGGCCTAAATATGCCACCACGATGGTGAGTGCAATATATACTTTATTATTCATGTCAACCCCAGTCGATTATAGTCACTTCTAAGAGTGGTTTATTGTTTTTGAATTTATATTGTTCTTTTTTATACTTTGTTTAATATTTTTTTCTATCTTTAGATAAATCCTATCTATTTATTTATTATTGTTTTTTTTTAAATTATTGGAGTTTTAACCCGTTAAACGTCTAATGTATTATAAATACCACGACAAGTCATTGTAAGTCAAAATCGCTCATTTGTGCTTTTTTTTAAACATGTGGCGTGTTAAGGTTTATTTGCAGTTGTACAAAAAATAATAAATAAAATTAGAAGCAACGTTAAAGTTGCAGTATCAATAGGGATTACACATATATAAGTCTAAATAGCTAATGCTATTTGTTCTCTGGTCTTATGCCAGTAGTACTACCTTAGACAAATATCCAACCCTAATAAATCATCAACTTGTTCTTACTTACTCGCAATTATGTATGCGGCGATATAGGAAAGTGCTCGTTAAAAGGAGATGGATTTAATGAACAATACTCGGTATTTCGTAAACAAGGGCTGGTATGCCACTAGAATAGCGATACTTTTGCTTGTCGTTGCTAATGTTGTAGGTTGTGGAACTAAGCAAGATTTAGATCCAGCGCCTTCTAATTTATTGGTAGAAGGTAATCAGAATCCGCTTAATGTTCATAATCCAAAACCGAGTTTGGCTTGGTATTCCAATGTCACCACACAAAGCGCTTATCAGATTCAAGTCGCTACATCTGAACACTTAATATCCGAGGGCAGACCAGATTTATGGGATAGTGGGCAAATACAAGATCGACGTTCAGTTCATATCGCATATGAAGGAAAGCCACTTACATCGGGTATAGCCGTCTATTGGCGCGTTCGAGTTTGGGCTGAAGGTGACAAACCGCCACATAAATGGAGTGACATCGATTCTTGGGAAATGGGACTTGTTAATAAGGACGATTGGCAAGCGAAATGGCTAAAAATGGCTAAACCTCAACCCACTGAAATTACGCCAGCCGTTACGCAATGGATGCGATTTGCTGCAAACTTAGAAAATAAAAGTTTAACAAACAGCAAACTAAAAACTCAACAACGAGTATTAAAACAATTAGAAGCATCAGCAACAGCAGGTCTATTTAGACATGAATTTACATTAGACAGCAATAAATCAATCACTAAAGCTCGATTACATAGTACAGCTGGTGGCTACTATGAAATATATCTAAATGGTCGTAATGTGGATGATCGTATTATGGACCCGGGTCAAACCGATTTTGATAAACGTATTTTGTATAACACTGATGATGTTCAATCTTTTTTAAATAAAGGTGAAAATATCATCGCTGTGCATCTAGGCAGTGGTTGGTATGACGAAGATATTGCATTCAGCAAATGGACAAACCCTGATGCTAAATCGGGCTCAAAGCCAAAGCGCTCTTTGTCTTATGGTCAGCCAACTTTTATTGCCCAACTTGAAGTTACCTATGACGACGGCACTAAACAAGTGATTGCCAGTGACAAAAATTGGTTGAGCCATGTTTCTCCTGTATTAAAAGAAGGCGTATTCTCTGGCGAATTGTTTGATGCAAATAACGCTATCGCTGGTTGGAATAAAGATACCAATTTAGATTTGAGCAGTTGGCAAAAGGTAGAAGTGCTTGAGCAATGGCCTACAAAATCCCTCGAACCACAACTACAGCCCGCAATTAAAGCTGTTAAAGAAGTTAAGCCTGTAGACATCTTGAATCCGGAGCCAAATGTTTGGGTATTGGATTTTGGTCAAAACTTTACTGGTATTCCAACCGTTGATGTTAAAAGCCTTGGCCTTAAAAAAGGGCAAGCTGTGTATTTCCGTTACGCTGAATGGGTCACATCTAAAAATATGATCAGTCAAAAAAGTGGCGGCGGCGCGCCTTTATTAAAACAGGTGGACGGCTATATAGCGTCAGACGATGAAACTGAAAGCTGGACACCAATTTTTACTTGGCATGGTTTTAGGTACATTGAAATTCGAGGTTTGGAGCATGCCCCGGCTTTAGATTCAATAACCGCGCATTTAGTTAGAAGCGATGTTGAAATAGTAGGTAAATTTACAAGCTCTGATCCATTATTGAATCAAATACATGACATGGCCCTTTGGGGATATGAAAGTAACCTAATTGCATTGCCAATGGATTGTCCAATTCGTGAACGAGCTGGCTGGACTGGTGATGCTCATGCGGCAATGATCACTGGTAACTACAATTACAACATGGATAAGTTTTGGGACAAGTTTTTGGGCGACTTTCAAACCGCGGCATTTGTAGCGCCAGCAGTTGTGCCTGGTAAACGAACACATGGTGACAAGTTTGACTGGGCGGCAGCGGAAATTATGATCGCATGGGAACACTATCGCCACCATGGAGACATGCAATTATTGGCTGACCAATATGAGAGCATGGTTGAATACATGACAGCTGGTGAAGCAAAGCTAGAAAGTTCAATGTTACGAATTGGCTATGGTGACTGGTGTGATCCTGTAGTAAATCGCGGTGCGGACCGCGTAAACGGACGTTGTGCCTCTGAGCGTACAACTCCAACGTTAACAAGTTCCGCTTTGTTTGCTCATACTGCTAATTTAATGTCAAAAATCTCAACGTTATTAAATAAACCTGAAGGTACCGCTCACTATTCTAAGTTATTTAGGCAGATCACTACGCAGTTTAATACTGAATTATTTGACTCTACAAGTAATAGTTATGGAAGCCAAACAGCTGATGCGATGGCAATAGCGTTTGATATTGCGCCTCGAGATAAACACGCGGCGATAGCCAAAGCTATCAACGATGATGTGATTAACACATGGCAAGGTCATGCGTCTGTCGGTGCGTTGGGGCAAACTTATTTGTACCGTGCGTTAAGTGATTTTGGCTACGCAGATACGGCCTTTAATATTTTTAAAGCCAAAGGTTACCCAGGTTACGCTTACCTGCTAAACGAGCTTAATGCGACCACATTGTGGGAGCGTAAAGGTGGCTTTATTCCAGGCTCAAAGCAAGGTAGACATGAAGCCGAACCTGGCCGTTCATTAAACCATCCATTCCACAGCGGTTATGACGGTTGGTTTTATGAAGGCCTTGGTGGTATTCGTCCAATGGCTGACACCGTTGGATATCAAGATTTTGAATTAGCCCCGTTATTTGTATCTGGCTTAGATAGTGTGGATGTGTCTTACACAACCGGGTATGGGGAAATAAAAAGTCGCTGGCAACGTGATGGCGATCGTATCGTTTGGGATTTTGTAATTCCAAATAACTCAAGTGCGTTAGTGACATTACCTACCCTCGGTAAGCTAAAGCCCGTGAAATATTCTGCTGGCCAGCACCGCTTAGAGTTCCAAACACCATAATAAGTGACGGTATGGAGTTGGTTTCGCATATTTAGAAATAAATGGGAAGTCATCTCCAATATCGTAAAAGTAATCACAAAAACTATTAAAAAGTACAATAGTCGCAAACAGGCTTAATCAAATGAACCTATCAACTGGACATTGTAAAATAAAACAACTTGCTTATAAGACAAAGGCTCTGTGCGGGCTTTTAGTATTAGCTTTAGCTGGTTGCAACATGACTTCATTGCAATCTGACAAGCTAGATTCTTCCCGAGACACAAATAGTGAAAATAACCAAACACCGCCAAATATTGTTCTTATTTTATCTGATGATCATGCGTGGAATGACTATAGCTTTATGGGGCATGAGATTGTCAAGACACCTGCATTAGACCAGTTGGCGGCTGAGTCTGTGACATTTACTCGAGGCTATGTTCCGACTTCTTTGTGTCGGCCATCATTGGCCACGATAGCCACGGGGCTTTATGCTTCTCAGCACGGAATTACGGGCAACGATCCATCGCGCAATCTACCGGGCGGCAAAAAAGGGGCTGAATATCAAAAGCAACGCGGTGAAATTATTACAAAAATTGATAATGTTGCGACACTGCCGCAACTGTTAAAAGAAAAAGGCTACAAATCACTTCAAACAGGTAAATGGTGGGAAGGCAGCTTTAAGCGCGGCCGATTTGATGAAGGCATGACTCGTGGTTTTCCAGAAAAAGGCGGCCGTCACGGAGATGACGGATTAAAAATTGGTCGTGAAGGAATAAAGCCGATAACGAACTTTATCGACAAATCGACCTCCGAAGGCCATCCATTTTTAATTTGGTATGCGCCATATATGCCTCATACACCGCATAATCCACCGCAGCGCATATATAAAAAATACGCAAATTTAGGTTTGCCAACATCTATTGCTAAGTACTACGCGATGATCGAATGGTTTGATGAAACCAATGCTGAATTACTTGGATATTTAGAGGAAAAAGGGCTGAAAGATAATACATTGATTGTTTATGTATCTGACAATGGCTGGGTGACAAATCCAAGTCAGGCGGAACGTTTTTTACCGCGCTCAAAACAAAGCCCAGGAGAAAGCGGTGTTCGTACACCTATTATGTTCTCTTTGCCTAGTCAATTTAACGCACAAATGCGAACAGAAGCGGTGAGCAGCATTGATATTGTACCTACGGTATTAGCTGTAGCGGGTATTGAAGTTCCGCCTAATTTACCTGGTAAAAATTTATTGGAAAATCTAAAACAAGAAACGCCAATAGACCGTGATGCTATATTTGGAGAGGGATTTGCCCATGACATGACAGAGCTGAACAACGCTGAAAGCACTTTGTTATACCGTTGGGTGATCGCAGGCCAATGGAAGTTAATCTTAAGTTATGACGGAGCAAACATCAGTTACCAGAAGTACCACAAAGGTGTGTTAGAAGGCCCGAGGCTTTACAATATTTTAGCTGATGAACATGAAACAATGAATTTAGCAGAACAACATCCAGAGTTGGTAAAAGCTTTAAGCGATAAACTCACAAACTGGTATTCAGTAAAAGAACGCAACGTCTTAAAAAATAAAAGTTGATGTAAATTCGTGCCTCCCTAAAAGGGGCTTTTAAAGCCTTTATTGTTGGGTTGAAATCTAAACCCAATAATTTGTTTCTATTAATTTAAACAGAAGCTCAATTACCATGAATAACGCATTAAAACTTACTATAGCTGCGGTGATATCAGCGTCCGTAATTACAATATCTGCATGTGCAATCAAACTACCGAGTCAGCCTGTTCTAGCAGAGACAGAGAGCAATTTTTTTGAAAAAAGGTCTGAATTAATAAATAAATATTCTCTTCAAGATCCTACATTTTCGGCTTTAATAAATGAAAAACAAAATGGAAATACAGCTAACGCTACTTATAACAGTGAATATTGGCGCTGGCGGATAGATCAGTATTTATACGGTCAGTATGTTGAGTTTCAACCTGTTTATGATGCTTACACCGAAGGCAAAAAATTTATTGAAATTTACAACCTGCCTGCAGAAAACTTAAGTTCGAATAGCAAGAAAACCAATCATCAACCGCAACTGCCCAAAGGTTTCTTTACAGAAAACTTACCGGGAAATACTTACACAGGTTGGCACCAACTCATTGGTGATACGGTATATGTGACTTACCAAGGACATTTAACAGACCCATATGTTGCTAGTTACAACTTACGCACAGACAAATGGGATGGGCCTTACAAAGCGGGACACAGCACCCTGTCAAAAGGTGAACGCAAAATTGACAGCCATGGGCGGCCCATAATTGAAGTAGATAATCAGGGTTATATTCATATTGTATTTGGTGGCCATGGAGGAGAGCGTGAAGATGGGTTAAATCCATTATCGATAGACACTCCCCATGCTGGTGGCCGAATGAAACATGTGGTTTCTAGCAAACCATATGATTTATCTTCATTTTCAGAAAAAAACGACATCACGCCTTTTGCTTCTTATACCAAAAGTTACAAGATGGCCAATGGCGACATTTATTTTTTTACTCGCGCCGGTACTCATAAATCTCCATGGTTATATTACAAAATGAAAAATGGTTCACAAACGTTTGAGCCGCCAGTCACTATTACTTGGCCAACGCCCGATCATAGCGACCCGATAACCGTTCACACTCATTACATTAATCCGTTAAAAATATCGGACACTGAAATTGCAATTACCTCACTTTGGCATGCTTGTAATTTTAAAGAGATCCACGATAAAACACATTACAACCGTCTAAACCTTTATTACATGGTGTTAGATACGACGGACGGCTCGTTTTATAACGCAAATAAAGAAAAATTAACCTTACCATTAACATTGCAGAGCAGTAACCAACACACTTTAGCCTACAACTCAGAAAAAGCAGGTGAAACCAGTTTCGGCACAAGACCACTTATTCTAGGTGATGGCAAAATTGCAGCGGCTTACGAGGCGAAGGGGGAAGGGTATCGCGAATGGCGTATGGCTATTTTTGACAATGGTAGTTGGACCCATGGACACCCTATGCCTGGTACAAAAAATCGTACATTAGTAGACACCGATGGCAAAAAAGTTAGCAAGATTTTTGCTTTAGAAAAGCTTGGAAAACAGAGTGATACAGCGGCGGTTGCTTACCGCAATAGTAAAGGGGAAAGTGTTTTTGCGATAGCTAAACAACGCACTAACCGTAGTACTAAAGCGGATAATCTGCTTAATAGTCAAGACTGGCAAGTGGATAAAACTTATTTTAACGTCGATAAAGGCAAGTTATTAGTGAAGCCTGTTGCCAATGAAACAGGGGAAGTAAAAGCAATTATTGTGAATGTTAGAAAAGCGGGTTCGCAACGACTTTACTTATGGCATGACGGCGAGTTTCGAGCAAATAACTTGGTCCAACAAATCAATTAGGCAGAAAAGCTAGCTGTTCAAAAGCTACGCTCATAGCTAACCCAACTAATGTTTTGATTGGGTTGGCATGACAAAGTGCTAACGTTGTTGCCATTATTCGAAACAATGGGATCTGTGATTTCTTCGTAACAAATATTTTTTGCGCGTGACAAACTCGACTTAGCGATCAGTGTTTAAAACTCAAAGCTCCCATTCTGAACCGAAAATCTATGCCTGCTAGGCAACCCGAGCAGCTCAAAACATATAGGTCAAACTGAAAATAAAGTGTATTTAGAATGGAGAATAGCCATGTGTACCATGACTTTAAAATGCAACGTCAGTTAGCCGTGATTAATGTTTAATCATAGATATCTTATTTCGAATCACAATTGAAACGACAAAAGTAGGCAAAAATGAATAAACGAATTTTTACAATAATTTTAATAAGTGTTGTGCTAATGGCATGTAAGACTGCGCACGATAAAATAATTTCAGAGGAGACTGGCAGAACGGTCGCGGAAAATTATGCGATTGGTGAATCTTATGTTGGCAATAAACCTATTCAAAGACATAAGTCTGTTGCCTATGAGTCATTTTCTGGTGCTGGTTGGAATGCGGAAAATACAACAATAAATATTTATACACCAGGTTTAAATAACCAATTACCTGAATTCTTTTTCTTTACTCAATTTCAGGGACCACATTCTTTTAAGGTGGAGTCTGAAATTGTCCGTTTAGGTAAGCATTCAGCCAAATTACATTGGAAACATCAACACCCCGAACAGTGGAATGGTGACCCAAATAAATTAGACAATACAGATCGAAAGGCCATGTTTCATGGAAAAAGAGCGAGCACCAATAGTACAACACTTTGGTATGGTTTTAGTGCTTATTTTCCAAGTGTTGACTTTACGTTAACAGGCGATCAAAGAGCTTTGTTTTTTCAGTTGCACGGAGCAAAGGATAAAAATGGTGAACCAAGCCGAATACCGCCAATTAGCCTTACCATAGGAACAGATGGGTTTAGAGTTGGCTATTCATGGGACTCAAAGGAACTAAGTACTAGTATAAAAGGAGAGGGGGTCAATCACTTAAATTTACCGGTATCTTTACCTGAATATCAAGATCGTTGGGTTGATTTTGTGCTGCAGGTTAGAACCAATCCGTTTGAGGAAAAAGGGTATATTAGGCTTTGGATAGATGGTAAACGAAGAGTGAACCATCACAACATCCAATTGGGTTACAACGATAAAAATGGTCTGTACCCGTCCTATGGTTGGTATTTGTTTGGTACTAATTCAACACGAGATTCTGATGCTATTATGTATATTGATGAGTTACGTCAGATAGAAGGTGAAAACATCAATTACTATGATGTAGCACCGGGTTATTTTCATCATTAAAAAGTTAATGCTTCCATTGAGGTATGGAAGCATTGGATGTTAATTTTTCTATAAATCTAAAAGTTTATGTGCCGCTTTTGGTCCGTCATAATCATATAAGAACCAATCTATATCGATATGACCAGCGTCAGTATCGCGTTTTTCATTCCATGAGAAGAATCCTAAACGGTCACCAGTCCATTTACCAAAGGCAATGGTAAAGCTCGGGCCAAAGGCTTTGAAACTTACACCGTCAAAGCTGTACTCGTAAGTTGCTTGGTCACGGGCGTTAGAGGTACGCACGTATAAGTCATCTCCGGTGATTTCAGGGCCAACAACACGTTTAGCCATCTTATCCATGTAGAACAAATTCTTCTTACCATTGTTGTCAACTTGCACTCCGAGTAAGTTAAATACGCCACCATAACGCACAAAACCGCCTAGTTGATTGGGTTTCATTCCGGAAATATCAAACTTAGCAACAGCAGTGCCCGTCGTGATCCCCATCATACGTTGACTTAGTGTATTTGGGGCGCGCCAGAAGTCAGAGTCTGAACCGTCATTATTGGTCCATTCATTGATTTTAGGCCCAAAAGCCTTTGTATTAGGTAGTACTTTACTTGCTTTTAGGCGTAACCAACCCGGACGCTCGGATAATGACCAATGGCTATCACGTGGGTTGTGATTCCACTCCCATTGCATACCAAGTTGCGAAGATGAGAAATCATCATCTGAACTTGGTGCAGACACTGGATATCCATCTATTGGTTTTTTGTGACGTTTTACCGGCTCACCTATGCCATCGTTATCTTCGTCAAAACCTATTATCGGCCAACCATCAACCCAAGTAACCGGATCGAGCACCTGCGGTCGACCTTGAAAAGGGATATCGTCATTTTGAATTAGCTGATGCATATACCACCAAGAACCATCTGGTGCTTGCATTAAACCACCTTGGCTGGCGCTACGATTGTTAAACTCTTTGCCTTTTTCAAGAACGGTTTTCACTTCGTACGGGCCATAAATACTTTCTTTTGAACGCAACACGAGTTGTTTTCGGTCGTTTTTGGGATTTTTAACTCCAGGTTTTGTCGACTTATCACCCATGGTCCACTGTGCCATGAATATATACCAAGTGCCGTCAATTTTATAAATTTTAGCAGCCTCTGCACCCATGCCGGTATATACAAGCTTGCCTTCGTCTAGGATTTTAGTACCATCCCAGCTCATTTCATAAATGCGGTTTTCATTGCCTTCGATCTTGTTGTCAGATCCTTTTTGCTTCTTACCGGTATTGATGATGACGTATGCTTTACCAGTATCATGGTCCCAATAAACAGCGGGATCGTCTAATACATCGGCATGTGGCAGCATCATGATTGGGTCACTCCACGGACCTTCAATCTGGTCAGCCATAGTGACCATTAAACCGTGTTGGTAATCAATTTGATATACATACCATTTGCCTTCGTGATAAGCGATATCTCCGGCCCAAGTTCCAAATGAATAACCGTTCATTCGATCCCAATTGTATTCGGGCGCCCACGAAAGCTTAGGGAATGCATGACCTACATTTGTCCAGTTGACCATATCTTTTGATTTTAAGATTGGCATACCAGGCGACATGTGTTGTTTTGAGGTGATCATGTAATAAGTATCACCAACTTGCTCGATATCGGAATCAGGGTAGTCCGCATTTAGTATTGGATTGATATAAGTGCCATCTCCTTGATCACCAAAGCTTCCTGTTTTGGCCGGGATGAGTTGCGAATCAGCAACCGTTTTGTCGCCTTCCAGTTGATGAGTGATTGCATTACAACCTACTAAAAGTGACGTTGCTAACAAAGAATAGCTTGCCAATTTTAAGGTGTTTGGACGTTTTGTATTTGTTGATTGTTTCATGTCAGGCTTTCCTATTTATTATTGATTGCCAGTTATTTGCGACTTACGATAGACCACGAACCCGCGGCCAATCTAAATTTAAGATATTTGTGATCTTCACCAACATAGCTGACACCATCGATGGCGACGTTTGGCTTGCCATTTAACCAGACTTGCTGGCCATTAATGGCGACGTGACCGATGTTAAAATAAGCCTTAGGTATTCCTATCACGGCGGAGGACATTTTCGGTGACGTTAAATTCATAGTGATTTGTTGTTCTGTTCTTTTGATATCAAAATTTATGGGGCCTTTTACACTCGGTACGTTTTGTTGCACATGTGTCATATGGGCCATATTTGGCATAACTTGGTAAGTCCTCCATCCGACATCGGTTGGAGTGATGCCGGCAATATGTTGACTGAGTACTGTGCTTGGGGCATTCCACGCATGGTTTTCAGTACCACCCGATGGTAAGTATTCTGCCAATGTTGACAAGGCCGGGTTATTCACTTGTTTTGCATAACGCTGTTTCATGCGTGTTAGAGCGTCGTCGTAACGACCTGCTATTGCCATGGCGTTGTAGACCATCCATTCAAAATGTGGGCTAGCAAAGTGATTAGGTAGCAACACATTATCGACAATTTGTTGGTACTGTGAGGTATCGGCTAGTCCAAATAAAATAGCGAGTGCATTGGCTCTGTCATCTTTAAATTTATTTGGGTTACTACTGTAAAAGCCTTTTTGCCAATAATGTTTTTGGTAGGCTTGTTTTAAAGCGGCAATGCGGCTGTTGTAAAAACTCATGTGGGTTGTATTACCTAATTCAACCGCCATTTTTCTCGCCGATACAAGAGCACTGTAATACAGGGCATTTTGTATAGCGTCATAATCAATGGTGTCCTGTGGGCCCCAATCGGTCCATTTCCAGTGCCCAGTTCTAAATGTGGCCAAGCCATTTTCCTTGGTGCTCCACAAAGTTAAGTATTTGTGGACATAGGGGTAGGCAAAGCTAAGAGTTTCTTTGTCTCCGGTATTAAAGTAATAGTGCCAGATCCCCTGTTCAATAAACTGGAGACTTTGGGCTGGCAATTCACGAAAGCGTCCAGGTCCTAGCCCCGCAAATATACCGGTTTCAGAGTCGCTAAAGGCCAATGTGACTTTGATGGCTTTTTTGAGTAGATCACGCCCTGGTTTATCCATTGAGTAAAATAAATAACTGGCTTGGTCTGCAACATCGCCAATCCATAATCCACGTTCTCGGTCTGGGGTATCCATGAAGTTATCACGCGCACAAATGTACAATGTATTTTCTGCCATTTGCCAAATTCGGGTATACCAATCGTCGCTCGACTCAAAATGTCCAGGGGCTGAGCCAACGCCTGTCCAACGGTATTTTAGCCCATGAACTACAACACCTTTTGGAAACGTGTACTCAATTAATCTACCATTCATCCACGAAAATGATTCAAACTGTTGGCGACCGGCTTTGGTAGTGTAAAACGTTTCGATGGTGTTGAGTCGCATATTGGAATCTATGTTTACCTGTAAGCCTGCTTGCGCATCGATATCAAAATAAGGAGTGAAATTTTTATTAAAATCTAGTTTGCATTTGATTTTTTTACCGTCACTTACAAATGGAAATACTGAATCAGGTAAGTTGGTGCAATTTGCTAAACCGTAATTATTTAAAATCGGAATTTCACTTGGATAAAGGTTATAAAATGGTGCACGAGGCGGGCGATGCATTGATTTAGCCGGCAACCATTGTGAATCGTCAAATTCGGGCAAATACCATGCATTGTCTGTCCAATCGGCCATGTCTTGGCGGGCATCATAATTAATGCTCCATGCTGCCACTCGATAAGGCGGTGCTTTTTTGATTTGTTGATAAGATTGATGTTGCTTAGCCTTCCATGAGGCGTCTGATATTATTGCAGTGTCGCCGACATTTGTTTGAAAAATAAAGCCTGCTTTACTAGCAGAAATGTGGGTACCTTTTTTGCCATTGTCACCATAGTACCAAACGAGTGCAGCAATCGTATTCGAACCTTGTTTGAGGTAAGGTTTGATATCAACTTGGTCGTAATATTTGTTTGATGCAATTGCAAAATCATCAACACGAGGTGAGTTAACTACTGGACTTGGACCTCCTGTATAACCACCTTCAAACACGACCATTTCACCGTTAATCCAAAGCCAATATTTTGTGTCAGCACTGATATAGGCTATGACCTCTTGATTTGAACTCCCACTATTATTTTTGTTCGATGATAAGTTTTCTATTGTTACTTCTTTTCTCAGTGCAACCCAAGTGTTTGGTATGCCAGCCCTTTGTTTTGTCCATATCCATTCTGCTTGCCAATTTAATGATTGCTCAACTTTGTCAGAAACTGATGACACTGACACAGATGGCGCAGCGGTGACACTTATGGTTAAAAAGGTGGTTACGAAATAAAAAAAGAATATTGCCTTCATCATTTTTCCCTGTTGAGTGTTTTATTTTTATATTTTTATATTCTATGTGGAATATCACTGATACCCAGTAAAGAGGTGCGATATTGTCGTCGCACCTTTGCATTTATTTTACTGCCGTTGCACTAACATTTTTTTGATGTCAGCAGGTGTTGCGAAGTTGTTTCCACCTACATTAGCGCCTGTAATCCACCAATAAACCATTCCAGCATCTGAACAATCGAACTTATTCGCTTGGAAGGGCACAATGCCGTCTTGTTCCGCATAAGCGAGCATTTCCCAGATAAACCGAAAGCCTAGGTGTTGGTGTTCTTTTGCCCAATCCCAATGATGAATTGGCGTTTGCAAGGTGACATTTTGATCACCGATTTGATGTTCTGTTACGCCAAAATCTAGTATTTGCTGCCATTCAAAATAGTCGCCACTATTGTCATTGGCAGGGTGGTGTGAAACTACGTGAAGGTATTGGTGTTTACTCTTGTTAGACTGCTGCAAAGCGTAACCAATTAAGTCTGGTTCACCGGCTTCAATTATCCACAGCGGGTCCTGCTCTGTAGAAGCGTTTATTGCATCAACTAAATCTTGTGTTGCTCCCTGTTGGTCAACTCGGCAGTTGTAGTAGTTACGAAGGTTTTCGAATGGACCGAACAGTTTAACTGACTCACCTGCGAGCTGGTGTAGAACTTTCTGGCGGCGCGCTTCGTTGGATTTGTCTATTTGATGTTTTGCTTTGTTACGAAACGGGTCAAGGTCGCATGAGTGTGATACGTGTACCAGTCTTTCTGCTAGTCCAGACTGTTTTAATAAACCAAAGATGACAGGTGTTGCACCAATATCGTCAGGATCAGGGGAGTTACCATCGGCTATTATTGCGATTCGACCACTCGGAGGGTTAACTTTATCAAGTGTTACGTTAGTCACATATCGTTGCCAAAAAGAATGAACGGAAACCGTAGTCTGGCCTTGGTTTAAGATCCACCAAATTTCAACATGGTCAGAAAAGTCGACACCGCCATTTGGAATTGAAGAGTATGTTGCGTTAAATCGACTTTCTTTAACGATTTTATCAGCTAATTGCCAAAGCGTTTTTGCATGTTTTTTTACGTTGTCTTCTGATGTGGCCGTTGCAATCCATTTACTGTCTTGTTCGACGTAGATTGGCGTAAATGGACCTCTGCGATTTTTACGGACAAATACTTTTTTAGGTTTGTTGCCGTCAGAAATAGCTTTGTAATTGGTTTTGGATTTTACAAAATCGAGATCTTTTGGGCTGGTTTGTTTCTCATTCCAATCGCTGTGTTGTACGATTATGACGTTGTTTTTAATGACGGATTCATGAACACCTGAACTTATGAGAGCTTCAACCCAGTCGCGAGTAAAATTGGATTGACCAGCTTCTTGAACCCATACTCTTCCGCCTTGAGATAACACTGCACGAACTCTATTGTGTACAAAGTTGACCGACATCTGCCAGTTTTTATGAGCATCTGTCCACATAAGGTTTTCTCGACCAAACGCCATTTTCATCAACGAGTTGGCGTTTATGTATTCCCCTCCTTGATTGCCAACGGTACCAGCAACCGCAATTAGGTTCACACCGTCCATATCTGAGTGTTTCATCATTGATCCTAATGCTGCTACTGCGTGCACATCGTCGATATCCGGCTGAAAATCAAATTGTGAAATGAGTAAATCTTTGGAACGGTCAAAGTGTGGGCGTTGACTATTTTTAGGAAATGGAAGCAATGGTTTTTGATCAAATGCTAATTGCTGCCAGCGACCACGCGCCCAAGCGGTACCGCCATGCTCTGGTATCTGACCGTTGGTATCTGCATTTGATTCGATGCCGATGGTATCGCCAGCGTTTAATTGGATGTCGCGCCACGTGTGACGATGCGGTTTAAGGTCTCGCTTGGAATTGGGTCCAATATACGGATTGCGATAAGTCGCTACAACTTGATTATTGACAATCAGGCGATAGAGTGACTCACCGTCTTCTTCCGTTAATGTGGTAATAGTAACGTTATATGTACCAGTAGATTCGGTAAATTCACGTGTCGCTCTTGCAAAAAGACTTCTATATTCAATGATACGAGCATCAATACCGAGCGCGTTATTTCGTTTGTCATAATAGTAAGGCACATCGCCTAAGTTAACTTCACTAAACTTTTGATTTACGTCATAAATGATTGAACTTGAGGAAGTATTTGACGTTTCGTATGAGGCTTGCACAGTCGTCTGTTCGTTAGCACAGCCAAGCGGTATTGTTACAATAAACGTACACAATAGTAATCTTTTTATAATCAAGGTATTTTTAACTATGTTAGGAGCTAGCACGTTGATAAACCCTCTTTATTCGAGATGAAAAACTTGAGGGATTTCATTCACAACAGGCGAATTGTCCTCATGCGTTTCCATTATGTCAGCCATAAATGCCCACCACTTCTTAACAATGGGTTGCAGTGGCAATTGGTCCATAGTGTTGTCTTCTGTTCGTTTTAATACAGCAAATAATTTGTTAGATGTATCTTCAAAATATATTGAATAGTCAGACACTCCGGCAGCTTTTAAAGCAATAACCAACTCTGGCCAAATTTCGTCATGACGTTTTTGATACTCTTTTTCATGTCCAGGCAATAAGGTCATTACAAAGGCAATTTTTTCCATATGATTATCTCTTTTATTAAGTGTTTAATTGCACAGGTCGAGATTAAAGACCTGCGCAATAAAGTTATGTTATTTGATCATTCGGGCGTCAAGATAGTTTGACCATTGCTTGTTAGATGTAATTTCTCCCGCTTTTTGCCAAGCAAATCCTGCTTGATAAGAAAGCTTGCCCTGAGAGTCGGTATGGGTAAAAGCCCAAATATGACTTTCATCTTTTATGTTACTTGGCATATGTTTGATGTTGGTTACAGTACTCGGTTCTAATAAGGCACCGGTTCCAATACCTTGACCATCTATTAGTTCCCAAGCAGAAATGCGCCCGGTAGATTGATTAAAATATACTTTGGCTTTTTCATCGTGAGTGGCAATACCAACCGCAATTGGTAATTTGGCGGGCTTACCGTCTAAAGTAAATTCTGAATTAACTTTATATAATTGGTCACCTAGAGCCAACGAAATGGTTTTTGACTCTTTCACAATACCAATTGGTGTATACCATTCATAAACTAAGTTAAAGATTACTTCGTCACCACCACTTTTTAGTACTTTGTAACTTTTGTAGTTGTGTGCGGCATACGGTTTACCATCGATCCAGACTGCCGTACCGCCTACACCACGACTAATACCTGTGTGATATGGATCGTAACCCTCACCGTGGTCTACATGATATGAAATACCTTCTACGTGCGATTTATACCATTTGTCGATGATTGAATAGTCAACACGTTTAAGCCATGCATCAACTCCGCTTGAATGGCCTTTAAGTGGTGCTGCTGGGCCATACACTCGAAAAGCAACCTTATCGTTTTCCCAGGCAAAGTCGTCGCGACGCTCGGGAACAAAACGAGCGTAGGCCATGACTTTGTTATTGTTAGTAGCGCTATCTTTATTTGATCCAAAAATGTTTTCGGTATTCGAACAAGCCGTTAATATAAAGCTGGCCGCCAACGTTAAGGCTATTGATTTCAAGGAGGACTTTATAAGTGTATTCATGATTTTATCCTGTTTTAATGAGCTATCTTGCTTCTGCCGTAAGAATCGAATTGCTAACTAATATCGTTAATTTAACCCAAACTATTTCTGCAAAAACTTATGCACTTTTCAATTCCATGGGTATTGGTTTTGATTGATATTGTAGCTGGCGTTAAAAAACGCACGAAGGTAAGTCGTGTAACGAGTACAAATAAAGTTTGAATTTGTGATATTGATTGCTTCGACGTCACAAGACGATTTTTTGGCTTTCGACTCATCAAAAACATTGTCGGTATTAACATTACTGGAATCAAAGTAACGAACGCTATAGACCGAAAATGCTGCAACCAAATACATGTTTTAAACATACATTCCTCTTTTAATATTGATTGTAGATTATTATTTTTTGATTGATTTTGCATTAATGTGATTGTTTGTGCAATATTATTCTAGTGAACTTTAGAAAATTGCATAGAAAGAGAATCAATAAGAGAATAAAAATGAATAGACGAAATTTCATTCTAGGCTGTGGAGCGGCAGTTTCCGCTACGATGGTATATCAAAGTAATTGGCTAAAAGAATTAAAGAAACAATACAGTAATGTTTTAATGTTAATCGTAGATGATTTGAATGATTGGATTGGACCATTGCATGGGCACCCAAATACAAAAACACCAAATATAGATCGATTGGCAAGTCAAAGTACGGTTTTTACTAATGCACATGCACCAGCTCCCTTATGTGGACCATCTCGGGCAAGTATTATGACCGGTTTATCCCCGTCTACAACGGGGATCTATGGTCATATCGACGATGATGAAATCAAATCTGCTAATGATAAAGCGGCACAATCAGTTTTTATGAGCGATTATTTTCGTCAACATGGATACCATACCGGGGCTGTTGGCAAAGTGTTTCATAAAGCTATTGCTACCGATAGTTTTGATGAATTTGGTGGAAGATCAAAAGGGTTTGGACCCTATCCAGATCAACGTATGAAATGGCACGATTCGAGGACCAATACAGACTGGGGACCGTTTCCAGAGCGTGATGAACAGATGCCAGATTATGATTCCGCAATGTGGCTAAAACAGCAACTTAATAAGAGTTATGACAAACCATTTTTTATGGTCGGTGGATTTTTACGACCCCATGTGCCTTGGCATGTTCCGAAAAAATGGTTTGATTTACACCCAGTGGATACCCTCACATTACCGCCGTATCTAGAAAACGACCTAGATGATGTTCCAGATATTGCAAAAGCTGTTTCAGAATTGCCACAAATGCCAACGACAGAATGGGCAATTGAAAATGGTGAATGGCGAAATATGGTACAAGGCTATTTGGCAAGTGTTTCCTTTGTGGATAGCTGTATAGGTAAGGTTTTAGATGCGCTAGATGAGAGTCCCTACCGGGATGATACAGTAGTGGTGTTGTGGGGGGATCATGGATATCAGCTTGGCGAAAAGAGTAAGTTTGCCAAAATGGCACTGTGGGAACGAGCCACTAGAACACCATTAATCATAAAGCCGCCGCGGTCTTCAAAATCTCAGGTGAGTGATCAGCCCGTCAGTTTATTAGACTTATACCCAACATTAGTCAGCATGTGTGGTTTGCCTAAGAACCCTCTTAATCAAGGACAGGATATCTCTCCTTTATTGCACAAGCCGGATTTAAAGTGGCACACACCTGCTGTAACAACTTATGGTCCAAATAATCACGCTGTTAAGAGTCAACGTTATCGGTATATTGTTTATGCTGATGGAAGCGAAGAGCTATATGACCATCAAAATGATCCAGATGAATGGCATAATGTCGCACTCGAGCCTAGTTTTGCTTCAGTAAAGTTAGCATTAAGGCAACATTTACCGCAGGTGAATGCACCATGGTCCCCGCATTCTCACTATACTGGCAATGACTACTTTAAAGACCTTAGTGATAATGCGGTAAAATAAACTCACGTATTATTATTTAGGACTTGGATTTATCCTCGTTACAATACAAACATCAGAAATTTTAGTTACCTAAGAAATCTATCAATTTAAAAAATTAAACATATATCAATCATGTGTGACTTATTTTGACCTGTTTTGGTGGTTTGTGTGGTTAAAAAATAGAGTTAACACTCTATTTAGATCTTTTTATAAAGTATCTGGCTCTGTTTTGTGCATTTAAATCAAGCATTGTTTTTTTATAAGTTATTGAAATTAAATATTTAAATGCGGTTTTTGAGGTTTTTGGATTGCATTTGACCTAAAATGACTTGTTTTAATCACTTTTAGTGTTATTATCATGAATACGATTAGATTTAATTCATTTTAAGGTGAATTAAATTGTGTTGATAAATAACAATAAAAAAACTAAAGACAGGGGACAACACATGTCTAAAAACCGCAACTTAGAAAATAATTCAAATAAACGTGCTGCGTTAGCTAGCTCAGCGTGTTTACTGTTTGCTGTGAGCTCACCAACATTAGTTGCACAAGAAGTAAATGCTGCAATTACAAAGAAGCCGGTTGAATCCGATGTTGAAGTTATTGAAGTGCAAGGTGTACGTGGCGCTTTAGAATCAGCACTGAATACAAAACGTGAGGCATCTAGTATTGTAGATGCCATTTCAGCAACAGATATTGATGCGTTGCCGGCTCTCGATTTTGGTGAAGCATTACAAGCATTACCTGGTGTTCAACTTGATCGCTCTAATGAAGGTAGAACCTCTGAAATTAGCTTACGTGGCCTGTCGGGTGGTTTTATTAAAACTACCGCTTTTGGTCAGAGCTTTGCAACCCCGAGCCGCAGTGCTGGACCAACAGGTGGTTCTAACCCATTCTCGGCTTTTGAAGCTGGCGTATTTGATGGTGTGACTTTAGTTAAAACACCAACCGCCGATATGCAGGCTGGCGGCATGGCGGGTGTCGTTGATAAGCAACTCCAGCGAGCTCTTGCTAAGAAAGATGGTAAATATAGTGTTAGCGTTGGTGGCCGCTTAGAAGAATTGACCAATAACTGGGATAAAAGTATTAAGTTTTCTGCTTCTAAACACTTAATTGAAAATGAACTTGCAGTGGCCTTCAAATTATCAGCCTCAGAGCAAACTTTCCGCCGAGACCTAGTTCAATTTACTCAGTATACCTCTCTTGATGATTCAACAAATCTTGGGCCAGTTTCTCAAAATATAGATGCATACAAAGCAAAATATGGCCTCGATTCAGACGCTGATGTTCGTGCAATTGCAAGTGGTCGTAATGTAAGTGAGTACAGTGAAGGTGATCGTTTTTCATTTACTGGTAACATCGAGTGGCAACCTATAGATAGTCTTAAAGTTGGTACGCATTTATTGTACACAAAACGTGATTTAGACGAAGGGACAAAAGAAGATACTAATTTTTCAGCGGGGCTACACCCAACTCGTGACGATCGCCATCAATATCATGCTGGCTTGGAGCCAGATATGGATACCGCCCCCTTCCAATACGATACGGATGAATCTGGCAACCCAATTTATTTGGTTAGCTCATCAGAGTTTACAAACGGAGCATGGCAAGTCACAAACCGTAAAACAACGTTTTTTGAAGAAGCAAAAGGTGCAATGTTATATGCCGATTATATGGTTGATGATTGGGCGTTTGATGGCGTTGTAAGCTATTCTAAATCAGAAAACCAGTTTTTAAATGTGGGTTTGGATTTTCGTCACATGGAGCACCACAACGCATCACTTACCCATAGACCTGCCGTGGGCAGTGCAATACCAGTAGACTCTGTTGCTACAGGTATTAATGGTACTTTAAATACAGGCCAAGGCACTATGGGAGCTATGGAGATATCAGCAACAGGCTGGGATGACTATAACTACAATAATTTGAACTGGTCTCAACCGAATCATTCATCAGCTAGCGTTACTTCGATGGACCCTTCAAACAATGGCCGTCGAGTCGGGCATTATGTTGACGGTCGAGTTGACAATCCAACGCGTGAAATGAAATCTGCAGAATTTAATGCGGAGCGTTATGTCGAGTTTGGTTTTGGTAACAAGCTTAATTTCAATACAGTTCAATTTGGTGTTCGTTCCAGTGTCGAAATTTTGGAAAATCGCGACCAAAAAATTGGTGCCCCAGGTATTAATGAACAAAATATCGATAATAATTTCTTTAGTAACGATATTATAACTGAAGGTCAGACAGCATTTTTTAATGGTAATATCCCAGGCACGTTTGGAGTTAACTCCGGCTGGTTAACGTTAGATACTCCTTATGTTAACAGCCGTTTACAAGATGGGATGGACGATCTAACACAGGTGACAGAAGACAATGATTATGCGTTAACATTTGCGGACCCAAGCGGCTACTACGACCGTTTAAATAATGGCACCAAACTTCCTCAGCTTTATGCTAATAATTTTACAATAGATCAAACTATCAATGCTGCATATTTTATGACCAAGTTTGATGGTGAATTAGGCTTGGTATCTTATACTGGTAACTTTGGTGTTCGTTATGAAGAAACTATTAATGACTCTGTAGGTAAAAAGAGAGATGAAGTTGCAAAAACAGTTGAAGACTTTAAATTTGAAAGTAGCTATAGCAACACCTTACCTTCTTTAAATGTCGCATTTGAAATCGGTGATGACTTTGTTATTCGTAGTTCATATTTCAAAGCTTTAGTTCGTCCTAATCTTCGTGCTCAAAACCCTTCACTCAGTATTAACGAAAACAATTCCTCAATTGGTATAACATTACCTAAATCTGGCCTCAAACCGTATACCGCTGACAACTATGACTTATCAATTGAATGGTATAACCGTGAAGGCAGTGCTATATCGCTCGGAGTATTTCAAAAAGAAATTACAGGATTATTTTTACAAGAAAAATCATGTCCAAACCCAGGTGAATATTCGTTCATTGATGCACAATTTGGGGCGTTTGAAGGTGAAAACTCAGAGTTGCCTGGTAATTGTACTCAGGTAAATGCGTTTACAAATCCTGATACTGGTGAGGTAACAAATCGAAGTGTTACAGTTACTCGTCAATATAACTCTAATGACGAAATTCACCTTAAAGGTGTTGAGTTTGCAGTGCAGCAAAAGCTGGACTTTTTACCATACCCTTGGAATGGTTTAGGTGGGGTATTTAACTACACATATATTGATCAAGAAACTTATGAGCAGGGCGCTGAAGGTAGTGGCATTGTTGAAAACACAGACTCTAAGCTCTATAACGTTTCACCTCGTTCGTACAATATTATTGGTTATTGGGAAAATGATGGTGTGAGCGTTCGTTTAGCATATAACTGGCGTGATTCGTTTGAAATTAAGTACCCAGGCGGTTCGTACTACGGGACCGAAGACCGTACAACAAAAGCAAGCGGACGTTTAGATTTAGCTGCAAGTTATAACATTGCGAAGGGATTAAAATTAAACCTAAAAGCTTATAACTTATCCGACGAGCAAACATACGAATATTTTGGTAACGATGAACGAGCAGTAGCACGCCTTGACTACACTGGCCGTATTGTAGCACTTAGCATGAATTACTCATTCTAATCAACTTTGTGTGTGGTTAAGCCAGTTTCAAATTGGAATTGAACTGGCTTAACATTCTTTAAAATGCGGCCAGTTTTATACTGGCCGCAATTCATTTTAGCCAGATAAATCCTATTACAAATTTTTGGATAAGAGACAATATGAAAAACGTCAATACATTTTGTTGCCTATTTTTATCTACTTTTTTTAAATTCTCCCTGCTTGTTATTTCGTTGATATCTTTTAGTGGCTGTAAAAGTTTGATAGAAAAACAAGCTCAACTTCCTACTAATACTGAAACTCAAGTTACGAGTCTAGCTTTAGATAATGTATGGTCAGGGCATCGCATTAAACCTTATTTATTAACAAGAGGTAAAAATCAATTTGTTGGTTATTTTGATGCGAATCGCCAAATGACAATTGCGCAAAGAGAGATTGGTAAACCTTGGCGATATACAAAAGTAGACAGTTGGTTAGGCTGGGACAGCCATAATTACGTGACTATGGAATTAGATGCGGATGGTTTTCTTCATGTGATGGGTAATATGCATGGTGATAATCTTGAATATTTCAGAATGACTAGACCAATGAATGTCCGTTCAATCAAACGTGTAAATGTGATGGTTGACCGAGCCATTGAAAATAAAATGACTTATCCAGTTTTTATGTTAAACAAGCAAGGGGAGTTACTGGTTAAGTATCGTAGCGGCGGAAGTGGCAACGGTAATGAAATATATAATATTTATGATCGCAAAGATAAAACATGGTCACGACTTCATGCCAATAAATTTTTGGATGGTCAAGGGCTGATGAGCGGTTATTTTGAAGGGCCAACTAAAGGCCCAGATGGTAACTTTCATCTAATTTGGGTTTGGCGTAACACACCAAATGCAGCAACAAATCACAGTTTGTCTTATGCAAGGAGCGCAGATTTAGTGCATTGGACAGATTCTAATGGTAAACCTATTGCACTTCCATTAACCCTAGACCGTACCGAAGTTGTCGATCCTGTAGCGCCGTTTGGTGGCATGATCAATGGCAATGTAAAGTTAGGGTTTGATCATAAAAGTCGCCCTATTATTAGCTACCACAAATATGATGAAGCAGGGAACACACAGATGTTTCTAGCCCGAAAATCTAAATCGCAATGGCAATTCAAGAAAATCAGTGATTGGCAAGATTTTCGTTGGGACTTTAGTGGTCATGGTTCTTTAGGGCGTTTTCCGGTAAGGCCGCAGGCTCCGGAGTTAATTGACGACAATCAAATTGGTGTAATAGTCAGAAAAAATGACGATATTCTGCGCTTTATCGTTGACGCTGAAACTTTGAAAACGATTCGTATTGAAACAGCGGAATTGTACCCGTCTGAATTAGAGCCAATTACGGTGAAATCAAACCATAAATTGCTTTCTTATAGTGTGATGGATATGGAACATCGTGTGTTTAAGGGACTCGGAGATAAAGGCAAAAACGGTAGTGAATTTTACCTTTCGTGGCATAGCCAACCTGGAAATCGAGATAGGGCGCACACTAATATCTCTGAACCTAGTGTTTTGCTATTACATGAAGTCAAAAAATAAATATTCATACAGAACAATATAATCACAGCGAGTAAATATATATGAAACGCTTAGTTCCTGTCTTAAAGCAAGACGGTGTAAATACAGATTTAATTATGCTAATCAGAACAATTTTAGCGGCATCCAAGGAAATTGCATTTCGGGTGAGTCAAGGTGCGTTGGCTGGAGTATTAGGTTCAACCTTAGATGAAAATATTCAAGGTGAGGTTCAAAAAAAATTAGACGTATTATCCAATCAATTGTTAAAAGATATGTTGCTTGATGATGATTCCGTTAGTGCAATTGCATCAGAAGAGGAAGATTCTGTGGTTGGAGTGAACCCTCATGGGCAGTTTATAGTTGCGTTCGACCCACTCGATGGTTCTTCTAACATAGATATTAATGGTCAAATTGGTACGATATTTACAATTTATAATGCGCGAGAAGATGTAGAATTTGACAGTGAACTCCAATTCGCTCAAAAGGGCAGGGATCAGGTCTGTGCTGGATATGTTCTATATGGTCCTTCTACGTTATTAGTATTGTCTACTGGCGGGCCGACTCGTTGCTTTACGTTAGACTTAACGCATGGTGGGTATTTACTGACAGAAGAAGCGCTTAGTATTCCAAAAGATAATAAAGAGTTTGCTGTGAATATGGCGAACTATCGTTATTGGGACGCCAAAACACAGAAGTTTTTTGATCAAATTTTGTATTCTAATAAAGATTATGCCAAAGCGAGTATGCGTTGGAATGCTGCAATGGTTGGAGACGTGCACAGAGTATTAACAAGGGGAGGGGTGTTTTTATACCCAGCGGATAGTCGACCTGGAATCGAAAACGGAAAAATCCGTCTACTATATGAAGCAAATCCTTTAGCTATGTTAGTGGAAAATGCCGGAGGCGTGGCCTATTCGGGTAGCAATAGTATTTTAGATATAGAACCAACGTCTTTACATCAAAGAGTTCCAGTTGCAATGGGCTCAGTCATTAATGTTAAACAATATGAAACAAATACCTCACTCATGAACATAAAAAGCAGCTTAAATTAAGCTGCTTTTTTAGTCTCGCTGGTTTATTAAAACGTGTTTTCTAGTTTTCATTAATTCAACTGTGTATCGTTTAATTTTAGAGTGAAAGATTGGTGGGCAAACTATGTAGACACGGTACGGCAGAATAAATTGGCGTATGTTTTGAGTGTCCTGAGAGTGTCTTTTAAGGTCGTTTTGTAGTGGTTTTATAGTAGGTTTTGGTGTTTTTTTATATTTGAGGCTAGTACACAACCCCTTGTTTTATAAGAGGTTGTGGGCTAGTAAGTGGTGGAGCTGGGGGGAGTCGAACCCCCGTCCAGAAAAGGTCACCCTTTGGTACTACACGTTTAGTCAGTTTTTAAATTCACCGAGGAGCTGCGAACAGACACGCCACTCAACGACTATCCTGATTTAAATTTCGTGGGTTGCCTCTCAGGCAGGAGTCTCGCCACTATTCCGTTTGGTTTTTGATCTTTTGTTGTTCCCCGTCTTACGGACGGAAGCTAGGGCAAAAGAGCTCTGAGCAGGGTATTAAGCTGCTAGTGCGTAGTTTTCGTCGTTTGCGACTATTTTTTGCGGCTTTTTACGAGGCAAACCGCCCCTCGACGTGCACCTCCGGAATCATCAATCCTGTCGAATCCTGAATCAGCCCCTAGAAATCTTTCCAAAGTAATTCTTTCTCAACGGAATAAACCGAAAGTAAGTAACAGGGCAATATTAATGTAATGTGGCGCAATTGCAAAGAAGAATAAGGAGGAAAGGTAATAAAGTTTTGTAACTGCGTGTTAATTGCTTAAATAACGTGCAGAGGTTGTCTTTATTGGCAATAACTGTTGAGGTTTGCCGGAAATTGCGTCTTGATGATTGGCAGAGCTGCGCCTACATCTTGCTGATTTTATAGGCGTGGCCAAGTTTATCTTCTTTAAACAGTTGTTTGGTGTTTAAAGTTAACCCGTATTTTTCATAGATTTTTTCGACAAGATGTTCTTCGCGCATCGTTAACCAGGCTTTTTGAAGTTTGTTTTTTAGTTTTTTTGAAACGGCCTTTTTACTTATCCCAAAATAAGTGGGCGTGCCGTGCAGAAAAAACCGAATAGAAAATTCATCTTTAGATATTTCTCCTGTTTCTAACATATGGTGGGCAATCAATTGGTCGTCAAAGACACCGTCGAGTCTGCCCAATTTAAGCATCGAATATCGTTCATCAACATTTGGAAGGTATACGAGTTTTTGTATGGTGTTGGGATTCTTTAATATCAGGTTTTCAAATTCATGCCCAAAATTAGCGCCCCGTTGAATACCCACAGTGCCTGTGAATTGATGTAACTCTTTTGGTGAGTTGACGTTAGCACTGATTGTTTTTCTGGCGACGAAGGTGGCACTTTCTATGTAGTGTGGGCCTATAAAATCGGCAAATTTTGCTCGGGTTTTGCTGTGGGTGAAATTCGTAAGAAAGTGAATTTTACCAGACTCGAGCAATTTTATGGCTCTACCCCATGGTGCGGATATTATTTTTAGTTCGCAATCCGCTTTTTTCGCCAGCGTTTTTGCTAAATCGATACTTACGCCAGACCAACCTTGGTCGGTTTTCTCAAAAAGGTAAGGGGAGGATTCTGTTGATATTCCTAGAGTTAATGTACATGAATAGCTTTTAAAACTGGCCATTAGTATTAATAGCAAAATAAAAAGTGATTTACCCAAATAATTCAAACCAGTTGACCCTAAACAAATTAAAATGTCTTCAGGCTGCATGATAAGACGATGCCTAAGTGTTAGCAACATAGGATAGGTAACATAAATTTTGAACAGTCGTACAGAATTGATCTTTCAACAGTTGCCTTTAGGTGCATTTCAATTCAAACTTTAGCTATATTCCAATTTTTTATATGTGCCAAATGTCAGCTATCGAACTTGAAATTAATGAGCTTGTCTCGCAACTACTATCGTTAAATTATCAATATTATGTATTAGATGAGCCGTCTGTTCCCGATGCTGAATACGACCGTCTTTTCCGACAGTTGCAGGCTTTAGAGCTAGCGCATCCCGAGTTGGCTCATGCTGATTCGCCAACTCGTAAAGTGGGTGGTGAACCGCTGGCAAAATTTGAGCAAGTGGTTCACGAAGTGCCTATGTTGTCATTGGATAACGCGATGAAAGAAGAAGAGTTTATCGCATTTCATAAACGAGTGAATGACCGACTCAAAACTGACGAGGATTTGGAATTTTGTTGCGAGCCTAAACTGGATGGTTTAGCCGTTAGTATTTTATACGAAAAAGGCAAATTGGTTCGGGCTGCAACTCGAGGCGATGGCGCCGTTGGCGAAAACATTACTGAAAATGTCAAAACGATTAAGTCAATTCCTCTAGCATTAGTTGGTACAGATTTCCCTGAACGCATCGAAGTCCGTGGTGAAGTTTTTATGCCGCATGCCGGATTTAAACGTTTAAACGAAACCGCTATCGAAAATGGAACTAAGACATTTGCCAATCCGCGTAATGCCGCTGCAGGCAGTTTACGCCAGCTCGATTCAAAGATATCAGCGTCACGGCCTTTGGCTTTTTATGCCTATTCGATGGGGGTTGTCAGCGAAGATTATATTCTGCCAGATACGCATTTCGACCGATTGCAACAGATCCGACATTGGGGATTGCCTGTTTGTCCTGAAATCAGAATTGCAAAAGGCATTGAGCAGGTCTTGGCGTTTTATCAAGACATAGGTGAACGTCGTAGTACATTGAGCTACGAAATTGACGGCACAGTATTAAAGCTTAACGACATCGCAACTCAAGAAACTCTTGGGTTTGTGGCGCGCGCTCCACGTTGGGCTATCGCCTATAAATTTCCAGCGCAAGAAGAGCTAACGGTATTAAATGATGTTGAGTTTCAAGTGGGTCGTACGGGCGCCATAACTCCGGTTGCTAAATTAGAACCTGTGTTTGTGGGCGGGGTGACGGTGTCAAATGCGACTTTACATAACATCGAAGAAATAGAACGGTTAGGCATAAAAATTGGCGATACTGTGATCATTCGTCGTGCCGGGGACGTTATACCGCAAATTGTTTCGGTTGTTGAGGAACGTCGACCGGAAGATGCTAAAGACATTATTTTTCCAACTGAATGCCCAGTGTGTCAATCGAAAACAGAAAAGCCAGAAGGCGAGGCTGTGACTCGTTGCACTGCAGGTTTATTCTGCGAAGCGCAACGTAAGCAGGCGATAAAACACTTTGCTTCGCGTAAGGCGTTTGATATCGACGGTCTAGGTGACAAAATTGTTGACCAACTTGTGGACGAAAAATTAATTCAATCACCTGCGGACCTGTTTACTTTAACAACCGATCAAATTTCATCGCTAGATAGAATGGGGCCTAAGTCGGCGGAGAACTTAATAAACGCACTTGAAGCAGCTAAGTTGACTACATTGCCTAAGTTTATCTATTCATTAGGAATTCGTGAAGTGGGTGAAGCTACCGCACTTAATTTAGCAAATTATTACCAAACTTTAGATGCAATAAAAGAAGCTGACATCGAGTCTCTGATTGAAGTGAGTGATGTAGGTAAAATTGTTGCGGCTCATGCGTATGCGTTTTTCCGCGAAGAACACAATTTGACGGTTGTATCTCAGTTATTAGAGCAGGGCATTCATTGGCCAGTGATCGAAAAACGTGAAGAAAGCGCTCAGCCTTTAACCGGGTTAACTTACGTGATTACCGGCACGTTAAGTCAGTTGGGCCGCGGTGATGCTAAGAACCATTTACAATCACTAGGGGCAAAAGTATCAGGGAGCGTATCGGCCAAAACACATTATTTGGTGGCGGGTGAAAAAGCCGGTTCGAAACTCACTAAAGCCCAGGATTTAGGGGTTGACGTATTAACCGAAGAACAGCTGGTGGCACTGTTAAACGAACATGGGATCACTCTGTAATGGATTGGGTCTTGTCGATTTTGTCTGAGTTTGGGCGTTTTATGCGCCCTTACTCTGCAGATATTTCCCTTGGGATTGTTGCGTCAATATTGGTGATTTGTGGGTCAGACATCAATAAAATGGTGCGACGCCAACTTGGTAACGCTCACTTTATTATTCGAACTGTCGTATTTGTTTTGGTTTGTACATTTGGTTACGGGGCGTTAACTGTAGTTTTGACTCAAGTATTAAAAGTGCAGTTAAGTCAGTTATCTTACTCTACGTTTGCGATTGTTGTTTTAGCCATTTTTATTATGTTAGGCATTTGGGCCGAACGACGAAAACAAATATAGATGTCGGTGTAACACTCTTTTGATAACTAGTGGGCTCAAAACCAATGGGTGATCCCACAGGTTTTTAGAAAGGATCGTCATTCCAAAATCGCCCCAGCGATATTTGGGATCTCCAACAAGCGACTCCGAAAGTAAAAATAGTTTGGTGCGCTATTCATTGGTATAACTAGCAATATTCAAGCATTCTTTAGTGCGAAGTATGAACTTCCTCTGCACTTGGTTGGAGGTTCTGCATATCGCTTAGACTCTTTCAGAATGACGGTCTTTTCTGTTTGGTTCGGATGATGGTTTGTTCAGATGGTTTGAGCCAATTAAAAGCGAACAATGAAATTCCTCTGCACTTGGTTGGAGATTTCAAATATCGCCATGGCTGCCTTATAAAGCTTGGGAATAGCGGGCTTTTTGCGATCAGCGACTCTGACCCCACAGGTTTTTATCCCACTGGTTTTTAGAAAGGATCGTCATTCCAAAATCGCCCCAGCGATATTTGGAATGTCCAACACGCGACTCCGAAAGTAAAAATAGTTTGGTGCGCTATACATTGATATTACCAGCAATATTCAAGCATTCTTTAGTGCGAACTATGCACTTCCTCTGCACTTGGTTAGAGATCCTGAATATCGCTTAGGCTCTTTCAGAATGACGGTTTCTTCTTTTTAGTTAGGATGATGGTTTGTTCAGATGGTTTGAGCCAATTAAAAGCGAACAATGAAATTCCTTTGCACTTGGTTGGAGGTTTCAAATATCGCCATGGCTGCCTTATAAAGCTTGGGAATAGCGGGCTTTTTGCGATCAGCGACTCTGACCCCACAGGTTTTTGTCCCACTGGTTTTTAGAAAGGATCGTCATTCCAAAATCGCCCCAGCGATATTTGGGATCTCCAGCACGCGACTCCGAAAGTAAAAATAGTTTGGTGCGCTATACATTGATATTACCAGCAATATTCAAGCATTCTTTAGTGCGAACTATGCACTTCCTCTGCACTTGGTTGGAGGTTCCAAATATCGCCGCGGCCGACTTATAAAGCTTGGGAATAGCGGGCTTTTTGCGATCAGCGACTCTGACCCCACAGGTTTCTTGCGAAAATTTGTGAATAGTGTCAATAATTAGGCTAAATAGTTAAATTCGTCAAAGTTTTGTCGTTTAATACTTGCAACTCTGATCGACCTCGTTACAATTATCTTCATAACGATAGTAAAAATTAGGTTGTATATGTCATCTGAACAAAAGCTCGGTTTGGGCAAGATCATCATTGTTGATGAAAATGAACGCAGAGCATCATTACTCCACGGTATTTTAACTTTTATAGGCGAAACAAGTGTTGTTGTTAGCTATAACGATTTTCAAACCCGATGTACTAATGAAGATGATGTAGACGCCTGCATATTAGGCGCGTTGTCCTCCAGCGATCATGAAGCGTTAGTGCGTTCACAGCCAGGGATCCCGTTTTTACTCATCGGTGAAACCTTAAAGTTTTTATTCGAACTAAAAAATGTTATCGGCGTTTTGTCGGAACCTTTCATTTACCCTGCAGTAACGCAGCAAATTCGAGACTGCCAAGAATACAAACGATTGCTGCCGAAACTCAGATCAAATAGCAGCGGTAATAAGTTTGACGGTTTAATTGGCCAAACTTCAGTATTAAATGAAATTAAATTTTTAATAGGTCAAGTCGCAGAAAAAGAAGCCAACGTACTTATATTAGGGGAATCCGGTACAGGTAAAGAGGTCATCGCACGAAATGTTCACCAGTTATCCTTACGCGCTAAAGGCCCATTTGTGCCTGTTAACTGTGGTGCAATACCCGGTGAATTGTTAGAAAGCGAATTGTTTGGTCACGAAAAAGGCGCGTTTACCGGTGCGATTTCATCTCGTAAAGGGCGCTTTGAATTGGCTCAGGGCGGCACGCTATTTTTAGATGAAATAGGTGACATGCCGCTGCAAATGCAAGTGAAGTTACTTCGAGTCTTGCAAGAACGTACTTACGAGCGAGTCGGGGGCAGTAAGCCAATTCGGGCTGACGTTCGGGTTATTGCGGCAACCCATCGTAATTTAGAAGACATGATTGAAGAAGGGACTTTTCGTGAAGATCTTTATTATCGTCTAAACGTATTTCCTATTGAATCACCTTCATTAAAGCAACGACCAGATGATTTACATTTGCTTATCCAAGAGTTTACAAGCCGATTTGAACGTGAGCATAAAGCTCGGTTTAATTTAACGGACCGCGCGTTAGAGTCACTAAAAGAGCATCCATGGCCTGGTAATGTTCGTGAATTAGGGAACCTAGTTGAACGTTTGTTAATTATGTTTCCAAATCAAGTGGTTGATGTACATGACTTACCACCTCGATATTGTTATACCGACGAAGCGCCGTTTGTTCCTGAATACCCAGATGAAATTTTAGAGCGTCAGGCACTTAACGACATCTTTGCATTGAACGATGATGAAGATGATGACGGTTCCGAGGATTTTGTTATGTCAGCCACGTCGCTGGCAGATCCAACAACCGTAATGTTGCCACCTGAAGGGTTAGACATTAAAGAGTTTTTATCTGAACTTGAAATAAACTTAATTGAGCAAGCATTACAAACAACTGACTATGTTGTTGCTCGTGCTGCTGAAATCCTAAACTTACGTCGCACAACGCTAGTTGAAAAAATGCGTAAGTACGATTTGAATAAAGACGAATAAGTTAAAGGGTTATTTGGGTCGTAACTTGACTCAAATAACCACTTTTTAGCGCTAAGATCCCACGCCATTTTTTTCCTTTTTAATCAGCGTCAAAATTTTGTTGTTTTAAAGGATCCTCAAAAATCAACATCTAACTCATTGTTATTTATATAAAATAAAGTTGGCACAATAGTTGTTTTAGTTTCTGTGTATTAAATCCATAGAGATAACATTATGTCAGTGAATATTCAGTCAGTATTGCAAAGTGAACGCAGTAAAACAGCCAAGGTTAAATTGGCTTCATTTTCGCCTGCGTTTAGAAGCTTTTCCGAAGATTATAAATCGACATCACCTTCTAAGGATCAATCCGAGATCAGACAAGCTGAAATTCAGAAATTACGTGACCGTAATACTGAGTTGAGTCATCTAGTCGACATTATGCCAAACGGCGTTGTGGTATTAGACGCAAAAGGCATGGTTTCTCAAGCTAATAAAGTGGCAATTAGTTTGCTTGGCGAACCACTTGAGGGTGAAAAATGGCGAACCGTTATTGGACGCTCTTTTAAACCTAGAGAAGATGACGGCCATGAAGTTTCACTCCGTAATGGACGTAGAGTTAAACTTGAAATTACCCCATTAAAATCGGGTCAGTTAATTGTGATGACGGATTTAACTGAAACAAGAATTTTGCAAGAACGGATCAGTCACCTTCAACGGGTTTCTGCACTTGGGCGTATGGTCGCGAGTTTAGCGCACCAGATTAGAACGCCTTTGTCTGCAGCGATGTTATATGCCGCAAATTTAAAAAATAGCCGCTTGAAAGTGGATCAACGACTTAATTTTGTCGACAAGTTATCGTCGCGTTTATCCGACTTGGAAAAACAAGTTAATGACATGTTGATGTTTGCCAAAAGTGGTGAAAACCAAGTTTTAGAACAAGTTTCGTTGCAACAGTTATTAACGTCTGTGCATCAAAGTTCCGACGCTATGGTGAGCTTAGCAGGTGACCTAACCGTCGACTTACCAGAACCAGATATTTGTTTGCTTGCCAACAAAACCAGTTTATCCAGTGCCATCACAAACCTAATCCACAATGCGGTACAGGTTGTAGGTCAAGGTGTGCACGTTCATGTTGCTGCGCAACGTGACAAGATAAAACCAAATCGAGTGATCATTTCTGTCGAAGATAATGGTCCAGGTGTTGAGAAAAACTTAATCAATAAAATATTTGAACCGTTTTATACCACGCGTTCTCAGGGAACAGGACTGGGACTGTCGGTTGTTAAAACTGTCGCACAGGCTCACCAAGGTCATGTTGAAGTTGAGAATAAACCAGGTGGCGGTGCAATATTTAGAATGTATTTACCAATTAAGCTTAATGCTCTTGCACCCATTGACGTGTCTACACAACAGGAGGAAGTCGTATGAGTCAGACTCAAATATTAGTCGTAGAAGACGATTCAGGATTACGAGAAGCGTTAGTCGATACGCTATCTATTGCCGGTTACAGTGTTGTTGAAGCCGATTCAGCAGAAGCTGCACTTGTTGTAATGAAACAGCGGGTCATTGACCTAATCGTTTCAGACGTTCAAATGGGCGGCTTAACAGGACTCGACTTATTAAAATCAGTTAAAAAGCTGTACCCGCAAACGCCATTTTTATTGATGACCGCATATGCAACTATCGACCACGCAGTCGAGGCGATGAAATACGGCGCAATTGATTATATGGCCAAGCCATTTGCACCGGAAGTTTTGCTCAATATGGTGGGGCGTTATGCGCCAGTTAAGCAGGTTGAAAAACACAGCCCTGTCGTTGCCGATATCAAAAGTATTGAATTGTTAAAGCTAGCAGCCAAAGTTGCCGTGTCAGAAGCGTCAGTGATGATAACGGGCCCAAGTGGTGCAGGTAAAGAGGTTATGGCGCGTTACATTCATGACCAGTCTAATCGAGCAGAACACGATTTTGTCGCGATTAATTGCGCAGCCATTCCAGACAACATGTTGGAAGCGACATTATTTGGATATGAAAAAGGCGCATTTACCGGCGCAATTCAAGCGTGTCCCGGCAAGTTTGAACAAGCCCAACACGGTACAATTTTGTTAGATGAAATCACTGAAATGGATTTGAATCTACAGGCAAAACTGCTGCGTGTGTTACAAGAACGCGAAGTTGAACGTTTGGGCAGTCGTAAAACGATAAAGCTCGATGTTCGAGTATTGGCTACATCTAACCGCGACTTAATGGAAGCGGTACGCTGTGGTAAGTTCCGGGAAGATTTGTATTATCGATTGAATGTTTTCCCAATTCGTTGGTTACGTTTATCTAAACGTAAAGATGACATTATTCCAATTGCTATGCATTTATTGAATCGCTATTGCGTTGATATGGGAAGAGAAATTCCTGAAATTAGCCCAACAGCTAAAATGAAACTGCTTAATCATAGCTGGCCTGGGAATGTGCGAGAACTCGACAATGTTATTCAACGAGCCTTGATCCTGTGCACCGATTCTAATGTGGAAAGTGAACACATTTTGGTTGAAGAATTTGCGGTTGACCATGTTGCAGCCGAAATTCAAGCGAGCGAATATGCTGATGATACGCCGGATTTTAAAATGGAAATACGTGACCAAGAGAATCGTATTATTTTAGATACGTTGCAAATGTGTCAGGGAAAACGCAAAGATGTTGCTGAAAAACTTGGCATTAGTCCGCGTACGTTACGTTATAAGTTGGCTAAAATGCGCGAGCAGGGCATTGAAGTTCCAGCCTAAAAAATAGACTTACGTTAGCCTTTAGCACATGTTGTTGGTTATTCTGAGCGCTAAAAACAAAACGCGGATAAGATTATCCGCGTTTTTTTATGCTTTTAATTCACTTATTAAAGAAGTGCTACCAAGGCAAGACGTCGCCATTTGAATGCCAAAAGCCACACGTATTACCAAGAGTTAATTCTTCAATACGTTCAATAAGTCCAGCGGCAGATTCTTCGGCGGTAAGTAAACCACTAAAGTCAACCATACGTGTTTGAACCCAACCTGGATGCAATTGTGCAACAGCAATGCCACGTACTTTTAGATCTTCGGCTAACGACTTACCAATGGCATTAAATGCAGCTTTAGACGCGCGGTAACCGTATCGACCTCCTGAATCGTTGTCTGCAATCGACCCCATACGACTTGTAATATTGGCAATTTTGCTGCCTTCAATCATATTGTCAATCAAGGCTTCTGTTACCTGCAGCGGCGCTAACGTATTGATTTCAAATTGTTGACGAATGGAATCGTAATCAATTTCACCTAAAGTCTCGTTTTGCAGTAGCCCTGCATTGTTGATTAAGAGGTCGATTTGCGTATCGCCTAAAACCTTTTTTACCTGCTGGATATGGTCTGGTTGGGTAATGTCGATGCCACTGATGACCATATCGGCTATTTGCTCAATTTCCTCTGAGTCGCTGCGACAAATGGCAATAATGCCCCAACCTTTCGCTGCTAATTGTTGGCTTAGGGCTAAACCAATGCCGCGATTTGCTCCAGTGATGACTGCTGTACTCATTTTAAAAATCCTAAAATATCGACGTGTTTTTATAGTGGTGGGTAATTATCAATTTTTCAATGTTAGTGGTTTATAAAGTTTAACGTTGTGACTGGCGCTAAAACAGGTAAAATTCGCCCATTAACGTTATCTGGAGAATAAAATGGCAATAAACTGGTTTCCCGGCCACATGCACAAGGCGCGAAAAGAAATCGCTGAGATTATGCCGCAGGTGGACGTGATCATAGAAATTCTGGACGCACGGATCCCTTTTTCTAGTGAAAACCCTTTAGTACCAAAACTCCGCGGCGATACGCCGGTTTTAAAAGTATTAAACAAAAGTGATTTAGCCGATCCCATTCAAACCGCTAGATGGCTTGAACATTTAGAGCAAGAACGTGGCATAACTGCAATAGCGATAACGCAGCATGATCCAAAAGGCATTAAAGATCTACTTAATGTGATCTCTGATATGGTGCCGCATCGCGTAAGCCAAGATAAACAACTTAGAGCCTTGATATGCGGAATTCCAAATGTTGGAAAATCGACAACAATTAATATTTTGGCAGACCGTATTATCGCTAAAACAGGCAATGAGGCGGGTGTTACTAAAGCACAGCAACGTATTCGTTTAGACAACAATATTGTATTGCATGATACTCCAGGGTTTTTGTGGCCTAAATTAGAGCCTCAGGATTGTGGTTATCGCTTAGCGATTACGGGCGGCATTAAAGACACAGTGACTGAAAAAGAAGATATTGCGTACTATCTCATCGAATATTTGATGGAATATTACCCTCAGTTGCTAATGGACCGTTTTCAGTTTGATGAGATGCCACAGCAACCTATTGATGTGATGGATCTTATTGCGAAAAACCGTGCATGTATGCGTAAAGGCGGTATTGCTGATTTGTATAAAGTATCTGAGATAGTTATTAATGAATATCGCGGTGGTGTTTTTGGGCCAATAACCCTTGAAACTGTAGAGCTTGGCTTAGCGGCAAAAGTTATCATGGAAGAGAAAGAAGCTGAGCGCGAAGCTAACAAAGAAAAAGAAGAAGAGCTTAAAAAGAAAAAACGTCGTAGACGTTAAAAGGATCCCTATGAGTCAAATTAGTTTTGTGACCGTTCGTGGTTATCACCTTGATGTTTACCAACACGTAAATAATGCGCGATACCTGGAATTTTTAGAAGATGCGCGTTGGCAGTACCTAGAAGAAACCGGCGATATTGAATATTTTCAAAGTTTAGGTTTAGCGTGGGTCATCGTAAATATTAATATTTCATATCGTACAGGTGCGTATATGGGACAAGTACTTGCGATTGAAACCAAATTATCTAAAGTAGGCAACAAAAGCGCAGTGTTTAATCAGGTGATTACGGTTAAAGGAACTGAAACCGTTGTAGCTGATGCAGATATAACGTTTGTTGTTTTGGACCAAAAAACGGGTAAAGCGATCCCAATTGAAGGTGACTTGCGAGAACGATTTAATCAACATCTAATAGACTAAATTCGAACGATGTCCTCAGAAACTATAACAATAGGCGTCTTTGATTCAGGAATCGGTGGGCTCTCAATTGCGAGTGAAATTAAACGCCTATTACCTGATTCGCCTATTGTTTATTTTGCAGACTCCGCTTACAACCCATATGGTGAGTTGCCTGAATCGCAGTTGATTACACGCTGTATTCGTGTTGTTACCACTTTAATTGAGAAGGGCTGTGAGCTCATCGTTGTGGCGTGTAATACCGCGACAGTCAATTGCATCAAAGTACTAAGAGAACGCTTTTCAGTATCTTTTGTTGGTGTTGAGCCAGGCCTTAAACCAGCAGTTGAAGCGGCCACAACGCCTATAATAAGCGTTATGGCGACAGCAAGAACGATAAACAGTAAGCATTATCAAAACGTAAAAACGGGCTTTCAATCGTACTCTACTATTGAAGATATACCTTGCATTGGATTGGCCGACTATGTCGAATCTCTTAATAGCGCTTCAAAATTTGACTCAACTATTTTGGCCCCCTATGTCTCAAAAATTATTGCCCAAAAAACGACCTATTTGGTACTTGGTTGTACACACTACAGTTTGATCAAAAACGAAATTGTCACCGCGTTAGCTAAGCACCATGCTTCAGTCACAATAATTGATACGTCAGTTGCTGTGGCTAAACAGGTTCGGCGCTTGGTTACTGCCGAGTCTAGTGGTTCAAGTGACTCAATGTTATCTGTTGGCGCTGTAAAAAAGGCTAAGGGCATTGATGATACTTTTATTACCAGTGGTGAATTATCTAGGTTTGAACAGCAACTTGGTCATTGGTGGTCGACGCCCGATTTTGTAATAGAACCGTCAATGTGTCAGGGTTATTTGCCATCTGAACATGCGTAATATTAAGCAATAATTTGATTTTATTTTTAAGCTCGTCATTATTGACGGCACATCGACAGTATTGAAAATTGAGGGAATTATGGCAGCGGTAAAACTAAACGATCAAGAACTAACAACCGCATTAAAAGAGATTAATGCAACATTATCTGAAGACGCACAATGGCAATTAGTCGACGGAAAATTGTTTAAGCAGTTTGTCTTTAAAAACTTTATTCAGGCATTTGGCTGGATGACTCAAGTCGCCATGCACGCCGAAAAGTTAATTCATCATCCTGAGTGGTCTAACGTTTGGAATAAAGTGGATGTATATCTTGTCACACATGACGCCGGCGGAATTTCTGAGTTAGATTTTAAAATGATTAAACGCATGGAAAAATTGATCTAATTTAAACTGTTTTGAGTTTGATTGTTTCGTAATTAAAAATGAATTACCTTGCCCACTTACATCTTGCTGATCAGACTGACACCTCTTATGTGGGCAGTTTGCTAGGCGACTTTGTCAAAGGAAATGTGGCAACGATGGCGGTACCCACCGACCTTAAAATTGGTATTCAGCTACATAGGCTGGTGGACTCATTTACTGATCAACATCCTATCGTTTTAGATTTGAAGTCAAAGCTACCTGAACATCGGAAGTATGGTGGCATTATATTGGACGTGCTTTTTGATTATCTATTAGCGAAAAATTTTGGCCAATATCATCCCATGGCATTGGAGCAGTTTTCTGCCCACTGCTACGATAATTTACCGGTTGATAATGAGATTATGTCTCCTCGGTTTATTCAAACCATTAGCAACATGAAACAAATGGATTGGTTAACTAGCTATGGTGATATTGATACCATTAAACGAGTATTGATGCGGATCAGCACTCGGTTAACTCGACCTGTCGCGCTAGAAAATGCGGTTGATTGGTTTCGGTCTGAGGGAGCAATAGAGTTTAATAACTTTGATGACTTTTATTGCGACTTGGTTGCTTATGCTCAGCGTGAAGCACATAGATTAGCTGACCGATATTGAATCCAGTGGCCCGACAGAATTTGGCGCTATAGGCGACCCAAGCGATTATTGACGGTATGGCTCGTCACTCAATCCCCATTGATTGTTCGTCCATCATTTTTAAAACTCATGCCCTCCATTTAAGTTCAGATCCACTGTGATAAAAGTAAGGTGTAATGCCACCTATCCTTAAAACACTCATTTCATTTTTTCTTATTGACCCTAAAATTTACGTAACACTATATAAAATCTCATGAAATTAACCGTTGTTAAATGAGGTTGATGTCGGCAGAATGTTGTACTTAAATAAACATGCTAGGTCTGACAAAGGAATTAAATTATGGACGTCAAACATATCAGTTTTTTAGTGGTTGGCTTAATTGTAGGGAGTTTGGCGACATTCTCTTACGTTGAACAAAGGACAGAGACCACGACAGCGCACGACCAACAACAATCCGATACATCTGATTTTAATCAAGTAGAAACCACTGAGGCTGACAGATACCGTGGCATAGTGGCGTTGCAAGATAATCGAACGTCTGAAGATATTGACCAAGTGTTGCAATTAGAAGAGCAAATTAAATTACTGCAACAAGAGTTGGAATCAGTACGACTTGAGAACGACGACCTAAAACAAAGCTCCATGATATTAGCCGAAGAAGTTGATCACGGCGGAAAGCAATTGGGTGACGTTGCGGTTAGAATTTCAGAACTTGAAAGTGAAAACAGACGATTACAGCGAGAGCTTGGGCAATTTGCAGAAAGCGACATCACAAATGAGCAAATGACGGCTTTGGTCGAAGAGCCGTTTTCTAATTTTTTGCTCGGCTTTAGAGGCAAACAACGTGATGAAGTGTATGATTTTTTTAACCAGCCGGAAGATCATGAATGGGGTTATGACACTGAGCTATTAATACGTGACTTTTTTGCTAATCACGAATTTCAAAGCAGTGTGCAGCTTGTCGGCGTCACCTGTAAAATTGATAAATGTGAATTTAGAGTTATAGAGCCGGAGCCGGAATTAGGGCATTTTAATATTTTGTTTCAAGAGATGCGTCGTCAAACGTGGTGGGAATTTTCTTCTACTTATTCGACATCTGGAAATTTAGATCAAGGGCTTAAGATCTTATTTTATGTATCTAAGTAAAGAGAAATTTTTTCGGCTAGATTAGTCACGTATTCTATTTCTTCAAGTACAAGTGGTTTGTGTCGGTACGCAGTTGAGCTAAAGTTTAATGTGCCCCAAATTACACCGTCTTTGTAAATTGGACAGCCAATATAGCTGAGCAATTGCACCAATTTATAGGCGGGGTGTAAGGTCCGATGCTGGTTTTTTTCCACACTGTTATAAGTAACGATTTGTTTTGCGGAGATGACTTTCTGGCAATAGGTATCTTCTAAATTAAAGATATCACCCTTGTTGATGGATATATGATCAGATTGGCAGACTTCAATATAATAATTTCTGTCCAATACTTTTGAAATAATCGCAGTTTCAAAGCCTAACTTCATCCGCAGAGCAACAATCTCATTTAAAAATTCATGCATATGACTCGACCAATTGGTAATGATTTTTAGGGTAAAAATAAGTGCACTGATAAAGGATCCGTCAGTGCTTACACAAAAGGTTAGGCTAAATTAGGCGTTTTGCGCACATGTATGTTCAAGTTTATTTAATTTAAACATGTGAGCAGGTATCGGCGACGTCAAATACTCAAATTTATGATAGCTTACAGGGCACATTAAAAAATGTTTCACATCTCATGATAGTTAAAATAATTGCCACATTATGGTTTGTTTTGAGTTTGCCTACTTATGCTGCTACGTTAAACGTGGCTGTTGCGACTAATTTTTATCATGTTATGTCTGAGTTAAAAACCGAATTTGAAAAGAATCAGCCCCATAAATTGCAAATATCCAGCGGTTCTTCTGGCATTATTTTTAGTCAAATCAGCAATGGAGCGCCGTACGACGTGTTTTTATCAGCAGACTCAGAACGCCCGCGTAAACTTATCGCTGATAACCTCGCTTATAAAAACAGTTTAAAAACCTATGCCGTTGGTGAATTAATTTGGTGGCAACCAAACACAAAACACATGACGCTTGATACTCTTAAAAACTATAATACTAAGCTCGCAATCGCTAACCCACGATTGGCGCCTTACGGGCAAGCGGCCATTGCGGTATTAAAGCAACTAAACCTCAGAAAACCGGTGCAGTTGGTGAAGGGGATGAACGTAGGGCAGGCCTTTCAATATGTCGATAGTGGTAACGTGCAGGCTGGTTTGGTGGCTAAATCATCAGTCGTCAATGGGTATAATCGGTTTGCTGACCCTAAGTATTTAAATTACATTACGCTCCGCGCGGACTGGTATCCAGAGATTGAGCAACAGTTAGTCATTTTAAAACGTACCGCTGAAGTGCAACTCGCGCAAACCTTTGTCACATTTATGTTGTCCACCGACACCCAAAAAAGATTACGAGAGTTAGGATACAAGACAAAAATCAATGAATGAATTAGCTGACCTAACCGCACTTTGGTTAACGATAAAATTGGCGCTACTAACCACAGTATTATTGCTGATATTTGGGTTACCTGCAGCATGGGCGTTGTCACGTTATAAGGGACGTTTAAAGCCAATATTTGAAGCGGTTATTGCACTTCCTTTAGTATTGCCGCCGACCGTTTTGGGTTTCTATTTTCTTTTGGCGTTTGCGCCCCAAAGCTTCCTGGGACAATTGTGGTTTGATCTCACTGGAAGTTATCTTGCATTTAGCTTTACCGGGATCTTATTTGGGTCTGTTATTTATTCATTGCCTTTTGTTTTGCAACCGCTATTAACTGGGTTTTCACAAATTAATCATGATCTTATCGATACCGCGAAATCTTTAGGCGTGAACGGTGTAAAGCGGTTTTTGTTTCTTGTTTTACCGCTTATAAGGCCTGCTATTTTGTCGGCAATGACCTTAGGTTTTGCCCACACATTGGGTGAATTTGGACTGGTCTTAATGATAGGTGGCAATATTCCTGGAGAAACCCAAGTATTGTCTATCGCGTTGTATGACCATGTTGAGACTTTAAATTATGCGGCCGCGAATCAGTTGGCGTTTATTTTGGTGGCGTTTTCGTTTACAAGTTTAGTGCTGCTTTACAAATTTAATCGCGGCTTTGGCCCGTTTAAAGGTGCGGGCCAATGAATTTTGAAATAACATCGAGTCACTTTAAATTTCGCGCCCATCAAAATGGACTTTCATTAAAGGGTCAGTTACCAGTCGAAACAGATATTGTGGGCATATTTGGTTCTTCAGGAAGCGGCAAATCGACGTTGTTAAAGGCTGTTGCAGGAATACACTCCGCGTCTTTTGAAACACTGAATATCGATTATAACCAACAGCAGTGGCAAGACGTAAATGCGGTTGATCGCCCCTTTGTTATCGTGTCGGATAAAACGCATTTGTTTCCACATTTAGACGTTCAACAAAACCTTGATTTTGTGGTTAAACACGGGAAAAAAACGTCAAACATTCCATATACACTAGATGATGTGGTCCATTGGTGCGGCATAAAACACCTATTGCAGCGAGCGATTAACGCGTTATCGTCGGGAGAAAAACAACGTATCATATTTGCCCGAGCGTTAATGTCGGGAAAACCTGTGATGTTGCTAGATGAAGTATTTTCGGCGATAGATTGGCATAGTCGGGATCAATTTGCCTCGTTACTTAGAAAATTGAAACGTGACTACAAAATGCAGTTTGTTATGGTGAGTCATTCGTTAAAAGAACTGGCCATGTGCTGCGATCATATTGTCTGGATTGAACAGGGCGAAGTGGTCAGCCAAGGCCCGAGTAAAAAGCTAGTCACGCAAATTTCATCGACAAATAATCAGCCTACATTAAGCCAACTTAGTGTAAAATTTGATGCAAGGTTAGCGCAATACCAATTAACACGCTGGCAAGTTGAAGGTACCGAAAAGTTACTTTTGTTTAGTCATATTTCTGATAGCGATGATGAACTTGAATACCTCGTTATCGATGGCTCAAAAGTGGTTATTAATAAAGAAAGTAGCCAGTCTTCAAGTATGGTGAATCAACTTCCGGCAACAATACAAAGTGTCGAACAAAAGCAAAATTACGTTTTAATAACACTAACCGTCAATGGGCAAACAATCTTGGCCGAAATTTCGGCAATGTCGCAGGAACGTATGGCGTTAGATACAGGACAAACGGTTTATGCTCAGTTTAAAGTTGTTTGATTTTTATAAATATTTTTAAGTAGGATTGGCCATGACCGATATTTTATTTTTTGCCCAATTACGGGAGCAACTTGGTTGTGAACAAGTTCAAGTCGAGCTGAAAGAAGCGACAGCGGTCGCAGACTTAATTGGCATACTAGTGACGCAATATCCTCAATGGCAACGTTATCTCACCAATAATAAATTGTTAGTGGCTGTAAACCAGACCATGGTCGATAAAAACCATACGATACATCCGAATGATGAAGTCGCGTTATTTCCGCCGGTCACAGGGGGCTAATATGTTAAATAGCATTAGGGTATTAGTTCAAAATGATGACTTTGACTTAGGTAGTGAATACCAAAAGTTACTGGCAAACGACACAGAAAACGGTGCAGTTGTTACATTTACTGGCTTGGTTCGAGATTATAATCAAGGGCATCAAGTATTGGGGTTAACCCTAGAACATTATCCTGGAATGACGGAAAAAGCGCTTGAGACAATCGCGTTGGAAGCGAAACAAAAATGGCCACTAGGGAGAATAACAATTATTCATCGCGTGGGGTCATTAGGTTTGAGCGAACAGATTGTATTTGTGGGCGTTACAAGTAAACACCGTGAAGCCGCGTTTAGTGCTTCACAATTTATAATGGATTACCTCAAGAACGACGCGCCATTTTGGAAAAAAGAGCAAACAACAGAAGGCGAACGTTGGGTTGAATTTAATGATAAAGACAAAGATGCATTATCACGCTGGTAGAATTCGCTTTATAAGCCACAAAATGGTGGCACCTGCATCGCTGAGTTCGCTTAATTAGTCTAAAGTGACAGACGCATTATTGGGCACTTTTGGCATCCTCTAATATTTTAATTTCTTCGGCAATTTTTTCAGCTTCAGCGGTAATCATTGAGTATGCTCTGATATTCCCGTTTCGTTGCGCCAACATCGCTTGCTCTAGTTTTGTTTCATAAGTTTTATTTAACTTTTTAATTGGATCTTTTTTAAATATTGAGAACATTTAGGTCACTTTTTCTGTTAGGTCATTATCTATATACGCGAAGTGTTAAGTTTTGGTTTAGTTTTTAGTAAATTTAGCTGTGTTTTATGTATTTAGCTTATATTTAACCTATTTAGATTAGTACCGAGGTCGTTCATTGTTTTGACCATAAGAGTGTTAATAAGCTAAATTTAGCAATTTAGTTGCTCCCTGCATTGTCTCATAAGTCGCCCTACTTTTTACATTCAAGTGATTGTCGGCTTTGTCTCGTTGCTCGCATTATCGTCCATTATAATTGCCGAATACATGATATTTAGTGGCTGCAGTTTAAATAAATTTGGTGGTTTTATTCTAGGTGTACATATCGAGTGAGGTTTTTTTGATTAGTTTAGGTATAATGCGGCCATTCTTCGCAAATAAATTATCATAATGACGACTTTCGCAAAACTGGGCATTAACACAACGCTTCAATCTAATATCAAGCGTTTGGGCTATAAAAAGCCAACTTATATACAAGAAAAATCAATTGGTGCAGTACTTTCTGGCACCGATACTTACGCTATTGCCCCGACAGGAACCGGTAAAACTGCGGCTTATTTACTGCCTATATTGCAAGAGCTAAGTCAGACTGATCACAGTGAAGACCAAGTTAGACCTATCCGTGCGTTGTTCTTAGTACCTACCCGAGAACTGGCGCAACAAGTTGAAGAGTCAATTGGTCAATATGGTAAAGGTTTAAAATTGCGTACCATCAGTATATTTGGTGGGGTGCGTATTCAATCACAAGTCAATCGCTTTAAACGTGGAACGGACATTATTGTTGCTACTCCAAAGCGACTGATTGACTTAATGAAGATAAAAGCTATTTCATTAAATGACATTCAATTTTTTGTTATGGACGAAGCTGACAGATTGGTCAGCATGGGTATTTATCACGAGCTGAAAAATATTTTAGCGGCGATGCCGAAAAAAGCACAAAAGGTTCTGTTTTCTGCAACGGATTCAAAAACCTTAAACAAGTTTAATCAAGAACATTTAAACAGAGTTAAAATTGTTAAAGGCGGCAGTATACAACCAGCTTTAGATAAAATTTTACATACAATGTACCGTTGTTATGGTGACGATAAAAACAAACATTTATTTGGTTTGTTAAATATGATCAACTGTGACCGAGTATTAATTTTTGCTCGTACTAAATTTGACGTTAATTTTTTAACCAAGATTTTAAATGACGAAGGATTTGTTACAACAGGTATCCATAATGAAATCTCGCAAAAACAAAGACAGCAACGACTAGCTGGCTTTAAAGATGGCGAATTTAAATGTCTAGTTGCTACTGACATTGTTTCCCGTGGTATTGATATTAGCGGTTTGTATTATGTGATTAACTACGATTTACCAGTTAACAATAATGATTATATACACCGAGCTGGTAGAACCGCACGGACAAAAACCAATAAACTTGAAACCAAAAAGGTGATCGCTGATAAAATTGAGAAACAAGCATTGTCTCGAGAAGTGATTGCTAAAAACCAGACGGTCTTCAATCCCGCTGTCGATATGGAAACAACAGTTAAAGTAACTGATATTCAAGGACACATCTTCTCCCTTGTGAGTTCATCACAGGAGCGATTAGTGCCATTAATTTCAAAGGCAGTTGGTAAAGATATTAAATTAGAACGTCCGCCTTGGAGAATTGAGCGATAATACAGCGGAAGCTGAGTTTGCTGATTTTCTGGGCCTAAAATATTTAAGCGAACAATGAACTTCCTCTGCACTTGGTTGGAGGTTCTGAATATCGCTGTCGCTGACTTATCAAGCTTTGTAAACCGTGGGGCATTTTGCGATCAGCAACTCTGACCCCACAGGTTTTTAGAAAAGATCGTCATTCCAAAATCGCCCCAGCGATATTTGGAATCTCCAACAAACAACTCCGAAAGTAAAAATATTCTGGTGCGCTATACATTGGCGTTACTAGCAACATTCAAGCATTCTTTAGTGCGAATTATGACATTCCTCTGCACTTGGTTGGAGATCCTGAATATCGCTTAGGCTCTTTCAGGATGACGTTTTTTGTTCTGGAATTATGAGCTAATTGAAAGCGAACTATGGACTTCCACTGCATTTGGTTGGAGATCCTGAATATCGCTATGGCTGACTCATATTACTAGCTTAGGGGATGACGTTTTTTTCTGTTTTGTTCTGAAGGTGGTTTTTCTTTAAAACAAGGTGTTGTTACACCTTAAGTTCAGGCGACATTTCCCTTCGTCTGAATCCCCCTTAGTTGAGATTTATATCTCGAAGTGAACGGCAGGGACGCCGTTGCAAGGAATGTGCATAGGGATGTGCGTACATTCCGTCTTCGACGATAATATAAATCTTAAATAAGGAGTAGGGATTTAGCCGAAAGCGGCCTTTTTGCCTACTTTTGGGGCTGTTGCAAAAAGTATGGTCGACGCAGTCGAAATAGCTGCCCGCAGGGCAAAGAAAGACTCAGCCTGCAAGGCGAATTATGAACTTCCTCTGCACTTGGTTGGAGATCCTGAATATCGCTGTGGCTCGACTCATATTACTAGCTTTGGGGATGACGTTTTATTCTGTTTTGTTCTGAAGGTGGTTTTTCTTTAAAACAAGGTGTTGTTACACCTTAAGTTCAGGCGACATTCCCTTCGTCTGAATCCCCCTTAGTTGAGATTTATATCTCGAAGTGAACGGCAGGGACGCCGTTGCAAGGAATGTGCATAGGGATGTGCGTACATTCCGTCTTCGACGATAATATAAATCTTAAATAAGGAGTAGGGATTTAGCCGAAAGCGGCCTTTTTGCCTACATGATCTTAGAAACAAAGAGCGGCTGTTGCAAAAAGTATGGTCGACGCAGTCGAAATAGCTGCCCGCAGGGCAAAGAAAGACTCAGCCTGCAAGGCGAATTATGAAATTCCTCTGCACTTGGTTGGAGATCCCTAATATCGCTGTGGCTCTTTTGGGATGACGTTTTTTGTTCTGGAATTATGAGCTAATTGAAAGCGAACTATGAACTTCCTCTGCACTTGGTTGGAGATCCCTAATATCGCTGTGGCTCTTTTGGGATGACGTTTTTTGTTCTGGAATTATGAGCTAATTGAAAGCGAACTATGGACTTCCACTGCACTCGTTTGGAGGTTCTGAATATCGCTATGGCTCATCTAATTTTACACGCTAGGAAATGACGGCGTTCTGTTTAACTGTCGCATAACAATGACGTTTTTTGTTCTGAAATTAAGAGTCAACTCAGTGGGAGAGTTGACTCTATGAAGGTTTATAATTGGTCGATGTCAATTCTTGGTTTTGCATCGTCGTCGGCATCTATTTTTGCTGAGCAAGAATACAAACGTTTAGACGTAATGGCATAGTTATTAATCAACAGTGTTTTAAGGGCAACGCCACGTTTTTGGGCGAGTTGAATTCGATCATCTTTATTAAACTCTGATCCTAATTCTGCAGGGGTCGCTACTGGACATAACTTGATATTAATATCTGGGTTTTGCTTTAAAGCTGCAGCCAGTTGGGAGATATATTCAAGTTGTTCGTCTTGGACTTGGATATCATCAGGTCGATAAATCAAAGGCTCAAAGCGAATTTTTAGTAAATGGTCACTGGCGGACATCGCAATTTTGACGACTTTTGCATATGGTAAAAAGCTAGTGATTAAATAATCTTTAGCAGCAGACATTGTTGCCTGTTTGATTACTAAACTCATAATACCGGAAAGGCCAACAGATGGTTTATTCAAATCACCTTTGATAGGGATGTCGAGCTCAACTACATCGTCGCCATCTTTTAACATCCCAAGTGCAGCATTAAACGATATAGCGCCACCGCTTAAGTTATTTTTCTCACCAGATTCTTCAATGGCATTTAATTCCATAGATTTAAGGTGAGTCAACGATTTGCCAGATAAAGCGGTTCCATCAACTTTTACCGATACTTTAGAGTCTAACTGACCACTTTCAATATTATAACCAAGCGCTGAACTGACATAAGGCGAAAGTTCAGGCAGGCTTAATTCATCTACCGTTACCTTCCCTTTATATTGCGGCTTTGGCAAAAATGGTTGCAAGTCTGCATTGGCGGCAATTTTAGTATATTCGTCGAGCTGAGCTGACAACTCAAACTTAGTGATTTGCTGTGGCGCTAGACTGTTTATTTCGGTTAGATTTAATGTGTTTACTTTTAGGTGCGTATTAAATGCAGGCTTAACACTGAAATCACGAAACTTTGCATCTGTTGGTTCCAACAGCGTTACTTTACCGACACGTATGTTTGGTAGTACTTTGCTTTCAGTTTGTTTTTCGGTCGCCGCGGCAACTTCTGTTTTGTCTGTGCTTTCTTGAGTCCCAGTATTTTTCTCCGTGTTTGCGACTGCTTCACTTGATGTCGCTGCAGTTGACGTTTTAGCAGTAGGGCTTTCTGGCACTGGAGTCGTGTCACTGTCAGCTTTGGCTGGCGCTAAGAATAACGGTGTGAGTTGTTTGTCTTTTGACATTGTGGCGTTCATGCCAATTTTACCGATAAGTATTTCATCAACATTCACGTTTTGTTGGCTGGCAATGATTCGATTGATCTCTGCTGCATCAAGTGACAATAGTGGATCAGATGGTTCTGCGCCTTGCATCGCAACAAGTGTCGATATCACGAGTTGCTCAACCGATACTTCAGGGGTAAATACTAGTTGGGTTTTATCATTGGATAGTACAATATCTTTGAGAGTTAACGACGCTAACGAAAGTGTAGTTTCCAATTGCGCTAATGGACGAATAACCAAACTTTGTTGTGAGACAGATAATTCCGCAGCGATTGATTTAGGCGCATTATTTTCTAGCTGAACTTGAATTGTTTTTGAGTCAATATGAAAGTTCTGATTATCAATTTGGTATCCCGCAGCGGCGACAGCTGTATTCGAGAGTGCAAAGTCAAATCCGTCGACATCTACATCTAGCACAGTGCCTAGTGTTAAAAGAACTTTGGTATCTAATGTAATATCCGTTTTCAGGTCAATTGGATTGTCAGGATTATCTACTGTTAGTTGGATAGTAGATTGCAGGTCTGTTTGTGCAGATAACTCGCTACCGTCAAAACTAAACTTATTTAAATTAAAGTTTTCAACGTCTATGGTTGTTGCTAACTCAGGCTGAGAAAACTCTACATGGATTGACTTAAGTTGCAGCTTTTTAATTGCAATATTAAGTGGTTTAGCTTGTGCGTCTTTAGACAGTTCTTGAGTCTGCTCAGTGTCTTTCACATTCGCGATAGGGGCGTCATCAGCGGCAAGCTCAGGTGTCGCTTTTTTAGAGTCGAAGAGTGCCAATACATCAACTTCATTTAAAAAGACGTTTTCCTGCTCGAGTCTAACTTTTGAATCAAGACCTTCTAAATAAACTTTGTGAAACGCAATATCACCTTTTAATAATGGGAACGCGGCAATGTCGACGATCAGGTGTTTAAAATGAACCAGCTCGGTTTTATTATGGACAAGACTGAAATCTCTTATATCGAGCGCAATTTGTACCGGATCAAATATAATTGTGCCGCCATCTTTAACCTCTAATTCAAAATCTTTAAGAGCAAAATTTGTGATTGGCGTTAAGAAAAAAGTCGCGGTGATCCAAAAGATTAAAAATACTGAAAAGAAAAAATAGAAAATGGCATATAACAGCTTTTGCAACATTTAAAAGCAACCTATGAATGGATTAATTAAAAGTGGGGATCAGTGTTAATACTAATTCGCCAATTATTTTGTATGGGAGTCTATTTTAAGTAAATGACAGGAGTTTGAAAGGATAATAAATCAATAATTTGCAATTAATTTTTATTTTGCAAAAAAGTGGGGGCGAACCCCCATTTGGACATTACATTTGAGATTGTAAATAGTTAGGTAGACTGATTGTTTTGATAAGACGCAATTGTTGTTCAAGCCAGAACGCATGGTCGGTTTCCGTGTCGTCGATAAGAACTTGTAACATGTTACGCGTGACAAAATCTTTTTCAGTTTCACACAATGCCATTGTATCTTTTAATGCTTGAGCTACAGCAAGTTCGACTCGTAAGTCACTGGCAAGCATACTTGGTACGTCATTGCCTATCTGCAGACCATCGCGGGTCACCATATCAGGCGTGCCTTCTAAAAACAAAATACGTTCAATTAGCAAAGACGCATGGCCTTTTTCATCGTCGAATTCATGATCGATTCGCTCAAATAATTTGGTGAATCCCCAGTCGTGATACATACGAGAGTGAATAAAGTATTGGTCCATTGCCGCAAGTTCATATGCTAACAATCCATTTAGCGCGTCAATAATTTTTTGATTACCTTGCATAATGTTGTCTCCTAAAGTTGAGCTTGCAGGTATTTTTCAATACCCATATTGGCGATTTGATAGTCTTGAGTTTCTAACCAATCCAAATGTTCTTCTTCATATTCTAAGATGTCGACTAATATTTGGCGGGTAACAAAATCTTTTTCTTGCTCGCACAAAGCGATAATTGGTTTCATTTGACTAATTTGAGCGGTTTGAAACTTGGCGTCACAACCTAACATCTCTTGGGTTTCTTCACCGATAGACAGGGCACCAAGCCGTTGCAAGTTTGGCAAGCCTTCTAAAAAGAGAATGCGTTCAATTAGAACATCGGCTTGTTTCATATCTTTAATCGATTTTTTATAACACTTGTCGTTTAACGCTGACAGGCCCCAATTTTTGTACATACGAGCATGTAAAAAAAACTGGTTTATTGAGGTTAATTCGGTAGTTAGCACTTCGTTAAGTGCGGATAAAATTGCGCTGTTGCCTTTCATAGTCAGACTCCAAATGAAATGAGTCTCAGTATTATAGCTATTATTCGGGGGGGAGTCAAAAAAAATATAATAAAAACAACAAGTTAATAATGATAATTATTATTAATTAGATTCACATTTAGATTCACAAAAAAGAGGGGTTAACCAACATCCTTAAACATTGTGTCGTCGATGATAGTGTCGTCTATAATTTTTTGTGCAACTTTAGTACAGGTGCCACATTGTGACCCCAAAGGCATGAGTTGTTTTAGCTCACGAAGAGACCCCACGCCTTGGGCGCGAACCGCTTCTTTTATATCTTTATCTGTAATGCCTTTGCATAAACAAACGTACATGAAATCACCTCAAATCTTAATGCAAGTGATAATAATTCTCATTAAGTTAAAAAGCAACTACTATTTGTGTGAAAATCCGTCTAAGTTGTAAAGTCATTCGAAAAATAAAGTTAGAACAATGATCTAATTACTGGTCAAAAGGTTATATTTTTTAGAGTAAATCGAATATTCCGATAGAGTTAATCGAAATAACATCTTGGTTTAATCAAATTGGTCTATATATACTGTGTGCAATTCAAAGACGCAGACATTATGTTTGCTTTAATATTTTAACAAAATGGAGAATACCATGGGCGTATTAGTAGGCCGTCAGGCACCTGATTTCACGGCAGCAGCTGTATTAGGTAACGGTGAAATCGTAGATTCATATAACTTTGCAGAAGCAACTAAAGGTAAAAAAGCAGTTGTTTTTTTCTACCCTCTAGACTTCACTTTTGTATGTCCTTCTGAATTAATCGCTTTCGACAAGCGTTTAGCTGAATTCAACAAGCGCGGCGTTGAAGTAATCGGTGTTTCTATCGATTCTCAATTTAGCCACAATGCATGGCGTAACACTGCTGTTGAAAATGGCGGTATCGGTGAAGTTGGTTATGCACTAGTTGCAGACGTTAAACACTCTATCTGTCAAGCATATGACGTAGAACATCCTGAAGCTGGTGTTGCGTTCCGTGCATCTTTCCTAATTGACGAAGACGGACTTGTTCGTCATCAAGTTGTTAACGACCTACCTTTAGGCCGTAACATCGATGAAATGTTACGTATGGTTGACGCATTAAACTTCCACCAATCACACGGTGAAGTATGCCCAGCTGGTTGGGAAGAAGGTAAAAAAGGAATGGACGCTTCACCTGCGGGCGTTGCATCTTACCTAGCTGAGAATGCTGAAGGCCTTTAATTAGACTGCGTCGCTGACGTTGTCAGTGACAGACTCGCTCTAATTTAATTGGGCGATACAAAGTATGAGCCAGTTGCAATGCAACTGGCTTTTTTGTATCTGCTATATTTCTTTTAGTTAAAGAAATAGAATGAATTCTGATTTCGCCAATTTTAAGGTTTTAAATATGACATGCACGTGGTGTGGCACAGACCCTATTTACGTTGAATATCACGATAAAGTTTGGGGGCGTCCGCAATTTGATAGTCGTCATCTTTTTGAGAAACTTTGTTTAGACGGGCAACAAGCCGGTTTGAGCTGGATTACCATTCTAAAGAAACAAGCTGGATATGAAAAAGCTTTCGCTAACTTTGAGCCAAGTGCAATAGCGAAATTTGACGCAGATAAAGTTGAAGAACTGATGTTAAACCCTGACATCGTTCGCAATCGGCAAAAAATAAATTCGATTATTAAAAACGCAAAAGCGTTTCTCACATTCGAAGCAGACCACGGAAAAGGGAGTTTCAGTGAATTTTTGTGGCAATTTGTCGACGGCAAACCTTTGGTCAATGAATGGCAAAGTAAATCTGATGTTCCTGCGGTAACACCACAAAGTGAAGCGATGTCAAAAGCATTAAAATCTCTAGGGTTCAGTTTCGTCGGCCCAACTATATGTTATGCTTTTATGCAAGCTGTAGGCATAGTGAATGATCATTTGGTATCATGCCCCGCACATAAAGAATGTATCCGTTCATAATTTTCTAAGGTAACCCGCAAGTTGGCTCAATCTGCTACTAATTCTGTCTCCCAATGTTTCGCCAAAGAAGGTGCGTTGGCTAAAGCCATCCCAGGCTTTAAGGCACGTCAATCTCAACTCGACATGGCCCATGCGGTTGCGAGTGTGATCAAAGATAAAAAGCAACTGGTGGTTGAGGCTGGGACTGGTACCGGTAAAACTTTTGCTTACCTTGCCCCGGCTTTACTCGCCGGGAAAAAAGTCATTGTTTCTACCGGTACTAAGGCACTCCAAGAGCAGTTGTTTCACCGTGATCTACCATTAGTAAAAGACGCATTAAAACCTCGTTTTCGTACGGCTCTTTTAAAAGGACGAAGTAATTACCTGTGCCAATATCGCTTAGAAGTAAATGGCCAGCATCCGCCGTTTGACGACAAAGAATTTTTACACGATATGTCTGAAGTCCGTAAATGGTCTTCACAAACGGACAGCGGTGATTTAGGTGAATTAACAACAATAGAAGAGGGTAGCCGTGCAATTCCGTTTGTCACAAGTAATGTTGAAAACTGTTTAAGCAAAGATTGCCCTAAGATTGGTGAATGTCATGTTATGACAGCCCGAAAAGACGCATTAGAAGCGGATTTAGTGGTGGTGAATCACCATTTGTTTTTTGCCGACATGGCCTTAAAAGACACCGGTTTTGGCGAATTAATTCCTGACGTTGATGTGATCATTTTTGACGAGGCACACCAAATTCCAGATATCGCATCTGAATATTTTGGTGAACACTTTTCATCACGCCAGGTTTTTGAGTTGTGCAAAGATATACAAGCTGAATACGCTGCTAATTTGCGAGATTTGCAACAACTTAACAAAGCCGCAATCAATCTTGAAAAAAATATTCTCGATATGCGATTAGTGTTTGGCATTGATCCTGAAAAAGGAAATTGGCGTGATAGAAGTCGCAATGATGCAATCCAACAAGCAATTAAACACATAAGTAAGTCATTTGAATTCCTTTATGATGTACTAAAACTGGCGATATCAAGAAGTGATGCGATTGATAACTGCTTTGATAGGCTAGTGCAGTTAAAAGGCAAATTTGAGAAAGTTAATCAAATAGAAGATACCGGGTTTAGTTATTGGTACGAAACTACCAAAAGGCATTTTTCATTACACATCACACCGCTTTCAATCGCGGACAAATTTGGTGGTTATGTCGACGAGTCGACGGCGAGCTGGATATTCACTTCGGCCACAGTGTCGGTGGATGATAAGTTTGAGCACTATACTAATCAGTTGGGTATTCAAGACGCTAGAACGCTTTTATTGGACAGCCCGTTTGATTATCAGAAACAAGCCTTGTTTTGTGTGCCGCGTTATTTTCCTGAACCGAATGATAAAGCTGCTGTAGGGGCGATTACCGAACTCGCACTTGAGTTAATCACCGCAAGTCGTGGTCGAGCATTTTTATTGTTTACGAGTCATCGGGTAATGAGTTTAGTTGCACAACGACTCGAAGATAAAACGCCGTTGCCTATTTTAGTCCAAGGTACAACGAGTAAACGGCTTTTATTAGACAAGTTTACCAAGTTAAAGCACGCCGTTTTATTGGGGACTGGGTCATTCTGGGAAGGGGTAGACGTACGTGGTGATACATTAAGTTTGGTTATGATCGATAAATTACCTTTTGCTTCGCCGGATGACCCATTATTACAAGCCCGAATTGAGGATTGTAAACGAAAAGGGTTAGACCCGTTTTCCGAAGTTCAGATACCGCAGGCCGTAATAACACTTAAACAAGGCGTGGGAAGACTTATACGAGATGTCACAGACCGAGGGGTATTAGTGATCTGCGATCCAAGGTTGGTTACGCGCGGTTATGGTGAAGTCTTTTTACGAAGTTTGCCAGATATGCGAAGAACTCGTGACACCGACTATGTAGTTGAGTTTTTAGAGTCTCTTTAAATTTTTCTCAAGGTAAGCGGTAAAAATAAACATACATGTTTAACTCAAAGCTTAATTGAGAATGACGTAAACAGATAATTGCTTTATAACGGTGACTATTGTCAAAGCAATTTGAAATTAACAACAAATTTAGATTACAAATTATGAAAATACTAGCAATAGACGCCGCAACTGAAGCTTGTTCAGTTGCACTTTACCTTGATGGTGAAGTGACATCGAAATTTGAGTTGGCTCCGCAGCAACACTCACAAATGCTGTTGCCAATGGTTGATCAAATATTAGCTGATGCAGGTATTGCGCTTAACCAATTAGACGCAATTGCCTATGGGCAAGGGCCGGGTAGTTTTACTGGGGTACGAATTGGTGTTGCGATTACTCAGGGTTTGGCATTTGCGGCCGATTTGCCTGTAATTGGTATCTCAAGTATGGCTGCTATGGCCCAGCAGGTTATGGCTCAGCACAAAGCAACGGGCGATAACTTCGAGCAAGTGGCTCATGTGTTAGTTGCAATTGATGCGCGCATGTCAGAAGTGTACTTTGGCTTATACCAAAATGTTGAAGGTTTGGCCCAACTGGTAAACACGGAAGGGGTGTGTGCGCCACAGGATTTAGCGTTGGATGCATTACCTGACTTGTTCAGTGCAGGTACAGGATGGCAAACCTATCAACAAATATTAACGGAAAAATACTTAGTAAATTCGACAGAAGTACATTTACCGAGTGCAGAATTTATGTTGCCTCTTGCTGTGGCTCAATATAAAGCGGGTCATATTGTATCTGCTGAGCGCGCCCAGCCAAATTATGTTCGAGATGAAGTCTCATGGAAAAAGTTACCGGGCCGATAAGTTTTACAGAAAGCGATTATTAGCGCGTTAAATTTAAACGTTTAATAAAGGCACAAATAACAGTTGAAATGTTAACGGTTACAAATATCATATACAAATCGGAACTTTTTGTACCGTTTGGTGTCGTAACTTAAATTAAGTTAGATTTTGTACTTAGCGTATTGACGGTTTTGCAATAAGATAGTGTCATTGCATACTGTAAAAAAAGCTTGGATGGACTGCGACTAGCGCAGTCGGAATAATAGAAGAAATGAAACATGGCACTGAGAGATCCAGATAAAACTCGAAACCGAATTTTAACGGTGGCAGCGCATATTTTTCATCAAAAAGGCTATAATTGTACGAGTCTGTCGGACATTTTACATGCTTCTGAAATGTCGAAAGGTGCTTTATATCACCACTTTAGCAACAAAGAAGATTTGTTGTTTGCGGTTGTTGAAGAAGTTTATCAAGAGCAATTCTTATCGCCTTGGCGTGAAGTGTTAAATACTGAATCGCCGATGAATGCAATGGCAGAAGTAGTTGAAAATAATGGTAAAAATGACACAAATGAAGCTATGTGTGTCGGTTGTCCAATTTATAATTTAGCCGGAGAGTTGTCGGCAATTAATGATGGTCTTAGACAACGTGTCGATACTATTTTTAGAAATTTGTTCAACATTATTCACGAAGCAATTGAAATGGCTAAAAAAGCAAATCAAGTGGATGCTAGCGTAGATAGTGAAAGAGTGTCATTATTAATATTAAGTAGCCTTAACGGCATGCCACAAATTGTAAAAAGTTGCCTAGACCGTAATATGTTTAGACAACTAAACGGCGCCTTGGCTGATTATATTCGTAGTTTTTGTAAATAAAAAATTCACATTTTAGTTGTGGAGGATTAAGTGAACAGCATCGCTAGTTCGTATAGCAACGTACCTAAGTATGTTGATTATACAAAAACAAATAGTGGGATAACTCGTGTATCTCAAGAAAAACAGGTGTTTGCAGAAACGCTGCAGGATACGCGTGCACGTGAGGATGTCGCTCAAACACAAAGTCGTTTCGACGATAAACCAGAAAAAGTCATCGCACCTTCCTCAGATACCGTTAAACAGTTGCAACAATTTTCTAGTAACCGATATCCAGAAAATGCCAATGGATTAGGACGAGTTGCGATAAATTCATATGGCAAATATGCGTCAAACGAAGTCGTAGCTGATTTTTCAGATAAAGTGAAAGTTGATCTTCGTGCTTAAGTTTGTATTCAATAAAGGAACATTATGAAGAAGTTGTTATTGGGATTGTTGTCGTTATCCTTATCGGCCTGTGTTAGTTATCCTGAAAATGTTCAGGTTGCTGAAGGCACAAACCTTGTTTCTTATACTGATGTTGTTGAATCTAGTGCTCATATAAAGCAACTAGCTCGCTGGAGTGGTGTGATTGCAGAAGTGACTAATCACAAAGAAACCACACAATTAGATATTCTCTATTACCCTGCAAGTGGTGACGGTCGACCAAAAACGGATGAAGAGCCGCTTGGTCGTTTTCGAGTTTATTCGGATACGTTCTTAGACCCTGCGATTTACAAGCAAGGAAAGTCTATTACCGCGCTCGGCACCATAGCGAAAAAAGAAATGGCTAAAATTGGCGACTTTGAATACGAGTATCCAACATTAGTGCAAAGCAAAATTTATCTTTGGAAGAAGCAACAACCTAGAACAAAGGTCCAATTTGACTATGGTTTTTATGGCCACCCTAGATATTATTGGAACGGTGGTGCGAGACACATATATATAATTGGTAAAGATAAGCCTGCACCAAACCATGGCACAAAGAAAAGCAAAAATCGGACTTAACTCTATAGGTGGGTCACCCATTAATTTTTCGTTTCAGCATAGCTTTGGGAAGTAGATGAATAAGTATATTTTGAGTTTTGTTTTATTGCCCCTGATTGCTGCCTTTGGCGTGGTTTCTGAACCACGTTCAATCGACTCTATTTTGGATTCTGATCATCGTCTTGAGCAGGATAAGCAAAGAGATATCTACCGTCACCCGAAGGAAACCTTAGCGTTTTTTGGGCTGAAACCCAATCACACTGTGTTAGATATTTGGCCAGGATCTGGTTGGTACACAGAAATTGTAGCGCCATATGTCAAAGGAAGTGGTCAATATATTGCGGCTAACTTTTCGCCGGAACGTTTTAATTCTGGTGATAAACGAGAAGTTTATTGGGGGAAAATATCCCTAAAATTTATGGAAAAAGTTGCGGAAAAAGATATTTACGGCGATGTGCAACTTGAAGTTTTCGAAAATGGAAAATTTGAGAAACCTAATAATTTACCAAAGGTGGATATCGTATTGTTAATTCGTTCGATCCATATTTGGGATGAACAGGGGACTCTTTCGGAAGGTTTAAAGTCTGTATTTGAGGTTCTAAAACCTGGCGGCATATTGGGCATAGTTCAACATAGATCTAACTCAATATCGTCTATTGCCTCAAGTGCTAGTGAAGGCTATATGGATGAGCTATATGTTATAGATGCTGTAACGCAAGCGGGTTTTGAGTTAGAAGCGTCGAGCAATATAAATGCGAATCCGAATGACACAAAAGATTACCCACGTGGTGTTTACACATTACCACCAACACTGGCTATGGGTAATGTAGAGCGTGACAAATATTTACAAATCGGTGAGAGTGACCGTATGACTTTGAAGTTCGTCAAACCGACTCATGCTAAAAACTGAAGAATTTGCATTACAAACGTCATCAGGCCGTATAACAGGACTCACGAATACCCACCTAAATAATCGACCAACCGTATTAGCACTGCACGGTTGGTTAGATAATGCCGCAAGTTTTCTGCCTCTAATATCACATACGCAAGAGTATAATTGGATAGCGATAGATTTGCCCGGCCACGGTCATTCAGAACATCGCCCTGCACGATCGTATTACCACTTTATTGATTGGATTTCAGATTTATCCGCTATCGTAGATGCTATTTTGGCAAGTGACGTATTTTCTCATGTTCAAAATTCTGATTTTATTCTTGTCGGGCATTCGATGGGCGGCATGATTTCAAGTGTATTTGCTGGGCTTTACCCAAATGTATTTTCGAAACTTGTATTAATTGACGCTGCAGGACCTATTACAGAACCAGAAGATTATAGTGTTGAAGATATTAGAAATGCGCTGGATAGTCGTCAAAAACTAAGTAAAAAAGCGATTTATATTGATAAAAAAGTAGACGATTCAAATTCAAATAATGCATCTACCACCTCGGTTCATTTGGGCTATAAATCGCGAATTCATAAGTCTTTGGAAAGTGCGATAAAGGCCCGGAAAAATTCTGGCGATATTAGTTACGAGTCGGCAGCAATGCTTGTTGAACGAAATATTAAAGAAACTGAAAATGGTTTTGAATGGCGTATCGATCAGCGGCTTAAAACATTTTCGCCCATTAGATTGTCAGAACCGCTAGTGCATAAAATCATTAGCGCGATTTCAGTTCCCACACTAATTTGTTTAGCTGAAAACGGCCTAGAGCAGGTGAAACAAAATTTGGCACGATTTAAAGTTGATTATCAAGATGCATCCCATATTGAAGTCATTGGGTCACATCACTGTCATATGGATGAAGTAACGTCGGTAAGTCGTGCTATCCATGCTTTTATAGAGTCCAAATAACCTGTTTTTTTAACAATTGGTCGCAATATTGATGAATTTATTTGTCTCATCGGATGAGTTGCAGTAAGGTACGGCCATATATAATTTGTCGTTATGACTCATTTAAAACGTATTTTGAACGAATAATAATAATTTGCTGGTCCAAAGCTTGTGAAATAACCTTTGGAATTGGCGTCAAAATGCGAACAATTACTTGGAGTACTCTTTTGGAAAAAGTTTGGCTTAAAAAATACCCTGAAAATGTCCCATCTGAAATTGATCCTAATCATTATGATTCATTGGTTGATATTTTTGCTCAAAGTATTAAAAAGTTTGGAAGTAAAACTGCTTTTATCAATATGGGCGGCGAGCTAACTTACGATGAACTAGATACCGCGGCCAATTCGTTTGCTTCATATTTGCAAAATACTCTTGGGATCCAAAAAGGTGATGCTGTCGCATTAATGATGCCTAATTTATTACAGTATCCTGTCGCTTTGTTAGGTGTGCATCGTGCGGGTGGTATTGTCGTCAACGTCAATCCATTGTATACCCCACGTGAACTTGAGCATCAACTCATCGACAGTGCCGCAAAGGCGATAGTTATTGTTGATAATTTTGCTAACACGTTAGAGCAAGTTATAGCTAACACCCCCGTAAAACATGTGATCCTAACAAAAATGGGCGATATGTTAGGCCTTAAAGGGCATGTTGTTAACTTTGTTGTTAAACGTGTGAAAAAGATGGTCCCGGCTTTTCAGTTACCCGCTGCTATTAAATTTAATGACGTTCTTTCACAAGGTGCTCAATCGACGTTACAACACGTCGAATTAACTGGCGATGATATTGCATTTTTGCAGTATACCGGTGGTACGACAGGCGTGTCTAAAGGCGCAATGTTAACGCATCGCAATATGGTGGCTAATTTAGAACAAGTTTCTGCATTGATGAAAGCGTGTTTGGTTGAAGGCGAAGATACTATAGTTACAGCACTGCCGCTTTATCATATCTTTGCGTTAACAGCGAATTGCCTTTTATTTGTTAAATTTGGTGGCACCAACCTGCTTATTACCAATCCACGAGATATGCCAGGTTTTGTAAAAGAATTAGGTAAATATCCGTTTACGGCCATAAGCGGTGTTAATACTTTGTTTAATGGGTTGCTAAACACGCCCGGTTTTAAAGAGCTCGACTTTTCATCATTACGTCTTAGTATTGGTGGTGGTATGGCAGTACAACGAGCAGTGGCCGAGCGTTGGTTAGATGTCACTAAGTGCGACTTACTTGAAGGTTATGGCCTTACTGAATGTGCACCTGTAGTTTCTTTTGTGCCTTATAACATTGGACGTTATACGGGCAGTATCGGTGTCCCAGCTCCGTCTACGGATATTAGATTAGTTTCCGATGAAGGTGAAGATGTCGCACCGGGAGAAGCTGGCGAACTATGGGTCAAAGGCCCGCAAGTAATGAAAGGTTATTTAGGTCGGCAAGACGCGACTGATGAAGTTATGCATGAAGGCTGGTTTGCAACAGGTGATATAGCAAAGATAGATAAAGAAGGGTTGTTATATATAGTTGACCGTAAAAAAGACATGATCTTAGTGTCTGGCTTTAATGTATTTCCAAACGAAATTGAAGACGTTGTGGCAACCCTTGACGGCGTATTAGAATGCGCTGCAGTAGGCGTTCCGAATGAGTCTTGTGGTGAACTAGTTAAGATTTTTGTTGTTAAGAAAGACCCTAACTTAGACGAAGAGACGATAATTTCCCATTGCCGTGAAAGATTAACGGGATATAAAGTACCCAAACTGATAGAATTCAGAACCGAATTACCGAAAACTAATGTCGGTAAGATACTTCGCCGAAAACTAAAAGAGAGTTAACGATAATTCTCTTAAAAAAGCTGGCGATTGCCAGCTTTTTTTGTTTTATTGGTGAGTGATTTAAAGCGTTTATTAAGCGGTTATTAGATTGACGACTCAAGAAAAAGAATATTTATATATAGATGACCAAAATTCGTTAAATGAATTTTGTGAGCAAGCAAGTGAAGCACCTGTGTTAGCGCTAGATACGGAGTTTGTTCGAACTCGTACACTTAATGCGGACCTTGGTTTAATTCAAGCATTTGACGGCAAGTCCCTCGTGTTAATCGACCCTCTTGTCGATTTAGATTTAGAACCTTTTTGGCAGCTTTTGACTAATGAGAAAATTGTCAAAGTATTGCATTCTTGCCATGAAGATTTGGAAGTGTTTAAAATTTATTCCAACCGGATGCCCAAGCCATTATTTGATACACAAATTGCTGGCCAGTTCTTATTTCAAGGTAAAGTGCTGGGCTTTGGTGCATCTGTTTTGCAAGAAGTTGGAATTGAATTGGATAAAGGTGAAGCCCGCACAAACTGGCTTAAGCGTCCATTGTCGCCACAACAACTTGAATATGCTGCAAATGATGTTAAATACCTCTTACCTTTGTATCATAAGCTTAGTGAAAAACTTCAACAACAAGGCATTGACCAATTTAATTTGGCCGAAGCAAACTATAAAGTTGAGCTCAAAAGCCAACCTAAAAATCTTGATTTGTTGTATCTCGATTTTGGAAATTGTTGGCAGCTTAAACCTCGTGAATTGGCAATATTACAAGAGCTATGTTCATGGCGATTAGATATGGCGAAGAAACGTAACTTGGCACTAGGTTTTGTTGTTAAAGATGCAAGTTTATTTGCTATTGCACAGAAGCGACCAAGTGACTTAGCCAGCTTAAAAGCAATTCCGGGGATAAATCCGCACGAAATTAGATTGCACGGTAATGCAATAATGACATGTGTTGAGCGCGGTAAAGCCATCCCATTGGAAGAGTGTCCTCAAAAAGTGCCACGTTTGACTGATTATCCTATTTACAAACAAGCATATAAACAATTAAAGCAAGCGCTAACCAAAGCGGGTGAAAAACATAAGTTGCCAATTGAAATGTTGGCAACTAAAAAGCAGCTAAATCAGTGGATTAAGTGGAAATGGCAACTGCCTCACGCGGAAACCCCAGACTTTATTGCGTCTTGGCGCAGTGAAATATTGGCAGAAGCATTAAATACGTGGGATAAGTCGTTTGCACAAGTTGATTTAAACGACTGATTTACGCTAAACAAATAGATTCAGGAGTAGGTAATACATTGCAACTATGTACCGTATATAAAAGCTCGAAAAAAGCAGAGACATTTTTATATGTTGAAAAAGCTGACGATTTTTCTAGAGTTCCTGAGCCGTTAATGGCAATAATGGGTCCACCAACACTCGTTATGACGATGGACTTGGATAAACGTCAGAAATTGGGGCAAGCCGATTTAACAAAAGTAAAAAACGAGATTCAAGAAAACGGGTTTTACTTGCAGATCCCACCACCACAGGAAAACCTATTAGAAACTCATAAGGCAAATATGGGTTATCAGGAGCCTGAAAAAAACTAACAAGGAAACAACATGAGATTAAAAACAATTTTCACAGGACTATTATTTTCGATTCCTGTTTTTACCCTCAACGCAGCAGATAAACCGACCTTTGAGCAGTACGTTAACAAGCTTAAGCAAGAAGCTGTTGAAAAAGGTTATGAAGCTGAATTTATTAATGACAGCTTTGCAAATGTTAAGTATTTGCAACGTGCGGTTAAAGCGGATAAAAATCAGCCGGAGTTTATCGAAACCTTAGATACGTATTTACCAAAACGTGTTCCAGAATGGAAAGTTAAAAAAGCACGTGAAGCATATGTCGACAACTTACCTCTGCTAGAAAAAGTGTCTAAACAGTATGGTGTTCAACCTCGATTTATCGTTTCGCTGTGGGCCCTTGAAACCAATTTTGGTCGCATCCAAGGAAAGATGCCAATAATCGATTCGGTGACTACTTTAGCTTATGACGGACGACGCGAATCTTTTTTCAAAAAGCAGTTATTTGCTTCATTAGAAATTCTAAAACAAGGTCACATTCCTAAAGACAAATTTGTGGGCTCTTGGGCTGGCGCAATGGGTCAATGCCAATTTATACCAACCTCATTTTTGGCGTATGCCGCAGATGGTGACAACGACGGTAAAAAAGACATCTGGACGAACAAAGCAGACGTATTTGCATCGGTTGCCAATTATCTAAAACAAGAAGGTTGGGATAACAATAAGACGTGGGGCCGCCAGGTATTGTTACCAGAAGGCTTTGACAAAGAGTTGATTATGCCTAAAGGCAGCAGAGGTTTAGGCCAGTGGTTAAAGAATTTCAAGTCTGCAGAAAAACCTTTATCACAATGGCGTAAACTTGGCATTACTCGTATGGACGGTCGCGAATTGCCGGATGTTAATGTTACCGCAGCGCTAATCATGCCGGATGACGCTAAAGGGCGTATGTATTTAGCCTATGATAACTATAAGTCGTTAATGCACTGGAACCGGTCGTATTATTTTGTGACCTCTGTAGGGTATTTAGCAGATCGTATCGGCTACCCAAGTCCAGTTCCAAAGAGTTAATGACAGTTATGATCTCGAAACACGACGTTGCAAATTGGTTATACCTATAACATGACAAAAGAAAAAAGTACGCCTTTTTGGGAAACCAAAACCCTAGAGCAAATGAGCCGCAGCGAATGGGAATCCCTTTGTGATGGTTGCGCTAAGTGTTGTTTGCATAAGTTGATAGACGACGACAGTGCTGATGATATGGTTGACACTCAGCACATGTCGGAGGAAGAGCAATTGCACTTTACGTCAGTTGCTTGTCGTTATCTCAATGACAAAAAATGTGAATGCAAGGTCTATGAAAAACGTACGGTGTTGGTTCCGAGTTGTGTGCAGCTAACGCAGGACAATTTGGATCAGATATTTTACATGCCGTCGAGTTGCACCTACCGAAGAATCGCCGAAGGCCGAGGCGTTCCTAGTTGGCATCCGCTGCTAAACAAAGGACGTAAAGCAAAAATGCACCAAGCCGGTATGTCGGTGCGGGGAAAAGTAATGTTTGATGATATGGTTGATGAAGACCAATACGAAGATTACATTGTATTGTGGCCGTTAAACGATAAAGACTAATATTAGTCTTTATCTTTATTCATATCTGCAGTTTTAACAGTTGCGTCAGTCAACATGCCTAGTGTTATTGGTCCTGTTTTTAACTATGACCAGAACTCGACAAATTCCTTATAGAAAGTGTTTAACCATTCAAATATATTGTTCAAAGTATATTCAGTGTTCGCTTATTTATTTCCAAAATACCGTTTACATAGAAAATTAACCACTGCGATAGTTTTTCAATTTAGCGTCATTCAATTCGATATAGTCATGCTTAGATTAAAAGCAGCAATAGTCATCTACCCGATGGTTATTGAAAGTGTAAATGACAGAAGGAAAAGGAAATGAAGCCGTTAACTCTAATTTTTATTTTGGTATGTGTGTTGTTAACCCATGTCAGCTCAGCTAATTCAACAAAAAGTAATGACGTTGCTGGCAGCTGGCAGGGGACGTTGACTATAACTCCGGAAAAATCGATGGATTTGATTTTTCATTTTAAGCAAACATCCGACGGTTATATAGCAACAATTGATATACCAGAGCAACAGCAATTTGGCTTGCCGTTTAATAACATGAGCTATATAAATGGACAAATTTCCTTAGCGATGGATATGGCTCAAATAACCTATGACGGGACTTTAAAAGATAAAAAAATTATCGGGACATATGAACAAGGTGCGTTTAAGGCACCATTAAACCTAGTACCTGCAATTAAGACTGTAGAACGTCAACGTAAAGTTCAAGACGTTGTAGGCGACGTACCTTACCAAGTTGAGCAAGTTCAGTTTGTAAATGGCAGCGGCGGACACAAGCTTGCTGGTACATTAACGTATCCCAAAGGATTGATTAAATATACGACAATTTTATTGTCAGGCTCGGGGCCTACAACACGAGATGCCGACGTTTTTGGCCACAAAATATTTGCGGTACTGGCAGATCAGTTAACACGACAAGGCATTGCTGTTTTAAGGTATGACGACAGAGGTGTAGGGGAGTCTGAAGGTGATTATGCAAACGCAACCAGCGAAGACTTTGCTAGTGACGCAAATGCGGCATATCAGTTTCTTAGAGAATATGGCAAACGTAACTTCGGTAAAATTGGATTTGTTGGCCACAGTGAAGGTGGGTTAATTGGCGCAATAGCGACTGCAAATAATGCCAAAGTCGACTTTTTTGTTAGCCTTGCAGGGCCGGGGACAACTGGAGCTCAAATTATCATTGACCAATCCTATTATATTCAAAAATTACGGGGTATGGACGACGATAAGTTAACCAAAGACGATAAAATTCAAAAAGAAATAATCAATGCTGTTGTTGCAGGTATTTCTAAAGAAGCACTCATTACATTGCTATTAAAACATGACATTCCAGAGGCTCAGGCCAATGCTCAGGCAACACAACTAACATCACCTTGGTTCCAATACTTTGTTAAATCCGACCCCCAAATTTACCTTACACAAGTCGATATCCCGATGTTAGCGTTAAATGGAGGATTGGATTCACAAGTGTTACCAAAACAAAATATTGAAGGAATTCAACAATCTGTAAAACCCGATTTGTTAACCACTAAAATTTACCCTGGATTAAATCATTTATTTCAACCAGCAAAAACGGGGTTGCCGGAAGAATACGGCAATATCGACATAACGTTTTCGGAGCAGGTAAGTCGTGATATTGTTCAATGGTTGTTAACCAATAGATAACTTATTGATTATCAGTTTTTCTTTTTGCATCAGTCTAATAAGCCGATATAAATAGACTTTTACCACACATGGTAAATAAGAACCGATAGATGAAATCGAGCAGAATAAGGTAAATAATGACAGTAGCTTCACACGATAGAATGCAAGGCGTTGACCCATCAGCAGATAAAAATGCCCATATTTTGTTTTGGTTCACTCAAATTGTTGGTTGGGGGCTGTTTACGCTAATAAATTTAGCTGGACGTCAATACTTCGTCCACTATCATTTTTCTGAGTTGGTTAATTCTGTCGTTTTAGGGATCTGCCTATTTATTATAACTAGCATTTTAAGGCTGTATTACCGACGTCAGTTAGAAGGTAAGAAGCTTTCAAGTAGTTTTATCCATATCGTTGGCGGCTCGATTGTTGGCGGGGCATTAACGATGTTGTTATTTGCCCTAATTATTCTACCTAACCAAGAAGCAATTTGGGGCATGCAGAGTAAAGATTTGTGGCAACAATTGTTACTCGGTTCTCCCATGGTAATGTTTTTGATATTAGTTTGGTCAACCTTGTATGTGATATTCAAAAATCAGCAACAGTTAAAAAATGCTCAAATAGTGCAAAATTCTTTAGAACAATCACTGAAGGTCGCAAAGCTAGATGTCTTGCTTAGCCAGATTAATCCACATTTTATTTTTAATGCGATTAATAATATTAGGGCACTGATCTTAGAAGATGCCGACAAAGCGCGCGATATGCTGGCGGATTTGTCGGAGGTGATGCGTTATACCATGCAAATTGACAAAGAGCGGCTGATCCCCTTTTGTGATGAAATTGACGTCGTAAAACAATATGTCGCGTTAAATAAATTGCAGTTTGAAGACAAGCTGCAAGTTCATTTTGACCTAGAACCGGACACGTTAAATTTGTCGTTACCGCCAATGATCCTGCAACTGCTGATAGAAAATGCGATCAAACATGGCATTGGAAAGTTAAAGCAGGGCGGAGACGTTGTCATTACGAGTAAATTACATGATTGCCAGTGGATAATAACTGTTGAGAATAGTGGCACGTTTCCGACGGCGAGTAACACAAGTACAGGCGTTGGTATTAACAATATTAAACAGCGTTTGTTTTTGGTTTATGCAGACAAAGCTAGTTTTAGTTTAAAACCTTCTTCAAAAGGCGTTATTGCTGTTATTACACTACCACTGTCATTAAGTTTAAATTCCACTGTGGGAGGTTCGAATGTTTAAAGCGATTATTGTTGAAGATTCCAGACTGGCCAGGGTGGAACTTAAATCGCAATTAAAAAAGGTTGATTACATTACCTGCGTCGCCGAAGCTGAAAATATAGAGCAAGCGCTGAAGGTGTTTGAAAAACATCAACCTGACTTAGTTTTTCTTGATGTAGATTTGCCTGATGGCAATGGGTTTGATTTTTTAACGCAGTTACCCATCGCTCCCTATGTTATTTTTACAACGGCTTTTGAAGAGTTCGCACTACAAGCGTTTGACCAAAATGCAATTGACTATTTGCTTAAACCTTATACACAAAAAAGGTTAGAACAAGCTTGTGCTAAATTTAGAACTGCTAATGCCAATATACCGGAGGCTAAGGATCGTACTTTTGAAGCGCCCCTAACGTTAGATAGCCAATTTTTTGTGAAAGATGGTAATAGTTGTTGGTTGATAACATTGGACCAAGTGGAGCGTTTTGAGGCGATGGGCAATTACACCCGAGTGTATTTTGACGATAAAAAGCCTATGATTTATCGCACATTGGCACAAATTGAACCGCGCTTGCCAAACGATAAATTTTTTAGGGCGAGTCGACAGAATATTGTGCAGTTAACTAAAATTAAGAACGTCGAGCTCTGCAGTTCTGGGGGATTAGAGCTTACAATGCATAGCGAAACAAAAGTGGACGTATCTCGCCGTCAAACCAGCGTGTTTAAATCACTGCTCGCGTTATAGTTGGTTTAGTACCTTGCTTAATTTCATATGTATTAAAGGTAAGTTTTAGCGATATTTGCTGAATAGAACGCGATCCTATTCAGCAAATATAATGAGTTTACGTTATTAATTATCGATTAGTTTTGGTTAAACATAGTGACGATATAGTTATCAATGTCTTTATCTTCCTGCTCGATTACCAAAAACTGATTTTTAGAATCTGAGGTGAGTTCAAACGATGTATTGGCTAATAACACTTCACTAGCGCCTTCTTTGGCGATGACAAATACGTCATATTCGTCGTTTGGAAGCGATTGTTTAGTTGCAATGGCTCGAGTATTAATTGCTTTGTGTTCTGTCGTTGAAATAGTTGAGTTTTTAGGCACAAAATAAACAGTAACACTGCTGAAGTCTTCAATAAAGTTAACTACTTGGATTTCGTGATGGTAGTACCCTTCGACGGCGTTATTGCTCGCGATTAGAGAGTTTACATATAACTCTGTTTCTTCTACGGTGTCGTCATCACCATCGTCAGCTTCTTCAACCTCAGTCAAATAAAAGAATACGGTTTTGTCACTGTTTGTTGGTAATGACAAGATCTGGCTATTTGATAATTTGACCGTTGAATTTGGATCTGTGATGTCCATACGATAATCCCCATAATCTAAGGTTTTAACGTCACTGTATGCACTGCGATTTAGGTCAGCGATTAAAGGGCTATCAGTGATACCACCAATATGGAAATCTAATGAGCCATTATACGAGGCTAATAACTCGTTGTTATCCATTGCATTAAAGACTCGTAATTCAGTGCTTGAATTGATGCTGTTGTACGTTGTCACGCCGCCAGAACTGGTGATTCGGTCAATTGTAAATGGTGAACTTGTCGAACCGGGGTTTTCTTTTATGACAATGAGTTGCTGATTAGTGTACAAAAACGGTATTTCGTCAGACTCAAATACAAGGTTTCCATCTATATCTGCAATGTAGAGTTTGTAGTTGTCTACATCGAAATATTGGCTTTCGCTTAATTCGGTGAAACTTAGCGCACTTGCCGGAACAGCGTCACTGAACGCTTGGCTGCTTAGCGATAAGTATACATTTAGGTCTTCATTGCTTTCATTTAAATTTAAAAATCGAATGGTAAATTGTTCATCTTCTGTTTCTGGGTCTTCATATTCAAACGAATAATTTATGATTTCCGGGGCACTAATGTCACCAACAACAACGATTAAATTAACGTCTTCATCAGAAATCGATGTATCGCCCTGGTATATTAGCTCTTCTAAACTGTTTGTCGTATTGATGTTTAGGTCAATATTGTAAGTGCCACTATCTAATGAAAATGCACCTGCAACTTCGCTATAGGCAATACCTGTGTAATAGCTGGTGGTGCCATCTTGTTCTATTTCGAGTTCGATGTCGGGGGCATTTTTTGAGGCGTTGTAAATCATCAAATAACCACTGCCTGTGTCTTCATCCTCACTACTGCACGCGGTAATGGCAAGTGTCGACATCGCGGCGACAATCAGGCTAAACGGTCTAAGTTTAGATAAAATAAATTCGTATTTCATTATAAGTCCTATTTCGATCTGGGTCTTTTGGGTGCGCGCTACCCTCAAGCTAACCACATGATAATTTTAAGTTTATTTGATTTTTGTCTGCTTTAACTAAGCGCAAAGTTTGAGGGGGTTTAGTGACTTTGGTTCACAAAAATCGAAAAAAAATAAAAAATAAATTTTTGAACTTTTAGAGTAATAGACCTATTTATTTATAATCAAATACTTAGAAGAGAGTTGAATTAGTTCACTGGAAACAAAAAAATAATTTGAGTAGCAGTTCTGTTTTTAGGAATGTACTGCCCATTTTAATAAATGGGCAGCTTTAAGCTATCTAATTGTGTTTGAGGCCAGCTAATTTATTTTGCGATCGCAATAAATTGGTTGATTTGTTTGGTAATTCCATCAGCATCTAGTTGCAACTCTTGATAGATTTCTTGCTGAGTTCCGTGTTTGATAAATTGATCAGGCAAACCAATATTTAAAATACGACACGCATATCCGTTGTTAAGAATATATTCGTTAACGGCAGACCCTGCGCCGCCAGCAATTGCATTATCTTCAACGGTAATGATGGTTTTACCCGACGCCGCAAGTTTATCTAACAGCCCGGTATCAAGCGGTTTCACAAAACGCATGTCGTATACAGAGGCGTTGGTATTCTCTGCAGCTATTTTGGTTTCTTCAATAAAAACACCAAAGTTTAAAATTGCGATATTAGCGTCGTGGAGTTCAGAAACCGTTACCGCTTTACCAATTTCAATGGCAGTCATTATTGACTCGATTGGGTTACCAGAACCACCGCCCCTTGGATAACGCACGGCTGCAGGTTGATTTAGCTTATGGCCGGTATACAACATCTGTCGACATTCGTTTTCTGAACTTGGACACATAATAACGAGATTAGGAATACAACGCATAAAACTCAGATCAAATGAGCCTTGGTGCGTTGGACCGTCGGCACCAACTATACCGGCTCTGTCGATGGCAAATAAAACCGGCAGTTCCATTATGGCAACATCGTGGATTAACTGGTCGTAACCACGTTGTAAAAAGCTAGAATAAATTGCCACAACTGGGTTAAAGCCTTCACAGGCCATGCCCGCCGCCAACGTTACTGCATGTTGTTCTGCAATTGCGACATCAAAATACTGTTCTGGAAATGCTTTTGAAAAACGCACCATACCAGAGCCTTCGCGCATTGCAGGAGTGATTGCCATTAATTTGTTATCAACGGCAGCCATGTCGCACAACCAGTCACCAAATACTTGAGAGTATGTAGGTGATGTTACTTTTGACGCTGGTAGCGAAGTGGTATTAGGATCAAATTTAGGTACCGCGTGGTATTTGATTGGATCTTGTTCAGCCGGTTCATACCCTTTACCTTTTTTAGTGACAATATGTAAAAACTGCGGGCCAGTTAGGTCACGCATATTACGTAAGGTATCGACTAACGCATCTATATCATGGCCATCAATTGGACCAATATAGTTAAATCCGAGTTCTTCAAATATGGTACTTGGAACGACCATACCTTTTAGATGCTCTTCTGCTCGGCTGGCGAGTTCTTTAATTGGTGGAATACCACTTAATAACTTTTTACCGCTTTCTCTAAACGTCGTATATAAGTTACCCGACAGTAGTTTTGCCATGTGGGTATTTAGGGCTCCGACATTTTCAGAGATAGACATGTCGTTATCGTTTAATACCACTAACATATCGGGCTTAATGTCACCGGCATGATTCATTGCTTCAAACGCCATACCAGCGGTCATCGCGCCATCGCCAATAACGGCACATACTTTACGAATTTTGTTTTCAGGTTCGGCTTTGTGCGCAGACTGCGCTGAAATTGCCATTCCCAATGCCGCACTAATGGATGTAGATGAGTGACCAACACTTAACGTATCGTATTCGCTTTCTTCACGCCAAGGAAACGGGTGCAATCCATCTTTTTGACGAATAGTATGAATCTGATCCGCTCGACCTGTAATGATTTTATGGGGATAAGCCTGGTGGCCAACATCCCAAATGATACGGTCGTACGGTGTGTTATACACATAATGCAAGGCAACAGTAAGTTCTACAGTTCCTAGACCTGATGCGAAGTGGCCAGAACTCTTACTTACTGAATTTAGTAAGTACTCTCTTAGCTCTTTTGATACAGATTTAAGTGCTTCCTGAGGCAATTTGCGAAGGTCAGTTGGCAGCAAGGCTTTCTGTAAATGTGGAAAATCGGCAATATTTACTGTCATAAAAGAACTTAGTGATCTCGCTCAATGATATAAAGGGCTAATTGTTGTAAAACCGACGTATTGTACGGCAATTGTTGTAAAGCTTGAACTGCTTCGTCAACTAAATTTTTAGCCTTCAATTTTGCTTGCTCTAAACCTAACAACGCAGGGTAAGTGCTTTTGTTTGCTTCTAGGTCTGAACCCTGCGGTTTACCTAAGGTTTCGGTATCTGAAACTATATCTAATACGTCATCCCAAACTTGAAAAGCGAGGCCAATTGCATCGGCATATTGTTCTAAATAATTGAGTTCTTGTTCAGAAACCTTGCCACATAACGCGCCTGCTAAGACAGATGCTTTTATTAATGCGCCGGTTTTTAGCTTATGCATATGTTGGAGATTTGTCAGTTTAATTTCTGGTAACAAATCTGTGTTTGCATCAGTCTCAATCAAATCAATTGATTGGCCTGCACACATATCGATACTCGCTTGTGAAATTAGATGGATGAGTTGCAGCTGGCGTTCTGGCGTTACGCTACTAAGTTCGGGGCCGCTTAACATTTGAAATGCAAAGGTCTGCAATGTATCGCCAGCTAAAATAGCGACCGCGTCATTGTATTTTTTGTGACAAGTCAGTTGGCCGCGACGCAGATCATCATCGTCCATGGCCGGCAAGTCATCATGTATTAAACTGTAACTGTGGATTGACTCTAATGCGGCTGCGACAACGTTTAATGAATTTGGGTCTGCATTAAATATTTCACCTGTGGCATAAACTAAAAATGGTCTTAAACGTTTACCACCTAATAACAGTGAATAATGCATTGCCGCTTTTAATGTTGGCTCATCAATGTTTGCAGTGGCAAGATGTTGCTCTAAATAATTTTCAATTTGAGATTTATAAACCGTTATTTGTTCGGCAAACCCAACATTGTTCATAGCCGTATTGTTGTCGGAAACCTGTTGAGCATCTTTCACGTTCGGTTTTTCGACTGATTGTTCTGAATTGCTCATCAGTTAGAGTTACCAGCCGGTTCAGTATGGAAAGGTTGCAATTGAAGATCGCCTTGTTTTTCCATTAGGATCTGTACTTTTTGTTCAGCTTCCTGCAATTTTGATTGGCTTATGCGCGTCAATTCAATGCCGCGTTCAAATAATTTCAACGACTGCTCAAGCTCCAAATCGCCAGATTCTAGTTGATTAACGATGGATTCGAGTTCAGCGATAGCTTGTTCAAATTGAGGGGCAGTAGGCTTAGTCATAAATAGCTTTGGGTCACATTGAAAATTAGCCAAATAAGTTACCGTATTGGCACTGCATATTCAATTATAATCATTTATTATTAGGCGAGGGCGAACAAACAATAGACACTTAGTTAGAAACTATTTAAGTTGTTGGGATATTTGTCGATAGTTATCAATGTAGAAGCAAATTGTGAGATGGGAGTGAGTTGTGGATTTAGCTAGTATTGTAGGCATGATTGGTGCGATTGGGTTTATCGTATTGGCCATGATTTTGGGCGGCGGACTCCATATGTTTATTGACGTACCGTCAATAGCGATTGTATTTGGTGGGTCGACATTCGTCTTGTTGTCTAATTATACGTTAGCTCAGTTCCTCACGGCGGGTAAAATCGCGGGTAAGGCGTTTTCGTTTAAAATTGAAACGCCAGAAGAATTAATTGAAAAAATTGTCGAACTTGCAGATTCAGCACGTAAAGGCGGTTTTTTAGCGTTAGAAGAAGCGGAAATAAACAACGCATTTTTGCAAAAAGGCGTAGACTTATTAGTTGACGGCCACGATGGTGAAGTGGTTCGAGCAACGTTATCAAAAGATATTTCACTTACCACAGAACGTCACGAACTCGGTGCCGGTATGTTTAAAACCTTGGGAGATATTGCTCCAGCGATGGGGATGATAGGTACACTTGTTGGTTTGGTTGCTATGTTGTCAAACATGGATGACCCAAAGTCAATCGGTCCTGCGATGGCTGTTGCCCTATTAACAACGTTATACGGTGCATTTTTGGCCAACGTTATAGCGTTACCTATGTCATTTAAACTGAATTTAAGAACGGGTGAAGAAAAGCTCAATCAAAGTTTGATTATGGATGGGGTATTAGGCATTCAAGATGGTCAAAACCCGAAAGTAATTGAAGGCGTGCTTCGTAACTATCTAGCGGCTTCTAAGCGCGAAGTAAACACTGAGGAATAATTCCGATGGATGAATGTCCAAAATGTCCCCCAGAGGGACTCCCCGCTTGGATGGGGACTTTTGCAGACTTAATGTCGTTGCTGATGTGTTTCTTTGTATTGCTTTTGTCATTTGCCGAAATGGATGTTTTAAAATTTAAGCAAATTGCAGGCTCAATGAAGTTTGCATTTGGTGTGCAAAATAAACTTGAAGTTAAAGATATACCCAAAGGTACCTCGGTGATAGCGCAAGAGTTTCGCCCAGGAAGACCAGAACCAACACCTATTGAAATATTGCAGCAGCAAACCATAGAGATGACTCAGCAAGTACTAGAGTTTGAAGAAGGCGAAGATGAATCAGCAGGTGGCAGGCAGGAACAAACCGCAGAAATGCGTGGTGGCATGAGTTCCGCAACCGCAGAAGCAGAATCGGAAACTGAAGCAACCGCCACGGCCGAGCAAGAACAAGTAAATGAAATGATGAAAAAAATTGCAGAACAAATGCAAAAAGAAATCATCGATGGAGCAGTAGAACTTGAATCTTTAGGTCAGCAGATCATTATTCGGATAAGAGAGAATGGGGCGTTTCCATCTGGATCGGCGTATTTACAAGATCAGTTTAAGCCTATCATTCAAAAAGTTGCGACACTACTTAACGACATACCTGGCGATATAACGGTATCTGGTCATACTGATGATATTAATGTGACCAACGAGCTGTTTAACAACAATTGGGATTTATCTTCTACCCGAGCGGTCGCCGTTGCGACCGAAATGATAAATGCGCCATACTTTGATAAAAACCGAATTACGGTCATGGGGCATGCAGATACTCGACCTTTAGTACCGAATAATTCAACGTCGAATCGTCGCAAAAACCGTCGAGTTGAGATTGCAATTACGCAGGGCAAGGCAAAAGAGTCTGAAGGGATAAACGTCACTGAGCTTTAGGTTTTATTTAAAAAATTACGAGTTACCTTTAAGTTAAAAATGGTAACAATATAAAAGACCAGATGTGGTTAATGAGATTTCATTAATGGTGTCTGGTTTTTTTGTGAGCCTAATACAGTATTTATTATTGCTTTGTATAAATGACTAAAAAATAAACCTATGGCATGGTTTTGGCCTTCGTTATATAATCCCGCGCTATTTTAAAAGACCAGTATGAGCTAACCCAATTGTTTTGGTGTCTGTTTCGCTTGTCGTCAATGCCAGTGTGTTAAGTGTCATGAGATTAATCGTAAAATACCACCCAGAAATAAACATTAAGAGTCGTTCGGTACGTAAACGGTTTAGTAAGTTATTAGAGTCGAACTTACGTATTATTGTAAAACGTATTTATCCGTCGGCACATGTTGTTGCTCGTTGGAGTGACCTTCTTGTAGAAGCGATTGGTATTTCAGAAGAGATGGAAGCGGAGATTATTGATGCTATTTCACGAATTCCTGGTGTAGACCAATATAATCAAATTGTTGAAGTTGACTTTGTTGACTTCGATACCGCCTTCAATGACGTCGCTAAATACTGGGTCCCATTCCTAGAGGACAAAAAGTTTTGCGTGCGAGTTAAACGGTCAGGCAAACATGATTTTACGTCTGGTGATTTAGAACGTTACATCGGTGGCGGTTTAAACCAAGCTGTTGAGTCAGCAAGCGTCAAGCTTAAAAAGCCAGAACTTACAATTCGATTAGAGTTGCGTCAGGACAAGTTGCAGATCATTAAAGCGAACCATAAAGGTTTAGGCGGCATGCCACTCCCAACCCAGGAAGATGTATTGTCATTAATATCTGGTGGATTTGACTCTGGTGTTGCTACCTATCATATGATGCGTCGTGGAGCGAGAACGCACTTCTGCTTTTTTAACCTTGGCGGTAAAGAGCATGAAATTGGCGTTAAACAAGTGTCTTACGAAATTTGGAAACGTTATAGTAGTTCACATAAAACCAAATTTGTTGCGGTTGACTTTGAACCGGTAGTCGAAGAAATTTTGTCGAAAATAGACAATGGTTTAATGGGCGTTGTTTTAAAACGAATGATGATGCGTGCCGCGTCTCAAGTCGCCGCCAAACTCAATATCAAAGCATTGGTTACAGGTGAGTCATTGGGTCAAGTGTCGAGCCAAACGTTGACAAACCTAAGCGTTATTGACCGAGTTACAGAAACACTGATCTTGCGTCCATTAATTCATTTGGATAAAGCGGAAATTATCGATACTTCACGTATTATTGGTACCCACGATTTTGCCGCTGCTATGCCTGAATATTGTGGTGTCATTTCGAAAAAACCAACTACGCGTGCCGTTTTGTCAGAAATAATTGAAGCTGAATCTAATTTTGATTTATCACTTATTGATAAGGTTGTTTCAGCAGCCAATGTTATTGATATCCGTGATATAGAAAAACAAGCGGCCGAGGAAGTTCAGGAAGTTGAACAAGTTACTGAATTACCCGATGGCGCAATTGTGTTAGATATCCGCAGCCCAGATGAAACCGATGAAATGCCGTTAGCGTTGGATGATATTGAAACAATTACGATGCCATTTTTTAAACTGGCAACGCAATTTGGGGATTTGGATCAAACTAAGCCGTATTACCTTTATTGTGACCGTGGTGTAATGAGTCGACTTCAAGCCTTGTTATTACACGAACACGGTTACACAAATGTTAAGGTTTACCGAAAAAATTAAAGATTAAATTCAACGTGTTGTAATCGATTAATCTCGGTTTTATAGCGTTCAATTAGATGCTCAATGGATTGGGCATCGGACTGAATGTTTTTACTTGCCAAAAACGCTTCATTATAAAGTTTAGACACTGAACGTTCACCTGCATCACAAGCAATTGTCACAATTTTCTGTGGTTTTCCACCGTTTAAGGGGCCAGTTTGAACTGCGCAATATAATGCTGCTGTAACGTTTAATGCACTGCTACTGCCTAATACTAATGCATCCTGTTTTCTGACGTAATTCGCAACAGTAACTATATCGCTGTCAGGTAAATTTAAACCGTAATCTATTTTACCTTGCTTAAAGTTGTTAACTAAACGCATGATGCCAATGCCTTCTGTGAATGACGAACCCGCTGTCGCTTGATGCTTGCCATTCATTAGAAAATTTAAAATACCAGAGCCGTCAGGATCAACACTGACTATTTTGGTATTAGGATCTTTTTGCTTCAAATATTTAGAAATACCACCCAATGTCCCGCCTGTTCCAGCGACAGAAACAAAACAATCTAGTTGCCCATCTGTTTGTTGAAATATTTCAGGGCCGGTCGTTAAAAAGTGGGCGTTGGAATTTGCTGTGTTTTCGAATTGATCTGCCCACCAGTAATCTGGGTTTTGTTCAGCAATACGACGGGCGGTGTGGTAGAAATGATTTTCGTTGGCAAAAGGTACGGCATCGACGAGCACGAGTTCTGCACCGTGTAATTCGATTAATTGTTCCTTTTCTTTCGCCTGGCCTTTTGGCATCACAACTTTCAAATTATAGCCACGTGATTTTGCAACAACCGCGAGGCCAATACCGGTATTACCCGCTGTACCTTCAACTATTGTCATTCCTGGCTTTAATTTACCGCTTTGTTCTGCTTCTAATACCATTTGTAATGCGGCGCGGTCTTTTACTGAACCGCCGGGATTCTGAAATTCACATTTAACAAAAATTTCACACTGAGTCAGTTGGCTAAGTGATTGTAATTTCAAAAGAGCTGTGTTGCCGACTAGGTCGGCAAGAGATTCTGCAGCAGTTAGAATAGTCATTGGGTCGCCTTATATTCATTGAATATTGCTATGATAACGACTTAAGGGAGTTTATTGCCAGTTACCCAATCGATTGCCTTAATCTTAGCTTCGAGCTTTTCGTAAGGTTTTACGAACAGATAGATGTCATCGTTATTAACCATAAATGGTGTACTTTTTCCCGTTGTGATGCTTCGACCACGTTTGTGGGTGGTACGTTTAGACGGAAAAAATGTGTAACTGTTAGTTAGCATTTTACTATAAAGGTAGGCTTCGAAATTAGCTAATCGAGTTCTAACGATAACGTAAGTTTTACCTGGTTTTATTGTAACACCAGCCGGAACCCAATCTTCTTTTAAAACAGGGCGAATAAGCTCATGTTTAAAATTGATAAAACAGGTGACATCTTGTCCGGAACCTATCCACTCGCCATCTCTAATTTTATTCGTGTGTAATCTCGATTGAACATCTACACAGAGCTGTCCACCAAATTCAACACTAGCCGATGCATTTGTACTGTCGAAATCTGATTCGATGTCGGCATTAAGTGAAGACAGAATGTATTCCGTTGTATTTTCATAAACTGTTTCTCTATAACTGTTAGAACCATATTCTGCCAATGAGGGGACTTCTACCCAACTTATAATATTTGGTTGATCAAACGGACGGGTAGTGTCCAAATTAACGTTTGTTCTTAATTGTTTGGAAATTGCAGATGAACGGATCCCGGCCTGTTCTGAAAAATAATCACCGGTGTTATTTTCGTTAATACTTGTTTGCCAATCGCTCGTTGAGAAGCGAGCATCGGAAGAGTATCGATTAAAGTAGACGAGTTTAAGGACGTTTTGGGCGTTGGAATTGTTGGCGTCATGATAAACTATCTCAAAGCCAGGTACGTGCTCAACCTTTTTGGTTGCACACCCTAGAAGTAACAAAAAAGATACCGAGAACACAGTTAAAGAACGTAATAAAGACATTGATTTGTTTACCATAATTCAGTTGATACAGATGAATACGCTATATTCAAAGATAACGTAAAATTAGGTTTACTGCTAGCCTACAAAAGAAATCTCAGGTTTCACTTGAATGTGGCTGTAGAGCAAGTATAATTCCCCGCAACAAATCGAGGCAATTCTTGTCTTTGGTTTTAGTTAGTAAACGTTCAACGTGGTTGGATTAGAATTTCGATTCGCTTTCAGCTAGTTAGATTAGCACTTATGTAAAGTGATTGATTAAACGACTCAGTTTAATAAACAATTCCCCACCATTTGAATAGAACTAATGCATTCTTTATTTATAGAGTTATTTATAGAGAGTGGCTCCCGCAACCAATTAATTGGTTCTGGGAAATTCGTTACAGTCGAATTAAAATATTGTAGGCACCTTCTCTTTTGAGAAGCATTCGGACGCGGGATGGAGCAGCCTGGTAGCTCGTCGGGCTCAGCTAATATGAAGAGCGCGAAGGTCGTCGGTTCATTCTTTTTTATAGAGAGTGGCTCCCGCAACCAATTAATTGGTTCTGGGAAATTCGTTACAGTCGAATTA
>NZ_JAHKQH010000022.1 GCF_018861025.1 Psychrosphaera sp. B3R10 | reverse complement strand
GACTCATTTTACTAGCTAGGGAATGACGTTTTTTTCTGTTTAATTGAAAGACGGTATTTCTAAAAAAATGTTTTCAGACCAAAAGTTCAGGCGACTTATTCCTTCGTCTAAATCCCCCTTAGTTGAGATTTATATCTCGAAGTGAACGGCAGGGACGCCGTTGCAAGGAATGTTTTCACTTCAAGGAAGAAGGGAATTCGTCAGTACATGGATGTACGTCAGACGAACCATGGACGAAATTACATTCCGTCTTCGACGATAATATAAATCTTAAATAAGGATTAGGGATTTGGCCGAAAGCGGCTCTTTTGGTTACTTTTCTAGCTGTTGAGAAAAGTAACTCGCCTTTAGGCGAAAAGTCGCCTGCAAGGCACAAGCCCCGCGCCAGTATGGTCGACGCAGTCGAAATAGCTGCCTGCAAGGCAAACTATGACATTCCTCTGCACTCGGTTGGAGATCCCAAATATCGCTTAGGCTCTTTTAGGATGACGGTCTTTTCTGTTTGGTTCGGATGATGGTTTGTTCTGTTTAATTGGAATGACGTTTTTCTAAAAAAACGTTTTATCACACCTAAAGTTCCAGCTACATTTTCCCTCCATTCAATATTCCTGAAATTAAATCAGTTTTCAAAAGTATGAGACAGGACGTCGAGTAAGGGATGTTTTCATGGACGAAATTACATCCCGTCTTTCAGACAAAACTGAGTTTAATGTAAGACAAGAATATTGGCCGAAAGCGGCTCTTTTGGTTACTTTTCTAGCTGTTGAGAAAAGTGACTCGCCTTTAGGCGAAAAGTCGCCTGCAAGGCACAAGCCCCGCGCCAGTATGGTCGACGCAGTCGAAATAGCTGCCCGCAGGGCAAAGAAAGGCGCAGCCTACAAATGATTGGAGGTTCCCAATATCGCCGATGCTGACTAATGATTTACAATGGTGCACATAAAATTACAAAAACCGAACCCGCACATATGTTGATTAATCCTATGCCTATTGCATGTTTTCTATGATGATTGTATAAACGCAGAGGTTTGAATTCGGTAATACGCTACATGCGCTATGTAGTTTTGTTAATGCGTAACCGAATTATTAAAATAATAATATAAAAAAATAAAGGGCACGTTATGAATAAATCTGTCGCTACAGGTGAAATGTTAGGCCATCCTAAAGGTCTATTCCTGTTATTTGGTACGGAAATGTGGGAACGAATGAGCTACTACGGTATGCGTGGTATTTTTGTTCTTTACCTAACTACGATGGCAACTGCTGTCGCAATGGGCTGGGACATGGCCTATTTTGGTATCGATCCAAATTCTGTTTCTGCACAAGAAGACTATGACAAGGCGTTGCAATCAAATGCATTGAGCATTTTAGGCACGTATGCAATGTTAGTTTATGTAACACCAGTACTTGGTGGCTGGATGGCTGATAACGTCTGGGGTCAGCGTAAATCTATCATTATTGGTGGTTTACTGATGATGTTCGGGCAATTTGCTCTAGGTACGCCTCATGACTTGATCGCTGGCATGGAAACGATGTTTTTCTGGCTCGGTCTTGGCTTAATGATCATCGGTAATGGTTTCTTCAAACCTAATATTTCTACAATGGTTGGTGACTTATACGAAGAAGGTGACAAACGTCGTGATGCGGCATTTACTATTTTCTATATGGGTATCAACTTAGGTTCAATCTTGGGATACATGGTAGTTGGTACTATCGGTGAAAAAGTAGACTACCAATATGGCTTCCTTGTTGCCGGTTTTGGTATGTTATTGGGTGTAATCCTTCAACTTGCATTATCTAAAAAGTACTTAGGTGACATCGGTGTTGAACCTTCTGCGAAGCAAAACAAAGGTGATACAGAAGCGTCAAACAAACCGTTAACACCAGTTGAACGTGATCGCGTTAAAGTTATCTTGATTATGTCTTTGTTCACTATCGTATTCTGGGCTGGCTTTGAACAAGCTGCAGGTTCAATGAACTTATTTGCTAAGTATAAAACTGACTTAGTTTTCTTTGGTTGGGAAATGCCAGCATCTTGGTTACAGTCTGTTAACCCTTTATTCATTATTATCATGGCGCCATTATTTGCGGCAATGTGGTTACGAATGGGTGATGCGGAGCCTAACTCACCAAGAAAATTTGCATTAGGTATGTTCTTTTTAGGCTTAGGTTTTGTTTCTATGGTCGGAGCTGCAATTCAAATTGGCGATGACCAAAATATCAAAGCACATGTTATTTGGTTAGTAATGGCTTATGTATTCCATACTATGGGTGAATTATGTTTATCTCCAATCGGTCTTTCAATGGTTTCTAAATTAGCACCACTGAAATACACGTCATTGTTGATGGGTGTTTGGTTCCTATTCTCAGGCTTAGGCAATAAAGTTGCTGCTGAAATCGGTAAGCTTGTTGGCGACGCCGGTCCAATGTCTACATTTGGTGGCGTTGCGGTAATGGCATTTGCTGCCGGTATCTGCTTATGGTTAATGAGCGACAAACTTGTCGATTGGATGCATGGTGCAGAAGATAGCCACCCTCAAGACCAAGAAGGTCGTCTTGAAGAAGAGTTATCTGTTGTTGGTACTCATGAAGGTATGAAAGAAGACCATAATAAATAATCTCAATGATTAATTTTATTAGGCGATTAACATATATAACAATTGATCGCCTAGTTTAATTAACGTTAGTTTTTGCGTAGGCTTATATACAAACAGTACGCTGTAATATCAGACTTATTACTGTGAACACCGACAAATAAGCCGATATTTTAAAGCGCATAAACGGCTAGAGTGATTTTTAAATATAAAGCTCAGTTAACTAAACTGGGCTTTTTTTGTTTCTAAAACTCCCAATAATGGTGCTATTTGTTCGAAAATGGAGCAGTTATTGGTTTGTTTCGTTTTGATTACAAAGAATTACAATTGAACACAAAGGAGTTGATTTACATCGCTCTTATTTTAGGTAAAATGCGCCCCTGCATTTAACTGAAGTCAAATTCGGTGTTTTTAAATATTTACACTTTTTATAATTAGGAATTGTTTTCAATGGGTAAGTTTATAGGATATTTGACTTTATACCTGATCATTGTTTTTGCGTCTTTTACCTCAACTGAAACGTACGGGCAAATTTCAACTACACCTTCTCAAGCGCAAATTGAACAATTTAAGCGGTTGCCAAAACAACAACAAGAAGCGTTAGCAAAACAGTTTGGTATAGATATCTCGCAAATAAGTGGCGCAGTTTCAAACTCTTCTTCGGTAACCGAACCGGCAATAAGACCTGAAATGCAATATGTTAATAACTTAGCAACTCAAAACTCTGTCGAAAAGGTGAGTGTTAAGGACAAAACGTTAAAGCCATTTGGCTATGATATGTTTGACCAATTACAGGCGGCATTTATCCCTGGTGGCACAATTCCCGTCCCAGCGGACTATATATTAGGGCCTGGCGATACATTAGATGTCACGCTTTATGGTAAAAATAGCGTGAGCTATACAGTGACGATTAATAATGAAGGGCAAATCTATATACCAGAACTTGAGCCTATGAATGTTTCAGGTCTAACTTTTCTCGAACTCAAATCTCATATTGCAAATGTTGTTGATGAAAAAACTATTGGGTTTAAGTCTTCAGTAGCAATTGTTGACCTTCGCGGTATTCAAGTTTATGTGGTTGGCGACGTAAAGAAGCCTGGGGCTTATCACTTATCTAGCCTTTCGACAGTTACTAATGCGTTGTTTATCAGTGGCGGGCCGACTCTGGTTGGTTCACTTCGAAATATCTATTTAAAACGTGGCGGAAATAACATAGCTCGCCTCGACCTATATAAGGTCTTCACACAAGGGGACGTATCCCAAGACAACCGTCTACAACAGGGGGATGTGATCTTTGTCGATAGTGTGAAACGCCAAGTTTCAGTAACTGGGGAAGTTCGTCGTCCAGCCATTTACGAAGTTACATCAGACGATTCGGTAAAAGACTTAGTACAATATGCCGGTGGTTTAACAATGAATGCTTACCCTAAAAATGTGGTATTGGCATCGTTTGACAACAATTACCAACGTCAAGTTAGCGCTCTAGATTTAACTGAGTCAGATTCAAATAATTTGTCACTAAAAAACGGTGATGTGGTTACGGTAATGCCAGTATCTCAGCAGTTTAGTGATGTTGTTAATGTAGCAGGGGCAGTTGCTAGACCTGGGATGTATACTTGGCAACAAGGCATGAAACTGAGTCAACTAATCAATAGCCATGACGATATTTTGCCAACGACCGATCTCACTTATGCGCTTGTCGTAACTCATGGCGCATTTAATCAATATCAAGTTCAGCAATTTTCCCCAAGTGGCGTTTTTAGCGGTGATGATGTCAAACTTAGTGCAAACGACTTAGTGGTATTTTTTAGTCAGTTTGAACACAATACCTTTGACCTAGTCGATAGAGAAGTTGGCAAACTCAACGATGTAAAGCTGGACGACAAACTTAAGAATTCCAAAAATACGCACTTTAGAATTGAAACTGACGGTAACTATTTGTTTGAACTTCAACATGGTGATCTGTTTTCAAAACAAAAAGCCCTTATTGAAACCAAACGGTATAGCCGCAGACAGCTCATTAGACCAATTATTCAATTGATAACAGATAGCCAACAGGGCGGAGAATTAGTGCCTGTGGTCGAGATCACCGGACAAGTCCGCTTCCCAGGTGTATACCCGTTATCAAAAGGTGCGGGGCTTGAGCAAATGGTCGCTGCAGCTGGTGGATTAACAGAGTCTGCAAATTTTGAAAAAGGCGAAATTTCACGAATCGTACAAACAACAGAACGTGGCAAAGACACGAACCATTTGTCGTTTAATTTAGTCAACGATGATTGGCGTTCGATTAAACTAGAGCCGCGAGATGTTGTTAACTTTTTCCAGCAAGCTAATTGGCAAGAAGAGTTAAAAGTTACACTAACAGGGGAAGTGATGTTCCCTGGTACATACACCATAAAAGAAGGTGAAACCTTATCTGAAGTTGTAGCAAGAGCAGGTGGCCTAACGCAGTTTGCCGCGCCAGAGGCGGCATTTTTTACTCGCCAGTCACTAAAAATTCTTGAGCAACAACAAGCCAAAAACATGGCTCGTAATCTAAGTAAAGAATTGGCGTTTAAATCGATCTCTTCTTCTTATAGCAATGTAAATATCAGCGAAGTACAGTTACTCGTTGATAAGCTAACAACAGTAGAAGGCGTTGGACGTCTTGTTATCGATTTAGAAAAGATTATCGCTGCAGAAGCATCGCCGCTAAAGTTAGAAAATGGTGACCAGCTGCATGTGCCTACGTACCGTGATGAAGTAAATATCATCGGTGAAGTTCAAGTCGCAACTACGCATTTACACGACGAAAATTGGCAATTGGAAGATTACCTCAATTCTAGTGGTGGATTACGTCAACAAGCAGACGAAGACCGCATTTACATCATCCGAGCAAATGGCCTCGTCGATGTCCCCGACGACTCTTGGTTTGGCCGAACATTAAAAATCCGCGCTGGTGATACAATTGTCGTGCCCCTCGATGCGGGCTATACAGACCAGTTAACCCTATGGGAAAAAGCCACGTCAATATTTTATCAACTGACAGTAGGCCTAGCGGCTTTAGGCCGTATCTAATTTAATTTACCCCTTCAACAAGAGTATCGGGCCGGCAAAGCTCGATACTCTTTTTAGTTAAACCTCAATTGATTACTTTTTGCGTTAGAACAACATAATCTATTCTGTATATTATTAACCACTCAATCGCCGCCTTAGTAGTGTCTTCTATGGTAATTCAATTTTAATGTTAATGTTACTCATAGCTTTTTAGTTTGATTTAATCACACTGCTAAATTTATTATGGCGACTAACGGCATATCACAATGTCAAAAATCTATGTTTTTTATTTAAAATTTTAGTAAAAACAAAATGATGAAAAGTTAAAGTTAAAACCTTATTTAGCCTTTTAGAGTTTAGTTGGTAATAATATTCAATAGTCATTCAAAATTGAGTTGCTTGATATATATGGTGTTGTAATTTTTATTTACTAAGGATTTGCGGTTTTTTGTGCCTAGTAAAATATGGCAGGTTCAATGGAAATAGTGTTAAAGTAGCAAAATGTTGTTCTAACTCCCAAGCAACAGCACTTGGTAGTCCATATGCTACTTGCGGGGGATTTAGAAAAATAGAAGAATGAGTTTTACGGAAATTTGACTATAAACAGGAATGTCGATGAAATATCTGGTTACCGGTGCTGCGGGTTTTATAGGGTTTTATGTTAGTAAAGTATTAACAAGTCAAGGCCATGATGTTGTTGGGATTGACAACATCAATGATTATTATGATGTTAATTTAAAATATTCACGCTTAACCGAACTCGAACCAGTTACTAAATTTCGATTTGTTAAAGTCGATTTGGCTGACAGAACGGGGATAGCTAATTTATTTGAAACTGAAAAGTTTGACCGCGTGATCCACCTAGCAGCCCAAGCCGGTGTTCGTTATTCCTTAGATAATCCTTTTGCCTATGCCGATTCTAATTTAATCGGGCATCTGACTATTTTGGAAGGGTGCCGTAATAATAATGTAAAACACCTTGTTTATGCTTCCTCAAGTTCGGTCTATGGCCTAAATACGAAAATGCCATTTAACTGTGACGACGCTGTCGATCATCCTATTTCCCTGTATGCAGCAACCAAAAAATCTAATGAGTTGATGAGTCATTCTTATTCTCACTTGTATGGTATACCAACATCTGGACTTAGATTTTTCACCGTTTATGGCCCGTGGGGCCGTCCAGATATGGCTCTGTTTAAATTTACCAAAAAGATTTTTGATGGTGATCAAATTGATATTTACAATAACGGTGAGTTAGCGAGGGATTTTACTTATATAGACGATATTGTCGAAGGTGTGGTTCGCGTCGCAGATTGTGTTCCTGAGGCAAATAGTAAATGGAATGCAGAGCTTGGTAGTCCTAAAAATAGTTCGGCACCGTATCAAATATTTAATATTGGCAATGGTCAACCAGTGGCATTATTGGATTTTGTAGATGCGTTAGAAAAGTCGATTGGAATTAAAGCCAACAGAAATATGATGCCGATGCAACCAGGTGATGTTTATAAAACCTGGGCCGATACCGATGACTTATTTAAGGCTGTAAATTATCAACCTAAAGTAGATATAAAACATGGTGTTCAACAGTTTGTAGATTGGTACCGAGCTTTTTATAAAGTTTAGCTTAATATTACCAGTAACGAGTCAGAAATTCGTAAACACTAAAAAAGAAAAACAATAAAAACGAATTATAGATACGATTGTAAATCGAATAAAATAAATTACTAACGGAATACTCTAGATGAAAATTGCCATTGCCGGAACAGGATATGTAGGTCTTTCAAATGCAATGTTGTTAGCGCAACATAATGAAGTGATCGCGGTTGATATTATTGAAGAAAAAGTTGAAATGCTCAATCGTGGTGTTGCACCTATTGTAGACACTGAAATAACCGATTTTTTAACCAACAAGTCACTTAATTTTAAGGCGACAACAGATAAACAGTTAGCGTACGAAAATGCCGAATTTGTTGTTATTGCAACCCCGACGGATTATGACGTAGAAACTAATTACTTTAATACTCGTTCTGTTGAAGCTGTCATCAAGGATGTCCTTGCAATAAACCCAAATGCAGTAATGATAATTAAGTCAACGGTACCTGTAGGTTTTACAGCAAATTTAAAACAAGAATTAGGTATCGATAATTTGATGTTTTCACCTGAATTTTTACGTGAAGGCAAAGCACTGTACGATAATTTGCATCCATCTCGTATAATTGTTGGTGAACAATCTAAACGAGCTGAAGTATTTGCGGGCTTATTAAAACAAGGCGCAATAAAACAAGATATCGATGTGTTGTTTACTGATTCTACAGAAGCAGAAGCCATAAAATTATTTTCAAATACGTATTTAGCGATGCGAGTTGCCTATTTTAATGAGCTTGACACTTATGCAGAGCGTCATGGCCTCGATACGAAACAAATTATTCAAGGCGTAAGTTTAGATCCTCGTATTGGCAACCATTATAATAATCCTTCTTTTGGTTACGGCGGTTATTGTCTACCTAAAGATACCAAGCAGCTGCTGGCTAATTTTAGTGATGTACCACAAAACTTGGTTCGTGCCATTGTTGACGCAAATACCACACGAAAAGATCATATTGCCGATTCCATTATCGCTAAAAACCCTAAAGTGGTTGGCATGCATAGACTAATAATGAAGTCAGGTTCTGATAATTTCAGAGCCTCTGCCATTCAAGGCATTATGAAACGTATAAAAGCCAAGGGCATCGAAGTTATCGTATACGAACCTGTGCTAGAAGAGTCTGAGTTTTTCCGCTCCCGTGTGGTTAATGACTTAGTTAAATTTAAACAAGAAGCGGATGTTATCGTTGCAAATCGTATGGTTGATGAAATTAAAGATGTCGCTGATAAAGTATATACCCGCGATCTTTTTGGCAGTGATTAACCAGTAGTTAACCAGTAGTTAGCCAGTAGTTAACCCGTAAGGTGAAAAGTCAGGGGCCACTGAAACTCCTTTTTCATCGTTAGATAAAGATCTTAAGGTGTTGTTAGAAGGTTGAAGTAAACAGCCTAAGATATTACCTTGCTTAAATTAACGTTTAACAATTTAGATAAAGAATAAATTATGACACAAAAAGTATTTGTTACCGGTGGGGCCGGGTATATCGGCAGCCACACTGTTGTGGAACTTCTAAACAATAATTACGAAGTGGTCGTAATCGACAATTTTTGCAATTCATCGGAAGAAAGTCTTAACCGAGTGAAAAAAATCACGGGTAAGGAAGTGGCCTTTTATCAGGGTGACATAACTGACAGGGCGCTACTGCGTCGCATTTTCAGTGAACATCCAGATATTGAATCAACAATACATTTTGCTGCGCTTAAAGCGGTTGGGGAATCAACGCAGATACCGTTGACGTATTATCAAAATAACGTTCACGGTACGTTAACTTTATTAGAAGAGTTGCAAAAAGCTTCAATTTATAACTTTGTTTTTAGCTCATCAGCAACTGTTTACGGTGACCCCGCCTCTGTTCCAATTACAGAAGACTTCCCAACATCTGCCACTAACCCTTATGGTCAGAGCAAATTAATGATGGAAGTTATTTTGCAGGACTTAGCAAAGTCGGATGAAAACTGGTCAGTATCATTGCTACGTTATTTTAATCCAATTGGTGCCCATGAGTCTGGATTGATCGGCGAAGACCCTAATGGGATTCCAAATAATCTAATGCCATTTATATCTCAAGTAGCGGTAGGTAAACGTGAATATTTAAGCGTGTTTGGTGATGACTACAATACGCCCGACGGAACCGGCGTTAGAGATTATATCCACGTTGTTGACTTAGCTAAAGGTCACTTAAAAGCCCTTAGTTATATTAACGATAAAACGGGAGTGCAAATTCATAATTTAGGCACGGGCCAAGGCTACTCTGTGCTAGATATGGTTAAATCATTTGAGAAAATAGCAGGCCAAGCAGTTCCTTATCAAGTGGCACCTAGACGCGCGGGTGATATAGCTGAATGTTGGGCCAATCCTGATAAAGCTTTACAGGAATTAGGTTGGCAAACCGAAAAAACATTAGAGCAAATGGTAATAGACACTTGGCGTTGGCAAAGTGAAAATCCAAATGGCTATAAAAATTAATTTTGGTTTTAAAGTGACTGGTTTTTAATCACTTAATTCAAAAAAATAAATATGGCAGGCTATAACTGTGCTATTTCAAAATTAATTTGATATATTACGCGCTCTTTTTGCCGGGTAGATTTTAATTGTTTAGGGATGTTACAAAATGAAGTATTCTAGGTTTGTGGCTTTAGGCGCATTATTTGTATTTTTTATAAGTACGGGCGCTTTAGCAATTACCCCTTCCGCGGCGCAAATTGAACAGTTAAAACAACTCCCTAGGGAGCAGCAAGTTGCTCTTGCAAAACAGTATGGCGTCGATATCAATGACGTCATTCCTTCCACTAATACAGCAAATAATTATCAGCAAGAGAGACAGGTATCTCAACCGGCCCGAGTTGAAAATGCCTTTTCTAAAGGTGAATTGCAACAAACACAACAAATAAAAGCTATTGAAAGCACGAACCAAATTGACAAAGCTAACAAAGAGCAAGCTTTAAAGCTATTTGGATACGATATTTTTAGTGGTCAAGCTAGCGGGTTTGAAGCTATGGCCAATATGCCCGTGCCTGGTGAGTATATTCTTGGTGCGGGTGACGAAATTAATGTCCAACTGTTTGGGAAGGAACACCAGTCTACCAGTATAACCATTGACCGCAGTGGTGTGTTTTTCCTACCTGAATTGGGGCCAATTAATGTCGCTGGCTTGACGTTCAGTGAATTTAAAACACTTTTCCAACACGAACTTAAAACTAAAGTCATAGGGGTTGAAGGTATTGTTAATATGGGACAGATGCGAAGTATTCGCGTGTTTGTCTTAGGCGAAGTATTTAAACCAGGGGCCTATTCGTTAAGTGCTTTATCTACGATTACCCACGCACTTTATACATCCGGTGGTATTAGCCAAGTCGGTTCCCTAAGAAACGTGCAATTAAAGCGTGCTGGAAAATTAATAGAAACTATAGATTTATATGATTTATTGCTTAAAGGTGATACCTCTAAAGATCTTACTTTATTGCCTGGCGACGTCGTATTTGTTCCTCCTACAGGACCAATTGTTGGAGTGACAGGTGAAGTTAAACGCCCAGCTCTATATGAAGTTATTGGCGATGAAAGTGTTTTTGATGTTTTAGCACTAGCTGGAAATGAACTAGCTACCGCCTATTTAGCTGCTTCAAAATTAGAACGTTTAGATCAAAACGGTGGACGTACGGTAGTTGATGTAAATCTAGAAGCGCAAAAGGCAGAATCAATCAAAATAAGAAATGGCGATGTACTTCGTATTGGCAGTGTTTTAAACGAACTCGACAACGTTGTAACGCTTCAAGGTCACTTATACCGTCCCGGCGTATTTAGTTGGAAAAAAGGTCAACGGGTTTTAGATGTTATTGAAGACATTACCGACTTAAAAACTAACCCAGATTTGGATTATGCTCTAATTGTTAGGGAAGATCCGACCATAAGAACAATTTCTACAATTCAGTTTTCGGTAAGGGATGCATTTAACTCGCCTAATTCAGATAAAAACCCTAGGTTAGAAAGCCGAGATAAAATTTATATTTTTGCTGCGGATGGTAAACGAAACTTAGATGTTGTGGTTAATCGATTAAAAAAACAAGCTCGCAGTGACGAACCTGCAAAGTATGTTGAAATAGCCGGAAATGTTGAATATCAGGGCGAATACCCGCTAAGTGCAAACATGACGGTAAATGACTTAATCAAAGCGTCATATGATTTTAAAGAATTTACGGATTTCAATTATGCCCTGTTAAAGAGACAAAACTTTATCGAGAATAAAATCGAATTTGAAGTGGTTAATTTAAAGGAACAATCTGATTTAACTATCTTACTGACACCTAAAGATAAACTTTATGTGTTTAGTTTAAATGAACCGCGAGCTGCATTACTCGCGGATCTAATAGAAGAAATTAAAACGCAAACCTCGAAAACAGTATCGCAAGATTTAGTATCAGTGCAGGGGCAAGTTCGTTTTCCTGGCACGTATCCTTTATCAAAACATATGACAGCGGCAGATTTGGTTTCTGCTGCTGGCGGGTATACAGAATCTAGCTATTTGATTGATTTTAATGTTGCTCGCTTTAATACAAATGGCATCGACACCTCGGAATTTGACTTACAAACAATACCATTAAAAGGTGATGCATTAGAATCCTTTGCGTTACAAGCGAAAGACTCTTTGTTTATTAAAGGCATCCCTGATTGGGTAGAAGCTGAAACGGTCGAACTCATGGGGGAGTTTAAGTTCCCTGGTAAATATACCATTCGCAAAGGCGAGACTCTTGCAGAACTTGTAGAGCGAGCCGGTGGGTTTACAGATTACGCAGAGCTCGAAGCAAGCGTATTTACTCGAGAGTACCTAAGACTAAAAGAACAAAAAATATTAGAAGACGCACAGCAAAAATTAAAACAACAAATGGTTATGAGTCGTTACAATGCCGGCGAGTATTCAACGGGCAGTGCCGATTCATTTGAACAACTTCTAAACAGCTTAGAAGGAGCGCAAGCTGTTGGCCGTATGGTTGTTACCACCGAACAGATAACGGTAAATGATGGTTCTTTAGAATTACGTGATGGCGACCAATTAATTGTTCCACGTAAATCGTTTGAGGTTAGTGTATTAGGCCAAGTCTACCAGCCTACGACTTTACCTTGGATTAAAGGTGATAGTATTGATGATTATATTGACGGTGCTGGCGGCGTAAACCAAATCGCTGAAGATAGTGATACTTATTTAATCAAAGCAAATGGTCGTGTTGTAGCTATAAATGGATGGTTCACGAGCTTTGAAATACAGCCTGGAGACTCAATAATGGTTCCAGCTGATGTATCTCCGATACCAACATTAACTTTATGGCAGGCTGTGACAACAATTTTGGCACAAAGTGCGACTACACTAGCATTAATTAGTACGCTATAAAAATAAGTAGCGCAATCTCGCTAGTTATTTTTATTGGAATGTTTTTTAAAAGGCAAATGTTTACAAAACGATTATGAATAAAAACAAAGATATAGAGGATAAGGTTGTAGCTTTAGAGCACAAGCTTAATAAAGTGTCCGAAAGTACCGAACGCTTTTCTGAAACATTAAATTACCAACAAGGTTTATATAATGGGGTAGATAGCGAAATAGATTTTAAGGAAGTACTTAGAGTTATAATTGGTGAATATAAAAAAATACTAATAGTGACTTTCATTTTTGGTGTGGTTTCAGCTATTTACGCTCTATCCCTACCTAATATATATAGCTCAACAGTTAGAATGATTCCGGCACAACAAGAAAGTGAAGGTGGGTTATCATCTTTAGCCTCTAAATATGGCGGATTAGCTGCAATGGCTGGAGTCAACTTAGGGACATCCGGGAGTAGTGATTCTATACAGCATGCCGTAGAATTGATGAATAGTTGGTCTTACTTAGAGTCAATAATACTAAAATACGACTTAAAGGCCAAATTTATGGCTGTTGAAGGTTGGGATGGAAAGTCGGATACATTAGAGTACAATAGCGATATTTACAGTAAAGAATTAGGGGAATGGCTTCAACTTAAGTCATTCTTTGGAAGCAAATTACGCACATCAGAGCCGTCTAGCTATGACACTTATTTGAAATTTAAAAAAGATTTTTTTGGTGTCAATTTTGATGCTGAGAAAGGTATATTTGAAATTACGGTAAAGCATTTTTCTCCTAAAGTTGCTTTTGAAGTTACGAATATTTTTAGCAAAGAAATTAACGAATATTTTAGGAGCGAGGATAAAAAGCAAGCACTCGCAAGTGTAGACTTTATTGAAGATAAAATAAAAACCACTTCGAATACACAAATGCTAGAAGTTTTTTATAATATGATTGAATCTCACACTCAAAAGATAATGTTGACTGAAATCAGTGAAGAATATCTACTTCGTACTTTAATTCCAGCGAAAATTGCAGAAACCAAATATAAAGTTGCTCCTAAAAGATCTGTAATAGTTTTAATAAGTATTTTATTTGCAGGAATAGCGACTATTTTATGGGTGTTAATTTCGCACTTTTATAATAAAAAAGATTAGATGATATATGTATTTATCTTGCATATAGTTGTATTGGCGAGACTAAAGCAATAACAAATTATATTACAACAGTCTTTTGTTGGTTTATTCAAATCTCGCTTTTATAGTCAGCTTTAGACTTAGCTGTTGAATTTAATATTAATTTCTATACTTTTTTACCTCCATTAACGCGACATTATAGTTGGTCCCAAGAAATGAATATTTTCATAATAGAAGTGTTTTTAATATTTTCAGCTAGTTTTAAGCACAAAATAAGAATTGGAGTTATTTTACAGGTGTTACGTTTACGTAAGCTTAATTGAATAAGTTGTAGTGATTATATTTACAGGATTATAAGCAATCTATATAGAGTATTAAGCTCAAATGTTTTCAGATTAAAAGTTCAGTGCCAGATTTAAAAGTATTGGATGGAAATTGTAGGACAAATAATAGTAACAATATTGTTTATACGAGTATTGTAATTGCATAAATAAAATTACATCAAAATTTGAAAAATTATAGGAAAATTCGCGTGTCATTTGAAACTATATCTGTTTTAGGCTTAGGATATATAGGGTTGCCAACAGCTGCAATGTTTGCATCTAAGTGTAAGAAAGTAATTGGTATCGATGTCAATAGTACTACTGTTGATACTATTAATAGCGGTAAAATTCATATTGTCGAACCTGAACTTGATATAATTGTCCAAAAAGCCGTGAATGAAGGATATTTAAAAGCTACTTTATCACCAGAGCCAGCTGATGCCTTTTTGATCGCAGTTCCTACACCTTTTAAAACTAATATTGATCCCAATAAAACTGACCCTGAGCCTGACTTGTCTTATATAAAATTGGCTACAAAGGCTATCGCGCCAGTTCTAAGAAAAGGTAATTTAGTTATTTTGGAATCAACATCACCGGTTGGAGCAACAGAGCAAATGTCAGAATGGTTAGCCCTAGCTCGCAGCGATCTAACATTCCCGCAACAAAAAGGTGAATCATCAGATATACGTATAGCGCATTGCCCTGAGCGAGTTCTACCAGGGCATGTTGTACGAGAAATGGTCGAAAACGATCGAGTTGTTGGGGGCATGACTCCACTTTGCTCTGAAAAAGCGATAGAACTGTATAAGACATTTGTAGAGGGGGACTGTGTAGTAACTAATGCTCGAACGGCCGAAATGGCGAAGTTAACAGAGAACTCTTGTCGTGATGTTCAAATCGCATTTGCCAATGAACTCTCGATTATTTGTGATAAATTAGAAATTGATGTCTGGGAGCTTATTTCGTTGGCAAATAGGCATCCTCGTATTAATATCCTCCAACCTGGACCTGGTGTCGGCGGACATTGTATAGCGGTAGATCCGTGGTTTATCGTAAGTAGAACGCCGGAACAAGCTAAAATTATAAAGACCGCACGTCTTATAAATGATGCAAAACCTAAATGGGTTATAGAGAAAGTTAAATTGGCAATTGCTGACTTCCTTCAAGATAACCTGAACAAAATGGTTTCAGATATTACGATTGCATGCTATGGACTAGCTTTTAAACCTGATATAGATGACATTCGAGAGAGCCCCGCATTGGATATTACTAAAGAAATTTTACAATTTCATAAAGGTAGAGTCGTTGCTGTCGAACCCAATATACCAGAACAATCACCGTTTTTAGCAGGCATCAATCTTGTTACCTTCGAAAGGGCGGAAGTGTTAGCAGATATACATGTATTGTTAGTTGAACATATGCAGTTTAAAACTAATAAACCATCAAGTGGCCTTATGGTCGATACTAAAGGAATTTGGAACTAAATTATGTCTGACATTTTAAATTTGATAGGTCGTAAAAATGAAATGTTTGCTGAAGATATTGCAAAGAATGAATTACATTTACAAAAAACTGTTTCTGAAGCAAAATTTTTGGTAATTGGAGGCGCTGGTTCAATAGGACAAGCTGTAACTAAAGAAATTTTCAAACGGAATCCAAAAAAGTTACATGTTGTAGATATTAGTGAAAATAATATGGTCGAATTGGTCCGAGATATTAGGAGTTCTTTTGGTTATATCTCCGGAGACTTTCAAACATTCGCATTGGACATTGGCTCAGTCGAATATGACGCATTTATTAAGGCTGATGGTCAATTTGATTATGTTTTAAATTTGTCAGCGTTAAAGCATGTTCGCAGTGAGAAAGACCCTTTCACCTTAATGCGTATGATTGATGTGAATATATTAAACACAGCTAAAACTGTAAAACAATCAATTGCGTGTGGTGTTAAAAAATATTTTTGTGTTTCAACTGATAAGGCTGCTAACCCAGTAAATATGATGGGTGCTTCGAAACGAATCATGGAAATGTTTCTTATGAAACATAGTGAAAATATAGATATTTCGACAGCGCGCTTTGCGAATGTTGCATTTTCAGATGGTTCATTGTTACATGGCTTTAACCAGCGACTACAAAAAAATCAACCAATTGTCGCTCCAAATGATGTCAGAAGATATTTTGTAACCCCTCAGGAGTCTGGGGAATTGTGCTTGATGTCTTGTATCTTCGGCGATAATCGAGATATATTTTTCCCAAAATTGAGTGAAGCCTTACATTTAATTTCTTTTTCAGAGATTGCTGTAAAGTACTTAAAAAACAGAGGTTATGAACCTCACCTTTGTGAAACAGAAGAAGAAGCCCGAACTTTAGCAAAAACGTTACCTGCCAAGGGTAAGTGGCCGTGTTTATTTCAAGCTAGTGACACAACCGGAGAAAAGGATTTCGAAGAATTTTTTACTGAAGCTGAAACGCTTGATTTAGAACGCTTTGAAAATCTAGGCGTAATTAAAAATGCGCCTGACTACAATAGTAAATTATTAAATGAATTTGAGTTAGAAATAAGCTTGATGAAAGATAATTGTGAATGGGAAAAAGATAACATTGTTCGATTGTTTTATAAAATGCTTCCACATTTTGGCCATTTAGAAACTGGCAAATATTTAGATGGAAAAATGTAAACTATTGGGGCGTAGTATGAATAAAAGTTTAGTTAAATTCGTTAAAGATATTTATCAAACAAATGAATTTGTTCCTTTACACGCTCCTGCGTTTAATGGCAATGAGAAAAAGTATGTTAATGAAACTATTGAGTCTACATTTGTTTCTAGTGTCGGTAAATTTGTTGATAAATTTGAAATAGACATTGAAAAATTTACTGGTTCTGCAAAAGCAGTAGCAACAGTTAATGGAACTGCCGCATTACATACTGCACTCCATATGGCCAACGTTCGTGCTGGTGACCTTGTTTTAACTCAAGCATTGACTTTTGTTGCGACCTGCAACGCACTCCATCATATGGGCGCTGAACCTGTTTTTATCGATGTGTCGATGGCAAGTTTAGGCTTGTGCCCGGTTGCGCTTGAGGCATATTTAGACGAATACGCACTAATAGATGAACTCGGTGCGTACAACAAGTTAACAAAACAACGATTTAAAGCTGTTGTACCGATGCACACATTTGGTCACCCAGTTGAACTAGATGAACTATTGGTCGTTTGCAATAAATGGAATTTGACATTAGTTGAAGATGCAGCTGAAAGCTTAGGTTCTTTTTATAAAGGAAAACATACTGGTACTATTGGTGAACTAGCTGCTCTCAGTTTTAATGGTAATAAGATAATAACGACTGGCGGTGGCGGTATGGTTTTGTGCAGAACACCTGAGCTAGGCGTTAAAACAAAACATATAACTACAACTGCTAAAGTGCCGCACCCATATGAATTTTTTCATGATGATGCTGGGTTTAATTACCGAATGCCAAACTTGAATGCCGCCTTAGGGTGTGCCCAAATGGAAGTAATAAAGGAATATCTCGTTTTAAAAAGAGAGTTAGCTACTAAGTATGAACACTTTTTTGAAGGGTCAGATTTTAAGTTTGTCAAAGAACCTAGTTATGCGAAATCCAATTATTGGTTAAACGCTGTTATTTGTCCGACATTTGAAGAAAGAGAGAATCTTTTAAGCGAAACGAATAAGTCTAATGTGATGACTAGACCTATTTGGACATTAATGCACAGATTACCTAGTTATAGTGCTTGTGATCGTGGACCCTTAACTAACAGTGAATATTTAGAACAGCGATTAGTAAATATTCCTAGTTCTCCAGTTTAGCGTGAGTATATTATGAAAAATGTTGCTGTATTTACAGGTACTAGGGCTGAATATGGCCTCCTTTATTGGTTAATAAAAGATATTGAGAATGACCCTGAGTTAAAGCTAAATCTACTTGTTTCCGGCACTCATTTGTCTCCGGAATTTGGTTTAACTTTTAAACAAATTGAAGACGATGGTTTCTTTATTGATGAGAAAGTTGAAATGCTACTTTCTTCGGATACGGCAATTGGAGTTGCTAAAAGTATTGGTCTAGGCGTTTTAGGCTATACGGACGCATTAAGTAGAATGCAGCCAGATATTTTAATTGTACTGGGTGACCGGTATGAGGCATTAGCTGTAGCACAAACAGCGATGATACTGAGAGTACCAATTTTGCATCTACATGGTGGTGAGATTACTGAAGGTGCTTACGATGATGCAATCAGGCATGCAATTACTAAATTGAGTTATCTACACGCTACATCAACAGATGAACACAGAAAACGAGTTGTCCAATTGGGCGAAGATCCAACTAGGGTATTTAATGTAGGGGCAATAGGACTAGATTCTATAAAAAGAGCTGACTTCATGTCTATAGAAGAACTTTCTGCTTCTTTATCTTTTAAAATCGACCGCCCCTATTTTATTCTAACTTATCATCCAGTTACTTTAGGAGAAGAATTACCAATTTCTAGTTTTGAAGCAATTTTAGATGCGTTGGATTGTTTTAAAAATTATCAAGTGATTATAACCTACCCCAATGCAGATGACGGTGGTAGAAAAATTATTCCAATGATTGAAGAGTATGCCAATTCAAATGTATCTAGGGTTTTAGCTATACCTTCATTAGGGCATAAAAGGTACTTAAGTGCTGTTAAAAATTGTGCAGCCGTAATTGGTAATTCTTCGAGCGGTATTATAGAAGTTCCCTCGTTTGGCAAACCAACTGTGAATGTAGGTGTGCGCCAAAATGGGCGTTTGGCGGCTAAAAGCGTAATCCATTCAGATATTAAATTTGAAAGTCTGAAAGAAGCAATAAACAAAGCTGTTACAATGCCGAGTGATTCGTCTAGGTTTATCAATCCCTATGGCAAAGGCGATGCAAGTAAGGCAGTAATTGAGATGGTAAAATCTCTTGAATTCAACCCTTGTAAAAAATTTTTTAATATAGAGTAGTATTATGACATTAATTATTGCAGAAGCTGGCGTTAATCATAATGGTAGTGAAGAACTTGCTTTCAAATTAGTCGATGAAGCTTTTGAAGCCGGTGCAGATATTGTAAAATTTCAAACGTTTAAGGCTAAAAACTTAGTTACCGATGATGCAAAGCAAGCCGACTATCAAATTTCTAATACAGGTAAAACAGAATCTCAATACTCAATGCTTAAAAGGCTAGAATTGAGTTTTGAATTCCATCATAAGCTTATTGAGTATTGTAATAGTAAGGGGATCGAATTTTTGTCCACAGCTTTTGATTCAGAAAGTTTATCTTTCTTGGTTGATGAGTTGGGATTAAAACGGCTCAAAATTCCCTCTGGAGAGATTACAAATGCCCCTTTGGTTTTGGATCATGCCCGAACAGGTTGTGAACTAATAGTTTCGACTGGAATGGCAACTATGAGTGAAATTGAGAAAGCACTTTCATTAATTGCATTTGGGTATTTAAATAAATCAGATAACCCTACTGATGAGATGCTAGAAAATGCCTATTTTTCAGAATTAGGTAAAAAGTTGTTAAAAGAAAGAGTGACAATTTTACATTGTACTTCAGAGTATCCTGCGCCGTATGAAGATATAAATTTAAATGCAATGACGACTATAAAAAATGGTTTTAAACTGCCTGTAGGCTATTCAGATCATAGTGAAGGAATTACAGTACCAATTGCCGCTGTAGCAAAGGGGGCTGTTTTAATAGAAAAGCATTTTACATGTGATAAAAACTTACCGGGGCCAGATCATAAAGCCTCTTTAGATCCGGAAGAGCTTACTTCTATGATTAGTGCAATTAGAATTGTAGAAAAAATAATGGGGGACGGTATTAAAGGTCCGAGGCCTTCGGAGTTAAAAAACCGAAGTGTTGTTCGAAAAAGTTTAGTTGCGGCAACAGACATAGTTAAAGGAGAATTAATCACTAGTTCTAGCTTATGTGTTAAAAGACCTGGTGATGGTGTAAGTCCTTATAATTATTGGAAATTAATAAATACATTTGCTAGCAAGGATTATAAAGCGGGAAGTTTGATAGATGAGTAACTTATTGTTACTTGGAGGTGGTGGACATGCCGCAACCTTGGCAGAAATACTACTTGATCAAGGTGAAAATATTGTTGGGGTTGTTGCTCCGGAAATTACCGCTGGGAAAAAAATATTTGTTGAATTTCAACATTTTGTAAACGATACAGATGTATTAAATTTCGACCCTTTAGATACTTTATTGGTTAACGGTATAGGCTCAATGCCAAATAGTAATTTAAGAGAGGGCGTTTACGCTAAGTTTAAAAAGCTAGGCTATTCTTTTGCTACTATTCAAGCTCCTAGCGCAGTTGTGTCAAAATTTTCAGAGATAAGTGAGGGGGCCCAAATTCTTTCAAATGCAGTGATCGGTGTAGATGTGAAAATTGGTGAAAACACTATAATTAATTCTTCTGCGACGGTTGAACATGAGTGTTTTATTGGGAATAATTGCCACATAACGCCAGGTGTGACTCTAAGTGGACAGGTTATCATGGGAGACTCCGTTCATATCGGGACTGGCTCTAATCTTATTAATAACATTAAATTGGGAAGTAATATTGTCATCGGTGTTGGCGCTAATATTACCAAATCAATTGAATCGAATTCTTTGGTCTACGGACAACGAGCAAAAATATTACAGGGTGAGTTATGACTGCAAATTGGAAAAATGTAGTAATTTCAGAAGAAATGTCAATTAAAGGGGCCTTGGCAGTCATCGATAAAGAAGCACTAAGAATTGCATTGGTCGTTTCAAACAATAAATTAATTGGAACAATTACTGATGGCGATATTAGGCGTGGTATTTTAAAGGGGGTTGGGCTTGATGAAGCTGTGACTTTAGTTATGAATAACAATCCCTTCAGTTTAACGAGCGAGATCGACGCCACTACTGTTAAACGTTTAATGCAAGAAAAAAATATACTTTCTGTACCTCTTGTTGATCAAAATGGGGTGTTAGTAGGACTTAGAACTTTAAACGAAACTTTATCTGTTGAGAAAAAAGAAAATCCTGTATTTATTATGGCAGGTGGTTTTGGTACTCGCTTGAGGCCGCTAACGGATAACTGCCCAAAGCCAATGCTAAAAGTTGGTGGACGGCCAATGTTAGAGATTTTAATAGAAAACTTTAAAAAACATGGTTTTTATAAATTTTATATTTCGACGCATTATTTACCAGAAGTAATTGAAGAGTATTTTGGAAATGGTGAAAACTTTGATGTCGACATTGAATATGTTTATGAAGAAAACCCTTTAGGGACGGCTGGGGCATTATCATTACTGCCGGATAATATTCCTAATTTGCCACTTATTATGATAAACGGCGATATTTTAACAAATGTAGACTTCAGTAAAGTGTTAGGTTTTCACTTAAAAAATAAAAGTGATGCAACGATGTGTGTAAGGGACTATGAAATTCAGGTTCCATTTGGTGTAGTTGAAGGTCTCGGGCATGAAATTACTGGAATTGTTGAAAAACCAACTTATCGTTATTTTGTTAACGCTGGAATATATATAGTGTCCAATGAAATAATTAAATCATTGCCTAAAAACGAACGTTTAGATATGCCAAATCTATTTGAAATTAAGAAGAAAGATAAATTCACAGTGCTTAAATTTCCAGTTCACGAATATTGGCTCGATGTTGGAAGACATGCCGATTTTGATAAAGCTCAAACAGATGTTTTTGAATTGGGGTTGTTATGAACCTTGCTATCATACCCGCACGAAAAGGTAGTAAAAGATTACCGAATAAAAATTTATTAGATTTAGCAGGAAAACCATTGATTAAGCACACTATTGATGCTGCGCTAAAAAGCAGTGTAGATGATGTGGTAGTGAGTACAGATTGTGAAGTAATTAGAAACATTGCAATTAAGGCTGGTGCGAAAGTATTGGAACTTCGACCAGATTATTTGTCTAACGATGTAGCTTCTACAATCGATGTTTTACGCTTTGAAATGGAAAAGTATGAGTCCTTGGTTGGCCCAGTTGATGAAATTACATTGTTACAGCCAACATCGCCTCTTAGAAATAATATACACATAGATGAAGCTATTAACTTGTTCAGATCGAATGATGCCGAAATAGTAGTTTCTGTTTGTCCAAATGAACACCCTGCTGATTGGAATTTGTCATTAGGTAAAGGTAATTTAATTGACACGACTAACCTTCGGAATGCCCGGCGTTCACAAGATTATCCGACTAGCTATAGATTGAATGGCGCTATTTATTGTATCGGTAGTAGTTATTTGAAAGAAACTGAATCTATTTTATCTTCATCTAAGTCATATGCTTACGTAATGTCGCCTGGTACTTCAGTAGATATTGATACATTATTTGATTTTAAAGTTGCTAGTTTATTGCTGAGTGACATTAATAAATGTTAGTCAATAGCTATTTAACTAACTTTGAACGAATACTTTACATTAAAGTACAGAACCATATTCAAGAAAAGCATTTTGAGTTTTTGGGCAATTCAATATCTCATGATGTTGAAGTTTGTTCAGTTGAACAATTTGAGCGAATGAATTTAAAAGATGGTGATAATGTATTAATTATTGCGTCGACATCAACTAAAAAATTAAATACGCTATTACATAAAAAAAAATGTAAATACTCATTAACAATAGCTTTGTTTCAGGATGGTGTGAGAATTAGAAGGCGTTTGGGTGCTGTTGCATATATTTATCAGTTAGTCGATTTACTTTTTCCAAGTATCGGGAGTTCTATGTCCCGTACTTACATTAAACCCTTTGTTGACACTTATATCGTTTATACTAATGAAGCAGAGTTAGAGTTAAAACAGTATATATTTATAAAAGATAAAATTAGATGTGTGTCAGTTAATAAGTCATATGATATTGCGCCAATGGTTATTCCATCTTCTTTAGAACGGATCACGTTAATAGACCAACCTGTCGAAATTTATTTTAAAGATAAAACGTCAGAAATATATAATATGCTAAGCGATTATTTCTACATAAATAATACTGAGCTAGTGGTAAATACTCATCCTTCGCCAGAGTACAATGTGTTGAATAGGAGAAGTGTTAATTTTAATAATTCAGAGCTCTACCAGGTCAATAATGTATACATTACGTTTTTTTCTACTTTAGGGTTTGAATTACTTAAGCGTGGACTCCCTGTGTTTTTCCTACGACAGTTTATTCCGAATATATTTAAATTTTCTGAAAAAAACATCTTTATTCTTGATGATTATTGTCAATTGTTTGATAGGATTAGTTTACTCAAAACGATGAGTAAAGATATTATTTATCAGGAACAAACAAAACTAATTAATTGGTACTTTTAGATGCTATTACTAGTTAGTACCTTAATTATCATAATTTATAATATTAGTAGGTCTTATTATTCTAAAGGCCAGCAGTTTGTTCTTCTATTTTTTTCAACATTTTATTTGGTAGCTCCAACGGCGAAAATTTTTGGCGAAAAAGCCTTACCTTTAAATATTCCTTTCTCTCGGTTTGTAATGGTAGCGTTTATCTTTTGCTTGCTTATTAATGTCATTGTATCGATGAAAATAAAGTGGAATAGGCGTAGTAGTAAATTAATTACTATTGTTTTCTTAATATTTTTAAGTACATTGACGACTTCTCTAATCAGAAATAGTTTCAATGTATCTAAGTTGAATTTTACAGCTTTATTAAACAACTTAACTTTCTTTTTCTTTTTGATAGCATCAATTTCAGTTTTTGACTATCAAAAAAGAATAAAAGTAGACTCTAGCAAACTTGTATTAGCGTTGACATCTTTTGTATTGTTTTTCTCTAGCCTATTAGCTCTTTTAACATTTGTTTCATTTGAACCAGTTTATTACATCCATAAGTCATTTTATAACATTCATTTAGGTGGATATGACGGGGATAAATCTTTGTTTTCAATGGTTGAATTGTATAATAGAGTTTATTCCACTTTTTCAGGACCGAATCAGTTTGGATTATTTGCAGTACTATCGTTTATTTTTGTTAATCATTGCTATGCAGAGCGTAAAATATCCAGGCTTTACTTTGTTTTTAGTTTAATTTTTTGTTTTATAGTTTTAGTAACTTCACAATCTCGGACAAGTATCGTAATGTTTTTATTAGCCATCACTTTACTGAATACAAGAAGTTTGAAGAAGGGACTGAAGTTTATACCGTTTTTTCTGGTGGTAACATTAATATCCTTGCCTTTTCTGCCTGAACGTGTGTTTAACATGTTTAGTGCAGAAAATTTTATGGACGAGTTAGACTCACAGAGAATATTTTTTTGGTTGGCAAGTTATAATGAAATGACTTCAAGTACCAGTTCATTGCTCTTAGGTTTTATCGAAAAAATCACTAATAGTACCGAAGGGTTTCATATAGAAAACGGCTATCTTCAACTTATCGCAATTGGTGGGCTATTTCCATTTATTCTGTTGATAATATTTATGGCGATTCTTAATTTTCATTTTAAACAAATTGAAGTCGTGAGCTTACGGCATGCAGCAAGGATAAGTTTACTAATAGTTTTATTGTCAGAGTTTTTAATGGGCAATATATTTAATGTAAAAATATCTACGTACATAGCGATTTTGTTTGCATTTTATTTTACAAGTACCCCGCAATATAATGCCTATTTTTCAAAGTTGTCCTCAAGGCTTTCTGTTAAATGATTAAACTATTGTTAACTGTTACATTAGCGAAGTACCTTAATTCCGCAATTATGTTTTTAATCCCTGTTTTGCTACCGAAATATCTTAATGAGGTTGAAATGGGAATGGTTGCAACATATCAATCATTGTTTACGCTTTTAGTTCCTTTAATCGGTGTAAATACAGCTTCTTATCTTTTAAGGTTTTATGATGGGAGTGAAAAACGCACAAATTTAATAATTTATAGCTCTATTATTATTATATTAGCTGCACTTTTAAGTGTCTTAGCAGTATTAAACATTTCATATCCATATATAAGGGAGATAATTCAGTTTCCTTTGTTATGGACTGCAATTACAGCTTTTAGTGTGTGTATATGGCAAGTTTTGTTTCTATATATTACTTTAATGCAAGTAAAATTAGATGCGAAAAATTATTCAATTACAATATTGGTCAGAAGTTTAGCAATTGTTTTTTGTCTCTACATTCTATTGAATTCTCAAGTAGGTTGGCAAAGTAGAGTTCTTAGTGTTTTATTGGCTGACGTACTGATAGTTCTAGTTTTTCTTTTTGCTAAGAAAGTTACTTTTTCTCTTAAAATTAGAAATGGTCTAAGAATAGCCAAATTAAGTCTAAATTATTGTTTACCACTTGTTCCCCATACTTTAGCAATGTGGGTTCTTTTTTCTATAGACATCTTTTTTATTAATTATTATTTAGGACTAGAGTATTCGGCTGTTTACTTCATAGGTAATATTTTTGCACTCGTTATCGGTATTTTACAGGATGCTATTATTTCTGTAATAACCCCTATATATTTTCAAAGGTTCACTGCGAAATTAATGTCCAAAAAGGACTTTATAATCTATTTATTTGTCTTTTTTACCTTTTTGGCCGTAAGCAGTTTTATTGTTTATTTAATATCACCTTACGTTTTATGGTTTTTATATGGCGAAGACTATGCCGAAGCAACTACTGTAATTCCATATTTATTGGCTGGTTTCGTTTTTAACGGTATATATAAGTATGTTGCTATCATAATATTTTATATAAAAAGAACTAAGTTTATGATTTTATGTAGTTCAATTGCAGCGATTACAAATATATTCCTAAACTACAAATATATTGAAGATGGAATTGTTGGAATAAGTATTTCGACATCGATTTCATTTTTTATTTCATTTATGACCGCATTAATATTAATTTACTATCAAACAAAAAAACTCAATATATTTTCTGTAAAGGAAAAAGTTACTGGAGTGTAATACTTTTACTAAGAGTCGAGATTAATTTAGTTTTCATTGGAGTTAATAGCTTGTCGTTTATGCAAATTGATTATGGCTTTGTCTTACCTCTATTTGGAGTTTTTCCTTTTTTTTTAAGGGGAGTTTCTTTAGCTTTTTAACGTAAAAAACTGTAAGTATTCTAATATTTATTTCTAACTTAATTTTGTGGCTCTGATGGAGGAACTCCTATTTTTTGAAGAAAATAGGAGTTTTTTAAGGTAGTTTAAAAAGTTATTGTCAATTATAATGCCAGCGAAATAAAAATTTAGTTGGAGATGTAGTGAGAGTATTGATAACAACACCAAACCTCAAAGCAGTTGGAGGAGTTTCAAAGTATTTTGATTCATTAAGCTTGGATAGTCATCAAAATATTGATTATTTTAATGTTCAAGGTAGTAACAGTGGCAATTCTCTGGTCAAATTAATTTTGACTATCAGACAATTTTTTATTTTTACTTTTTTTGTTCGGAACTACGAAGTTGTACATATTAATCCATCATTAAATTTCAGGTCAATTTTGCGAGATGGACTTTACGCATTAGTAGCTAAACTATTTAGAAAGAAGTTGGTTATCTTCTTTCACGGTTGGGAAGATGAATTTGAAGATCGGTTGTTAAAAAATGTGCTTTCTAAAAAATTATTTCTATTCGCGTTTAATAATGCAAAACTCTATATTTTACTTGGTAAAACATTTAGATTGAAACTCATTGGATTAGGGGTTGATGTGTCTAACTATGTAATAGAAACGACTGTAGCGGACAACCAATTTATAAATGACTTTGACGTTGAGACTAAATTTAAAAATCAGTTAAAAGGTAAAAAACTTACAATAGGTTTTATGTCAAGAATTGTAGAAGAAAAAGGTATTTTAATAGCTTTAGATTCAGTTAAAAAATTCAAAAATGCTAACCCTGATTTCCCATTTGAATTCCAAGTTGCAGGTGACGGAGAAGCTTTGATGAAGGCTAAGGAATTTGCAAAAGAGAATGAATTGCAAGAAGTAAAGTTCTTAGGCGTACTTGGTGGCAAAGCAAAAGTTGATTTTTTAGAGCAGCAAGATATTTGCCTGTTTCCAACTTATTACGGGGAAGGCTTACCGCTAACTATTTTGGAAGCTATGCTATATGGTGCGGTGATCATTAGCAGGAGAAATGCAGGAATTCCAGATCAGGTGCTAGAGGGGGAAAATGGTTTTTTGACAGAAAGTACTTCTTCAACTGTATTCTCTAAAATTTTGGAGACTGTTGCCTATGACTTTAGTTTACGTACAAGGATTGGGAACAATAATTACATAAAAGCTATAAATAACTATACGAATGAAGAAATTAGTAGCAGGGTGTTGAAACTTTATGACAGCCTTTAATCGTATTAGTAACCTGATTGATAGGGGAGATTTTTTTACTCATGATCCTTACGATTTGTGGAAAACGAAATTAGGGCTTGCAAGTAAACGCCTTTATTTCAAAAATAAAATAGTTGGATTATTACCAGTTGCTTCTTTGACTTTGTTTGACCTTTTTATCAACAATCATTTACGCTTAGGGTATAAGAAACAAGATTACCCTATAGTAAGAGCACAATTGGGTTTAAGTTGTATAAATTTATTCAAAGATAAAACCAGCGATAAATATCTGGCTAAAGCGATTGAGCATGCAGATTGGCTATTGGAAAACTATAACACTAACTTTAAAGGTTGGAGTTGGGGAACAGGTTTTGAAATAGTGATCTCACCGACGTTAACATATAGTCGGGATACTCCTTTTACAACAAATATTCCCTATGTAGTTGAGTTGTTTTATGAATTATTTGAAATTACTCAAAATACAGTATACAAATCTGCTATCCAGAAAGTATTTGAATTTTATGAAATGGAAATTGTTGATGTGTTTTGTGATGAAACACGATTAGCTACTTCTTATGGTCCTTTTAAAGATAGAGTCGTAACTAATTCAGTGTCATATACTTTATATATGTATTCACTTTTTATTGAAGTGTTGGAATTAGATAAAAATATTTACGAAAATAAAATAAAAAAAATGTACAACTTTATTATATCCGTCCAAAGAGAGGATGGAAGTTGGCTTTATGGACCTTTCGATTCCAACTCATTTATAGACTGTTTTCATAGTGCGTTTATACTTAAAAACTTGATAAAATCTGCAAAACACTTTCCATTCATAATGCCTACTAAACATGTAGAAATCGGATACAAATATATAAAAGATAATTTTTATGATGATAATTACAAATTGTTTAAGCGTTTTTCAATAAAAAATAAGCCAAGTTTAATTAAATTCGATCTTTACGATAATGCAGAAATGCTCTATCTCGCTAAGCTTATGGGGGATGAAGATTTGGTTCAACAATTACTTAATGGAATTGAATTGTTTTATAAAAACGAAAGCCTATATTCTACGATTGATATATTTGGAAGTAGAAAAAATGCTGATATGCTTCGTTGGGCATCAGTCCCCTACTTACAGGCCCTTACTTACAATGTTTAAACTAAAGTTGGCTTTTTATTACCTTTTTATTAGTAGATTACCTAATTCAAGATACCTACCTTTTTGCAATAGAATTAGGTGCTGGTATATGGAACGTATTCTTAATTTAATGGCATCAGGAAATAATTTTTTCGAAGATAATGTTTATATAGGAAGTGGTAGTGAAATTTCCGTTGGTAGCCACTGTCAGATAAATGAAAATGTCTTCTTACAATCAGTAGAGATTGGTGATCATGTCATGATTGCTCCTAACGTATCGGTTTTATCTGGTACTCATGAAGTAGCTAGAGTTGATATACCAATGTCGACTCAAGGGACTAAAACTACTGTGAAGTCAATAATTGAATCTGACGTTTGGATAGGTAGAAACGCTATAATTTTGCCGGGTGTTATTATTGGTCGAGGGAGTATTGTTGGAGCAGGTGCCGTTGTAACAAGAAACGTAGAACCCTATACGATAGTTGGTGGCGTGCCTGCTAAGATGATTAAAAGGAGAGTTTAAGTGTGTGGTATAATTGGCCAACTTGGCGGTGACTTTAATGAAGGAAGGCTTGACTCTATCAAGCATAGGGGACCAAATAATTCGAGTTTAGAGACTGTTGATTTTGGTAACGAATTAAAATTGCATTTGGGTCATACTAGATTGTCGATACAAGATCTATCTGATGCAGGTTCTCAACCTATGTATTCTAAATGCGGTCAATATTTAATAGTTTTTAATGGCGAAATTTATAATCACCTAGAGTTAAGAAAAGAACTAGATGGTATTAGTTGGAGCGGGCATAGTGACACTGAGACGATCGTTAACTATTTAGCTCTGAAAGGTATTGATAGTATAATTGATTTTAATGGTATTTTTTCATTTTGTTTTGTTGATTTAAAAAATAGATCCTTATTTTTAGTTAGAGATAGATTTGGTGTAAAGCCTCTTTATTATATAAAAAACGACTCGAGTTTTTCTTTTTCATCTGAACTTCGAGGATTAGATTTTGAAAAGAATCTTGATGTAGATAAATTGGCAACAACAATGTTCTTTAGATATAGTCCGGCACCAAGTACTATTTATGATGGTGTATCTAAACTTTTACCTGGTCATATTTTGAAGCTGTCTATTGAAAAGAACACTTGTGCGCTTGTACCCATGAATTATTTAAGACCTGCAAAACGTAGAATTAGCTTTTCTGGTGCGGTGTCAGAGTATGGGCTGTTATTTGAGCAAGCAATTCAGAGACAAATGCTGTCGGATGTTGAAGTGGGGGTTTTATTAAGTGGTGGAATTGATTCCGCATTAGTTGCATTCTATGCTCAAAAGTATAGCAAAGGAAAGCTAAAAACTTTTACTGTAGGGTTTCATGAAGAAGATGACTCTAACGAGTTGAAAGAAGCAGCTGAGACGGCACGAATATTGGGCACTGAACATTTTGAAATTTTGGTTTCGAAGACTGAATTTCAAGATTCTTTAAGGCACTGTGTTCAAATTGTTGAAGAACCTTTAGCAACCACGTCACTAATTCCGATGTATTTTCTGAATAAATTGGCAAGTAAGTACGTTAACGTTGTGCTGACTGGGCAAGGTGCTGACGAGCCTTTAGGTGGTTATAGACGATATCTTGGTGAAAAGTATGCCGCTATTTTACCAAGTTTTTTAGGAAAACCTTTATCGTCGTTTGCAAGTTCGTTAAACAATAGAAATGTAGCAAAGTTAATATCTTCGTTAGCAAATCATGATAGAACCTCTAGGTTTAATGAACTTTATAGTCTTTTCAGTAAAGAAGAAATAGGTAAGTTGTTAAGTATAGAGAGTGTTGAAGTTGATAATGTAACTGAATATTTTGTTGATTTACTTGATAAGTTAGGTTACTCAGACGTCGAAAATATGATGTCTAATGATTGCCGTAGAAATTTAAGTGACGATTTATTGAATTATACAGACAAGATATCTATGAATTTTTCAGTAGAGGCTAGAGTACCTTTATTAGATAACGATCTTGTTGATTATATAGAATCACTTCCTTTAAAGTTTAAAATTAGAGGTTATCAAGGTAAGTATATTCACAAAAAGTTTGCAGAGACGGTTTTACCAAATGAAATCGTTTATAGGAAGAAAAAGGGATTTAAATCGCCAACAGAGAAGTGGTTTAAAGACAAAGGAGAGGCGTCATTTAAGGAAATATTGTTGAACTCAAGTAGCTTTTGTTCGGTATTTGATAAAGAGTATGTTCATTACCTATTTGAAGAGCACCAATTAGGAAAGAAAAATTTGGAGAAGCAATTGTTCTTTTTAGTTTCGGTGTTTTATCTTTTAGAAGAGGCGTGTAAATGAACGAAATCGTATTTTTGAAATCTAAAATGCATTCAATTTCGATGGAGGAAACTGTTTCAGTTATTGAGGAAAGCTTAAATAAGGGGGGGGTTTTCCAACATGTCGTAGTCAATGTTGCCAAACTTGTAAACATGCAGAAAGATAAAGAGCTTTTTAACTCTGTCCAAGAATGCGATTTGATTAATATAGACGGTCAAGGGGTTGTGTTAGGGGCAAGATTTTGTGGACATGCAATACCTGAACGTGTAGCTGGTGTCGATCTGTTTTATCAGTTATTAGCCCTATCTGAGAAAGAGGGATACCCTATTTTTCTATTAGGGGCTACAGATAGTGTTGTTCAGACAACAAGAATTAACGTTTTGAAGGAATATCCGGACTTGAAGGTAGCGGGAGTTCACCACGGTTACTTTTGGGATGATGAAGAGTCCGTCGTAAATACAATTAAAAGTTCTGGTGCTAAGTTGTTGTTTGTTGCAATTACCTCCCCTAAAAAAGAAAATTTCATAAATAAATGGAAAGATAAATTAGGCGTTAACTTTGTAATGGGAGTTGGTGGTACATTTGACGTGGTTGCAGGTAAAGTTAGTCGTGCACCTTTATGGATGCAGAAATATGGCCTAGAATGGTTGTATAGGGTTATTCAAGAGCCTAGAAGAATGTTTTGGCGGTATTTTTCAACTAATATTAAGTTCGCTTTTTATATTTTGAAAGATAAATTCAGTTCTAGTAACTAATAGTTGTTGAAAATGAAAATAATGCAAAGTGGTATTTTACATGGCAATCAAACACTAATATCAATCGCTCAAAGAGTTTTAGATATTATTGTTATATGTAGCTCGTTATTTTTGGCAGTATATTACGTGTCTGGAGATTGGACCGTAGAGCATACGACATTAGCTGTTGTTGCTGTCATGATATTTCACTTCACAGGTGAATTAGATAATTTGTACATTTCGTGGCGTGGTTTGTCTTTATTGAAAGAGTTAAAAAAAGCAACAATACATTGGTTTGTGTCTGCTTCTTTGATCTATTTGAATTTAATTTTCTTTTTTCCTGAATATTCCCCTGAAGATAATGTCAAGGCGCTTTGGTTTTTTGCTTCGTTAGCATCCTTAAACGGCTATAGAATTGTATTGCGATTATTTTTGAGATATTTGCGAATAAAGGGACATAATACTCGAAATGTTGTCGTAGCCGGAGCAGGTGACTTAGGAAAACATTTAGCTCAGCGGATGATTGAAAACCCTTCATTAGGTATGCATTTTAAGGGATATTATGATGACAAAGAAACTGAACTACCTACTTTAGGAAGTTTGGAACAGATGATTCGAGATTGCAAAGAAGGCGGTATTGATAGGGTTTATATAGCACTCCCAATGAGGGCCGAAACAAGAATTAAATGGCTAATGAAAGAGTTAGCAGACTCGACAGCGTCTGTATTTTTAGTACCTGATATTTTCATGTTTAATATTTTGCACTCACGTAGTGATGTAGTTAGTGGAATACCAACAATCAGTATTTATGATTCACCACTCGACGGCAGTAATGCAATAATAAAGCGACTTGAAGATATAGTTTTTTCAATTTTGATTATTGCCTTAATTTCTCCAATTCTTGTTTTAATTGCACTTGCAGTTAAATTTACATCAAAAGGTCCAATTGTATTTAAGCAACATCGTTATGGGATGGATGGAAAACCAATAAAGGTTTACAAGTTTAGGTCAATGATGGTTATGGAGAATGGAGATAAAGTAACTCAGGCTAAAAAAAATGATAGTCGATTTACTCCAATAGGTCAGTTCATTCGGAAGACAAGTTTAGATGAACTTCCACAGTTTTTGAACGTATTGCAAGGTAGGATGTCAATTGTTGGGCCGAGGCCACACGCAGTAGCACATAATGAAGAATATCGTTCTTTAATTGAAGGTTATATGCTACGTCATAAAGTTAAACCAGGAATTACTGGTTGGGCGCAGATTAATGGCTGGCGTGGTGAAACAGATACACTTGATAAAATGGAAAAAAGAATCGAATATGACCTTGAATATATTCGCAATTGGTCACTCTGGTTTGATATCAAAATAATAGTCGGAACCGTTTTCAAGGGCTTTATAGATAAAAATGCCTATTAAAAGTACTTTTATTATTTGTTTTGTATCTATGTTCTAACAAATTCGAACTTACTAATTTTCATTAAATAGGTTTAAATACCGCTAGTTAATTTTAGCGGTATTTTTTTGAGTGTAATTTAATGAATTATAACCTGACCCACCTTAAACGGCTTGAAGCCGAGTCGATTCACATTATTCGTGAAGTTGCGGCTGAATTCGACAATCCAGTCATGCTTTATTCTGTAGGTAAAGATTCTGCAGTTATGTTGCATCTTGCTCGTAAAGCGTTTTTCCCAGCGAAATTACCATTTCCTTTGTTGCACGTTGACACAAATTGGAAGTTTAAAGAGATGATTGAATTCCGCGATAAAGTGGCGGAAAAATATGATTTCGATTTAATCGTTCATAAAAATCCTGAAGGATTGGCAATGGATATTAATCCATTTGTACATGGTAGCTCTAAACATACAGACATCATGAAAACCCAAGGATTAAAGCAAGCGTTGAATGCTGGCGGATATGATGCTGCATTTGGCGGCGCGCGTCGTGACGAAGAAAAATCCCGAGCCAAAGAACGTATTTATTCATTCCGTGATAAAAATCATGCATGGGATCCTAAAAAGCAACGTCCTGAGCTGTGGAATGTCTTTAATTCCAAAGTTGATAAAGGGGAGAGCATTCGTGTATTCCCATTGTCAAACTGGACAGAATTAGATATCTGGCAGTACATATACTTAGAAAACATCGATATTGTGCCACTATATTATGCGGCTGAACGCCCGGTAGTAAATCGTGATGGCGTAGACATTATGGTCGACGATGAAAGATTGCCACTTGAAGAAGGAGAAACTCCGGAAATGAAGATGGTTCGCTTCCGTACTTTGGGTTGTTATCCTTTAACAGGTGCGGTTGAATCAGAAGCTGCGACGTTACCTGAGATAATTCAAGAGATGTTGTTAACGAAAACATCGGAGCGCCAAGGTCGAATGATAGATCATGATTCAGCCGGCTCGATGGAAAAGAAAAAGATGGAGGGCTACTTCTAATGGCACATCAGTCAGATTTAATTGAACAAAATATAGAAGAGTATCTTCACCAGCACGAAAACAAAGAATTATTGCGTTTTATTACCTGTGGTTCAGTGGATGATGGTAAGAGTACGTTAATTGGTCGATTGCTACACGACTCTAAAATGATCTTTGAAGACCAACTCGCTGCAATTCAAAATGACTCTAAACGTTTTAATACGACAGACGGTGAAATTGATTTAGCATTATTGGTTGATGGCTTACAGTCAGAGCGTGAGCAAGGCATTACAATTGATGTTGCTTATCGCTATTTTTCTACAGATAAACGTAAGTTTATTATTGCAGATACCCCTGGGCATGAGCAATATACCCGTAATATGGCTACCGGTGCCTCAACGGCTGATCTTGCCATTATCTTGATTGATGCGCGTTATGGTGTACAAACACAAACACGTCGTCATAGCTTTATTGTATCGCTATTAGGCTTGCCTAATGTCATCGTTGCAATTAACAAAATGGACTTAATGGATTTCTCTGAAGAAGTTTATGAAGACATTAAAAAACAATATATGGAATTGGCCGATAAACTAAATATTAAAAATATTCAGTTTGCACCGATTTCAGCGTTAAACGGCGATAACGTGGTTAACCGTTCTGAGAAATCTTCTTGGTATCACGGTAAAACATTAATGGAAATGTTGGAAACAACCCCTATTGTAGAGTCATTTAACTTTGAAGATTTCCGTATGCCTGTGCAATACGTCAATCGCCCAAATCTAGATTTCAGAGGGTTCTGTGGAACCTTAGCATCTGGTGTCGTGCGAGTAGGCGATGAAGTTACGGTGTTACCATCAGGAAAGTCTTCTAAAGTAAAAGAAATAGTCACATTTGATGGCAATATTGACGAGGCTTTTGTGCCTATGGCAGTGACAATTACGTTAGAAGACGAAATTGATTGCAGCCGCGGTGATACCATAGTGCATTCTAATAACTTGTCACAGATCACCAGCGATGTTGAAGTTAATTTGATCTGGATGGCTGAACAAGCGTTAGTTCCAAACAAACAATACGACTTTAAATTTGCGACTAAGCAAACGACTGGTTCTATTTCTAATATCGACTTTACCGTTGACGTTAATACAATGGAACGCGGCGAAGCCGTTCGATTAGAATTGAACGAAATTGCTCGATGCCAAGTTTCTTTAAATCACCAAATCGCATTTGACAACTATTTAGATGTGAAAGGAACCGGGGCATTTATTATCATCGACAGATTAACCAATGTGACTATTGGTGCTGGGATGATTGTTGCGAAAGGTCAGGCTTCTGAAAGCAAAGCGGTAACCAATGTGTCTGCTTTTGAAGTAGAATTAAATGCGTTAGTACGTAAACATTTCCCTCATTGGGAAGCAAAAGATATTAGCGATTTGTTTAAGTAAACTGTCGTCTAGTAGGAAGGAAATGGTACTCTTTTGAGTACCATTTTTGTTTTTGCTTCAAAAAGTAAAAAGTAAAAAGTAAAAACACATTGAAGGTTGGCATAAAAGTTGGAACGTTTTACGACAATGTTACTTCATTAAACACAAAAGCTAGTTTCGGAATTGCTCGGCTGTTTTAAGTTATCACGGCCTGAATTAAAAAGTGCTAATGGTTAGAGGTTATTAAATATAGTGACTATTGAACAATGGACAGTGTTGTTAATATTTTTTGCGACGATAGTTGGCTTAATCCGCTTTCAAAAATCGAGCGAACGTGTTTTTGTTTCGTCAGCATTAAGCTGCCTAGCATTTGACCTAGTCACAACCGAACAATTACTTGCCAATGCAACCAACCAAGGGTTGTTAACGTTAATGTTGTTGATAATGTGCAGTTTTGCACTTGAGAGAACCAGCTATTTACGTCGACTGTCTGCAATTCTTTTTGTTAAATCTACACCTCAAACGTATTTTCGAACGTTATTCACTACGTTAGTGTCATCCGCCTTTTTAAATAATACTGCAGTTGTAGCAACATTGTTAAGTCCGATTAAAAATAATCGATATTTAGCACCTAATCGACTGCTTTTACCTGTGTCCTATGCCGCTATTTTGGGGGGAACATTAACCCTTATCGGCACCTCAACAAACTTAATTGTAAACTCTATGTTATTGGAACAAGGACAAACAGGATTTGCCTTTTTTGATTTCTTTTTAGTCGGCATAGCCGCGTCTTTAGCTTGTTTATTAGTTATCTACTTTCGTACCGGTGCGCTGGAAGGAAAGGTTGTTAAACAAGAATTAGCGTCAAGATATTTTGTTGAGGTTGAAGTTCAGCCGGATTCCTTGCTTATTGGCAAAACGGTTAGCGCGAATGGTTTACGTAATTTGGACTCACTCTTTTTAATTGAAATAGTGCGCAAAGGAAGGTTGATAACCCCTGTTACGCCTCAGAATATGATCTACGCCGGTGACAAGCTAATTTTTACAGGAGATGTCACTAAAGTCGGTACTTTAAATCAGTTTGATGGCTTAACATCTTTTGCCCATGAGTCTGGGCTAATCAATGACAATCTTACTGAGGTTGTTATTAGGCCAGGTTCTGCAGTTATTGGCAAAACGTTAAAAACCGCCGGTTTCCGAGCGCGATTTGACGCCGCTGTCGTCGCAATTAGACGAGAAGGTGAGCAGGTCTCAGGTAAGCTAGGTGATGTTGTTATTCAGTCAGGTGATTTTTTGGTTTTAGCAACCGGTAACGATTTTGCGGCGCGTTCAAACATCAGTAAAAACTTCTTTGTCCTTAATGGTAAAAAACTCGAATTTATGTTGTCCGGGGTAAAAGAAAAGTGTGTTGTCATCGGATTTGGGGGCGCCATCGCTACATCCGTTATTTTTGATATTGCGTTGTTAAAATGTTTTATATTCTATATGGCCGCTTTGTTTGCTTGTGGTGCATTAACTATTAACGAAGTAAAAAGACGTTTTCCTTTGGAAATTTGGTTGATTGTATTAAGTGCATTAACTTTGGCTACAACACTGAATAATGTCGGAATTTCAGATCTAATTGCAGAGTTAGTTGCCGAAGGTATTGACCAAAATAATGTTTATTTGGCGCTAGTAATTGTTTATTTTTCAACGTTACTGTTAACTGAGTTAATCACAAACAATGCCGCTGCAGCATTAATATTTCCAATCGCATATTCTGTAGCCATTGGTTTACAAGTAAGTTATTTACCGTTTGTTATGGCAGTGGCATTCGCCGCTAGTGGCAGTTTTATTAGTCCTTATGGTTATCAAACCAATTTAATGGTTTATAATGCGGGGGATTACACGTTAAAAGACTTTGTTCGATTTGGCATACCAGTGTCTATAACCTACAGTGCGGTTGTCCTGTTGTTATTGCCCATAGTATTTCCGTTTTAGAAACTGAAAGTAAAGTCAGAGGGAATTTTTCTACTTTACTGTGTTTTAGCCAAATTGGATGTATGTGTTGTCAAAAATAGCAAGAGCGTAGCTCCGCTTTTTGCACTTTTGCACTTTTGCACTTTTGCACTTTTTTTGAAATTAGTTTTAATTTGGAACCTATTTTGTTGTCTACTAAAAAAACAATGTCCTCCCATTTTTCTAGGCTCTTTAATTCAGCCTCATTACGCTCAATTAGCTTCATAAACAACAATTTTCAAAGTAAAAGTAAGAACCGAATTAATTGTAGTAAATACCATTTGGTTTCCGCATTTTTTCTTTGTTTCGGTTTGAGTTTCCCTAGTATTGGTGCCACGCAATATGTGCCGATGCAAATGACCCAGTTAAATAAAGATATCCATGCTCTTTTTATTGTCACTAATACACAATCGATGCAACGGCCATATGCCGTTTCCCATGTGAAGGACGTATTAAAACATGCTAAAAATCAATATCCTGAGTTGAGTGCTAGAGTCGAACGAGCGTTGACTAAGTTAACAACGCGGCCGGTAGGGTTTGCACAACTGCAATTACGACAGGCGCAAAGCGCCGAATTTGACACGGTGATTCCGAACCAACTCGCCGAGTTGGAAAGTAGCAATGGTCATGCAATGTTTACGGGCAGTTATCAAGTATCAAATTGGATGTCGTTTACTTATGGCGGGATAGCAAATAATAGTTTTGAAGACATCAACTTTTACGAAACGTATTTATCTTTTGGTAATGACAACATTCAGCTCGATGTGGGCTATAAGCAAGATTGGTTATCACCGTTTCAAACCCGTTCAATGTTGTATAGCAATAATGCAAAAACCACACTTTCAGTCGGACTCAAAAACCCAATACCGTTTAAAAATTGGTGGGACCTACAATACAACGTGTTTGTGAAGTCTTTAGAACGTCACGATAATATATACTCAGGAGGGAAGCTTACCTCAGGGACGCCATACGTACTGGCAACTCAGCTAAGTATTCAGCCCTTTAAAGGCACTACAATAGCTTTGAACAGAACGTTTCAATTTGGTGGACGAGGCCAACCGATAAGTTTAGAACAAGTGTGGGGGGCATTTTCAGATGTTGTTGGTAGCGACAATAGCGGAGCGTTAGTAACTTGCGAATCAGGGAATGTTATAGAGTGTGAGTTTGGCAATCAAAGGGCATCCTTAGCGATAGAGCAACGTTTCGGAAGCATAAATGTTTACGGAGAAATCGCAGGGGAGGATACCGCGAGTCATACTAATTTCATGTTGGGGAATATTGCAGTGTCTGGCGGTATTCATTTACCTTTTCTTAAATATGGCACAATGCCTTTATCCTTAACTTACGAAGTTACCGAGCACCAAAGTGGTTGGCATCGACATCATATCTATCAGCAAGGATTTAGAGTTGATAATGTAAGTTTAGGTCACTGGGGAACTAATTATACAGATGGTATTGAGGACGCTTCTGGGCTTTCTCAAACATTACTTATTGACTTATTAACACCCGAGTACGAATTAGGATTTGAATACTTGTTTCATCGCAATAAAAAATCACCCAATCAAACGGCGTTAAATTATGACTATGTGGACTTGCACGATATTCAAGTCACTATAAGTCCCCAATCGTTTAATCAGTTGGAATTGATGTTAGGCATTAAACGAGACGTCTATAACGACACGAGTTGGAGAACAGGTGCTACATGGAGATACTAAGTTCTTTTTATAAAAAACACGCTTTTTCAAAAATGCCGATTACCGCTATCGTAATAAAAAAGGTAGCTCGGGGGTACGTTGATGTTTTATGCTTGTTCAAAACTAAGTTTATTTTTAATTTTTTACTTCTGACTCAATTTGGCGTTGTATCAGCGAATGAAATTGATTCAAACACGTATTCAAATAACAATCTAGAAGTTGCAACTAAACCTTCTCTTACTTTTGACCAAGGTTATGGTTTTGTGATTGAAACAGGCCTTAAAGCGGTTAACAAAAACGTAAAGGGAATAGACGATACAACATTTGACGTCCGGCCTTACATACAACTTGGGCTTTATCGTCCAGTCGCCGATAATTGGCGTGTGGGTTCAGCGATCAATTTTGCCCCTAATATTGTGAATAGCGATACCCCTGCGTTATTCAACTTCAAAATATTGGATATGTTTTATCTTATTGATAATAAACATTCTGTTTCATTTTATGGAGGTGCACAAAGGCAAGCTAGAGAATATACGGCCTGGGGGTACAGTCTTGGATTTGGTTACGGGTATAAACTTGATGCCTATACAATTCGCAGTAACATTAGTTGGGCACGCACAAATACCGACATTGGCGGTCCTGGCTCGGAAACCGGAGCTAAAGATAATTTGGTTTGGTTGAATATCGGGGTAGAATTCTAGTTTATAGCAGAAGCTTTTAACTTTGGCTAAAATGTATTTGTTGATTATAGTTATAATTAACCAAATAAGGATGTTGACCAATATGAAGTTAAATCAAATTTTTAGAGTTTTAACCTTTTATACACTTTTATTCTTTTTAAACGCCTGCAGTGTGTCGGATTCCCCACCACTTGAACCAAGTATTCAAAGTTTTACGGCATCAAGTAAGACTATTGTAGCTGGTGAAACAATTAGACTTTCAGCAAGTTTTATTAATGGCGAGGGAGGGATTAATAATGCAGTTGGCAACATTGTTGCTGGGGAATCGAAAGAGGTAACACCTAGTTCAACAACGACTTACACATTGACCGTTTCAAATTCCGATGGAGTCGCAGTAACGCAAAGTATAACAGTAGTTGTACTTCAGCCCACCATCAATAGGTTTTCAGCTTCCGAATTTACTATCATATCTGGTCAAAGTGTATATTTAAAAGCTCAGTTTTCTAATGGTACTGGAAGTATCGATAATGGGCTAGGTGCGATTAACTCAGGCGTTACTATCAAAGTATCTCCGAGCTCTACAATTGACTACACCCTCACCGTTTTAAACTCAAAAGGTATTTATGTCTCAGAAACAGTAACTATAGAAGTTGTGCCACTCAAATTAGAAATAATAACGCCTAATAAAAATCAAACAATTGGTGAGCGACTTTTAATTACAGCTTCGTTATCTTCTGAATTAGACATTTCTGAAGTCTCTGCCACTGTGAGTGGCTTAACAACCAATCTGATCCATTCCTCTGGTTTGTTTAGAGGCGAAATGAGCTTAAAGGGTGTTTTAGCAGGAGAATATAAATTAGTAGTTAAAGCTGTTGATATTAGAGGACGTTCGGTTTCGAAAGAACATAGTATCAATTTAGACAATCCACCTACGTTGAATGTTTTTGAGCCTATAGAATATAGCGTTTTTGATAGTTCGGTTTCACCAAATATTTCTTGTGAAGACGACATCGGTGATTGTGAAGTAATAATACGAGTTGGAAATAAAGTTCTGGCCTCGGGAGTCAACTTATTCGACGAACCAATCGATTTATATAGTTATGACGGGCAACAACTATTACTTTATATTGAAGCAATAGATAGTTCTAAGCAGAAAACATCAAAAAAACGAACTATTTATGTAGATTACTCAACTAACCTTGTTCGTGTTAAAGATTTTGAAGGTGAGATAATTGATTTTAATGAACAAAAAGTATTGGTTTTGAATAGTTTAGATAGCGGGGATACGCTTAAAATAACTAATGTAAATTCTGAAAAAAGTTATTTAGTTGAGGTTGAACCAAATTTAATGATTTCTCATTCACACAGCTTTTTGACTCAAACCGGCGCTATTTATACTTCTCAGGAGATCGGAGAAACTGTTTTGTCCTCTAAAATCTTTGATTGGAATAACAATCAATTATTTGACCTTGGTCACCCAAACTCTGCAAAATCTCTCGATGTTTCAGGTGGATATGCAATTTGGAGTGTTGGGAGTGATTTATGGTTAAGAGATTTAACGTCAAAACAGAATACGTTAGTTAGTAACACTGCTGGAAATTGGCGTAATTCTGTTGCAGCTAATGGGGTTGTTGGATATTGGTCGTATGATAATCATTATTCCATTGTCAAGTTCGAAGACAATTTAAATTCAACGTTAGTAGCGGATGTTGATTATTGGAATACATATGTGTTGACTGACGGGAAAAATTTTGTTTATCAAAAAATGCAGAAATGTTGCTCGGGTGTGTTTTATGCGAGTGTTTTATTTGATGGAATACACGAGACTTATTTGTCAGATCTAAATCAAAGAAGTTTGCAATTAAACAGTGATTATAGCGTAAATAATGGGTGGATTGCGTTTACTGATTTAGGCAACTTAGGTCAAACAAATATTTGGGCAAGAGACGTAAATGGAACTTTGACGCAGAGAACGTCATATGGTGCAAATAGTTATATTGAAACTCTAGCTTCAAATGGTGACATAATGTTTATTTATGGGAATGAACGTTATTTGAGTAACGCCCAGAGTGAAATTCATAAAGTGAGTAGCTCACTTGGGACCAGTTTCTACTTTAATAATGTCTGGTATATAGCTATTGGGCGTTCTCTGTTTGAAGTAAATATTCAATAAATTATTGTGGTGGAGTTGTTTTTATTCTCAGAAAAGAAAGCCTTGCAAATATCAAGCAAGGCTTTTTATATCAATGTATGGGGGTTAGAAAATTTTAGTATTATTTAATTGTTTTTAAGTAAGCCTTAAAGTCTTCACCAAGCACATTATGTCGCATGCTGTACTCAACAAAGGCTTGCATGTAACCGAGCTTATCACCGCAGTCGTGGTAGCTGCCTTTCATCAGGTAAGCATTAACCGTTTCCCAATCCATTAACGTTGCAATTGCATCGGTCAACTGAATTTCATCGCCGGCGCCGATAGGGGTTTTTTCTAAAATATCCCAAATATCAGCTGATAATACATAACGGCCAACAACTGCTAAGTTAGATGGGGCATCTTCTATATCGGGTTTTTCGACCATAGCACTCATTGTTTTTGACTCGCCAGATTTTATTGCTTGGCCGTCGATATCTGCAATGCCGTATTTACTCACATCTTGTTCTGGTACTTCATCAACCATAACCTGACTGGCTTTGGTTTCTTCAAACAACCTAATCATTTCTGCTAAGTTGTCTTTTTTCAAATTTGAATCGTAGTCATTGATCATTACGTCTGGTAAAACAACTGCAAATGGGTTGTTGCCAACGAGTGGACGAGCACAGGCGATGGCGTGACCTAAACCTTTTGCTTCACCTTGGCGTACGTGCATGATTGTGACGTCTTTTGGACAGATTTTTTGTACTTCTTCGAGTAACTGACGTTTTACTCGTTTCTCTAAAATAGACTCAAGTTCAAAACTTTTATCGAAGTGATTTTCGATACTGTTCTTTGAAGAGTGGGTTACCAGTACTATTTCCTTAATACCGGCAGCGATAATTTCCTGCACAACATACTGAATAATGGGTTTGTCTGCTACAGGGAGCATTTCTTTTGGTATCGCTTTAGACGCAGGCAACATACGTGTACCTAAACCTGCTACTGGGATAATTGCTTTTATTACTTTTTTCATTGAAGTTCCTTAAATGTCCTAGTTCAATGTTTAATTAAAATTATGTGTTAATGAATGTAGTGTCACTAACAAAATGTATTCAATTACGTGAGGTAAGTTGAAACATAAAGTTAAACACCCAATCATTTGGGCTCTGCTGAAGCTACCCCTTCACTACAAAGCGCCTAACATAATTGCGTCGAATTAATTCTTTGAAAGAAAATTATTCACGTGTCAATACTGTACCATTTCTAATTTAAAGTTAAATGACAAATTTTCATCTATCAAATTAAACCAACTCGTGTGGTGAAGTTTTTCTTCCACTTTCAATTTGCTCAAATAATCTGAACAAACCATCATCCAACTAAACAGAAAAACCGTCATCCCCGCAGCTTGTAAAGTTAATCAGTCACGGCGATATTAGGGATCTCCAACCCAGTGTAGAGGAAGTTCATAATTCGCCTTAAATTGGCTCAAAATTTCAGAACAGAAAACGTCATCCCAAAAGAGCCTAAGCGATATTTGGGACCTCCAACCGAGTGCAGAGGAAGCTCATAATTCACCCTACAGGCGGCTGTTTCGACTGCGTCGACCATACTGGTGCGGTGCTTGAAGTTTTCTTTGCCCAGCGGGCGGCTATTTCGACTGCGTCGACCATACTTTTTGCAACAGCCCCAAAAGTAGGCAAAAAGGCCGCTTTCGGCTAAATCCCTAATCCTTATTTAAGATTTATATTATCGTCGAAGACGGAATGTACGCACATCCCTATGCACATTCCTTGCAACGGCGTCCCTGCCGTTCACTTCGAGATATAAATCTCAACTAAGGGGGATTTATACGAAGGAAAAAGTCGCCTGAACTTTCGGTGTGATAAATCTTTATTTTAAAGAAAAAACCGTCATCCCAAAAGAGCCACGGCGATATTAGGGATCTCCAACCCAGTGCAGAGGAAGTTCATAATTCACTTCTAATAGGCTCATAATTTCAGAAAAAACGTTACACCAAATTAAACAGAAAAAACCGTCATCCCCTAGCTTGTAAAATTAGCCAAGCCAAAGCGATATCTAGAACCGCCATCCGCGCGCTGTTTAACAAAGTTGCCCCAAGTAATTAACTTCGTTTTATTTAGTCTATAAATCTAATCTGTTTAGACTTTTTATTTTAGAATAATTAAGCACAATATTTTCTTTCTAAAGCCGCAATATCAGGCGTCAATTAAGTGCAAAAGGAATTTGTTTAGGTACAATCTTGTTTATTCGTGGTTATGAGCCAGTTAAAGAGTTAAGCACATTACATAAGATAACTCTCATTTAGTCTTTAGCATCGACTAATCAAACAATTTATTAGGCAAGTGCCACACACGGATTTATTAAGGACAAAAACAATGACAAATTTAAAAACGGACGCCGCTGTTTCCTCTAATGTTGTATGGCACTTACAAAGTATTTCGGCGGCACAACGTTCAGAAGCTAATGGCCACAAATCTGCTGTACTTTGGTATACGGGGTTAAGTGGTAGCGGTAAATCGACAGTGGCCAATGCGGTTGATCAAAAATTATTCGAACGAGGCTGCCATACCTATGTGCTAGACGGTGATAATGTGCGCCATGGCCTTAATGGTGATTTAACGTTTAGTGACAAAGACCGTGTTGAAAATATTCGTCGAATAGGCGAAGTTAGCAAATTGTTTGTTGATTCCGGCTTATTGGTTTCCACTGCTTTTATTTCTCCATTTGCATCTGACCGTAAGATGGTTAGAGATCAGTTGCCAGCGGATAAGTTTGTTGAAGTGTTTATCGATACACCAATTGAAATCTGTGAACAACGTGACCCGAAGGGCTTATACAAAAAAGCACGTAATGGTGAAATTAAAAACTTTACTGGTATCGACTCTGCGTATGACATACCTGAATCACCAGAAGTGCATTTGAAAACGGCAAATAAATCTATCGAAGCCTGCGCGGACGAAGTTGTAGCTAAGCTTGTTGAACTTGGCTTAATAGATTAGTCGCTAAAAATAAAATAAGAAAAATAATATGACAAATTTCGATGTATTTAATGGTGACGCCGACGGGATTATTTCCCTCGTTCAATTGCGTTTAGCTGCGCCTAAACAAGCAAAACTTATCACTGGAATTAAACGTGATATTGCTCTTGTAAAACAAATTCCGATTGCGGATATTAATGAGCATTCTAGCGTTACGATCCTAGATATTTCGATGGAAAAAAACGCAGACGCGTTACATGCGGTTTTAAAAACAGGTGCATCGGTAATGTATAGTGACCATCATAGGTCTGGCGAAATACCAAATGTGGTGAACCTTAACGCCCATATCGATCTTGACGCAAACACATGCACTGCTTTGATAGTTGACAACTTGTTAGAAGGACAGTTTCATGATTGGGCTATCACGGCAGCGTTTGGTGACAACTTAATAAAAGTGGCCACTGAGCTTTGTAAAAAGCAAGGCTATTCGGCCGAGCAAGTTGAACAGTTAAAAGAATTGGGCACCTTGGTCAATTATAATGGTTATGGTGCAACTACCGACGATTTAGCGTTTCATCCCGCCGACTTATTCAAGCAACTTGTTCAATACTCATCACCGTTCGACTGCATTAAAGATCCAAGTTCAGCCTTTCATACGTTAAAAGGTGCATTCGATTCTGATTTTAATCAAGCGCTGTCTGCAGACGTATTGCACGAATCAGAACTAGCTAAGGCCGTATTATTAGAAGATGCTGCATGGAGCAGAAGAATTAGCGGAACTTACGGGAATCATTTAGCTAATGAAAGCCCTGATACGGCCCACATAGTGGTAACGGTAGTAGATGACGCTCATTATCTCATTAGTCTGCGAGCACCGCTGAATAACAAAACAGGGGCCGGTGATATTTGCGCCACATTTGAAACCGGCGGTGGCCGAGCTGCGGCTGCAGGCATTAATCTTTTACCAAAACAAGACTTACCAAAACTGATCACCGCCGTCGAACGTTACTACGCGTAAGTTTCTGTTGGAAAATAAGGACCAGTGGGGTCAGAGTTGCTGATATTTATAACTTCCTCTGCACTTGGTTGGAGATCCCTAATATCGCTGTGGCTGACTTATATTACAAGCTTTGGGAATGACGGTTTTTATTCTGATTACTATCAGCCAATTTAAGTTGGATTATGAACTTCCTCTGCATTTGGTTGGAGATCCCTAATATCGCTGTGGCTCTTTTGGGATGACGTTTTTTTTCTGAAATTATGAGCCAATTGAAGATGGATTATGAACTTCCTCAGCACTCTGTTGGAGGTTCCAAATATCGCTCCGCTCTTTTGGAATGACGTTTTTCTTTCTGAAATTATGAGCCAATTGAAAGCAAATTATGGCATTCCTCTGAACTTGGTTGGAGATCCCAAATATCGCTAAGGCTCTTTTAGGATGACGTTTTTTATTCTGATTACTGTATGCCAATTAAAAGTGAATTATGAACTTCCTCTGCACTTGGTTGGAGATCCCAAATATCGCTAAGGCTCTTTTAGGATGACGTTTTTCTGGTAGTTGGGATGACGGTTTTTTCTGTTGATTTGGGCTGTTGCAAAAAGTATGGTCGACGCAGTCGAAATAGCCGCCCGCAGGGCAAAGAAAGGCACAAGCCCCGCGTCTACATATCTAACGACGTCAGTAGCTTTCTTGTTTTTGCATGTTGAGGGTCTGTGAAAACGTCCTCAGTGTGACCTTGCTCAATTATCTGGCCATCATCCATCACAATAATTCTATCGCTTAGGTACTTAATCAAAGAGATTTGGTGAGATATTAATACATAGGTCAGTTTGTGAGTTTGTTGTAAGTCTAATAATAAGTTTATAACCTGCGCCCTCAATGATGGATCGAGTGGTGCGAGTGCTTCATCTATAATTACGACTTTAGGATCTAAAATTAACGCGCGTGCTATGCCAATCCGTTGTGCTTGGCCCCCCGAAAACATGTGTGGGTAATAGTCGGCGTGTTCTGGTAACAAGCCTACCATTCTAAGTGCTTGTAATATTTTTTCACGACGCTGTGCTTTATCTAATGTTGTATTAAAGAGCAAAGGTTGTTCAAGTTGATTGCCTATAGGAACCGTAGGGTTAAGGGACTTTTGGGCGTCCTGAAATATCATCCGAATATTTTGGCAAAAGAACTTAGAGTCATCCCACTTAACCACGTCTACATGGTGAAATAATTGCCCAGTATCTGGTTGTTCTGCACCTGCTAATAATCGAGCTATGGTGCTTTTACCAGAACCCGCTTCACCAATAATCGCCAATGTTTCACCAGGGAATAAATGAAAACTAATCGGCCCTATGGTTTTATCTTTACCCTTTTTCAACCAGTGAGATTTGTCTTTGTAACACTTGCTAATGTTCAAAATCGAAAATATCGGAGCCGTCATTTGCTGTCTCCAATCAAAGGGTGGTGACACCTAAAGTACTGACCTTTTAACTTAACTTGTTCTGGCATAGTTACGCAGGCTTTTTGGGCATTGGGGCAACGTGGACCTAAGCGACAGCCAATAGGTAAATGCTGCAATGTAGGAATTGTTCCTTTGAGCGTATATAATTTTTTGCGAATATTATATTCGTGATCCTGAAAATCAGGTTCACTGTCAAATAGGGCTTTTGTATAGGGATGTTTTGGAGACGACAAAACTTTATTTGTCGGGCCACTTTCAATTAATTGGCCACAGTACATAACATTAATACTATCGGCCCAACTGGTGATTGAACTCAAGTTGTGTGTAATAAAAATCATCGCCATGTCTTTCAGTTGATTAAGGCTTTTTAACAGCTTAATCACTTGCAATGAGGTTGAACTTTCCAGCGCGGTGGTTGGCTCGTCTGCAATGAGCAATTTAGGTTCTTTGGCAATGGCCATCGCGATCATTATCTTTTGACAGACACCTTCCGATAGCATGTGCGGATAGCTATTAAACACCGCATTATGATCTTTAATGCCTACTTTATGAAGCAAGTTGATGCACCGTTTTAACCTATGAACTTTATTAGCGTTAAACCAGCCTTTAAACTCGTATTCCGGCAGTGACTCTTCCATTTGTGAAAAGATATCGGCAGTTGGGTCTAAACATCTGCGGGGTTCTTGATAGACAATAGCAATGTTGGAGCTAATGATCTTTCGTCGCTTTTGTTCAGTCATTCGGTTTAAATCTTCGCCCATAAAATGCAGGCGGTCAGCGGTGACATTCCAACGGTTGTTTAATACGCCAACAAGCGCTTTAGCAATTAAACTTTTGCCCGAGCCAGATTCACCAATTAGGCCACTGACTTCACCCATTTTCATGGAGAAATTGGCAGACTCAACGGCTTTAATTGTTTCGTCGTTGGTCTTTAGTTCAATGTTAAGATTTCTAATATCAAGTAAGCGCATTTGGTTCCCTATTGAAGCCGGCGTTCTTTTAACGCATGCCTCAAACCATCACCAACGATGTTAGTGGATAAAATACAAAGGAATAGCAATAAACCCGGTAACATGACTGTCCATGGATTCAAATAAAATACGTCTAAGCTATCCGACACCATAGTGCCAAGTTCTGGTTCTGGCGATTGTGCGCCAATTCCAATAAAGCCTAAAACGGCTATGTCGAGAATGGCCGAAGAAATCGCCATGGTTGAAAATATAATGATGTTTTCAACCAAATTTGGTAACAAAGCGTAATAAAATAAATGTGAAGGTTTGGCGCCATCAAGCTTATAGGCAATAATAAAATCTTTATTTAAGAGCTCTGCGACTTCAGTGCGAATGTGATGAATAAACTGCGGTAGCATCGCGAGTACAACGGCCCAAAACGTATTAGCGATCCCGGGACCTAATATTGCGACAATAACAATGGCAATGAGTAACGAAGGCATTGTTAGCGCGATGTCCAAAATGTGGTTTAAAAAACTAGAGCGAATACCTTTACTAAAACCTGCGAATACACCAATGAGTACCCCTAACGTTAGCGCCATAAAAACAGAAACTATGGCCAATCCGAATGAAAACCCTAATCCGTACAATACCCGAGTAAAGATATCTCGGCCTAGTGCGTCGGTTCCAAACGGAAACGCTATGGTCCCATCTGGGTGCCACGCTGGTGGCGTAAGCAATGACTCAGGATGCTGTGCAAATGGTGAGTAGGGGGCAAGCATAGGCGCAAATATTGCGACTAGAATAAAAAACAAAAATAACCAAGCTGCAACGAGAGAAAAGTGATTACTTTTAAACAAGCGCCATAATTGGTGGATTGGCGACGAGTTGTTAGGACTCGTAAAAAATCTAAATTTTTCCATAACCGTGTCTTCTCGCCAATGGGTCAAAAATCATATAAATAACATCAAATAAGATAGTGGCGACAAAGACCATCCCTGACATCGCTAAAATACCACCTTGTATTGCTGGGTAATCACGTTGATGAATTGCATCGACGAGCCATAAACCAACACCAGGCCAGGAGAAAATAACTTCGGTGACCATAGCAAGCGTGATCAAAGTACCAAAGTGCAGCCCCATCATTTGAATAACGGGCAACAAACCATTTCGTAAACCATGTCGTCGCAACACTTGTATATGAGACAAACCTTTTGCTCTAGCGGCTTTCACATAACTGGTGTTCATCACGTTTTTCATTGACTGGCGTGTTGTTCGTATCAAGACGGTTGTTGGGTAAGCAGCAAGAACAAATGTTGGGATTGCTAGATGGTTAACCGCGTCACCTAGGGCTTCGCGTTTATAACTCACATCAGACAGCAATATGTCGATGATCATAAACCCGGTTACGGTTGGAATGTCATAAACTAAACTTAGACGCCCTGAGATGGGAAACCAGCCTAAATTAATTGAAAAAACCAAAATCATTAACAAAGCTAACCAAAATATAGGCATTGAAAACCCAAATATCGACATAGCCAAGATGGATTTATCTAACCACGGTTTTGTCTCTGACGACGCTAAAATACCTAAAGGTATTGCAACGATAAAGCTATAGATTAATGCAAAGGTCGCGAGTTCAATGGTCGCGGGTAGGGCGTTAAATACCTGATCAAATATACTGGTGCCATTGGTGAAAGACTGACCCCAATTACCGTCAAACATTCGAATTAGGAAATAGAAGTATTGAACAATAACGTTTTGGTCGAGTTTATAGATACGAGCTAGTTCGGTGTATTCTTCGGCGGGGATTTCTCCAATGCCGGTCATATTACTTAGTACATCGCCGGGAAACATATAATTAAGGGAAAATACAAACGTAAAAACTGCGAATGTAATAAAAAATAGTAGCCAAACTTTGCGATAAACGTAATTAAACATTATTTCACCTTCTTAACGGCTTTTGAAAAATCAATGCCGCCATAAGGGTTAATATTAACCTGTTTAATGTAATCTCTGTGCACTTTATGTCTCACGGCATGGGCAATTGGAACCAATGGCGAATGTTCGAATAACACAGCTTCTGCGGCTTGGTAATAGGCCTTTCGTGTGTCGTGGTCTGTTATCGACAGCGCACTTATAATATTGCGGTCAAATTCATCATTACACCAGCCGCTCCGATTTGAGCCAGAAGAAGCCGATGCACAACTTAGCAGCGGACGATAAAAGTTATCCGGATCTGAGTTGTCAGCAAGCCAACCAATTAATACCGAATCATGCTCACCTTTTGCTAATCGCTTACGAAAGGTCCCCCAGTCGTAGGTGATGATGTTTGCTGTTATGTTAATTTTAGCCAAATTTTGCTGAAGAATTTCTGCCATTTTCCCCGCATTTGGATTGTAAACACGTTGTACAGGCATAGCCCAAATATCCATTTCAAAACCATCTTCATAGCCTTCTTGAGCTAACAACTCTTTGGCTTTCTCAAGTGAAAAAGGACGGACGTAGTTTGTATTGTCATAGGCCCACGACGTTGGCGGAACCAAACTATTTGCGGGTTCAGCTAAATCAAAATAAACGGCGTCGATAATAGCTTCTCGGTCAACAATGTAGCTTAGCGCTTTGCGCACATTGGCATTATCAAATGGTGGTACATTGGTATTAAAAGCCCAGTAACTGACATTCATAGACGTCGTTTCAACAATATCTATGCCTTTTTTACTATGTAAATAACCGACATCAGACGCCGTAGGGTAACCCATAACATCACATTCACCGGTTAGTAGTTTTGCTAAGCGTGAACTGTTGTTAGGCGTGATATCAAAAATGATTTGCTGTAATTCGCTGGCGGTTTGCCAATATTTTTCGTGGGCATGATAGCGAATGTGGTGGTCACGGTCATATTGCACAAACTTAAACGGACCGGTTCCAATTGGTTTGGTATCAATTTGGTCCTTATTTTCAGCTGCTTGCAATTGTTCTCCATACTCAGCCGACAATATAACTGCAAAATCCGTGGCCATGTTAGCTAAGAAGGATGCCTGTGGATCAACTAATCGAAATTCGATAGTTAAATCGTCTACCACGATGATTTGTTCAATTAAGTCACTGAGGCCGATGCCTTCAAAAAATGGGTACTGGCCCCCGCCAACATCGTGATAAGGATGGTCTTGGTGCAATATGCGAGAAAAGGTAAACAACACATCTTCACTGGTTAACGTTCGTGTTGGCGTAAAGTAATTGGTGGTGTGAAATTCCACTCCTTTTCGTAGGTAAAATCGGTATCGCATTGCGTCGCTAGAAACGATAACTTTACGTGCAATGTCTGAAACAACTCGGCCATTGGTGGGATCAATTTTAACTAAACGATTGTATATTTGCTGGGATACAGCGTCTATTGTTGTACCAGAAGTTACAAGTTGTGGATTAAAAGTCTCTGGTGAGCCTTCACTACAATATAATAAGGTTTTAGCTGCTAACTTAGAATCATCGTATTGGCCGCAGGCGTTTAGTAAATTACAAAACAATAACAACCACAGTCGTTTGTAATTACCACTTTTTACTACATGGGCCAAAACTGTTTTAATCATCGGAATTTTTATCCAATAAATTGTATTTTTTAAGATAACCACGTAATTGATGATAGGTGACTTCAAGTTGCTCGGCGGTCTTTTTCTGATTGTATTGGCAATGAGAAAGGGCGGTTGTGATTAAATCCACTTCAAATTCTTGACTCGCATCTTTGAAATTAAGCGGGAACGTGTGCTGAGGCTTGGTTGCGACAGGGGGTTGGTCAACTGTATCGTTCGCTGATATGTTAACGATTTCTTTAATCACTTGAGGCGCCGACTGACGGTCTTGTGTCTTGATGCGTTTTTCAGGACGATACGGACTATCAAATGGGTCTAAGACAATTTCATGTACAGGTACATGGGGATTTGCTGAGCGATAAACACTACGTTCAACCACGTTTTTTAACTCTCGTACATTACCAGGCCAATGATAGTCTAATAGTAACTCTTTGGCTCGACGAGAGAAACCACTAAATAGCTCCCAACCCAGTTCTTTTACCATAGAGATGGCAAAATGTTCGGCGAGCACCATAATATCTTCATATCGTTCACGCAGTGGAGGCAAGGTGATTACATCAAACGCTAAACGGTCTAGTAAGTCAGAGCGAAACTCACCCGACTCAGCTAATGCCGGTAAGTCTTCATTGGTAGCACACACCAAGCGTGTATCAATTTTTACTGTTTTAGTGCCCCCGACGCGTTCAAATTCGCCGTATTCTATAACTCGAAGCAACTTCTCTTGCACTAAGCCCGAGGTGTTCGCTAACTCGTCTAAAAACAATGTACCGCTGTTGGCACGTTCAAATCGCCCTTCGTGTCGTTTTCCTGCACCGGTAAATGCGCCGGATTCATGACCAAACAATTCACTTTCTAATAGGTTCTCATTTAAGGCTGCACAGTTAAGGGTAACGTAGTTTTGGTCCCAACGTTGTGAAAGGTAATGCAAGCGGGCTGCGATTAACTCTTTACCGGTTCCCCGTTCACCTATAATAAGAACAGGTTTATTCAAAGGGGCAAGTTGCGATACTTTTTCTAATACTTCTAAAAAACTATTGGCTTGTCCGATTAGATTATCTTTGTTTCTGAATTGGCTCATAATGCAACACTTGGTTAAAATGACTAATTGTTAGTGTATTTTAAAAACAACAAAACTTAAAGTTTTCCCTAAAGAAAATAAAAATTATTATAAAACATCGGGTTACAACTTCTGTAAAAAGTGGCAGGATATCTGAATGTATTACCCCAACTTGATAACAAGTCTTTATAAATGAGGTACGTATTATGGGTATTTTTTCTCGCTTTGCAGACATTGTGAACGCAAATATTAATTCACTTTTAGATAAAGCTGAAGATCCGGAAAAAATGGTCCGGTTGATCATTCAGGAAATGGAAGACACGTTAGTCGAAGTTCGCTCTTCTTCAGCACGCACTTTAGCCGACAAAAAAGATGTGGTAAGACGCATCGACAGACTGAAAGTCGAAACGGCAGATTGGCAGTCTAAAGCGGAATTAGCTTTGTCTAAAGACCGCGAAGACCTTGCTCGTCAAGCATTGTCTGAACGTCAACGTTGTGAAGAAAACGTGGCTATGTTAGACCATGACTTAGAGTCGCTAGACGAACAGGTTAATCGTCTTAAAGATGAAATTGGTCAGTTGCAAACTAAACTTGAAGATGCCAAAGCACGTCAAAAAACAATCTTGATGCGCGGCAAAACAGCCAGTTCACGTTTGAATGTGAAAACTAAACTGAACAGTGGCAAAATTAACGACGCATTGTCTCGATTTGAACAATACGAACGTAAAATTGATAATTTGGAAGCTGAAGTTGAGTCTTACGATTTAGGTAACAAGTCATTAGCAGACGAGTTTGCTGAGTTAGAATCGTCAGATAAAGTGAACAGTGAACTTGAAGCGCTTAAAGCTAAAATGAAAAAAGCGAAGAAAGACTAATAGAGTCTTTGGGGAGTAATTTATGAGCGACGTAGTCGGAATTTTAATCGCGCCAATTATCATCTTCATGATCTTTGTCGCACCGATTTGGCTAATTATGCATTACAGAAGTAAAAAGCAGGTTGGCCAGGGATTAAATGAGAACGAAATTGTTGAACTGCATGAGTTAGCACGAAAAGCCGAAATATTGGGTGAACGTGTTAAAACATTAGAGTCAATATTAGACGTAGAAGCGCCTGATTGGCGCAACAAAAACGCTTAGGAGTAGGGTATGACTAAATCAAATAAACAGCTAAATCGTATTCCTAGCAAAGGTAAAATAGCCGGCGTTTGTGCTGGTGTTGCAGAATACACCGGAATGGAACCATGGTTAGTCAGAATAGTCTGGTTTAGTGGTTTAGTCTTCTCAGGCGGGTTCTTTTTTATCGCTTATGTCGCGTGTTGGTTTATTTTAGACAAAGACGGCACGGTTTCAAGACGCAAGGATGGCCTAAAACAAGCTCAAGACCAATGGCACCGTTTTGATGAAAATGAAGATATCGACCGAGCCGTAGAAGTTAAAAGTAAAGTTTGGCAGTCAGGAGAACCACCAAAACAAGCTTTTAGAGACATTGCGAGACAGTTTGAAGGAATCGAACGCCGAGTTCGCAATATGGAAGGTTACGTTACTTCGAATGAATATACATTGAAACGAGAAATTAATCGTTTGTAGTAACAACCAAGATATTCACAATTTAAGAAATGGCCTAAGGGCCATTTTTTTGTACCTGAAGTTCAGTCACATCAACTGAAAGCGAACTATGAACTTCCTCTGCACTTGGTTGGAGATCCCTAATATCGCCGTGGCTCTTTTGGGATGACGTTTTTTGTTCTGGACTTTTGAGCCAATTTAAAAGTGAATTATGACATTCCTCTGCACTTGGTTGGAGATCCCTAATATCGCCTTGGCTCTTTTGGGATGACGTTTTTTGTTCGGAATTATGAGCTGATTGAAGTTGGATTATGAACTTCCACTGCACTTGGTTGGAGGTTCCAAATATCGCTCCGCTCTTTTGGAATGACGTTTTTTGTTCTGAAATTATGAGCTGATTGAAGTTGGATTATGAACTTCCTCTGCACTTGGTTGGAGGTTCCAAATATCGCTCCGCTCTTTTGGAATGACGTTTTTTTGTTCTGAAATTTTGAGCTGATTTAAAGCGAGTTATGAACGGCCTCTGCACTCGGCATGACTTTTCCTGCTATTCGGCATAACGACTTTTGTTATGGAAATACCACCAAAACCTAACCAGATGTAGTGTTTTTTTGTGTAAGTGTTTGAATTTAATTTAAATAGTAGGCGTGGTGTAACGTAATTATTACAGTGGGTGAGGTAACTATTTTCAAATTAGATTATTAACTCTACTCATTTTTTTGCAAAGTTCGGACTTTAATCACGATTGAATCGATGTGACAAAAGCGTTGCCCAGTTTTGGGCCGTTTTTATTAGAGGCAGAACATGAGCGTCAAAGCGAATAATAATAATATTGAAACCCTATGTATTCACGCTGGCAAAGTGAAAGGTGCCCATCAGGGAGCGCTAACTACGCCTTTATATCAGACCTCAACCTTTGTATTTGAAAGCGCGGAGCAGGGGGCAAGACGTTTTGCTGGTGAAGAAGAAGGCTATATTTATACCAGATTAGGCAATCCAACCACGCGCGAACTTGAATTAAAAATGGCAGCGATGGAAAAAATGGAAGATGCAGCAGCAACAGCGACTGGTATGGCAGCGGTGTCAGGTGCGGTGTTGAGTTTTCTGCAAGCGGGTGACCACGTAATTGTATCAAAAGCCATTTACGGTTGTTCATTTGCATTATTTAATCATCAACTGCCTAAATTTGGTATTGAGGTTACCTTTGTTGATATGGCCGATGATGCAAACTTATTGCCCGCATTAAAACCAAATACCAAAATGTTATTTGCGGAAACTCCAATCAATCCAAATTTAGAAGTGTTAGATCTGGCTAAAATTGGCGCGTTTTGCTTAGAGTACGATCTCATTTCGATTGTCGACAGTACGTTTATGTCTCCAGTGCTTCAAACCCCGGTGGATTTTGGCATCAACATAGTGATCCACAGTGCAACAAAATACTTAAACGGTCACGGTGATGTGGTTGCGGGAATTATTGTTGGCAGCGCTGAGCATATTGAAACTATAAAACTAACCATTCTAAAAGACATTGGTGGCACAATTAGCCCACACGATGCATGGTTAATATTAAGAGGTCTGAAAACCTTGCCAGTAAGGATGGACCGTCATTGCACAAATGGTCAGAAGTTAGCTGAATTCTTAGAGCAACATCCATTAGTGTCAAAAGTTTATTATCCGGGATTGCCATCGCATTCTGGGCATAAATATCTGGGTAAACAAATGCGAGGAGCCGGTGGCGTTGTGGGTTTTGAACTTAATGCAAATCTTGAAGAAGGTGCTCATTTTATTAATTCAGTCGAATTATTTTCAATAGCCGTGAGTCTAGGGGACGCTGAATCTCTAATCCAACACCCGGCATCTATGACACATTCACCGTATACCCAAGAGGAGCGTTTGGCCGCTGGAATTAGCGATGGCCTTATTCGCATTTCAGTTGGGCTAGAGCACGCAGACGACTTAATCGCCGATTTGAACCAAGCATTAAACAAAATTAACGAAGCACGAATGGTAACACCAAGTGCAACTGTATTAGGGTGCAGTTAATCATGAGCAAGCAATCAAGTTACGTTTCTAAGCTGTCGGACGAAACCGGTTTTATTAATTGGACAGACGAAGAAAATCAAATTTGGTCAGAACTAATGGCGCGACAAATGTCGTGCATTGAAGGCAAAGCCTGTGATGAGTTTTTTGCCGGTTTAGATAAATTACAGTTACCGACAGACCGTGTTCCGCAATTAAACGACGTGAGTAAAGTTTTACTCGAAACAACAGGTTGGCAATGTGCTGAAGTGCCGGCATTGATTAATTTTGAAAAATTCTTTCAGTTGTTGGCGGACAAAAAGTTTCCTGTAGCGACATTTATTCGTCGACGTGAACATTTTGATTACCTACAAGAACCCGATGTTTTCCATGAGATATTTGGTCACTGTGCGATGTTAACTAACCCTGACTTTTCTGAATTTACCCATAAATATGGATTGTTGGGACTTCAGGCTACTAAAGAAGAAAGGGTCTTTTTGGCGAGGTTATACTGGTTCACTGTTGAGTTTGGACTAATGCGACAACACGGTGAACTTCGGATCTACGGCGGTGGTATTTTGTCGTCTCCTGGCGAAACCGACTATGCATTAACCGCAACGCAACCTGAGCGATTTGATATGAATATACTGGACGTATTCCGTACGCCATATCGAATTGACATCATGCAACCTAAGTATTTTGTTATCGACGCTATTCATGATCTTTTTGATTTTTCAAAACTGGATCTTATGGAAATGGTTCGAGAAGCAATGAAACTGGGCATGTATGCACCAACTTTCCCGCCAAAGAGCGCAGCATAATTTGTCAGGTGAGCCTTTAGGTTCACCTTTTTGGAATTTATTCTTTACAAAATTGCAATAAAACTCTTTCTCCGTTGTCAATTCACGTTTACAATCCGAAAATATTACGTTTTTGTTTTATCAGTATTGGAGTAACAATGCGGCTACAGATTGCGTGTCAAGACCGTATGGGTTTGGCTAAAGAAATTTTAAACATTCTCGTTGAATACGATATCGACCTAAAAGGTATTGAGTTTGATCAAGCGACTAAATGTTTATATGTGGCATTTCCACAAATAGAGTTTGAAGCGTTTCAGCAAGTCATGGCGGCTATCCGTCGAGTCGATGGGGTAACAGATGTTAAAACCACAAACTTTTTGCCTTATGAACGCGAACACAACGAACTTGTAACCTTGTTGCGAATATTGCCAGATGGCGTTATTTCCATAGATAACAAAGGCAATGTGGTTACGGCCAATCAGGCCGCTTTAATTGACCTAGGTCGCAGCGAGTCTGAAATTGTTGGACAACCTGTGCAGGGGTTGCTTAAAGGGTTTAACTTTTTGAAATGGTTAGAAGGCAAAGAAGTTGTCGGCCAGACATTAAAGTTAACTGGCAATAACGAAGAATTTGTATCCGACATTTTGCCGATAAATGTCACAGATGAAGAAAACAACGTTCGCTTAGCGGGCGCCGTGGTTAACTTAAAATCACACAGTCGCTTAGGTCAACAAATCAACGCATTTAGAGACGACAATAACGAGTCGTTTGCCAATATCTTGGCCAACAGCACCAGTATGCGCCGGGTTATTCGTGAAGCTAAGAAAATGGCTCACCTTGATGCCCCAATACTTATTCAAGGTGAAACGGGTACAGGTAAAGAGCTGATTGCTCGAGCTTGTCATGACGCCAGTGAACGAAATGAAAAGTCGTTTTTAGCCCTAAGTTGTGCGTCATTGCCAGACAATGTTGCCGAATCTGAACTTTTTGGTTACGGCGCTAATGCCTACCCAGGTAGTGGCGAAGAAGGTAAACGTGGCATATTTGAACAAGCGGAAGGTGGAACGGTTTTCCTCGACGAAGTTGGCGAAATGTCCGCAGAGTTACAAACAAAGTTAATTCGCTTTCTACAAGACGGGACTTTCCGTCGTGTTGCTGATGAGAACGAAGTTAAAGTGGACGTGCGTGTAATATGTGCCACTCAAAAAGATTTGGCCAATATGGTTCAAGAACATACATTCCGTGAAGATCTCTACTATCGTTTAAACGTACTAAGTTTGCATATCCCACCATTGCGCGAACGAAAACAAGACATCTTGCCGTTGGCGCAACATTTTGTTCAGCGATTTTCCCATGAGCTGGGCAAACAAGCACCGACATTTTCCAAGTCGTGTTGTGAGTATTTACAAAATTACCCTTGGCCGGGCAATACACGCCAACTTGAAAATTCGGTTTATCGGGCATTAAGCTTGTTGGATTCTGATCTTATTGAAAAAGAAGCGTTGGAACTGCCGACTTATACCAATGAATTTGGTTATTTAGAGCAGGAATTTGAAGGATCGTTAGACCAAGCCGTAAAACGATTTGAAGCGAGCTTATTACGTAAGTTATATCCGGCATATCCAAGCTCTAGACAATTAGCCAAAAAACTTGGATTGAGCCATACAGCGATTGCTAATAAACTTCGTGAATACGGTATTAACAAAAAAAGTATCAAGGTTTAAGTTATGACATTGTTTGGGTATTGGCGTTCATCAGCCGCTTATCGAGTACGTATTGCGCTCAATTTAAAAGGCCTGCAATACGAACAAAAATCAGTACATTTGATTAAAGATGGCGGTCAGCAACATGCTGAGGATTATGCAGATTTAAACCCAAATAAGTTAGTCCCGACGCTGGTGGATGGAGAGTTTACGCTCAATCAATCATTGGCTATATTGGAGTATTTAGAGATAAAATACCCCAACATAAACTTGTTGCCAGCTAACTTAGCCGACAACATCAAATGCCGAGCCTTAGCGTTGGATTTGGCCTGTGATATTCATCCGCTTAACAATTTGCGGGTTTTGCAATATCTCACAGGGCCGTTGGCGCAAAGCGAAGAACAAAAAATGCAGTGGTATTTTAATTGGTTAGAGGTTGGCTTTACTGCATTTGAAAAAAGCATTAATAAAGTTGCAGGTAATTTTTGTTTTGGTGACCATGTCAGTTGGGCCGATTTATGTTTGATACCTCAGGTTTATAATGCAGAACGGTTTAACTTTGATATGTCGCCGTATCCATTGATACAGCGGGTTGTCGCCCATTGCAGAACATTGGACGCATTTACAAAAGCGGCGCCAGAAAATCAACCTGACGCCGTTTAAATGTCCAATTAAGCTAAAGTTTAGAACAGTGTTTGATTTATCATTGTTGCCTTAGTTTAGTTTTGTGGTAATTTTGTTTTCGATTTTTTAGATAGAGGGTTTGCCATTGATCAATGTATTGTTAGTTGACGATCATGAATTAGTCCGTACCGGTATAAGTCGGATAGTTAATGATGTTCGTGGATTAAATGTTGTTGGTGAAGCCTCATCAGGCGAAGAAGCGTTTCAGTTTTGTCGCACTCATACACCAGACGTTGTTTTAATGGACATGAACATGCCGGGGATTGGTGGTTTAGAAGCGACCAAAAAAATTATTCGATATTGCCCTGATGTGAAAGTGGTGATGTTAACAGTTCACACGGAAGATCCATTTCCATCAAAAGTCATGCAAATTGGCGCCCATGGGTTTTTAACCAAGATGACCCGCCCCGATGAGATGATCCAGGCGATTCGTTCTGTGCATGTTGGTCAGCGTTTTATTGCCCCAGAAATTGCTCAGCAGATGGCATTGAGCCAGTTAAATGGCGAAAAAAATGATAAACCATTTGAATTGCTATCTGAGCGTGAATTGCAAATTATGTTGATGATCACCAAAGGCGAAAAAGTCCAAGATATTGCCGAACAACTTAATTTAAGCTCTAAAACCGTCAATAGTTATCGCTACCGAATGTTTGAAAAACTCAATGTCGGCAACGACGTTGAACTTACCCATATGGCGATACGACATCGCATGCTCGACATGGAAAAACTCTAACCGCCACTATTGATTTTAAGCCATGGTTGAATTTGACTCAAAAGCCTTTCTAAATACGGTAACCTCACGTCCTGGGGTTTACCGTATGTACGATAATGATCAAACGGTCATTTATGTTGGTAAAGCAAAAAATTTAAAAAACCGCCTTACCAGTTACTTCCGAAAGGACGTCGACAGCGTAAAAACGCGCGCCTTAGTAAACCAAATAAATAACATCGAATTCACGGTTACCGACTCTGAAACCGAAGCACTGATTTTAGAAAACAACCTGATTAAAGAGTATCAACCTAAGTACAATATTTTGCTTAGAGATGATAAGTCGTATCCATATATTTTAGTCACTGATCACAAACATCCCCGCATTGCGATGCACCGTGGCGCCAAACGCCACAAAGGCGATTATTATGGCCCGTTTCCAAGTGCTGGTGCGGTTTGGCAATCGCTTAGGATCATGCAGAAAGTTTTTCCAGTGAGACAATGTGAAGATAATTTTTATAAAGTTCGAAGTCGGCCATGTTTACAACATCAACTAAAACGGTGTTCTGCCCCATGTGTTGAAGGTTATGTCACCGATCAGCAATACAGTGACCAAATCGATTTAGTTAAACAATTTCTCACGGGGAAAAGCCAGGCAGTTATCGATACATTAATCGGTAAGATGGAAGCCGCCAGTGTTGACTTAAACTTTGAAGAAGCCGCGTTTTTTCGTGACCAAATAATGGCGCTACGCAAAGTCACTGAGCAACAAAATGTCAGTGGTAATATCGACGAAATCGATGTTATTGCGGTGAGTATCGATAAGGGATTGGCATCGGCTCACGTTTTGTACATTCGAGATCAAAAAGTCCTTGGTAGCAAAAATTATTCACCAAAAGTGCCACCTAATAGCGAACCGAGTGAAATTGTCACGTCTTTTATTAGCCAGTTTTATTTAAATGGCATGGGCGGTCAAAATATTCCGAAACTCATTGTTGTCCCAGAAATTGCCGATGACATTGAAGAACTGCAAAAAGCGATTGCTTTAGAGCGAGACGCAAAGGTTGAATTAGTTAAGCCTCAACGAGGTGAGAAGTTTAAATATTATCGATTGGCGCAAAAAAATGCCGATATTGACCTTGCAGGTAAACTAGCCGATGGACGTGCAATTAGCAGTAAATACAAAGAATTGTGTGAACTGTTAAAAATCACTCAAATTAATCGAATGGAATGTTTTGATATCAGTCACACATTTGGCGAATATCCTATAGCATCTTGTGTGGTTTTTGGCCCTGAAGGTCCTAATAAATCTGAGTACCGACGTTATAATGTGAAAGGCGTAAAGGGCGGTGATGACTACGGTGCAATGGAATTTGCCATGAAAAAACGATTTGGCAAAGTATCATCAATCGATAATATCCCCGACATCTTATTTATCGACGGTGGTAAAGGTCAGCTTAACAAGGCAGAAGCCTTTTTTGCCGATTGGCAATTGGAAAAAGCTCCTATCATTGTGGGCATTGCCAAAGGAGAGGGCAGAAAGCCAGGTCTTGAGACTTTATATTTAAATGGCGGTGAAATTGAAGTTCATTTGCCAAAGGCCTCATCTGCATTGCATCTTATCCAACATATTCGGGATGAGTCCCATCGGTTCGCAATCACAGGGCACCGTGCAAAACGCGGTAAGGCCAAAACACACTCTGTACTGCAAGATATACCGGGGGTTGGTGCAAAACGCCGACAGGCGATTTTAAAGAACTTTGGTGGCCTGCAGGGCGTTATGGCAGCGACCGAAAAACAACTGAGTCAAGTCTCTGGTATCAGCCAAGAAATGGCAACTGAAATCCATAGCTTCTTGCATGATAAGGATTAAATAGGCATCATCGTAAGAGCCGACAATAACCATTCAATATGTAGTATTTTTTTATGTGGAATATTCCCAATATAATAACGTCTTTTCGAATTACCCTTATTCCTGTCTTGGTGGTGTTTTATTACCTCCCTGCAGTTCAGTATGAATGGAAGTACTTTGCTACGGCATTTGTATTTTGGTTTGCCGCAATTACCGACGCTCTAGACGGTTATTTGGCAAGAAAATTAGATCAGTCGACGCCATTTGGTGCGTTTTTTGACCCTGTAGCGGACAAAGTTATGGTCGCAGTGGCGTTAGTCATTGTGGTCGATGATTACTCAAATATGTGGGTTACCGTGCCTGCCGCGATAATAATTGGTCGTGAAATTGCAATATCAGCCCTGCGAGAGTGGATGGCTGAAATGGGCAATCGCGATTATGTTGCGGTGAGTATGGTGGGCAAGTATAAAACAGCTGCTCAAATGTTAGCGGTTATCGGCTTATTGTGGCACCCAAATGAATTTTGGGTTTTTGAAGGTTGGTTGTTAGGGCCGCTTTTAGATTTTGCAACGTATGCATTTTTATATTCTGCAACCGCCCTAACTATTTGGTCATTGGTGATTTACTTTAAGGCTGCTTGGCCATTTATTTCTGGCAAAAAAGCTTAATTTCAAGCCATATCAGTTAAAATTTCATCAAACAGACTGAAAAAGTCATTTTTATTTAAAATAGATATTGACTCAAAAAGGTTTGAATGTAGAATGCGTCTCCGTTGTCAGCGATGACAATGTGAAGTCAAAGTTTAGCATTTTATGCGAGTATAGCTCAGCTGGTAGAGCGATACCTTGCCAAGGTATAGGTCACGAGTTCGAACCTCGTTACTCGCTCCAAATGTTTTACTAAATGGCGGGTTGGCAGAGTGGCTATGCAGCGGATTGCAAATCCGTGGACCTCGGTTCGACTCCGGGACCCGCCTCCATGATTTCAGGTTTTAAAAAGTGTCGCCCGGATGGTGGAATTGGTAGACACAAGGGATTTAAAATCCCTCGCTCATAGAGTGTGACGGTTCAAGTCCGTCTCCGGGCACCATTCTTTCGTAAGGTAACTTACAGAGGAATGGGCAAAACATACGGAGTGCGAGTATAGCTCAGCTGGTAGAGCGATACCTTGCCAAGGTATAGGTCACGAGTTCGAGCCTCGTTACTCGCTCCAATTTTTTAAAACAGGCACCAGGCACAAGTAATACGGAGTGCGAGTATAGCTCAGCTGGTAGAGCGATACCTTGCCAAGGTATAGGTCACGAGTTCGAGCCTCGTTACTCGCTCCAAACTTCTTTTGGATAACAAGAGAGAGTTGGTACCGCCAACTATAAAAAACTGCCCAACAAATTGCCCGGGTGGTGGAATCGGTAGACACAAGGGATTTAAAATCCCTCGCTCATAGAGTGTGACGGTTCAAGTCCGTCCCCGGGCACCATTTCCCTTTTGGGAAATACAAAGGATTGCGAGTATAGCTCAGCTGGTAGAGCGATACCTTGCCAAGGTATAGGTCACGAGTTCGAGCCTCGTTACTCGCTCCAATTTTTTCGATAGTTTTGTCAAAATTGGGATTCATCTGCAATCTTCTTAATCTCACATACAATAATCAATTCTAATTTTTAGTTATAAATCTTTGATAAAATCAAATTAACTCGGCTTTTTTACGCTGTAGTGATTTAAATTTGTCGCAAAATAGATTACTTTAGCCACCTTTCAATTTTTAGATAACACCTTATGTTGATGTGTTGTCAGTAGTCAGAATTTAAATAAGAAGAGTTAGTCATGGGAAGAGCATTCCAAAACCGTAAAGATTCAATGGCCAAAACGGCTGCAATGAAAACTAAAATATATTCTAAATACGGCAAAGAAATATATGTCGTTGCCAAAAATGGCGGTTCTGACCCAGACGGAAATCTAGCACTTCGCAGCTTAATGGACCGAGCTAAAAAAGATCAGGTACCTGCGCACGTAATTAAAAATGCCTTAGATAAGGCCCTAGGCGGCGCTGGTGAAGATTATTCAGCGGCTCGATACGAAGGCTTTGGTCCAGGTGGTTGTATGGTCATAGTGGATTGTCTTACCGATAACAACAACCGAACTATCATGGAAGTTAGAAATAGCTTTACTAAAACAAACAGTAAATTAGGTGCTCAGGGATCTGCTGCACATATGTTTGACCACGTTGCGATTTTCCAATTTGACGGTGACGACGAAGATGTGGTACTCGAAGCGCTAATGAACGCGGATGCCGACGCTAACGAAATTGAAGTTGAAGATGGTAAGGTCACCGTTATTGCGCCGCATACTGAGTTTAATAAAGTTAAAGTCGCCCTTGAAGAAGCGTTTGAAGGCATTGACTTCGATACTCAGGAAATCTCTTGGGAACCTCAAACAATGACAACGGTATCAGGCGATGATGTTGCTGTGTTTGATAAATTTATGGATATGCTGAATGATTGCGAAGATGTACAAGATGTTTATCACAATGCAGAAGTTGAACGCTAATTTTTTATAGTAATTAAGTTGTTTAAAGTGATTCACTAATACCTTTAAACTAACTAAGTTAATTGTTGCTAAATAGTTAATTAAGAGCTGCTATTTGACTTTAAGAAGCCCTGCCGGTTGGCAGGGCTTTTTTGTATTCAGATTTCAACTGGCTCAAAAGCTCAAAACAAAAACCGTCATCCCAAAGCTTGTAAAATTAGTCAGCCACAGCAATATTAGGGTTTTCCAACCAAGTGCTGGGGAAACTACAAATTTCAGCGATGCTTACCCCATAGAAATGTTTAAACTTGATATCTAGCAATGAGTTAAGTAATTTGTTACAAATATAAAATAGTTAATAATAAACAATTTTCACATATAAAATAGTGGTTTGGAATGTAATGGTTGTGTATCTAAAAGGAAATTTGATGAAAAAAATACTAGTTACAAGTTTTAGCTTAGCGTTATCTTGGTCTGTGCAAAGCTCGGAAGTGGAAATATATTACAAAAACTTTTCCTTAACAGATACAGTAACGAATGAGGTCGCCCAAGGTATTAATGCCGTTGGTATCGAGGGGAACTTGTTTAATACTTTTTATTTTGAGTACGAAGCGCCACAGGGGAATGAACCAAGTAATCTATCTGACTATGTAAATAGAGTTACGGAACTCGAAGATTACAATGAAAAGATTACCGCTGGTTTAAAGCCATTAGCATTTCTCGATAGTGATCTGTTAAGTAACCTTTATGTCGAATATTCTAAAGACGTTTATCAGTTACAACATGAATCATATTCAAAGTATTACCTGCAAGAGCAGTTGTTTCTTGGGCGTTTTAGTACCAGTGAATCCACGGGCATAGGCGTGAGTTATGGGGTATTTCTTCATAATAATAAAAGAGAAATCATAAGTAACAGCAATGATTATTCGTCTGAAGAAGTTAAAGATGCTTATGGCCTTATGGTGCAATATAAAAGTATATTTATCCCATACCAGAATGGTTCGCCTTCAGGTTTTAGTCGTTATGGCACTGGGATCTTGATTGACGATATCAAAATTCAGTATCAATTTGCCGGTGGCGACGATTATTTTTATAGTGCCGGAATTGGGTTAGCCCATAGAAGTAAAGGTTTGAATTGGCACATTAAAGCAATTCTGGAAGGCACGACAGACACGGCAGTCGTTAAGTCTATTGCAGGTATTAGTTATAGCTTTTAAAGCTTAAAACAAGTTATGACGTTTCACAGGTGCATGTCGAATATTGCTCGACAGTTATAGAGTTACTATAGGTGTTGGGCATTTGGTTTTAATTGCTTTATTTAGTTACAAAAAACGTCCTCTGCACTTTGAAGGAGATCTCAAATATCGCTTCGCGATTTTGAGATGACGGGGAACATAAAAAACCGTCATACCCGTAGCTTGTAAAATTAGTCAGCCACAGCGATATTTGGAACCTCCAACCGGGTGCAGAAGAATGTCATAATCCACCTTAAATTTGCTCATAATAGTCAGAACAAAAAGTCATTGTTGAGCACAATTAAACGGAAAAAACGTCATCCCAAAAGAGCCACGGCGATATTAGGGATCTCCAACCAAGTGCAGAGGAACGTCTTAATCCACCCTAAATTGGCTCATAATTTCAGAAAGAAAAACGTCATCCCCTAGCTAGTAATAAGAGTCAGCCACAGAGATATTTTAACTAGCTAACTGTTGTCCCAGGAGTAAAGTTAGCAACACGTATTATCGCCATTAGATACATATTTGTTTGTGGGGGTTGGAATGGCTGATAATTGTTCCCATATAAGCTTTACAATAAATTTTAAAACGTTTATATAGTAAAAACGCATTGAGCTAGCTTGTGCAATTGGGAAGCCGAGGTAGGCTTTTTTATTCATATTTTGGTTAATAGATTTAACATCAACTACACTAATAGAATTAGTTAACTGTGTAGTTACGGATTTAGTTTAAATCCTATCTATTTTGATTTGTAGCGATATGGAAAGTAAATGAGATTAATCTCGAGTTATTTATTTCTAGCCTTTATATTAATTGCGAACTTCCCAAGTTCGCAAGGCGGCAGCTATGGTCATCAATATCAAATACTAGAGACAACAATTAATGCCACTTTATCATGTGATATTGATTCTCTTGGCTCTGAAGAATTTGAAGACAAGTTCTTTTTATCGAAGTTTGATTTTGAGTTGTCAGCACAATGTTGCACTTCTCCTGCTTCTATCATCACTTTTCACAACCCTCCAACTCAACGAGATTATTTAATCCGCGCACCACCTCTTTCTTTGACTAGTTAATCTGTATTTGGGAAAAACTCCCGACAATTATTAATTATATTAGGTACAAAGAAATGAATAAATTATCGTTTTTATCATGCGATCGCGTGTCGCAAATAGAATGGCCTTGCCAATCATTAGCCGTTTCTATGCATAGTAAAGCTACAGAAATCACAACTGACTTTAAGCTAAACAGCCCACTTGTAATCGACTCAAACACGAAGGCGGTCGAAGCTGAATACATTATGAAAAAAGCTCATGTTAAATTACAACTCGTGTTAGATGAGCACAGTAATTTTATTGGAACATTGAGTTTTAATGATTTAAATAATCAAGAAATCGTAAAAAAGGTCGCACGAGGTGACGTTAGATCGGAACTTCGTGTCGCCGACTTTATGCGCTTTAAAGCGCATTTGAAATCGATTGATTGGGCTACGTTAGAACAAACATCGATTCGATCCCTCGTTCAAACTTTAGCAAGCTGCACAGAGCAACATATCTTAGTGACAGATAATGATGGCAATACGTTAAGGGGATTAATTTCTGCCTCTGATGTTGCAAGAGCATTACATCTTGATGTCGACTTAAATCTGCCAGTTAGCTTTAGATTAGTAAATAACGCAATTCATATTTTAGACAAACATGCAGCTTAAGTATTTAAAAATAAAGGAGTTCTCTCCCAAAAGACAAAATTGTCTTTTGGGAGGGGGTGTATGAACGTCATTGTTTTGCAATATGCCAGTTCACGTGCCGACCTTATTAGAAATTCAGCAAGGACATTAGCCAATAAATTTAAAGCCGCCCAAACGACCGTCGAAGTGGTGTGCTCATATATAGACAATGAAAATGTATATATGAGTAAAATTAGTTTATTTAATAATGGGACCTTGCTCAATTGCAGTATGGGAGTCGATAGCGATGAACTGACAGCTTTTGAGATAGCGGTAAATTCTATACGAGCAATTAGTCCTCTTGGCAAGTCGTGGACGATCTAATTTGTCCACTATCTTGCCAAATTCGTATTTTTAAACGACTCAATATCGCTCTGTTTTAGAAAATAAAATGTCTTACATATTGTCGTGGAGCGTGCACAACACATGCTTTTAACTAATGAAAAATTAACATTTATGAGTGTTGGGTGTTAATCATTTCAATAAAAGGATAATTATGACTAATTCTAAATGCCCTGAATGCAGTAAGAACGTAGGTTGGAATCGACTATTTTTATCATCGGATATGAAGTTATTTAGTTGTAAAAATTGCTCTGCGTTACTAAAAATAAAACGAAAATTTAGTGACAGACAAATTATCTATAGCGCATTGCCATTCTATGTATTAGCAACATTCAATATTGTTTTAGAACAATCGCTGTTTTCCCTGCTACTTTTTATTGTCGTTAACATTATTTGGGCGTCGCTTTTTATTCGATTTACAAGCGTTGAAATTGCAAACTCAGTCGACTCTAATGCGAGTAGTACGTTGGAATAATCAAAACTGGTCCTGAACAATACTTAAGGTTATGTAAATGAAGGGGGCAGTTTGACCGTTTTACATTATGTTTGACGCATTTTTGCCTTTTTAATCGCAGTCTAAACCTAATTAACGTTAGGTTAAATTGGATCTCCTTGTCAGAATTAGGCAAATAGGTTGGTTGTTTTTTAGACTGTTTAGTTAAGATCTTCATTATTGATAGAACTTATTGCTCTACCATTTAATCCCTATTTTATTTTAAATTGCTTCAAAGCGAGTAAAACCGCGTTTGTCTTCTATTTTACTTAAAATTAATTTTGTGTGTTTAGTGAGTTGTTAAATCCTGAGTAAATTTAGACGTTTGCGAATTCTATGATCTCTATCTATTTTTTCATTAGTTGAAATTTTTTTAGCTATATCCGTAATAGTAGAGTGAAGGACATACCATGTCAGCCTTAAATATCCGCCCTGAAAATTCAAAACTTGTTAAAACGACCATTGCCATTGCTGTGTCAGCAGCATTGATCCCAAACGCATTTGCTGGTGAAACAGTCGATTTAACGAATAGTACGGTTAATTCAACGACAAACGGCGCGACAGTGTCGGGGGATAAATCGACAGTGACCGTTCTTAATGGACAGACCATTATTAACTGGGACACGTTTGGCCTCGCAAATACCGAGTCTATCGATTTTAACAATAGCCAAGGCACGATGACAGGGACTGTCGTATTGAACAGGGTCATTGGTTCCGACTCCTCATTAATTGACGGTACAGTGACCACTTCCAATATTGAATCTTTAATTTTTGCCAATGCTAATGGCATCACTGTTGGGGATAACTTTGTCAATACGGGGGCCGGTACGAGTAACTTGTTGTTTTCAACAAAAGACATTTCAAGTTTGAGCGGTTATGACTCTGCAGCTGATAATTTTGGATTGACGTTAGGCACAGACAATAATGCTGATCTGATCGTAAATGGCACGATCAGCACCATAGAGCCGGCAAACTATAAATTAGGATTGGTTTCTGGCAACGACGTTATCATAGGCGCGAGTGGTGACGATGGCGACAAAATAGCGACAAGTTTTTTGACCATTACAGCTGACGGAGCAGTGAATGGCGCCAATAGTACATTAGATGTAGATGGCGAAGTGTCGATAAGTGCGGGCGGCGACGTATCGATTAACACCATTAAATCAGCGCCATTATTTATTGATGCCGGTGGCAACATCACAGTTGATCAGCAACAAGGTGTGCTAGAAGTCGGTCAGTTAGAAGGGGCGAATATAGACATTACGGCATCGCAAGTCATTGTAGAAGGTTCCGTGGAATTAAACTTGCCAATAACGGCAACAACGGATGCACAGGTTGCGACAAATACGTCTTTTTCAGGCGACGAAAACTTTATATCCAACGGAACGATCACGATAAACAGTAACGACATTGCATCAAATGACTTGACCGTTGGCTCAAGCGGTAATGCACTTTCTATCAAATCTACAGGTGGCACGCTTACTACGACAGGAGCAACCGTTGGCGATTTATACTTTGAACTTGATGGTAGCTTAAACCTTGGTGACGTCGCTACAGATGGCGATATTGAAATCACAGAACAAGCCGGGGCAACATCATCTTTGAACCAAACGGGCACAATATCTCTTAATACATCAGGTGCTTCGGTACTTGATTTTTCAGGTGTGGATGTCACAGGATTAGATGTTACGAAAACCGGCGGTAGCCTTACAGTTAATGCTAATGATCTTACATTTGGCGACACAATAAACGTAACTGGCAATACATTAACCTTAGATGCTAGTGGAACAATAACAGGCGTGGCTGGTAATGATGTAACGGCCAATAAACTTGTATTAGATGGTGGTGCTAGTACGGCTGGGGATTTAGATACAACGGTTGGGGTATTGGATCTAACCGATGTTAGTTCGGTTAATGTGGTTAATAGTGGCGACATATCCATTGGTGCGTCAAACATCAGTGGTGATGCCACTGTTGATGTCGCAGCAGGCGATGACATATTGGTGAACAACTTGGTTGATATTGAGTCCGGTGGTTCGCTTATTTTAACTTCAGGCGACAGTGCGGGCGAAATTACCATAAGTGGTGCCATTACAGGTGATGACGCAACGTTGACACTTGAGTCTGACAATTTAACCATTAATAGCGCTATTAATACTTCAACGACAAACATATACACACAAACAGCTAATGGCACGATTGATTTAGAAAACTCATTAAATGCTAGCAGTACATTGGAACTGGGCGCGGCAAGTGTCACAAACTTATTTAGCGACTCCGCTGGTTTAGACCGAACAATAAATATAGGTGAAGCCGGAAATACAGGCGCGGTGACTATTTCAGAAACAATTACAAATAGTAATGCAGAATTAAACATTACAGGCGGGAACGTCTCTATTTCGGCGGCAACGACCACCGATAGCCTAACCGTAGAATCCAGCGGTACAACGACGAGTACCGGTAAACTCACTGCAAATGAAATATCAATAACGGCTTCTGGCGATGTAAATATCGTCACCGCGGCGACGGATATTGAAGTTGACGCAGGAGCTGGCGACATAACCATTTTAGAAGATGATGATATTAATCTGCACGATATTGTCACAACGAGTACCAATTCAACAGCGCTAGACATCACGTCAACAGCTGGCTCAATTACTTCAGAAGACGCAACATCAATAGGTGTCACAGGTGGTGAAATAGCACTTTCGGCAGGCAACGACATCGATGTCAATGTAACAGGCAATTCAACATTTAATTCGTTGTCTGATGGTGGTGATATTACGATTACATCAGATACCTCAAATGTGACATTTGGTGATGATGTGGGTGACACAGGTACCTTGTCTGTTACCGGACTCACGATTAACTCTGCAAATAATATAGATACCGGTGATGACGCAATAACGATTTCCGGTGATCTTGATCTAACAGCTGGTTCTGCACTTTTGGTCGGTGGTGCGATTTCTGCCACAGGCAGTGTTGATCTTTCTGGTGGCACAGTAGAAGCTGCTGCGATTACATCGGACTCAGATACAAGCGGTGGCGATGGTGACATTACGCTTTCAGCAGCAACAGACTTTACACTAAATGGTTCAGTAACCAGTAATAACAGTGACATAACGGTTAAAGGCAATAGTGACAGTGTGACCTTAGATCTAGGAACAGCAGGTTCTGGCAATCTAAACTTGACCCAGAGCGAATTGGATCTATTACAAGCCGGAACGGGTGAAATTACGTTTGGAATGGAAACCGGTGGCGCGATTTCAATCGACGGTGTCGATCTTAATACAACAACCACTCACGCTGGCATTAACGTTTTAACGGCGGGCGCACTGACGACTCAAAATGCATTGGATTTAGGTAGTGACGCACTAACAATTGCTGCTGATAGCATTGTGAATACAGGCAGTACCGTGATCACTGCGGGTGATGTTGAATTAGTGGTGACTAATGACGCAGATTTGAGTGGAATTAATCTTATTTCCGGTTCAGTTTCTGGAACCACAGGTGGCGCTTTATCTGTTAATAATGGTCAAGGACTTGATTTTGGCGTGACGACAGCCGATTCGATTTCTTCAACAATTACGGGCGCTGGTGGCATAACTGACTCTGGAACAATAACTACGGGGGACGTGACGTTAGCAACGTCAGCCACCAACGGCTCAGTAATATTAGATGATGACAGCAACGCGCTAAGTGGCACAGTTACGATAGCGGCGGGCACAGGTGACATCACGCTGGATAATGATGCGACGGATTTAGCCTTAGTGGTCACGAGCGGTAATGATGTGACGATAGAAGATGCGGGCATGGTTGACCTGCAAGGGTCGGTAGGCAATAACTTATTGGTGAGCAGCTCAACGGGTATCACTGATAGCGGCACATTAATGGTGGCGGGTACGACAGGATTAACCACCACAGGCGATGGCAGTGTGGTGCTTGATGGCGATACAAATGCCTTAACGGGTGTGGTGACGGTATCAAGTGGCGCGGGCGATATTACGCTGGATAATGGCACAACGGCACTGAGCTTGGTAAGCACATCAAGTGGCATGGTGACGATAGAAGATGCGGCGGCATTGGCGGTTGAAGGGTCAATGGGCAGCTTTGTTGTGACAGAAGCCGACAGTGTAACGGACAGCGGTGCGTTAGCGATAACAGGGGCGAGTACGATAGATACGAGCGGCGCCAATGGCTCGGTGATATTGGATGAAGATACGAATGCGTTAGGCGGCACGGTGACGGTGAGCAGTGGCTCAGGGGCGGTGACGTTAGACAATAATAC
>NZ_JAHKQH010000032.1:29080-116806 GCF_018861025.1 Psychrosphaera sp. B3R10 | reverse complement strand
ATTTCGTCCATGGTTCGTCTGACGTACATCCATGTACTGACGAATTCCCTTCTTCCTTGAAGTGAAAACATTCCTTGCAACGGCGTCCCTGCCGTTCACTTCGAGATATAAATCTCAACTAAGGGGGATTTAGACGAAGTTATATGTATCCTGAACTTTTGGTGTGATAACTTGTTGTTTTTGAGAAAAGTCACCATTCCAAATACCCAGAAAAACGTCTTTATTAAGCGACAATTAAACAGAACAAGCCATCATCCGAACCAAACAGAAAAGACCGTCATCCTAAAAGAGCCTAAGCGATATTCAGGATCTCCAACCGAGTGCAGAGGAATGTCATAGTTTGCCTTGCAGGCAGCTATTTCGACTGCGTCGACCATACTGGCGTGGGGCTTGTGCCTTGCAGGCGACTTTTCGCCTAAAGGCGAGTTACTTTTCTCAACAGCTAGAAAAGTAACCAAAAGACCGCTTTCGGCTAAATCCCTAATCCTTATTTAAGATTTATACGAAGGAAAAAGTCGCCTGAACTTTAGGTGTAACAACACCTTGTTTTAAAGAGAAACCACCTGCAGAACAAAACAGAAACGTCATCCCTAGCTTGTAACATGAGTCGAGCCACGGCGATATTCAGGATCTCCAACCGAGTGCAGAGGAATGTCATAGTTTGCCTTGCAGGCAGCTATTTCGACTGCGTCGACCATACTGGCGCGGGGCTTTTGCCTTGCAGGCGGCTTTCGCCTATAGGCGAGTTACTTTTCTCAACAGCTAGAAAAGTAGGCAAAAAGACTGCTTTCGGCCAAATCCCTAATCCTTATTTGATATTTATATTATCGTCGAAGACGGGATGAAAGTACGTCCATATACAACCATCCCTTGCAACGGCGTCCCTGCCGTTCACTTCGAGATATAAATCTCAACTAAGGGGGATTTAGACGAAGGAAAAAGTCACCTGATATTTAGGTGTAACAACACCTTGTTTTAAAGAGAAACCACCTTCAGAACAAAACAGAAAACGTCATCCCTAGCTTGTAAAATTAGTCGAGCCACGGCGATATTGGAATGACGATCCTTTCTAATAAAACGTCATCCCAAAACCTGCGGGGTCACCCATTCGTTCCTGAACCAGGTGCTTTCGTTGTTTAGTGTTGCAGTAAGTGGGATTCTTGCTGCTTTAACTTGTTTAGGCCTGAATAGTCAAAGTCTTCATTTTTATTATTTAAATCTTCTACTTTGTAGCTTTCAACAGAAAGGCCGGTGGCGTAAACATTGCCATTGATTAAATAGGCTTTGTCTTTGTAACTCGCGGCGATAATACCGTCACGGTGGTCTGGTAATTGAAATAGGTTGAAGCCATTGCTGTAATCTGTTGTTGGATTTTGGCAGTTTGCTATATTTTGTAAAATGGTCGGGACCACGTCAATATGGCCCGTTAAACTCGTGACTTTTTTGGGCTTGTCTTTAGCGTTTGACTTAGTTGGTTTCACTAACATAGGCACGGCTAATTGCACTTTTGTAAAGTTGTTGCCATGCCCCCAGTATCCGAGCTTATTGTCGTTAAACTCCTCGCCGTGATCAGACGTTACTATGGTAAATGTATCATCCGCTTGCCCAGTTTCTTCAACCGCTTGCCAAATGTCGCCGAACATTGAGTCGATAAAATGCACCGAGTTTTTATATCGATTAAACAATGGGACTGGGTCCATATCCTTATTGAATAAAAATTTCTCCGGGTTTTTCTCAATCGGAACAAATTTTTCAAGCTCTTTCGGATATTGGTAGTTATGGTGAGATGAACTTAGGAACACAAATTTAAACCACGGCTTTTTGCTTTCATTTGCCCCTGAGCGTAAATCCCTCAACAACTTAGTCACGGCTCCTTGGTCATTTTGCAATAAATTACCATCCAGCGGATTAACGTAATTTTTATTTTCAATATCACCAAAAAACATTGGCTTAAGGGAGAAACGATCCAAATTTGACGAGGTATAAACGCCGATATCATAACCTAAACTCTCGAGGGTTTTGGTTAATAATGTTTGGTGTTTAAATGGTTCCGCTGTCATAAAATCACGATAGGTTGGATGCAATCCATACATCATAGAAAACAGACCATTTACCGTAACATTGCCACCACTAAAGTGGTTGGTGTATTCAATAGCAGACTCACCAAACTTAGCAATATTCGGCGTGACATCCATATTCATAACATCCTGTCGCCAACTTTCTGCAACAAACAATAATATGTTGGGCAGCGATTGTTCTGCATTTGGTTTACACTCTAATGCCTGCAAAGGGTAATTTAGCAAACTATCATTTCCATTTGCTTTACCACCACTTGTCAGAATATTGCCAACTTGACCCGTTCCCGTTTCAGCTACTTCCGGAAAGGTGTCCGGGAAGTTTTTTTTCAGCTTAGTCATTAAACTATTGGACGTCAGAGGCGCGTAATACGGAAAATACGGTGTGTACTTTGTAATATTAACCTGTCGGTACTCATAGCCGACAACATGAACCACTTGCCCAAGAAGAAACACGACAAAGACGGCAAAGTTAATTCGATAAAGCTTTAAGGCTGGAAACTTATGGCATTTACGGTAAATGACAATATTTACTAATGCCACTAATGACGCGACAAAAAGAGCCAACAGCACTAAGCCAAAGGATATCCCTATGCCTTTAAAATCGTGAAGCAACATATTGATGAACATCATGTCTACGTGAAAGCGGTAAACCCCAAATAGAAAGAAATCTCCAATCAATACAATATCAAACAGGATCTTGGGGATTAGGATACATACGGCCAGTCGTTTGATCCAAAACAGCGGCAGTATTAACGATGTGACCACTAAAAATAATAGATAGTAATAAAGCGGAATAATCAGTGAATACGCAGTACCCAATATACTTTGCTCGCCATTTACATTGATTAAAAATGTTAATAACAGTAACCACGAAAACAAAAAGCTGTACGCCAGAAAACGAAACATTTGTTCTGAATTTTGTTTTACTGAAAATGCATTTTTTAACGTTGTGAGATACGTCATATTCATTACTAATACCTTTGGAACACTTAAAAGGACCATTTAACTTGATGGTAAATGCGATAAATTAAGCCCAAACTCAATAGGAGCCTTTTGCACTTTTATCAATTACTGGAAACGCCATGGATTTGTATCATATACATTTCCGACTAACGTTTTACCAACTAATGGTAACGCCCATGCCTAAGCCGTCATAAAATGCATAAGGATGAAATTGATACCAGCTCCCAATATCATTTTTATTTACACTATTGACCGACTCCCATGCCATATACCAACCGAGTAGCACTTGAGATAAATAGTGGGCGTCATCATGTATTCGAGACCAGCCTGACAAGGTTGATGCAAAATAAGCAACATTTCTTTGCCACGGCGCTAATCCCTCGGTTTGCGCTAAAGTGATAAATGGCACTGCGCCCACAAATGAATGACCACTGACCCCATTACTGTCGTTAAACGGTCGCCATTTAGCATCTTGGTATTCGTCAGACGGTCTTGAGCCCCCTGTTAATATTTGCACCGCATACATTGCTGGACCACCGACTAAATAGGCTCGCATTGTGCGTTCACCCCACGCTCCGGTTTTACTTGACGCATCTGCGATCTGCATCGATGCGGCGACAAGGGTAAGCGGAACCAAGATGTTTTTTTCGCCAAATAATTTTGCCACTTTGGCAACATCTTTTGATGTGCCAGATACCACATTATCGCGATGCCACTGTTGAAATTCCGTATCAATATTTGTATGCGCAATAACAGCACCAACACCGTAAAACTTAGCCGCTCGCCATAGGCGCTCTGAGGTATAAAACGACTGATAGTCTGATTTTATCGTTTGCCACGCGGCGTCGGGTGTAAATTTAAAGTCCTTGGCCTGAGCCTGACCTGTTAAACATAATAAAAATAAACAGGCACTAAAATACGCTCGCATATGAGAAAAGCTCCAATAATAAAAAGGTGGTGTTATCTAATGACTATCGATTAATAAAATCAATAATATGTACAAGCCAAACTAGACTTGCAATGGTGAGTGCTAGTGTAACTGCAGCACTCCCTAAGTCTTTTGCTCTGCCCGACAATTCGTGCCGTTCAAAACCAATACGGTCAACAGTTGCTTCTATAGCTGAATTTAATAACTCAACGATAAGCACAAATAACATCGCGATGAGCAACATCGCAAAACCAAACAAGGTGTCTGAAATGAAAAAAGCGACAGGTGTTAAGAATAAAACAAGGATCAGTTCTTGGCGGAACGCAGCTTCATGTTTAAAGGCTGCTTTAAAGCCCAAGATTGAGCAATGAGTCGCTTTTAAAATACGAGATAAGCCTGAGCCATTTGGTTTATTTGGGATTTTATCTGCTGAACCATTATTTTCTTCCGGTGACGAACCGGCATTATCTTGCGACATGTTTTACCTAACTTTAAGTTATTATTATTTTAATTTTGGTGACTAAGTTGACCACTTATATCGGCATCCCGCATTGTAAATTTTTTCTACTGTAATTGAAATGGTTCAATCGTGGCCGGTCAACTGGTTGCTTAAAATATCATATTTTAACAAGCCGGGGATATGACTTTGCAGTCGTGTTTCGGTTTTATCTAACGATTCAAAGCGCTGACAAAAGGCGTTTGCTTTTACGGCAATCCGATCAGCATTAATTTTAAGCGATTTATCAACGTCTTCACTTAACATTTTAACCCGCTCTCCAATATCAATATTGGTGCCTTCTATTCCATCGTCGTTTTCTCGCAAAGCCTCTCCCATTGCACCTAACATAATTTGCAGTGAGTCAGTAACAATTTGATTTACTTGGTTTCCCAATTCATCTTCGAAAAAATCGTCTAACTTATTAAGGGCCTGAGGCGCGATATAAAAGTTGTCACCGCTGCGGGCAAACTTTTCTAATATGCCGTTTTTCAGTTTACTAAAGTGTTCTTCAATACCTCTTGCTGAGTCGCTGCCAGCTAAGCTTTTAACAACTTTATCGAACGCGTCGAAGCCAAGCTCCATACTTTCCATCGCGATCATAACTATTTCAGGAAGCTCTTTTCTTAACCCTAAGCTAAATTCTCGAACCATGTATTTTTCTTGGTCGGTTAAAACAATAAGATCGCCGTTGATAAACAGCTGTGAATCGTTGTTAATTTGTACAAAAGTACGACCACGTTGCATAACACGTATGTGATCAGGAGAAATGAGTAATCCCATTTTTAGTTGAATTGGGCACCCGCCAGCATGGGCTGCTTTTGCGTTGCCAACGAGTAAAAAAACTGCAGTAAAGATAACCCAAAATGGTCGTAAATATGTCAACGGATACGCCTAACTAAAAATTTGTCGTCATATTATAGTCTGGCGCGACTATGAACAAGTTTCCATGTTATTCAGCGTATCGTACCATTCGTACATAGAAATCAGAAAATTTGTCGGAGCTGTCGATGCGGCCGTTATCAAAAGCGATTGACCACGCCTCCATTGACAAGTCGGCAGATGTATTAGGGGTTGACGTCCAAAATCCGCCAACCGGCGACGCTGGGAACATAGATATATTAATCGACGGCGATACACATTTATGTTCAACAATCGACGCTAACTCTTTGAGATTGGGTAAACGCCAATCTGTATTGTTATTTACTCTAAAGGTCGCTGCTTGTTGTAATGCTTGTTGCCAGGTCAGACGTAACGGCTCGCCAACACATGTTTGCGAAGTGGTATTCCATGTTTGCCCAACAACACACTTTGCCCATATCAAGCCCGTAAGAGAATCGTTCAAATAAGTATCCGTTGTACCTATGTCAAATCTATCAGACGGCGTTGTTTCAGTTTCGCCATCACAGCTTTGTTCGGCGTAAACGCTATTTGATAGCAAAGCTAAATTAGCCAAAGCAAACGTAACTAAACGGGTAATTTTAATGCTTTTCATTATGGTGTTCTCACTAACATAATATACGCAGACTTTGACGGCAGGATAACAGAGTCATCGCCCGTCGACAGATCCAAAACCCACTGGAACCCGCCACCACCTTCGGCCCCTTCATCAGATGTCCAGTAAAACTTATGACCCAAGGTTGTGCGATTTGGGTGATATCGGAATAACTCTGAGTCGAGCAGAAAGTCTTGATCGGTGTCGTTGTAATTGATGATCGACAACAATTCCATATAAGTAGGCACTCGCCAGTTTGCCCCACCACAAAATGTGGCCGTATTTACGCTATTCACATAGGTATCGACGCCACATGAAACGCTACTTGAACAAGAAGACGAACCAACGGCGGTGTCATCATAAGAATAGTAATTCTCTGCGCCTCTTAAGGTAGAGAACTGCGGTACAGCAATCTGAGCTTTCACCTCCCATATTAGGCCAGTGAAATTGTCTCGAACGCAGCTAAACACTTCATTGTCGTTTTCTATCTCATCGCCATTCACATCAAACTTAGTAAAGTCGAATGACTGTGAACCGGTGCCACTTTTGTCTAGAACTTGATAGACCGAGTCTCGGCCATGTTCGGCATCCTGAGAAGGAAACTCATCAGCCCCACAATCAATCTGGCCGGTATTGTCATAACACTCTGTTACACCCGTGTCGTGCAATAATCCTAAATTAAGTGGGCCAACCGTAATTGAAACAGAATCACTGCCGTTGTTGTTTAATGTATCAGTGACGGTGAGTTTAAATATAAGCACCTCTTCTGAATCGACATCTGGCGCGATAAAGTTGGCATTACAGGTAGCCGAGTCATTAATCGTGACATCCGTACCACTTGTTTGTGTCCAAAGACAACTATAGTCGGAGTTTGTCGCGACACTATTGGTGCCGTCAAGCAGGACTAACGTAAATTCATCTACTTCTCGGTCATCCCCAGCATTAGCTGCGATAGAAACGCCAGCGGCAGATATTTGTACGTCGTAAATATTACTTTGAGCGGCTTCAAAATTATCAATTACTGTAAGCTGAAGCTTGTAGTTTGTGAGTGTTGCTACCAATGGGGCTTCGAAAGAAACGGCAACATCATTTTTTTCAGTGGTAAAACTTAAAGGCGCGTTACTGTCGACTTGTCGCCATTGATATTCCCTAATTTCACCGTCTATATCATAACTGTCTTCGCCGGTTAATGTGACGATATCATAAGTATTATATGGCGGAAGTTCGGTATTACTGGCTTTTATAATCGCAACAGGTGCACTGTTTTTATTGGTGACAAAAACATTAACTGAGTCTTTAACTTGCTGGCCATCAATTGATGTATAGGTGATCTCAAAGGTTAATGTAGAGTCGACATTAACGGTTGGTGTAATAAGCTCCATCGTCGCGGCGGGTTCTTCTGGGAATTCTTCAATAGCTGGGCCTTGGGTTTGAACCCAACTAATAACGCCGCCGGCGGGATATACTTCAGCATTTAATGTGAATGCCACACCTTCAATCACGGTAATATCTTGCCCAGCATTTACGCTGGCAATAGTTGCCGGAGACACGCCATTTTTTTGCTGGTCGCTACAAGCGGCAAACAACAATAATAGTGTCAGATTTAATATCAGTCTTAACCAATTCATAAATAGAGTTTAATCGCCCTAGCCTCGTAGTGCATTTATATTAACCACAGACATAGTATTCAATATTCAAATTGCCATTCTAATGACAACGCACAGTTGTGTTCGTCAATTATTGAATACCACAGTGCTTTAACAACTGTCATTATATTTACACTAAAGAAAGCAAAGTTAGTGCCAGCTAAGTTATGTTGCTATTGCAAGCACAAAAAAACCGAAATCGCCTGCACGTTTTCGGTTTTTTTTCACACCAATGTCAGTAATTCAACTTGGCATTTAAGCAATGATAAAACGAATTATTCAGCCGCGGCTTCAGAATCGTCTTTATATTTTGCAGCGGTTTCAGCAACCAATGGTTGAAGTTCACCTTTTTGAAACATTTCCATAATAATATCGCAGCCACCAACTAATTCACCGTCGACCCATAATTGTGGGAACGTTGGCCATTCAGCATAGGCAGGTAGTTCAGAGCGAATATCTGGGTTTTGTAAAATATCTACGTAAGCAAACGGTTCGCCACATTGCATTAACGCTTGTGTTGCTTGCGAAGAAAAACCACATGATGGTAATTTTGGACTACCCTTCATGTAGATTAAAATTGGATTTTCGGCGATTTGTTGTTTGATTTTATCAATGGTTTCCATTGTTAACCTCTGGTGTCATGTGCCAATGTAGGCATTCAAGTAAAATTCAGTCGTTTTATAATCTGGTTGTTTTATAAAAATTAATGAAAAAGCGATAACATAGTTTAAAATGGATGCTTGAATCTCAATATTCAACCCTTATTTAACTGTTATATAAAAATTAACATAAGGTTATAAAACTTATACTTGAGTAAATTAGTCAAGTTTTATAATCTTAACAGCAAACATAAACAAAGCCAACGGAGAGACCAACATGGCGTTCGAATTACCAGCTCTACCTTATGCAAAAGATGCATTAGAACCACACATCTCAGCTGAGACATTAGACTTTCACCACGGTAAACACCACAACACTTATGTTGTTAAATTAAACGGTCTTATCGGCGGAACTGAATTTGAAGGTAAATCATTAGAAGAAATCGTAAAGAGTTCTGACGGTGGCGTATTCAACAATGCAGCTCAGATCTGGAACCACACGTTTTATTGGAATTCATTAAGCCCGAATGGTGGTGGTGTTGCAACAGGTGCAGTTGCAGACGCGATCAACGCAAAATGGGGTTCTTTTGAGGCATTCCAAGCAGCGCTTAACGACAAAGCAGTTAACAACTTCGGTTCTAGCTGGACTTGGTTAGTTAAATTAGCTGACGGTTCACTAGACATCGTAAATACATCAAACGCGGGTACACCAATCACTGAAGAAGGTGTTACACCAATTCTTACAGTGGACCTTTGGGAACACGCTTATTACATTGATTACCGCAATGTTCGTCCAGATTACCTAAAAGGTTTCTGGGCATTAGTTAACTGGGAATTTGCAAACCAAAACTTTGCATAATTTCAATTAAGCTAAAATTGATTAAGCCGTGATTAGAAATAATCGCGGTTTTTTTGGGTCTTCTATTTATTCATTGGCGCTTTCCCCTTATCATTCACTCCAAATCCAATAAGATTTAAAAATTTAATGAAAGATATTCTTCTCGCCTCAGGTAACAAAGGCAAAGTTAACGAATTAAAAGAAATGTTAGCGCCGTTTGGCCTTAACGTAGTTCCACAAAGCCAATTTAACGTTGAAGAAGTGCCAGAAACTGGTACCACGTTTGTTGAAAACGCAATTATCAAAGCCCGTCATGCAGCACAGGTAACCGGTTTACCCTGTATTGCAGATGACTCAGGTTTAGAAGTCGCTGCTTTAAACGGTGCTCCGGGTATTTATTCAGCGCGCTTTGCCGGTGACAATGCAACAGATGGCACCAATATAGATAAATTACTCGGCATGTTGAGCGACGTTGACACTTCTCAGCGCCAGGCTCGATTTGTTTGTGTTTTAGTTTATATGCGTCATGCTGACGACCCAACCCCAATTATTTGTCAGGGTCATTGGGACGGTGTTATCCAGACGCAACGCAGCGGTGACAATGGATTTGGTTACGATCCTGTTTTTTATCAACCACATTTAGATAAGACAGCTGCGCAATTAACTCCAGACGAGAAGCATGGTCTAAGCCATCGCGGCCAGGCACTGCGTCAATTAGTGGCACAACTAGAGCAACAACGCAAAAGTGGTATATAACTAATGCGAAAGCATCATTAAATGCGTCTAAGCTCACAAAAAACAAATAAAGAGTCGTCAATTTGAATACCTTGCAATTACCGCCGTTGAGTTTATATATCCACATTCCATGGTGTGTGCAAAAGTGTCCTTATTGTGATTTTAATTCCCATGCGCTTAAATATGGGATCCCTGAGCAGGAATATGTATCGCATTTGATTGACGATCTCACGGTTGACTTAAAGTGGGTACAAGGTCGGCAACTCCATTCTATATTTATTGGTGGTGGAACCCCGAGTTTGTTATCTGAAACCGCCATTGCTCGGTTATTAGCTGAAGTTCAAAACCGCATTGAATTTGCACCAGATATTGAGATAACACTCGAAGCAAACCCAGGGACGCTGGAATACAATAAATTTAGCGGTTTTTCTGATGCCGGTGTGAATCGTATCTCCATCGGCGTGCAAAGTTTTCAGGCCGACAAACTAGAAGCATTAGGGCGAATACACTCCCCTGATGAAGCGGAAAAAGCAGCCCGTTTTGCAACGTCGACTGTACCAACATTTAATCTCGATTTAATGCATGGGTTGCCAGACCAAACGTTAGATGACGCCCTTGGTGATCTAGCAAACGCAATTGACCTTTCGCCTACACATTTATCTTGGTATCAATTAACGATTGAACCAAATACGTTATTTTATTTTAGGCCGCCAACTTTACCTGAAGACGACATTCTATGGACGATACAAGAAGAAGGTCAGAAACTTATCGCCGATGCCGGTTATCGTCAATATGAAATCTCGGCCTACGCCAAGCCCGGGTTTGAGTGCAAACACAACTTAAATTACTGGCGATTTGGTGACTATCTTGGGATTGGTTGCGGAGCACATGGTAAAATAACCAACCTGCCAAATGGCAACATCGTCCGCACTGAGAAAGTGAAGCACCCAAAAGGATATATGGATTTAACTCAGCCCTATTTGAAAAAACAATGGACGGTGCCAGAAGACGACTTGCCATTTGAGTACTTTATGAACAAGCTCAGATTGTTTGAACCATTTGATTTAGCCGACTTCAGCCAGTTTACCGGTCTTGACGCCAGCAGTATCGATGTACCTCTCCAACAAGCCATTGCCAAAGGGTTGATTAGCGCTAATCGTCCCAATATTTTTAGCATAACGCCTCATGGTCATTTATTTTACAATGACCTTTTAGATCTATTTTTAGCCTAATCTAACTTTGACTTTATGCGCCCTCCCCCTATCTACCTTTGGTTTTATGCTATTCACCGTATATTTCTTTTGACTTACGCTTAGTAACTCGCCATTTACCAACTTTTTGTTACACTCATAACGTACTTTATCCGATACATTATTTTGGCAGCGATTTGGGTTTAAACAGACGTAACGCCACCGGAATAAATAACTAATAAATTCGGGTGCCCTATCACCCTATACTTATAATAAAAAAGGGAACATTGATGAAATTAAAATACACTGCACTAGCGGTTACATTGACGCTTGGCCTGACAGCCTGCGAAATGATGCCAAATCTTTCATTAGATCAAAAAACGGCTGTTGAAGTTAGCACACAAGCTGAATCTGAGAAAGCCAACAAAATATTTGAAGATATATTTACTGAAGGCGTAATGCGCTCTCCTATTTATCAAACTTATATGGCCATTAAAAAAGATTACGGTAAATGGGATGACATCTCTGAAGCTAACGAGTTAAAAGAACTAGAGTTCACTAAACAAGATTTGAAAAAAGTTAGAACCATTGACGTTAAAAAGCTTGATGCTCAAACTGCACTTAGCTATAAACTGATTGTTCAGCAACTAAAAGACCAAATTGCCGATTTCAAATGGCGTAACCATAACTACCCAGTTAATCAAATGTTTGGTTTGCACTCTATGGTTCCTTCGTTGTTAATCAACCAACACCAAATTTCATCTGTATCAGATGCAGAGGCTTATATAAGCCGTATTCACGGTGTGAAGACATTGTTCTCTGAATTGGAGAAAGGCCTAAACAAACGAGCTGACTTAGGTATTATCGCACCTAAATTTGTTTACCCTTATGTCATTTCTGACAGTAAAAACCTATTGAAAGGCGCACCTTTTGATAATGGCGAAGACAGCACAGTATTAGCTGACTTCAGCCGCAAAGTAGCTGCACTTGAAATTGAGCAAACAGAAAAAGACAAACTTCTTGCTGACGCTAAATTTGCATTAACTAACTCATTTAAGCCAGCATACGAAAGCTTAATCGTTAATCTTGAAAAACTGGAAGCCCGAGCTGACAATATTGACGGTGTTTGGAAATTTCCAAACGGCAAAAAGTTTTATAACAATGCCCTTAAAAATACGACAACGACCACTAAAACTGCAAATGAGATCCACAACATTGGTTTAAGTGAAGTAGAGAGAATTCATAACGAAATGCGCGGCATCATGAAGCAAGTAAACTTCAAAGGTGACTTGCAGGCATTTTTCGAATTTATGCGTACCGACAAACAGTTTTATTACCCTGAAACCGAAGCAGGTAAAAAGCGTTACTTAGATGAAGCGGTTGCTTTAATCGACAACATGAAGTCACGTTTAGACGAGTTGTTTATCGTTAAACCAAAAGCAGACATGATTGTAAAAGCAGTTGAGTCTTTCCGTGAAAAATCAGCAGGTAAAGCTTTTTACCAACAACCGGCTCCAGATGGCTCACGTCCTGGCACCTATTACGCGAACTTGTACCGTATGAGTGACATGCCAACTTATCAAATGGAAGCATTGGCTTACCATGAAGGTATTCCCGGCCACCATATGCAAATTGCCATTGCTCAAGAATTAGAAGGAATTCCTAAATTCCGTAAATTTGGTGGATACACAGCGTATGTTGAAGGTTGGGGTTTATACTCTGAAATGATCCCTAAAGAGATTGGCCTTTACGAAGATCCGTATTCTGATTTTGGTCGTCTTGCTATGGAATTATGGCGTGCTTGTCGTTTAGTCGTCGATACAGGCATCCATGCTAAAAAATGGACCCGTGAAGAAGGTATTGCGTATTACGTAAACAACACGCCAAATCCTAAACCAGATGCAGTTAAAATGGTTGAACGTCATATTGTTATGGCATCTCAGGCAACGGCATACAAAATTGGTATGTTAAAAATTGTTGAATTACGTGAAGCGGCGAAGTCAAAACTAGGGAGCAAGTTTAGCCTTCCTGAGTTCCACGACGTTGTCCTTAAAAATGGTGCGGTACCATTAAATGTTCTAGAAGACCTAGTTAACCAGTGGGTTAAATCTAAAGCTTAAATAGCCTTGTTTGATATAAGCACGTTTGATAATGCCGCGTTGGTTTAGCGCGGCATACTTAAAACAACTTACTAAACGACTTAACCAAGCTAGATAACAAAACGTAAGAAACAAAACGTAAGAAACAAAAAAGGTGGTCTAGGCCACCTTTTTTAATCTTGTTATTTCATCAATTGAATAAATGAATTTAGCCTAATTTATCAGACGCTACATGATAACGAGGATCTTCATTGATATTCATTTCAACAAACTTCTGCGCTTTTTCAAGTAAATCACGACATTCAGGACTGATATGACGAATATGCAATTTTTTGCCAGCGGCAACGTATTTATCAGCTAAACCATCAATTGCATCTAAACCAGAACTGTCCCAAATACGAGAATTTTTGAATTCGATTACCACGTCGTTCGGATCGTTTTCAACATCAAACAACTCGCGGAAATGGCCCACCGAACCAAAAAACAATGGTCCTTCTAAGTCATAGACTTTCCAACCTTCGCTATCCACAGAGGTTCTGACAAATAAATGAGTTGCATGTTTCCAGGCAAAAACTAACGCAGAAACAATAACACCAACAACAACCGCAATGGCAAGGTCGGCAATTACCGTAACGCCAGTCACGAGCAATAACACAAACGCGTCTTCTTTATTTGCGCCACGTAGAATTTTGAATGATGCCCATTCAAAGGTTCCTAAGACCACCATGAACATCACGCCAACTAATGCAGCAAGTGGGATCAATTCAATCCAAGGCGCTAAGAACAAGATAAACGCTAACAAAACCAGTGCCGCTGTGATCCCAGATAAACGACCACGACCACCAGAGTTAATATTGATCATTGATTGACCAATCATCGCACAACCACCCATGCCGCCGAAAAATCCGTTTACCGAATTTGCAACGCCTTGACCGATACATTCTTTATTGCCACGACCACGTGTATCCGTTAATTCATCGATAAGTGTCAGTGTTAATAACGACTCGATTAGACCAACAAGTGACAGAATAATTGCAGTAGGTAGCACGATATATAGAGTTTCAAGTGTAAACGGCACCATTGGGATGGCAAAACTAGGAAGTTCACCAGCCAGTGTAACGGTGGCTTTTTCAGCTTCAGGCACCATATCACGAACAAAATCGATAACCGTTCGTGCGTCAACATCTAAGCCATGGACAATGCCAGTAACCGTTAAGATAGCGACTAATGAAGCCGGAATAGCGGTAGTTAGCTTAGGTAAAAAATGAATAATCCCCATCGTTAGGGCAACAAGGCCTAACATGATGTACATTTGATTACCTTGCATCCATTGTTGAATACCTGCGGCATCAACAATTTTGAACTGCCCCATCTGCGCTAGGAATATAACAATCGCAAGGCCATTTACAAAACCCAACATAACAGGATAAGGCACAAGTCGAATAAACTTCCCTAACCTAAATACCCCAGCCAATATCTGTAATATCCCCGCTAGAATAACCGCGGCAAACAGATATTGAACGCCGTATTGCGCAACTAACGCAACCATAACAACAGCCATCGCACCGGTTGCACCAGAAATCATGCCTGGGCGGCCACCGATTGCCGATGTAATTAAGCCCATCATAAATGCGGCATATAAACCGACCATAGGATCCACACCTGCTACAAACGCAAACGCCACGGCTTCTGGCACGAGCGCTAACGCAACGGTGATCCCCGACAGGACATCATTTTTTACATTAGAATCACTTTTTGTGATCAGATTAAACATGACAACTCCAAATTGCACATTTTGGGCAGGAAATTACCCTAATATTGAAAGCGCGGTAGTCTACCAGAACTGCATAAATGCTTCATTAACAATGTAACTTTTGGACTTATAATTTTTATTTTAGGCACAAAAAAAGCCAATCTAAGATTGGCTTTTAAATAACACTGATGACTAAAATTAACGCAATTGCAGGATAGCCTGAGTGATTGTTGAGTTAACTTCCAGTGCACGTGAGTTTGCTTGATAATTCCGCTGTGCGGTAATTAGGTCAACCAATTCAGTAGTTAGGTTGGTATTGGATTGCTCCAATGTACCTGAACGAATTTGCCCGAATGTCCCAGAGTCGGCTTCACCTGCAAGCGGTTGGCCAGAGGTTTGGCTTTCCGTCCACGACGTATTACCTATTTGAGTCAACCCCTGTTCGTTGGCAAATCTCGCTAACATTATTTTTGTTACTGGAACTGAATCACCATTTGAATATTTAGATTCAATAAGGCCGTCTGTACCAATAGTTACGCCGGTTAATCGACCAACAGTCTTACCGTCTTGGCTTAAACCAGACACTTCAAATGGCGATGAGAACTGGGATAAACCAGACATATTAATATTAAACGTTTGGTCGGCATCGGCACCATTGGTAATTGCATTCGCCCCATCAAATGGTGCGACTGGCGCTGGAACAATTGCCGTAGCACTTGTCGTTAAACCTAAACGTTCAGATTTAGGGTTTGGAAACGTTTCTTCAACCGCAGCACCAGCACTGTCAAACTGCAATAACATGCCTCGTTGACCTGAACGCGATTCAAAACCAACACCGGTTACACCAAGTGCGGTATCTTGCTCAAGATCAACAGGTAACGTATTGCCGTCTTCATCTGTCACTGTGGCATACATAATCCAAGTATTAGAATTGTTTTGTTGTGCTGCAGGTACAGCCGCTAATCCACCAACAAAACCGTCAGATGCAGAGGTCGCATCTAGTGTCGCGTTCGCGTCTAAAATAGCTGGGGTATTTGCCTTAACATAATAAACAGACGCTATACGGCTGTTACCAAGTGAATCATAAATAACCGTAGACGTTGATGATGTATAACTAGAAGTGTCTGATGCGTCAAACGCTGTTGGGTCAAGTGCAGTTTCGTTGCTGTCTAAGTTAAATGTCATATCGATAGCAGAGGTTTGCTGAGGCGCTCCTGCTGTATCAGGAATTTGTACAGGTCGTGTTGTACTCAAACTAACCGATTTAACAGAACCGTCGTCATTGACAGGGAAGCCCTGCAAATAATTGCCGTTTGAGTTAACAATGTAATTATCTGCATCGAGTTTGAACGCTCCAGAACGCGAATACGTTATGTCACGACTCAATAAGTCATTGGTTAATGCAAAAAAACCACCACCCGATACAGCCATATCTAGGGAGTTTGAAGTAAACAATAGGCTACCTTGAGTAAACTGTTGTGCTACGTCATTGATTAACACACCTTCGCCGTTTGCAGTTCGCGAGTTTGAGAAGATGGAGGAAGAAAAGACGTCGGCAAATTCTGCTCGAGACTCTTTAAATCCATAAGTGTTTACGTTCGCAATGTTGTTCGCGGTTACATCTAGGTCTTTTTGAGCTGCTTTTAAGCCACTCAATGCAATATTAAAAGACATAGGATTCTCCTATTGTTACTTTCTGAACTGCGATATGCAGCTCTTAAAAGAAAATGTATCGTTTAAATTAGTTAACTAGTCGCCTACTGCCAAAATGTCTGACAATCTGATTGCGCCTAATCCTTGTATATTCAATTCAAGTCCCGTGCCATTTTGTCCTAAAGTGACCGAACTTACGTTGCCATAGCTTAAAACAGAGAAGCTTTCTGATTCAGTCGCCCCATTTGGCAAACCTGTAACTTTGACTTCGTATGGTCCAGGAGGCCATGGATTGCCGTCCAGATCTTTACCATCCCATTCAAAGTCCATTAAACCAGATTGTTGACTACCATAAGGAATGATAACGGAACCACCCGTAGAGCTAGTAATTTCTACCAATACGTTCTGAGTTGAACTGCCTAAAGGCACTTGCCCTTTAAAGCCTGTGCCATCTGAATAGGCCATCGGACTATTCAACAACACGTTTCGTCCAACTAAAGAAGACGCTTCTAGTGCTTGGTTCGATGTCATCGATGCTGTCAAAGAATCCATTTTGTCACCTAGACCTGTGATCCCATCAGCCATTGTGAATTGCGTCATCTGAGAAATCATGTCTTCATTAGATGTTGGATTTAGCGGGTCCTGCATCGATAGCTGTGTGGTAAGCAAGGTATAGAAGTCTTCTTGACCCATCTGGCCATTCACTTCGTTAGTTACAATGCTTTCTTCCTGCCAACGTAAATCTTCTGTTAACGAATTTGATATAGTGTTATCTATCATGGTGTATTACCTTAACGTTGACCCATTTGTAATGTTTTACTCAACATTTGCTTTGCTGCATCAGCAACTTGCACATTTGTCTCATAAGAGCGTGATGCTGAGATCATGTTTGCCATTTCTTCAACAACGTTGACATTAGGTTTGTAAATATAACCATCGCTATCTGCCATTGGATGACTTGGGTTATGTTCAATGTTTAGCGGAGCGTCACTTTCAACAATGCCGAGCACATTAACGCCTGGAGACTGTGTTTGAGCACCAAGTGCTTTATCCATTTCTGCGGCAAAAACTGGATGCCTTGCGCGGTAAGTTTCACCGACACTACTCGACACCGTATTGGCGTTAGCAATATTACTTGCTGTTGTGTTCAATCGTACTGATTGAGCGCTCATACCAGTGCCTGAGACACCAAATACATTATATAAACTCATTGTTATTGCCCTCCACTAAGGGCTGACTTCAACCCTTTAATTTTGCCATTTAAGAATTGCAAACTTGCTTGGTACTCGATGGAATTTTGCATAAACAAATTACGTTCAACCTGAACGTCGACACTATTACCGTCGCCGGTATCAGGTTGGTTTGGGATGCGGAATTTTTCATGCGAATTAGCGTTGATAGACAAGTCAAAATGTTTGTCATGTGTTTTCGACATAGTATGACTTTGCTTCTTTTGTGCATTTTGCAATGCATCCGCAAAATCAACATCTTTTGCTTTATAGCCTGGCGTATCGGCGTTAGCGATATTGCTAGACAATATCTCTGCACGCTCTGACCTCGCTAACAAAGCATATTGATGTATACCAAATGCTTTATCTAAACTAATAGCCATACTCGCTCCCAATCGTCACTTTGTATTCTTAAATCTGTGTTGAAAAGAAATGCAAAATAAAGGCCAAGAAAAAATGACACTTAATAATTAGGGAGGGAAAAACAATTAAAACGTTGAAAATTAAAGATTAATTAAAAGTAAATGAAGACTAGCCTTATAAAAGGCTAGCTTTTTTTGCGGTAAACGATACCTGGGTTACAACGAACCATTTCAAATTTGTCGCTTAATCCGGACATGGATTCAGAAGCGCCAAGAACCAAATAACCGTTAGGATTCAATTGCGCTGCAAACTTATTGATAATTTGAGACTTAATCTCTGGGGAAAAATAAATAAGCACATTGCGGCAAAAGATGACATCAAACTTACCTAACAACTGGTAACTGTCGAGTAAATTTAAATGTCTAAAATTAACGAGGCGGCGAATATCAGCCCTGACCTGCATCATGCCATTGCCGCTGTCTGCAAAATATTTACTGCGGCGTTCTTGAGACAAACCACGAGACAGCGCCAAGTTGTCATATTCCGCATTTTTACAGATATCTAACATCGTATTAGAAATATCCGTTCCGAGAACCGAAAACATACTTTTGCTGGAAACCGACGGCGATGTACGATATTCATCAATAGTCATACCAATGGAATATGGTTCTTGACCTGACGAACTGGCCGCAGACCAAATTTTGATCGGACGCCCTTTATCAAGCTCTGGCAATAAATTATTTTTTAACAGTTCATAAGGATAGGTATCACGAAACCATAAGGTTTCGTTTGTTGTCATCGCATCAACAACCGCAGCTCGTAATTGACGTTCTGTCGGTTTTAGCGTTTTGCTGACAAGCTCCGCCAAGGTGCCAATTTGGAACCTTGTCATGAGGGGCGAAAGGCGACTCTTCACCAAATACAATTTGCTATCGCCTAGTACAATGCCACATTGTTGCTCTAGAAACTGACAAAATACGCGGTAGTCTGAATCACCTAGAGTATTACTATTCAAAACTGATTTCTCATTCAAATGCCATTGTTAGTCTGTATGTAGCCATTTTTGAACCGCTCCAGCGAGTTCATCAGGGTTAAATTTCGCAATAAAATCATCAGCCCCGACTTTTTCAACCATTGCATGGTTAAAAACACCGCTCAATGAGGTATGAAGTATAACATGCAAATCGGCAAGCTTAGGCCGAGATTTAACTTCGGCTGTTAAGGTATAACCATCCATTTCTGGCATTTCTACGTCAGAGATCAGTAGGCCAATTTTTTCAGTGACAGAATGTTCACAGCTCGCGGCGACTTCAACCAAATAATCGAGGGCTTCTTTACCGTTTTTCTTCGCTTCAATGGGTAACCCTAATCCCTCTAAAGCCCGTTTTACCTGATTTCTCGCAACAGACGAGTCATCAGTAATTAGGATAATACGGTCTCCCAAATCACTTTGCATCTCAGTGTCGGTGACAATACCGTCTGAAACGATTGTGCTTGAAGGCGCTATTTCCTCTAATATTTTTTCCACATCCAAAATTTCGATCAATTCATTGTCGATTTCAGTCACGGCCGTTAAATAGTTAAAGCGACCCGACCCTTTTGGTGGGGGCATAACAGAACCCCAGTTTAAGTTTACAATTCGTTCAACAGAATCCACCAAAAATCCCTGAATGGTCCGATTGTATTCAGTGATAATAATAAAGCAGTCTTCCAATTTTTTAATTGGACGCCCACCTGTTGCTAAACTCATATCAATAACAGAGATGGTCTGCCCCCGAATATGAGCAATTCCTTTCACGTAGCTATTTAATCTTGGCATCACTGTTAATGGTGGGCATTGCAGAACTTCACGCACTTTAAAAACATTAATGCCATAACGTTGACGACCATTTAACTTGAAAAGTAAAAGTTCCAGCCGGTTTTGACCAACTAATTGGGTTCTCTGATTAACCGAGTCAAGAATACCCGCCATATAACTTCTCCAATAAACTAGGAACGAAAATTGCTTACTCTGTAATGAACAACGTAATAAACAATGATAAATAGATGTTTTTAAGCCTTTAAATATAACTTTAGTCTTGTTTTAGCTTAATACCAACATCAAAACAAATGAAAAAACGCCAGCAATTTGACGGTTTGTCGAATGAAATCAAACTGGCTCGTTAACTATATGATAAAGCATAGTAAAAAGGCGATGAATATGTTGAAAAATTTCCCAAAAGTTTACGTATTAACCATAATCTTTTTATTCACCACATTGGGTGTATCGGCGTCCACGTCAAATTCTTTAATTCAAAAACAACTTATTGACGGTGTAACTCGTTATGTAAATCAAACGGTTAACCCAGACGACAGTGAACATATTAAGGTTAAAACGATACCATTGGACAATCGAATTAGGGTTAATCAATGCCAAGTTCCACTTGAGTATGAAATGATGAATCGTCGTAAGTTCACCAGACAATTTCCAGTTAAGGTCAGCTGCAACGCAACAGGTGCGTATTGGAAAATGTTTGTCCAGGTCCGCGTGACAGAATATATTGAAGCGCTAGTAACAACAAAAAGTGTTGGTAAAGGCGAACTCATAACCGAAGACCATATTACCCTTAGCCTTATAGAAAAAAGAAATGTTGATACCGGCAATGCGATTTCGACCGAAGCACTAATCGGTGGCCGAGCGATCCGTAACTTACATCGAGGCTTTCAAATCGGTGCTAATGATGTTTGTCTGGTTTGTAAAGGTGATAGCATATCGATTGTGGCACAGTCATCTAACATGATGATTAAAACGAATGGTACCGCCATTGAGAGTGGTTCATTTGGTGAGTCAATTAAGGTTAAAAACAATTCTTCAGACCGTATTGTTAAAGGCACGGTTGGAGAATTAAGACAAGTGTACGTAAATTTATAAAATAGTGTTAAAGTTTACCTATTGGCAGCCGATAGCAATGATGAGTAAATATTTTTGGTGGGTATAGTCATGGTAAACGATGTGAAAAATAGTGGATTACAAGGTAACAACACTTTGTACCACGCAAAAAAACAACACTTAGAAGAAGTTAAACACGATTCCGTAAAGCACACGACTACGTCGCGAGGTGCTGAGAAGGACTCTGTCGCGCTTACGCCGCAGGCAAAACAATTGAAAGAATTACAAAAAAAGATTTCGGACGGCGATGGTTTCGACCGGAAAAAAGTTGAAGAAATTAAAAAGGCAATTACCGAAGGTGCATATAGTATCAATTACGAACGCTTAGCGTCGAAATTGGCCGCTTTCGAATTTGATTTATAACTATGGCAGAACAACCAGAAATAATTACTCATTTGAAAAATGTTTTACTGCAACAACGACTAAATCTTCAGTCGATGATGGAGATATTGGCATCTGAATTAGAAGCTGTGAAAAAACGCGACGGTGACCAATTGTCGCGCGTAGTTACAGAAAAAGAAAAGCTGCTGAATGCTATTTCTGAAATTGACAATCAATGCAACACAGAGCAATTTAAGCCATATATTACTGGTAACGACGAATTGTCTGCATTAAGAGATGAAATTGTAGAAGCATTTGAAGTTTGCCAACAAAAAAATGAAGTTGTGTATTTAACTGCAACACAAACTCAAGTCGCCATCGACGAAGTCAAACGCCTATTAATAGGCGGAAGCCGTAACTCAACATACGACTCGTATGGGCAGAAAAAGACTGGCGGCAGTTTAGGTAAAGGAATCAAAGCCTAAGCCTTTCAGCTGCTATATCCTCGGCCAGTAATAAGGCCAAATTCAATACCATCAGTTTCATATCCCTTTATTCTGTTAACCAAAACGCACGCGCCTTTACGGTACCTGTTTTGGAATGACGCTTTTTGTGCTGAACTTATGAGCTAATTTAAGGACCAGTGGGGTCAGAGTCACTGATATTTAAAATTTCCTCTGTACTCGGTTGGAGCTCCCCAATATCGCTTAGGCTCTTTTAGGATGACGTTTTTCGGTTTGGTTCGGATGACGGTTTTTCTGTTTAGTTCAGATGACGGTTTTCTCAATAACTAGTTATCACACCTAAAGTTCAGGCCGTATATTACTTCGTATAAATCCCCCTTAGTTGAGATTTATATCTCGAAGTGAACGGCAGGGACGCCGTTGCAAGGAATGTGTTCACTTAAAGGACGAAGGGAATTCGTCAGTACATGGATGTACGTCAGACGAACTAGGGATGTACGTACATTCCGTCTTCGACGATAATATAAATCTTAAATAAGGATTAGGGATTTACCACAAAGCCGCCTTTTTGGTTACATGATCTTAGAAACAAGAGCGGCTGTTGAGAAAAGTGACTCGCCTTTAGGCAAAAAGCAGCCTGCAAGGCAAATTATCCTAAGACTTACCTTTAAACTTCCTAATACGTTCTACATATCCACGAACTATTGATACATCAAGCGGTCGGCGTTGTTCGTCTAACACTTTAGCGCCAAATTCTTCGGCAATTTTCTTTGCTGCATTGTGCATCATATTAAACGTTTGTAGTGGTTCTAAGGCATTTGGTAATGTCATAAAAATAGTTAAACCACGGGTTGAGAACTGCTCCATATTGTCCGGATCAAAAGTACCTGGATTAAACATGTTAGCAAGACTAAACAAAATTTCGCCCTGCCCTGAATTTAGTTCATGGCGGTGGAAAAATTCCATTTCACCAAATTTGAAGCCAAGTGTAAGAAGTAGAGGCAACAGTCTCGCACCTTCAATAACAGCACCTTCTGACTTATCGACAAACAGCATCAGCACTTCTTGTGGCGGTTCAGGCTCGGTTTTAGGGGCGTCAGTCGCTTGGAATGAAGGCTCTGTTTTGAATTTTGGCTCAGACTGAGTTGGTGTGCCAGATTGCATAGACCCACCATCAGCGTGTCGGGTTTGGTTAAACGACACAGATTCGTCGACATCCATTTTAGAAATGTCTTTGAAAACAGGTTTTGCTGGCGCAGGTTCATCTGTAACGTCTGACCAATTACCAAGCTTTGGTTCTAGGTCATCAGGGTCTACTTCACCATGACGCAGGTCGGCACGGACGATATCATCAGAATCATCATAATTAGTGGTAAACTCTGTAGGTTGCTCAGTTTTATCACCAACATTTTGAAACAGCTCATTTTGCGGTTCAAACGTAAGTGTTTCGGTGCTTACGGCTACATCCTCAGCTTTTTCTTCAGGAGGGTTTTCTTGCGCTTTGTGGTAAATCGAATCCACATCAACATTCATAACAGGCAAGCCTTTGTTACCACTCTTAGCTTGCAACTCATTAAAGTCCATTTCCATTTGCTGTAACTTTAACGCTTGGTTTTCTTCGCTTAATTCGTTTTCTTCAATTTGCGGCTCTACGTCGTCAACATATTTACGTTTCCGCTCTTCACCAACTGCTTTACGTACCGTCCAAACACCGTGCAGTATTACCGCGCCGATGGCTAACGATCCCAAAAGAATGAATGCTAATCTTAGTTCTTCTGCCATGTGATAAAAATACCCTTATGAGGCTTCCGCCATTTTTACTGCTTCCTGAATGTCTACCGCGACAAGTCTTGATACACCGGGCTCCTGCATAGTGACCCCGGTTAGATGGGTAGCCATTTCCATTGCAACTTTATTATGACTAATGAAAATAAATTGTACTGTTTCTGACATTTCTTTAACCAACTTACAAAATCGACTAACGTTCGCGTCGTCAAGTGGCGCATCAACTTCATCGAGCATACAAAATGGTGCCGGATTCAGTCGGAAAATAGAAAACACCAATGATAATGCGGTCAACGCTTTTTCGCCACCACTAAGAAGGTGAATTGTCGAGTTTTTCTTTCCAGGTGGTCGCGCCATTATGGTAACACCTGTATCTAACATGTCATCTGCGGTTAGTTCTAAATAAGCCGTACCACCGCCAAACACCTTAGGAAATAAAATTTGTAGATCCGTGTTTATTTGTTCAAAGGTTTGCTTAAACTTAGATCTGGATTCGCGATCAATCTTTTTAATTGCAGACTCTAATGTATCCAACGCGCCGGTCAAATCATTAAACTGATCATCTAAGTAGCCTTTTCGTTCTGCTTGTATGTCATATTCTTCAATCGCGGCTAAATTTATAGCCCCCAAACGAGAAATAGAATTAGTGGTTTTTTCTAACTCAATAGTCCATTTTTGCTCTTCGGCTTCGGCTGGCATCCCATCTAAAATAGGCTTCAGCGGTTGATCCATGTCACTGAGCGTTTCTAACATGTTTTGAGCTCTAACCCGAGCGCCTTCACTATCGAGTTTTATCGATTCAATTTCACTGCGCATTTTATCCAGTTTAGCCATTACGCCAGACTGGCCCTTTTCTAATTCGGCAATACTCTGCGCAACCTCAGCTAGTTCAGCTTGCAGTATATGTAATTGTTCTTCCTGCAGGATTTTTTGTTCGAGCAACGCTTCTAACTGTATCTGCAATTCAGCGGTTGGGTCATCACTTTTAGTTAAGCTTGTTTGAAGTTCGACAAAACGAGCTTTCAATTGCGACTGATGCTGATGAGCACGCTGAATGTTGGTGCGTGAAACGTCGAGTTGAGATTGAATATTTTGACATTTCAATTCAAGCTGATGTTTTTGGGTTTTCGCTAAATCCACTTGATGCTTGGCCTGTTTGACTTGTTCCGACAGACTTTGTTTGTCGTTCTCAAGTTCAAGTAACTGACTTTCATGTTCAAGGTGTTGCGTTTCAACTAATTCAAGTTCTTGTTCTAAACCCCAGATCTGAGTTTGTTCTTCTTCTAGCTGGAGAACGATGGTTTCAGCTTCTTTGTGTAATTTGGCAATCAACAATTTATGTTGTGAAAGCTGCTGTTCAAGCAACTTAACTTGCATTTGCGACTCGGCACTTTTTTGTTCCAACAATTGACGTTGTTTTTGTAAGTCATGGAGATTATTTTCCTGTGACCTATGCATTTCGCGCGCTGCGATTAACGTTTGGTTAACGTCCTCTAAAACATGCTCTTGTAATTCAACTTCAATTGTAAGCTCAGAGATCTGCTGTAGTCTTTTTAAAACTCCACTCTCAACGCTAGAACCGTCATTGCTAGTTGATTGACTCGGTCCTGTACAACTCCAATTTTTGCCTACCCACTGCCCATGTATTGTAACGGCACTTTCAAACTCGTTACTCTTAACAAGCTCCAGCGCTTGCTCTGTGGTTTCAGCAACACCAATTGAATTAAACCATGACGGGAAACTGCCGGCTTTCACTTTAGTCGCAATTGAATTAGGTACCGAAGTGAGAACGTCATTAATAACAAACTGACCATTTATTTGAGATTCAGGAAGGCGGTCGACTAAAATAGGCGAGCCCATATAACTGACCAAATTTTCAATAGCGTAAGCCCAATTAGATCCAACTTCTAGCTGCGTTAAAAGTGAACCTGAATTGACCACATTGCTGTCTGCCAAAAGCTCAGCTATTTTTCCAGTGGATTGTGACTCATGCTCAATCTGCCACTGCTTTAAGCCATCGAGCTTGGCTTGCAATGATACCAACTGATTATTGGTGGCTAAATATTGTTGCTCAGTTTCTGTTTTATTTTGCGCTGCGCTATTGAGGGTCGTTTGTTGCTCGTCAATGGCAGATGCGGACTCCACAAGACTTTCGATTAACAGTGCTAATTCGTCGTTGCACAGCGATAATTCTTGTTCTATTGATTTAAGATCAAAATCTTGAATTTCTTTAGTTACTTCAGCTTGACGTTGGGTCAATCGAGCAGTTTGCAGTTGATGGCCTTGAATTTTAGTCTTAACAACCTGACTGTTTTGTACGACATTGGCTGCTAACTTTTGCAACTTTTCCCATGCAGTTTGTCTGCTGTCAAATTTGTGCTCCGCATTTGCAAGAGTTTCCAAACCTTCTTCTAATTGTTCATCGACAATAGCTTGCTCAGGCTCTATAAAGGCCAAAGACTCTTCGAGCGTGTACAAGCTTTCCTGTTCGACTTCAATATGTTGTTCTGCATCTTCTAGAGCCTGCTTCAGCTGAGCAAAGTCTTCGGTTTGTTTTTGTCTGTTTTCTGTCGCAAATACTTTTTGCTGTTCGACACGAGTGATTTGATTGCTTAATTGAAAATCCTGTTGCTGCGCGGCTTGAATATTGTCGGCCAATGTTTGGTGTTGCTGTTTGTATTGCAGCATCCCCAGTTCACCGCCCCGTTGCTCAGCGATAAAAGCTTCTAGCTGTGCTTCTTTTTCTAGTCGGTCTTTTTCATAAACATTAAGTTGTTCATTGTATTTGTGCCACTTTAGCGCGTACAACTCGGCCTTTAATTTACGTTCGTGCGCTTTTAATTCTTTATATCGTTTGGCGGTCGCCGCCTGACGCTTGAGTTTTTCAAGTTGGGTGCCTAACTCTTCCCGCACATCTTCGAGTCTGAGTAAGTTTTCGCGAGTGTGTTTTATTCTGTTTTCAGTTTCTCGGCGGCGTTCTTTGTATTTTGAAATACCTGCCGCTTCTTCGATAAATACTCGAAGCTCCTGAGGCTTAGATTCGATGAGTCGTGAGATCATGCCCTGCTCGATAATTGCGTAAGAACGAGGACCTAAACCTGTTCCTAAGAAAATATCGGTAATATCTCGGCGGCGACATTTAGTACCATTCAAAAAATAGGTGGACTGAGCGTCTTTATTAACTTGGCGTTTTACGGAAATTTCAACGCGGTCAGCCAAATTGCCTTCAATTCGCCCCTCAGTATTGTCAAAGACTAATTCAACACTGGCTTGGGAAACAGGTTTACGCTTAGTAGAACCATTAAAGATGACATCGATCATGGCATCACCACGAAGGTTTTTAGCAGAAGACTCGCCTAATACCCAACGCACGGCGTCAATGATATTAGATTTACCACAGCCATTTGGCCCCACAATAGCGGTCATTTGATCTGGAAACGGCACCGTCGTGGCGTCTACAAATGATTTAAAACCTGCAAGTTTAATATGTTTTAAGCGCATATGGGGGTTTTGTAATTTTTGTCGTTATCGTTGAAATAATTATTGTTGTTCTTAAACAATTCAAACACGACCGCGGGCGTTTATACCAACGGATAATATTAACCAAGCACTTTATCAGATAATATTGAATTTTGTAACATTTCAATCCTTGCGGTTACTCAGTAACTTTTATATTGTTTTAGCTACTTTAGTTTATTTTCGGTTTTGCGTTTCAAATGACAGCATCAGACGGTATCAGATTCTTTTTTAAAGGCTTTTCACTTCTTAATCAAAAAGGCATTAAGCGTTTTGTAATTATCCCTTTAGTGGTTAATTTTGTTTTATTTACGACTGCTTTGGTTTACCTACTCGACGAAATCGGGATACAAATTCAATGGATAAGAGAACAAATTCCTTCTTGGTTAAGTTGGATTGAATTTTTACTTTTCCCTATCGCCCTATTTGTGATTTTATTAGTCTTTAGTCTTGTTTTTAGTTCCGTGGCAAACTGGCTCGCCGCACCTTTTAACGGCGTTTTAGCCGAACGAGTGGAGCAAAAACTGACTGGCGTAACCCCTCAGCAAGATTCTGTAATGGCCGTTATTAAAGCCATTCCCCATACATTATTACGGGAATGGCAAAAGCTTGCCTACTTTATCCCGCGTTTAATAGGGTTTCTACTAATCGGTTGGTTTTTTCCAATTATCGGGCAAATAGCCTGGTTCTTGTTTATCGCCTGGACGTTAGCTATTCAGTATTGTGACTATGCCTTTGATAATAATAAAGTTGAATTTGACCATATGCGCTATGTATTGAGACAAAACAAAAGTGCCTGTTTTGGTTTTGGTGCGGCGGTGTCGATTTTTACTATGGTGCCAATATTAAATTTAATTGTGATGCCCGTTGCTATTTGCGGCGCTACGGCAATGTGGGTGGAAGAACTTAAAAGCCAAACCTAGTGAATTAATCCGGCTTTAGTTTAACTAACGTCGAATTTCATTTTAAACAATGCGTTTAAACACCTAGTGCCGCAGCATCTACACAAACATAGCGTCTACGTAAATGCTTGCAACCCCGTTTGCGAGCGCCCTAAGATAAGCCCATGCACATCGTACGTGCCTTCGTAAGTATTCACAGTCTCTAAATTTATCATATGGCGCATAATATGGTATTCATCGGAAATCCCGTTGCCACCGTGCATATCTCTCGACTTACGTGCGATGTCTAATGCTTTACTGCAGTTATTACGTTTGATCAAAGAAATAGCATTTGGTTCTACCTGTCCATTATCCAACAACTCCCCTACTCTTAACGCGCCCTGAAGCCCCAATGTAATATCGGTTTGCATATCGGCCAGTTTAGTTTGAAACAATTGGGTTTGCGCCAGTGGTCGATTAAACTGCTTGCGTTGTAAGCCATATTGCCGAGCCGCATGCCAACAAAATTCCGCTGCACCCATTGCCCCCCAGGCAATTCCGTATCGTGCCATATTTAAACAACTAAAGGGCCCTTTAAGACCTGTTACATCCCCTAATAACGCGGAGTCTGGTACAAAAACGTTATCCATTACGATCTCTCCAGTAATGGATGCCCGTAATGACAACTTACCTTCAATCTTTGGCGTAGATAGCCCCTTTAGTCCTCTATCCAAAATAAACCCAGTAATTTTATTATCACAAGCTTGGTTTTTAGCCCACACAATAAATACGTCAGCGATTGGCGAATTAGTGATCCACATTTTTGCGCCAGTAAGTTCATACCCTCCCGCAACCTTTTTAGCGGTAGTGGTCATCGATGCCGGATCAGAACCTGAGTTCGGCTCAGTCAAGCCAAAACACCCAATCCACTCCCCTGTTGCCAGTTTAGGCAAATACTTTTGCTTTTGCGCTTCACTGCCAAATTCGGCAATTGGGTACATTACAAGAGAAGACTGCACGCTCATTGCACTGCGATAGCCGCTGTCCACACGCTCGACTTCACGGGCGACTAAACCATAACTTACATAACTAATGCCTGAACAGCCGTACCCTTTTATCGTAGCCCCTAATAAACCAGCTTCTCCAAATTTCCGCATTATAGTCGGATCAAAATAACCTTCTCTATTGGCTTGAATAATAGTGGGCATTAATTCTTTTTGACAAAAATCGTTCGCCATAGATTGAATGATCCGCTCATCTTCACCAAGTTGGTCCGACAGCTTTAAGATATCTTGCCAATTATTAGATAATAAATTGCTCATTTGCTCGCTCTTACAAAATAGAGTGTTTTTTACTCGGTAAAAAACTCCGCCGATTAATATTAACTGCTATCATTTTGTTTATTTTAATTGACCATTAGCCCATATTAGATAAGCTTATCGTTTGGTTATCGAAAATAAATACAAATTTGTTGTTAATACAGTATGAGTACTAATAATTAGGTATGCAAAATATGAATGGAAAACAAGACCAACGAACGTTAGATGAAAAAGTATTTGGAAAGCTTTTAGTCTATATAGGGATATTACTGCCGCTATCGATAGGCCTTATCGTGTTCGTATTTTTTGAGTATGGACAACTTTCTGCGGGCCAAATTGGACAAGTCGGCGACTTTTTTGGCGGCTGGTTAACGCCGGTTATCTTAGCATTTACGTTATTGTTACTTATCTTTACTATTCGTTTTCAAATCCATCAACTCAAAGTCACACGAGATGAATTAAAAGCCTCGGCTGAAGCTCAAAAGAAAGCGGCGCAGGCCCATACTGCGATGTTGAAATATTCCAAACGCAGCTTCGAACTAGATTCTAACGCCAAAGGGCTTGTTAATTTAGTTGCGCAGTCAGATGACTTTTTAAATACAAAAGTTAACCTTTATATCGATATCATCAATTTTGATAATAAGTTACCTGACGATATAAGGCTCTTCAATGTTCTTGATATTTGGCGAAAAGAGATCGAAAGCGGCAACAAAATGCAAATGAAGTGTCGTAATGATCGTGATAAGCAACACATCGACAAATACTTACAAAGCCTCAACAATGAAATTTATGTATGCCAGTCATTGGTGAAAAACGATGGTTGGGTATATTTATCTCCTTACCTCAACTCGATTTCAGAGCATATTGAAGCATCGGTTATTTTGTATAAAGTTGGCCTGATAAGTGACAAAACCATTTGGCGTATCAAACAAGCTCTCAACGGCTTGCATAACAAAGTGTCTCATATCAATAGCCAAGGCGTTGTGCTCGACGACGAAATTATTGCCAAGATGGTAAAAGAGATATTTAAAGAATTATTGATGTCGATCCCAACACCGGAAATGTTTAGATATTCTGATCAACCAAAACCAGTTGCCCCAGCAAAACCAGAAGTCGAAGCAGAAAACACCGACTTAGAGTTCATTTCTTCAATTCAACCGCCGGACCCTAAATCAAAATCGTAACTGAATCGCGATAAATCGCTTAAAAATGTCCTGTTGTATTTTGCAACGGGACTTTTTTATGCCACTACTAACCTCACCATTCCGAGTAAGTTTACCCCTAACGCCTTAGCACTTTTAATATCAATCCCGTTATCTAAATTAGATAACCGTATAAGCAAAAATGCTATTTATCATAACGTATTCTTATAACCATCCCTTTTACCTTGACGTTTTTTTGTACTATAAGTTTTAATTAGCTTTCAAAAACAATAACAAAATCATGGAAGATAATTGTATGTTAATTGACGAAGACGCGTCTTTTCAGCTAGAGAAACATTGTATCTATTGTCTACACACTGCCGATTTAATTGTTAACGGTAAAGTAAAATGTAACTTAGATAATTTAGAGTCCCTCGTATTTCTTCATCTCATCAAAAACAAAGATAAACTGGTCACATACGAAGATTTACATCAATTTTGGAATAATCGATACCTTGGTGAAGGAGTAATTACGCGGGTCATTTCTAACTTACGTACTAAGTTACGAACGGTTGGCTGTTTAGAAATTAAAATACTAAACAAACATAAACGGGGTTATATTCTGACCGGTCCTATTGCTAAAACATCAAACAAACCAAAGCTTGATTTTCATCTACCCCGCTCTTTAGTTACTAACCTTATAATAGGCGCATCACTGATTGTTATGTTAGCGGTTTATTTGCCTGACCGGTTTAATCAAAAGTTAACCTTACCTGCTCAACTAAAAACTTCACAAACATTGTTAGCAGAACCCAAGCTAATTCAGCAGGTGGCGATTAGTCCAAGTCAAAAACTCGTCGCATATGCGTCGCCCCAGAAAAGTGGGGGATTTACCGAGCTAAAAATAATAAATCGACTCGACGATACAAAAATTAAGTTGGTGGATAATGGCTCATTATATTCGCCGGTTTGGTTATCTGAATATCAACTCCTATTTCGGGCTGTTAATCAGCATGACTGCTTTGTAAAACAAGTGGAGTTGTCAACAGAGCTAGAAATATTAAGTATGATTAACCTTTTTCGATGCAATGAAAAAGCGATTGCCAACTCCCTATCTCTCTATAAACAAAACAAACTATTGCTAACAAATGCCAGCCTAGGTTCATCGGGTAATCGGGTCACATTTGCTGATTTAACTGGGCAAGCGTGTAAAGCCATCGAATTTCCAGAACTAGCTGGTCAAACGATTTACAACATCATTACCCATGAAAATTCGCCGGAAGTTTTCCTTTTGGCCACTTCCGATTGGCAAACCACAAATGTAATTAAAACCTCTATTGAAAGTAACTGGCAGACAACTTGGCAGATAACCTCGACTGAGTTTCTCAAATCAGCTGCTTGGAATGGCAAGGACCTCATCGTCAAACATACTAAAAATAGCTTAATGAAATTTACATGGGAGAAAGACATACTTGTTGCCGAACAAGAACTCGAACTAAATTACAATTTATACGCTGGCTTTCATTCACCTATCCATACAAAAAATGGCGTTGTGGTGATCAGCGATAACAAAAATACTCGTACCTTGTCTAAAATCGAGGTGAATAGCCGTTTTCGTGAAAAATTAATTGAACTGCCTTCTGACATTACCTTTTTAGAAAAACACCCAAAATTAGGTTTATTGTTTAAGGACACCCGTAACCCAGAGTTTACCCAGTTATCGACATGGAATAGCAATAAAAAGTCGTTCGAGCCAATCGTAGACATCCCCGAACAATTTGCCGCAGTAAATATGTCAATAGATCCCACTGGTAACCAAGTGGCGATTGAGTCAGACCACAAAATTGTTTTAGCAAATATTATAGGACAACGGGTGGATATCGATAACTATCAATACATAGAGGGCGATCAACCTCGATTTATCTCAAACAAACTATTTTTACATTCCACGATCGACGGCATTGATAAAGTACTGCAAGCAAATACATTCGACTTAGATGCGCCGCCACAATATATTGCAACCGCCAAGAATATTGCGCAGTTCGATAACAACCTAATTTATTCACACCAGACAAAGTTAGGAATTTGGAAACATAGACGCCCCTTTCAAACCTTGCTGTTGAATACAAACTTTCGGGTTACTGAATTATTAGCAGACGATAATATTCTCTATTTTAAAATGGCTAATGGTGAGCATATGATATATATCGACGGTCAAAAACGGCCCGCTCCCGTTGAACCTAATGAAGACATCGCTGATATCGACGACAATTATCTATACGCCGTAGCAAAAGCCAACGGACCATCTGAATTGTTGCTACTAAAATAAGTGGTGCAATTGTTCAATTTATTATGGTAAAACCTGAATGTATTAGTAGAATTTACAAATAGATAAAGTCTAGTTATAAATAGCGTTGTTAAAACCTAAATAGGATAAACAGATGAAATTTGGATCAAAATTAGTAATTACCGCCTTATTAACTGCGTCAGCTGCAAGTGTTATAGCAGAGCCAGCAAGCTCTCAAAAACAAGCAAACAAAGCCGTTGAATGGCGCCAAGCGATGTTTCAGCTAATTGCGAGTAATATGGGCTCATTAGGTGCAATGGCCAAAGGTAAGATCCCGGTAGATGCTGCTACTGTCGAAAAAAATGCAACTCGTATTAACCAACTTGCTAATATGATCGACGACTATACCTCGGTTGATACGCGAAAGTTTGATGTTAAAACAGAAGCTTTAGGTAAAGTGTGGGAAGACAGAGCTGATTTTGACAAAAAAATTCAAGCTCTAATTAATGCGTCAAGCACACTTGCTGAAAAAGCTAAGTCTGGCGACACAAGCGCCATTAAATCGGCAATCGGTGGAATTGGAAAAAGCTGTAAAGGTTGTCACGACGTCTACAAACAAGATTAATAGTCGTTTACATAAACGTCGATAGAAACTAAGTGGTACATGAATATCTTGTACCACTTATTTCACCTCTCCCGAGCCCTGCCACACTTCATTTGTCTGCTTAGGTAAATTTAATACCACTCTTCAATTACAGGCGCGTTTAATACAACGAGCCAATAAACAAACAAGACAGCAACGATTACGACGACGAGCGCAATAATCAGCTTAGAGTGTTGAATTTGATGTTCTTGTACAATGCCTTCTTCGAGTTTACGGCCAGTAAACATCGCTTTGATTAAATTTTGCTTTTTGCGGAATAAATAATAAAACGCCGCAAATACATGAAACCCAATAGCCACGAGAATGACATTAATTAGATTATGGTGAATAGTCGACATAACGGCATCTACCGAGTCACCTAACGCCCCTGAATAAGGTCCTGTGGTAAATATCTCATCATCCATAAACAAGCCACTAACAGCTTGCATGGCGATTGCAGATAACAAAAATACCACCATCAAACTCCCAAGCGGGTTATGGCCTGCGTATGTTTTAGTCAAATTATCGTTTACTTTTGGGTTAACTAAAGACCGCCCATAGCGCCAAATATCTTGAGGGTTAAGATTTAGCGATTTAAATAAAGCATAGCGAGTCCCAACAATCCCCCACATTAGGCGAAATGTCAAAAGGGCCAAAACGACATATCCACTTCGCAAATGCCAGTCGATAAACTCGCTACCCAATTTTGCAAAAATAAAACTCGCAGAAAACGACAAAACTAATAGCCAGTGGAATAATCGTGTTGGTAGATCCCATATCAGTACGCCAGGTGCCATTTTGTATCCTTAACAACAGGTTAAAAATTAACGAATAAACGCTAAATAGAATGACTTTATTTTAACTGAAGTGGTTTTAAATGAAAGTTAAGAGTAGTCGCAAAGATAATAGTTCTGGAAATGGAGTTGAGTGGTAGTTCCCGAGCGAGCCACCGGCAAGGGAACCACCGAGGGAGATGGTACAAAATACATTCCTAACGCCGGACTAAATCCACCGTCGATTTAAAGCTGCATACCTTTAAATTCTAGCGGATAGCAAATATTGACTCAACCACTGATTGATAATTTTTCATCCGTGAATTCACAATTATTTAAACAATATTGTTAAGGTAAAATTAACTTACTAAATATTGCTTTGCTAATGGTGAAAACATTAAGCTCAACAAGGTAAATCCGGCATAGACTTACCTGTTGATTTTTAAAACTGAATTTAGAAGAATTTTTAGCTAATTTTGTTATGAAAACACTGCATTTCTTCGCCAATTTCTTTACGCATATCCATTAATCGAATAGCAGATTCACGTTGAACAATGTCTTCTTCTTCTACCGGTTCCCACTGCGGAACTTTTTCTGGCTGACCATTTTGGTCAACAGCCACCATAATAACGATACAGGTTGTAGTTGTTCTGCGATTAAGTGACTTTGGATCACAGGCATTTACTTCAATTGCAATATGCATTGAGGAAGTACCTGTGTATACCACTTTTGCCGCCACTTCAACTAATGAACCCACATGAATTGGTGCCACAAATCGAATGCCACCAGCATAAGCGGTAACGCAGTATCGACCACTCCAACCAGCGGCACACGCATAAGCTGCAAGGTCAATCCATTTCATTACCGCACCACCATGCACTTTGCCACCAAAGTTGACATCTTGCGGTTCAGCTAAAAATCTCAGTTTAATATCACGTTGTGATTGACTCATCACTCACTCTTTCATAATTTGGTTCAGATATTGAAAAGAATATACTAATAAATTATAAATGAACAATTTCCAACAGTTATAACTAACAACTGGTTTTTTCATACTGCTGTAAATTTAGTAATAACCAAACTAATATTTAAACTTTTCGGTTCAATATTGGTTTGCATTTTGCCAATCAATTGTTTCCAACGACGGTTAATAAGCGCTAAATTTATAAACTATCTGACGCTGATACTCTTCACCAGGTGACAATAAAATACTAGGAAAATGCGGTTGATTTGTGGCATCAACATAATCCTGGCATTCTAAGCAAACCCCCTGATAAGGCCTGAATGGATCATCTAAAAACTTACCGGTATAAAGCTGAATCGATGGCTGATCCGTCATCACTGTCATTTTAACTCGATTTTTAACAGAACGAAGTTCGGCTTTAATTTCACTTTCAGGTTTTAAAACAAAGCAAGTATCGAAGCCCTCTTCATTTTTTACTTGAGCAAATTTATTTAAATCGATTAGTTCGGCAATTGAACGGCCTGCGGCAAAGTCCACGCCCATATCGTCAATATTAAGTAATTCACCCGTTGGAATACCCGCAGAACTGCGTTCTAAAAAGCCATCTGCTGATAACTTGAGTTGCAGATCAAAACAGCTCTTTTCACCTAAATTAAAGTAAGCGTGATTGGTTAAATTAAGTGGCGTTTTCTTATCAGTAACCCCCCAATAATCAATGGTCAACGCGCCGTTTTCAGAAAGTTGATAGGTCACCGCCAGTTGCACATTGCCAGGAAAACCATTGTGGCCGTCGCTGACATCTAAAGTGAATTTAGCATACTGAGCGGTCAAACTGTCTTGCTCTAGCTGCCAATATTGCAACGAAATGTTGTCATCACCGCCGTGTAAGCAGTTATCTCCATCATTAGCAGGTAACGTATATTGTTGCCCATCAATTTCAAATTTAGCATTTTCAATTCGATTACACACTCGGCCACACGTCGCGCCAAGATAAAATGGGTCCGATACAAACTCTTTGGTTGTGTCGTAACGGACCAGCATTTCCTGCAACTTATCAATGACAGGGTATTTTACCGAAGTGATCCTCGCGCCAAAATTGACTAAAGTCACTTCCATACCGATGTCATTTTTTAATACTGTTTTAACTAATTCCGTCATCTTTTCTGTACCCGTTTGGATTCCCAGACTGCCAACGCCACGTATCTACCATCATGTCGTCTAAATTACGTTTGGCCTGCCAGTCTAATTCTGTATTCGCTTTTTCGGCATTTGCCCAAAAAGCCGCTAAATCGCCTGCCCTACGTGGCGCAACGTCAAACGGTATCGTTTGTCCGGTCGCCTGTTCAAATGCGTTAACAATTTGGAACACGGATATACCTTGTCCAGTCCCCAAATTAAACGCCTCAACACCCGCAAAGGTATCGTGTTTATGTAACCAATTTAATGCAGCAACGTGGCCTTCAGCTAAATCCATTACATGTAAATAATCGCGTTCGCAGCTCCCATCTTTAGTTGGGTAATCGTCGCCAAATATATTTAGCTTATCTCTTTTACCAACAGCAACTTGTGCAACAAACGGCAATAAATTATTTGGAATACCTTTTGGATCTTCGCCAATTTGACCACTTTCATGGGCGCCAATTGGGTTAAAGTATCTTAGAGATACCCCTCTAAATTTATTATTTGCTAACGCAAAATCTGCCATTACATTTTCAACCATGACTTTACTCGTGCCATAAGGACTTGAAGGCCGGCCTAATGTCATTGTTTCAACATATGGCGCTGTGTTTTGCTCTCCATATACTGTGGCTGAACTGCTGAAAATAAAGTCCTGTACCCCAAATTTTTCCATGACTTCTAATAAACAAATAGAACCATGCACATTGTTTTGATAATAACTCAGTGGAATTTGAGATGATTCACCAACCGCTTTTAACGCCGCAAAATGGATAACTGACGTGATCTTGTGTGCAGTAAACACCGAACTTAATTTTTCTTTATCGCGAATATCACCTTCAATAAACTCGACTGTTTTGCCAGTAAGCTGTTTAACACGAGTGAGTGATTCTTCACTTGAATTACATAAATTGTCATAGACAACGACGTCGAAATTTTTATTAAGAAGAGATAAAACGGTATGTGAACCGATATATCCGGCACCACCTGTAACTAGAATTTTCATGTTGGACTCATCTAACATTAAAAAGGCCGAGAGCCGGCCTTGTTGATTTTGAAGTGAAATTCTGGAGTATTGAAACGCACGGCAAATAAAGTAACAACGCAGATCCATCTACGCTTTACAATAAACACAATACTCCAGAACTCACACACACAAAACATCAACAGGGACAATTTAGCGATATTACAGGCTAGTGTAATTTACCAAATCACCTGTCCCCGTTACTTTTATTTTTATTTCTATTTGGAATGGAAGGCACCATCCTTGGCAACACACACATAAACGTCTGCAACTAATCCCGATTGTGATTGATACAATTCAGAAATCGTTGCTTTAATATCGTCAACTAGCTCATTTGGTGCAAGCGCGACAACACAGCCACCAAAACCACCGCCCGTCATTCGAACGCCACCTTTGTTGCCTAAAACTTGATGAACGATATCCACTAAGTAGTCCATTTCTGGCGTTGTGACCGCAAAATCGTTTTTAAGCGATAAATGTGAATTACGCATTAATTCACTCATTGTCGCCATATCATTTGCTTGCAGTGCAACAAGCGCTGCTTCTGTTCGGTCGTTCTCAGTAACCACGTGTTTAGCACGTTGGTATAATTCAGGTTCAATATCTGACTGCGCCGCTTCTAATTCTGCTAAGCTTACATCACGAAGCGCTGGCTTATTAAAATACGCCGCTACCGCTTCACACTGCTTTCTACGCGTGTTGTATTCACTGTCTACAAGACCACGTTTTACATTAGAATTGATAATAACCAATGCCATATTTTGTGGAATTGGTGCATGTTTAAACGTTAAGCTTCGGCAATCCAATAACATCGCATTGCTTTCTTTACCCATCGCAGAAATAAGTTGATCCATAATGCCGCAGTTACAACCTACAAATTCGTTTTCTGCTTGCTGCCCCATTAGCGCCGCTTTCACGCCGTCTAGACCTAGCTGATATAATTCGCTGAATGTTTTTAAAATCGCAATTTCAAAACTGGCTGAAGAACTTAGTCCAGCACCTTGAGGTACGTTACCAGTGACAACGAGGTCAGCACCTTTAATTTCTGGGTTGGATTTAAGCAGTGCTAACAAAGTACCACCAACATAATTCAACCACATTTTGTCTTCATCAAATTTGATGTCTGTTAACGAAAATTCAGCGCTTTCGCCGTCACAATCTACCGCTAACACACGCACTGTTTGGTCATCACGAGTTGACGCTGCGATGTTAGTCCCGAAGTTAATAGCCGCTGGCAATACAAAGCCATCGTTGTAATCAGTGTGATCACCGATTAAGTTAACTCGTCCAGGACCATGACAAATGACTGCCGGTTGGTATCCGTATTGCTGTTGAAAAATTTCAGTTAAGTTTGTTTGTTGAGACATTATGCGCCCGCCTTATAATGTACAGAAGAAACGTCTTTTAGACGTGTTGCGGCTTGTTCAGCAGTTAAATCACGTTGCGACTCAGCCATCATTTCATAACCAACCATAAACTTACGAACCGTTGCTGACCGTAAAAGTGGTGGGAAGAAACTTGCATGTAACGTCCATTCAGCATGTTCTTCACCGTCGTATGGTGCACCATGCCAGCCCATTGAATATGGGAAAGACGAATTAAATAGATTGTCATAACGAATCGTGATCTGTTGAATAATATCCGCCAGCGTAACTTGCTGCTCGGCCGTTAGTTCAGTCATGCGTTGAATTGGGAATCTAGGTAATAATAACGTTTCAAATGGCCAACCAGCCCAATACGGAACAACCACAACCCAGTCATCATTTATGACAACGACACGTTCGTCAGCGTCTACTTCACGTTGAGCATAATCAGCTAATAAATTACGGCCATGTGCTTTTAAGTACTCGGCTTGTGCATTATGTTTTTTCTCAACTAATGTCGGTAATTGTTGTTGCGCCCAAATCTGTCCATGTGGGTGTGGATTAGAACATCCCATCATTGAACCTTTGTTTTCAAACACTTGTACCCAGTTATAGGTTTTACCTAAATCTTCACATTGGTCCTGCCAGGTTTTCACAACTTCGGCGATTTCTGCAACTGACAATTGAGGCAATGTTTTACTGTGATCTGGCGAGAAACAAATAACACGGCTTTCGCCCTGCTCTGTTGCCATTTTAAATAATGGGTCGTTTGTTTCTAACTGCGGTGTATCCGTTTTTAAGGCTGCAAAATCATTTTGAAAAACAAACGTTTTTTCATATTTGTCATTCACTTCACCATTAATACGAGTATTACCTGAACACAAAAAGCACTTTTCGTCATAAGACGGCTTTTGGTCTTCGTCTAACGTTTCAACTTGGCCTTGCCAAGGACGTTTCGCACGGTGTGGAGAAACCAGCACCCACTCATTAATTAATGGATTATAACGACGATGTGGATGTTCAGTTGGATCAAATTCATTAGCCATTTTTAACACTCGTTTTGGTTTTATTAACGATGAATATGGAACTAGGGTAAACGTTTACATTTTTAACGTCAATTAACTTTTGAAAATAATTTTTAAATCTCCAATAACAATTAACTGACCGTTGGTGTCGCAAGACAAACTTTTTGCAATAACGAAAGGCTTAGAGGTATGATGGCCGGCATCGGGTTAACCAGCGGATTTAAATCAGTTTTCAATGTCCACAATAAAAGATGTCGCAAGAATAGCAGGCGTGTCCATCGCCACCGTTTCTCGGGTTGTAAATAAGGGCCCTAAGGTCGGAGAAAAAACCAGAAACCGGGTATTAAAAATCATGCAGGAAATTGGCTACATGCCTAATGCCAATGCCCGTGCTTTAGTGACTCAAAAAAATACCACCATTGGTGTTGTGATCCCTGATTTAACTGACCCATTTTTTGCTTCCCTCGCCCACGGTGTAGACAAAATTGCCCGTGAAAAAAACATGCAAGTCCTGTTAAGTACGGGATTGATAAGTGAAAGTTCTGAACGTCAGGCAATAAACTTATTATTGGAACGACGTTGTGATGCTGTGGTCATTCACAGCAAAAAATTAAGTGACGACGAGCTTGTTGAATTATCAAAACGGGTGCCGGGATTAATACTCATTGACCGATTTATCGAACGGATTAAACACCGTTGTGTCTGGCTTGATAACGCGGAAGGTGGAAAGCTTGCCGCACGCCATTTATTAGCAATGGCGCATAACTCTTTTGCCAGTATTACCAGCCAATACGAAATTGACGATCCTTTATTACGCCTTCAAGGATTTAAAGACGGTATCCTAGATGCTGGTTTTACATTAGAAAACAAATTAATCGCAAAACAAGAGCCTACCCTCCAAGGTGGTGAAATAGCCGCTCAAGAGTTACTCTCACAAAACATTCCGTTTTCCGCTTTATTTGTCTACAACGATGCCATGGCCATTGGCGCAATCTCTACGTTTGAAGATAACGGTTTTCGTGTTCCCCAGGACATTTCAGTGATCGGGTTTGATGATGTTTTACTGTCTCGATATTCGCGGCCTAAATTGACCACATTAAATTATCCAATTGAAGATATGGCTGCAAATGCGGCGTTATTGGCACTTGAATATAGGGAGTCACCTGAGCAATATTCAGCCCCCGAAGGTCTTAAATATCTCCCGAGTTTAGTGACACGAGAGTCTACAATTCGTAACAAAAGCCGCTAATTCCAGGTTTAATTGCTCAGTAGCAGCTGCTTTACGTAGTCCTTTATTATCGGTAGTCTTACAGGTTCAAATTGGTTTTTGGATCACTATGTATGGATGCGGCATTGTTCGAGTTTTTATTTAACACATTTTTATTTATTGGCTTAATTGTCGTATTAAAAGACCGGAAAAATGTAAAACGGCTTTTAATCGAAATAACGAAGTTAAATGACCTAGTTAACCTTCAAAACTCAAACCCGTTAATGCCGGTGTTAATGGATCGGAAACTGAGACCTAACATAAGCGCAAAATAAAACAGGTCCACATTGGTTATGTTCGTTAAAAATTAACTTTAAACTAAACAACCAATGTGGCGCTGCCATTTTTAAATTAAAAATGACGTTTTATGGCCTGCGGGCCATTAACATCTTGCCCTTGATCACTTCGTAATACATGCCACCTAAAATAATAAGAACAACGCCTAAGATACTGAATAGATATGAATAATCTGGTTCAGATTCCGTCGCTTGCGGTTGCAGTTCAAGCTTTTGGCCTGTGACCTGCTCAACTTCACTTGTGTTGCTTTCTGCTGCCTTTGGTGGCTGTACATCAGTTGGTTCTGTTTTTACCTGCGATGCATCAGCAGAAAACTGCGGTGCGGCTAACCCATAGCCAGCAGCTAACTCGGTGACATGTTGTTTAAGCTTTTCATTATCGACAAATAGATTATATTTTTCGACAAACTCACTGTACCGTTTGACTAGCGTTTCTAAGCGCTCGTCATTTGCCTGCCAATAGTCTTTACGCTGCGCTTCTAACATACGTTGCATCATACGGGCGAGAGCTTCTGGATTGGTTTTTTCAAACCATTCATCTAAGTCTAAATTGAGTTTGTCATCTACATAGATGTCTAGATATTCGTCCCACTGATCACTTCTAACCAAGTTAGGGTCAACGACTTGCCAACCAAAAAAGTTATCCATTCTACTGCTTAACGACACAGCACCGGAGTAACCTTCTTTCTGCATTTCCTTAATCCAACGTGGATGGAAAATACGCGTTCTAAGCTCGCGTGCTAAAAAGCGAGAGGCATCTTCTGCTTTCACATTATTTGCATCACGAAGATTCGATACCACCATGTCGGGACTTGCCCCGTCTAGGTTTCGAACCGCTAAGCTTATGCCACCAAAATACTCAAATGGGTCGTCTGAACTTAACATGCCAAATACATTTGACGAACGGGAGAACAAGGCGATGTCGGTGCCTGACAACTGCTTGCCATATAGGTTAATCGGCTCGCCGGTTTTTGACGTTATTTTTTTGCCCCAACGTGACTTGTCTGCGCCAAAATAAAATCCCATTTTGTTCATATAATTGTCGGCAATGACGCTGTCATTTTCCCACTTGTCACTTGCCCAGGCCAGACCATCAACACCCGAACCATAATCACCTGACTGGTTTGAAAATACGCGAACCGTCGACAAATATTCAGCATCTTCTTGTTCGACGCCCTGTGCTAATAATTCGGCTTTAACACGTTGACTGTTTTGCCATATCGGGTTGTTATCTTCTTTAAGTTCCGCCACTTGCTGCACTGCTTTCGCCAGGCGCTGCATAACATTTGGGAACGCATCTCGATATAAGCCCGTGGCGGATAAAACAACATCAATACGAGGTCGTTTAAGCTCTGAATACGGGATCACTTCAGAACCAAGAACGCGACCGGTTTCAGACCAAATTGGTCGAACGCCCATAGCATATAAGGCTTGGGATTCTAACACCCCATAATGACGCATGGTTTCGATAGACCACAGTGAAAACGCCATCTTGTCTGGAAATTTTCCATGTTTGGCTTGGTGGTCACTTATCATTTGATTGATCAGTTCTTTACCTTGTTCAAATGCGGCTTTAGTAGGTACTTTTGCTGGGTCAAATCCGTACAGATTAAAACCCGTTGGCAGAGACTCTGGGTGACGGATGGGGTCGCCACCGGTTTTTACTGGGATATATCGTCCGTTGAGAAAGTCCGATAAACTTTGCAGTTCTCTTATCTGTGTTAATCCTTGGTAAAGACTTTGTCCACGTTTAACGTGTTCTATTAATTCCTCTGGTAACTGACTTTTGTTGTTGGTTTTACCGTTTACGCCATTCGCAGCGTCCACTGCTCTTACCCCGTTCACGACGTGGTTTAACACAGTGTAAAACCCAGGTAGATTTTCAATTTCGACGTTTTCAATAAGATGCTCGTTTGACTCGGTTTTGGCAGCATCGGAATTGTGCCCCAGCCCCTCGTGTAATCCGACGACATCGTGCTCATATTCCTGTGCTAAGGCCGTAAATTTACTGCCCAACATTTGGATTAAGGTGCTAACGACCAAACGAGTCTCGGGTAACTGCCCAAAAGTATGTAAGCCCAGTGGTTGATTGGCGGTTGCGAGGGCTTCCATATGGCTGTGCAGATCGTCAAAAAATCCATCAAAGTCTTTCTCAATATCGGCTTGTTCCCAGGCGATATCCTTACAGATATTTAAAGTAAAGCACTGTTCTACCACCTGCTTCGCCGTCTTTTGTTTGACACCGCCATTATCTAACTGGCTGTATTGGTGCATCAATTCATGTAAAACCACAATATCACCTTGCAAGCCAGCTGCGGCAAATGGCGGTGTCATATGAGAAACGACCGTTGCACGACCACGTCGTTTTGTTTGCATCGCCTCACCTACATCGTCGACAATAAATGGATACACCACGGGCGTATCCCAAACCGCTAGATTGCCTTGATCATAAATCGATAAGCCACGCTCTTTTCCACCTAAATATTCCTGCGAACCATGTGTGCCTAAATGAACAATAGCGTCGCCTTGCCAAAACTCACGGGCATAAAAGTAGGCTGCCAAATAGAAGTGATTGATAGGTACGATTCCCTGATGAAAAATACCACTTTCATCATTCTTTTTATCTGAACGCGGCGGTTGACGCATCACTAACATGTTACCTACACGCATTCGAGGCAATATAAAATAGTCAACTGAATCGCGTTTTATCGCCATAAAGTTATCCTGTGGTTTACCCCAATGGTCATTAATTTTATTTTTAAGATCCGTTGGCAATTTGTTAAACCACGCTAAGTAATTTTCTATCGGCATGAGCTCTGCAAGATCGTCATCTAAAAAGGCTTTTAGCTGTTTACCTTGAAGTTGCTCTGGCCGATAAAATGGGTCTAGAATTTTTTTAACTCTTTGTGTAAAAAATGTCTCATCGGTGGCGGGAATGTCATACCCCTGCGCATTTAGTGTTTTAGTGATTTCACTTAGACTGGTTGGAATATTTAAAAATGACGCACCGACATCTTGGTCGCCCCAAACAAAAACCGTGATTTTTTTGTCATGTGCGGGTTTGTATTTTAAGGAAGTTAAATTGACGGCCTTATTTACTAAATGCTCTAGTTGATAATCAATAATGTCAATATTGCCACTGCGGCGGTCCATTGCAGCCACCACCATAGGATCGGTAACCCCCGCGGTTTCTGGTAAAACTAAAGTAAATGCCATCATACCGGCATCAACACCTTGTGGGTCTTGTTCCCAGGCTTTTTGGTCACCGCCATAATAAGTCATGGCCTGAATAACAGGGACGCCAAAACGTTCAAATTCAACCTTACGTTGATTAGCCCAATGAATGTTTCTAAAGTTTAAAATTAGGTCGACATCTGCCGTTAATTTATTGGCGGCATTGCCATCGATATATAACAATTCATCGTAGTGTTTTTCACCACGACTTAACGCAAAGAAAAACGGCACAACGTGCACACCACGTTGCTCTAATTGCGCAATCGTTGTGTCTATTAACTCAGTTTGTTCAACTTCTATTGCTGATCGATTCATCAATAACGCAATTTTAGCTTGGTTCGATTTTGGTGCTTGCCAATCAAAATATTGTTTTAAGTCGCTAACAATAAGGTTTGGTAACTTTGGATGGTAAATGCCTTTATCGGGAAATATCACCGGTGATGCGACCGATAAGGATTGTGTAGCGGGATCTTCGAGCACGTTAACAGACAAATAACGCAACATATTGCCAAGATTTTTACTGCCACCGTTATCCCAATATTGGTCGAGAGTTTGCCTTTGTAATTCAGACACACCTATTTTATGTTGGAAAGTCTGATGCCATTTTAAACCAACCACTCTGGCCTTGGACTGATTAATTAAAGGAAGATAGGGTGAAAAACTTTTATTGGCTTCCGCCACTGAAACACTGTCTAACAGGACAACGTGATATTGATTAATTAGGGCCAAAAACTCTACAGGAGACTTAATAGAACGCAGCGATTTTTGGCTCACTTGCCAATTCAGCATCATGGCATTATTGGAAGTAGCCTGCTTTTTTAACAATTTTACTTTGGCTGGATTACTGTGTGAAGAGCTTATAATCAATAACCTAGACGCTTTCTGTGGTGCTTTCTGTGGTGCCTGCTGCAACTCAGACTCGCTGTTTTGCTGGACTCGATTTTGTGGTTCAGCAAACGATTGTACTGACGACAACGTCAAGCAAAATAGAGCAATTTTTTTTAAAAATGAAAGTGAATATTTCATGTGTAACCTGTAAAACGGGCAATAAAGGATGGGGCTAACTAAGTTTATATTCATCAAATCAAGGCGTTTTTTTATCTCGCGGAAGATAACATAACGCCCTAACTTGTCCCGTTTGAATCAACTTAGTTAGTCCCGGAGGACAGTTGTAACCTAGCTTACTTATTCTGTAAGTGGGTCAGCGACAAAGCTATAATTGCCAGAGTTTCCTTCGGCATCGTAATAACTTGTGATTTGCATTTTGTAATTTTGAGTTGCTGTTTTGATGATATAAACACCATATTGTGACCATAATTGATGGCCACCTTGTAGGTTATAGGCGTACCAGTTTTTAGTCTTAAATGCGTTTACTGTGTATTCATTTGGCTGGAAGCCATAATGACTAGCCGCTTCAACAGCGACACCCGTAAAGGAATTTGTAAAATCTTGAATTGCCGTTGATGTTTCCGCTAAATCAAGTTGATACGAGCCAATACCATCAGCACATGGAATAGAGATATCGTAGTCTTCCGTTGATGTTACTTCCATTGCCGTTGCAAAGTTAATATATACCGCCGATTCAGACGCACATAACATAGCCAAATCTAAGGTTAAATCTTGTTCTGTCGAAAACTCAGTTTCTCCAGACGCCTGTACGCCAAAACTTAGAGTGACGTCGGACATTCCAAAGCCAGACTGCGTCAAATTAGTCACTCTAAACTTACTAAACACGCCATCTGATTGGACAATATAAAAACTGTCGTCTTTAGCCGTTACTGCATGGGTGGTTGTATCGTAGTTATAAAATCCATCCAAAATACGTTCGGTTACGTCACTTACAAATTCTTCATCCGCTGGCACATCAGCTAACGATACAGCTTCATAATCTGCCAGTTCGGCTTCAGCACTTGCATTAACAAATGTATCAACAATTGCTGCACCGTCAGCGTCGTAATATTCACTGTTGTTGCCAGTAAAATACATTCCAACAGGTGTTGTACCATTGTTATTTAGGTAGATATTGGTACGCTTGAATGCAATATCCCAATCTTCATTTGTGCTAGCTTGGTCTTCCGTAAGCTCTAATACGGTGCCAGTATCTAAATCAAAGTAAGCAAATACAGGCGCGCTGCTTGTCCCGGTTGAAAACGGGCCGTATGGCGTCGACGTAACTTCATCTTCCACAACGTCCTCTACAACGTTTGGTTCGTCATCGTCAGATGAACTGCACCCAGCCATTAACAACGCCATGCTTATTAGAGAAAGCGAAGCTATCTTTTTTAAATTTGTGTTATTTATCGCCGGGGTATTTGAATTAGAGTGTTTCATATCTATCTTGTTCCTATACAAAATTGTTGTTCAAATTTATGTGTTTTTTATAATTTTTTAATGGGTTATCTAAAGTGGTTTAGCCGTTAAAACTGATAATTAACACCAACTTTAATCGTTCGGCTCGATACAGGCCTTGGGTCAAAATACCCAAGATCTATCAGTTGGTTATCTCGGTGCTCATCGGTTAAATTAAGCAACGAAAGATGCCATTGAAGATTGGAAGTTATGGTGTGATTGAGCGAGAAGTTGAGAGTGGTAAACCCATCAACCGCTGCATCGACGTAATCGTCTGGCGTGACTTCATCTGCTTGATAAACGGCATAAAGTAGCGTTTGAACATCGAGCGAGTGCAAGTCGTACCCGATATTAGCTTTAACTTGGTGACGCGGACGGGCTTCAAGACGTTTGCCACTTTGGTCAACGGCATCTACATAGCTGTAATTTAGTTGGCTATTCCAATTGAGAAAACGCAGCTCTGCACTAATATCAAACCCTTCGATTGTTGATTTCTCTATGTTTTTGTATTGTGAAATACTGAGATTTTGCGCTTGAGACATTTGTGCATCTTCTCGCGTCGCTATCAGGTCTTTTGTTTCTGAATGATGTAAATCAAAAGATAACTGTAAGTCTGCGGAACGATTAAATACCGCGCCTGTATAATCAACGCTCAAATTGTAAGAATCTGATTGCTCGGGCTTTAAATCTTCGTTGCCGAGAACCTTGTAACCTAAGTTGCTGTGGTCAAACACGTAGTAACGTTCTTTTAAGTCTGGGACTCGATAACCTTGCCCATAACCGCCTCTTACTTTTAACGGCAGTCCTGCAACTTCTACGTCAAACATCGCGCTCAAACGTAATGCGGTATGCATACCAAAATCAGAATCATATTGGCTCCTGATCCCCAACAGATATTGATGATCCGACTTGATGAAGTTGTATTGGCTATATAGCTCTACACTGCTTCTGGATTCATTTGCCACTTCAATTGAGTTATCAGCCGGTTTAACCTGATCAAGTTTGTCAAAATTTGTGGCAAATCCAAATACCACTTCACCGCCATATTCGCTGTCAAACTGAGGTCGTACTTTCCCATGCTGCAGAGAGTACAATCCTTCAAGCTGACCTAAGGTAATTTGAGCGTCTCGAATACTGTTCGACCGGCCACTCGTTTCATCGTGACTTATAAACCTAGATTTTAGATGCCAGTGATTATCAAATGCACTTAACCCAGCCCCCAATTGATGTTGTTCAACATCAGAAACGTAATAAATTAGATTCGACTGGCCGGGAACTTTAGCCGTTATTTTGTTTTTGGATTCGTTTAGAAAGTCATAAGACAAACTAAAATCAACAACTGAAAAAGATTTAGATATCGCAGCTTTAGCAAAGTTTTTGGTGAGTTCACCTGAATCTTGTTGTACATCAGCTGGGGTTAAATCAAAGCCAGGATCAGAGACATGTTGTAGCGATATTTGGTGTTGCCAATCATCCATACGGCCAATATTAGATAATGTGGTTGTATGTAAAAGGTTATCAACACTAACCTCATCATTGGCATCGTATATGCCAATTTCTGTTCGAATTTGAGTTACCGGCTCAGCATCCTCAGTGGTAATAATATTAATGACCCCACCCATGGCAGAGCTGCCATAAAGCACCGACGCGGCGCCTTTAATGACTTCTATTCGTTCAATGTTGTGTGCGCTGATCTGATCTAAATCAACCGCCCCGTTAGCAGGTGAAATTAACGGTTGGCCATTGAGTAAAACGGCAATATGTTTACTGCCATACCCGCGCATTTTGACCGTATAACCGTCTTTTACGCTGCGTTCCAAAACAACAGATGGAATAAACTCTAGCGCTTGAGCCAATGTGCCCTGTGTCACTAACTTCAAAGTATCTCGTTCTATGACATCAACAGAGACAGGCGAGTCACTTAACAGCTTTGCGGTTCTGGTGCCGGTAACTACCAGAGTTTCAACATAAGGTGTTGCGTTATTTTCAACGCTGACAGCAGCTAGCAAATCGTCCTCACTTGTCACATTCTTATTTTCTAGTGCAGTGTTATTTGCTGCTTCATCCGTATTTATTCCAACTGAACCAGATGGACGTTCGGCAGCACTTAATCCCCCTAGGGACAAAATCAGACTTAGGCTGGTATTAATGACAATTAGATTTTTGACTAGGTTCTTTTTTATTATCAACATGTTATTCGTTCATTTTGTCTTCTAATCTTTGTTGAACGCGAAAAATAAATCGTCACACAAACATTAAATGATAATCATTCTCAATTGCGATTAGTTTACTGATTGATTTCAACATGTCAATACAAATGCGAATAATTATCAATTAGATTAATGGTGTTTCCGTAGCACATTTTTTGTTTTAAAAATTTAATTCCACATCACATTAAAACGTAATAATAAAAATCAGCTTTATTATCGAATTGACCGTAAGATATGATGGCAAAGGGATAGCAGTAAAAAGGCTTTATTAATGGCTAGAAACAAAAATACAAAAAAATCAAAAGGCTCTACTGGAGCGAACCGAAATGCGACAGATAATTTCATCGAAAAATATGCGAATAAGGCAAATGTTATTAGGCATGAAGAAGGGTTTTATTTTAAAGTCATAGAACAAGGTGACGGCGACAAACCGTCATTATTTGATTCGGTAAGAGTAAATCAACGTATTTTATTGGCGGATGGCAGTGTTATTGCCGATACCTATCGGACCGGACTTGCCGATGAGTTTAGTTTAGAAGAAGCGATTAAAGGCCTAAAGCTTGGTTTGCCGTTAATGTCGGTTGGTTCACGATATGAGTTTGTTATCCCCCCTGAATTGGCTTGGGGCAAGAAAGGTAATCGCAGCAAAATTGGACCTAATGCAGTCATGTTCTTTGATATTAGGCTGGTTAAAATTGTTTAACGAACAAAAGTTAACTATGCCCGAAGCTACACAAGTCGACGTTAATTTGACTCAATTTTTATTTGTCATTAATTTACGTGGTGCGATAAACAATGGCTAAACTAAAATAATTCAACGGTTGGATTTATTCAGCCGAAACTTCATTTTCACTTAAGGTCAGTTTAATGCCCCATGATCACAGTCACAGTCATTTACATTCGCATGGTCATTCTCATGGCCACCATCACCATAATCACGACGGAAAATTAAGCTTAGCGGTTTTTATCAATATTCTACTCACTATAGTGCAAATTATAGGCGGTGTTTTATCGGGGAGCTTGTCATTAATTGCCGACGCCCTGCACAACTTAAGCGATGCCGGGGCAATTTTAATTGCCATTTTTGCAAGGCGAATTGCAAGATTGCCAGCGAGCAATAAGATGACATTTGGTTTTAGAAGAGCCGAAATCTTGGGGGCCTTGATCAATAGCACTTCCCTTGTTTTAGTTGGGATCTATTTAATCTTTGAGGCCGTTAGTAAGTACTTTAATCCTCAGCCAATTGATGGCTGGATAATTGTCGGGATCGCGTCCGTCGCTTTTTTAATTGACGCTGCAACTGCCTGGCTCACCTATAAGTCAGGTGTAAAAAACAACCTTAACCTTAAAGCCACTTTTATTCACAATTTATCAGATGCCTTTGCCTCTATTGTCGTCATGGTAGCGGGCACACTTATTATTTTGTATCAGTGGTATATTGTTGATTTAATTGCAACAATTGGTATTTCACTTTATGTCATTTATCAAGGTTACCAACTTGCAAAACAAAGTATGGTCATACTTATGCAAGGCGTACCTGCCAATATCGATGTGGATACACTTTGTCTTGAGCTGGAAGGCATAGATTCCGTTGTTAAAATCTGGCATATCCATGTATGGCAGCTCGACGATACCAATATATTTTTAGAAGCCTATGTCGAACTTGATACCTCTGGTGATCAACAAGATTTAAGCCCGATCAAAGCGTTTCTAGTGGAGCGCTACGGAATTCACCACTCAACTATAGAAATCACCAAAAAACGTTTAGACCCAGAAACTGAGTCGGAAAATTGCTATCAAAACTAAGCTCATAAAAGCGTAAATATAGCCCATAAGCAAAAAGGTCAGATAACCCTATTGAGGTTGCTGACCTTTTTAATCACTTTATTGTTATGCCTATTACGATTCTCTAATCAGGTAATCAAAGGCAGATAATGACGCTTTAGCTCCCTCTCCCATCGCAATAACAATTTGTTTATATGGTACGGTTGTTACATCTCCGCAGGCAAATATCCCGGGCTCAGATGTTTGGCAACGTTCATCTATGATAATTTCACCATGTTTGGTTCTGTCGACAATATCGGCCAAAAACCCACTGTTTGGTACTAAGCCTATTTGAACAAAAATGCCGTCAAGTGACTGTAATTTTTCTTCATCCGTATTTCGGTCTGTGTAGGCTAAACCAACCACTTTACCATTGTCAGAAACCACTTCTTTTGTTGCGGCACTTTTGATTATGGTTATATTGCTTTTGGCTTCAGCTTTATCAATCAAAACTTTGTCAGCTTTTAGCTCAGACATAAACTCAAACACGGTCACATGTTTCACCATGCCGGCTAAATCTAGTGCCGCTTCAATACCAGAGTTGCCACCACCGACGACGGCAACATCCTTACCTTTGAAAAACGGTCCATCACAATGTGGGCAATAGGCGACACCATTTCCGATATTTTCTTTTTCACCGGGAACCCCCAGTTCACGCCATTTGGCACCAGTGGCAATGATTATCGATTTTGTTGATATTTGTTCACCGGAACTCAACTGCACGAGTTTCACCTTGCCACGTTCTATATTTTCAACTCTAACATGCTGTTTAACCGTAACGTCGTAGTCGTTTAAATGGGCCTGTAAATTATTAGTCAGTTCAGGCCCTGTTGTTTTAGGCACTGAAATAAGGTTTTCAATACCAACAGTATCTTTAACCTGTCCGCCTATACGGTCGGCAATTAGTGTTACTTTAAGCCCTTTACGAGCACTGTATATGGCTGCTGCAATCCCTGCTGGGCCGCCGCCGATTACGGTGACGTCTTGTTCTGGCAATTGCGGAGCATCGTTTTGTTTGGCGGCATCTGGGTACTTTTCCAATAACTTGTCGACTAACACTGAGGTATCGACCTTGCCATTGGCAAATAAGTCGCCGTTTAAATAAACGCTCGGTACACCCTGAATATTGCGAGACTCCACAAGGGATTGGAACAAACCACCATCGATCATTTCACTGCTGATATTTGGATTTAGCAATGCAAATTGATTTAGTGACTGCACAACATCTGGACAGTTATGACAGCTCAAAGAGACAAACACTTCAAAATGCAGCGGTTGATTAATATTAGCGATAATTTGTTTTAAACTTTCGTCAAGCTTTATGGCTGTGCCCGCCGATTGCAAAATAGCTAATATAAGCGAATTAAATTCGTGGCCACTTGGGATCCCCGAGAAATAGACGCCGTTAAACTCATTGTTGGTTTGGAGCGCAAATGCAATTGGGCTGCGTAATCCAGCGTCTTGTTCAACAAATTCTAGCTTGTCTGAAACTGAACAAAGCCCGGATAAAAATGCCACCAATTCAGCACGACTGTCGTGTTGCCCTGTTTGTAATACCAAGGTGACCTTTTTATCTAACATTTCTGCGTAACTTTTTACTGCGTTTAAAATTTCATTACTTAACATAATTCACCTCATTGATGGCGGTAGACTAACGGGCATTGAATGTTGCAATGCCCATTAGATAACTAGTTTGAGAAACTCATATGGTGTTTACACCTGACTCATATGAGTTTCTAAGTGCGTCGGAATTTAAATTTTACCGACTAGGTCTAAACTCGGCGTTAATGTTGCTTGACCTTGTTCCCAGGCTGCTGGGCATACTTCACCGTCATTTTCACGAACATACTGAGCGGCTTTCACTTTGCGAAGCATGTCTTTTGCCGAGCGGCCAATGCCACCAGCGTGAATTTCTGCAACTTGAATGATGCCGTCTGGGTCAGCCAAGAATGTGCCACGGTGTGCCATGTGATCTTCTTCAATCATGACGTCAAAGCCGCGAGTAATTTGGCCAGTTTGGTCACCTAGCATTGGAAACTTAATTTTGCCAATCGCGTCACTAGAGTCGTGCCATGCTTTATGTGAGAAGTGTGTGTCTGTTGATACTGAATACACCTCAACGCCTAATTTTTGTAATTCGTCATATTGATTTGCCATGTCTTCTAACTCTGTAGGACATACAAATGTGAAGTCCGCTGGGTAGAATAAAAAGATTGCCCACTTCCCTTTCACGTCTTCAGATGTGACTGGTACAAAATCGCCATTGTGAAAAGCGGTTGCTGAGAAGTCTGGGATTGATTTACCGATTTTAGCCATTGTTAATTTCCTTCATTTCTAGTTTGGTTTGTTGAAAGCACCTTTGCTTTCGATGGGGTAATATTAGGGTAGGAATATAAATTAGAAAATTTGATTGAATTGAAGTTTATGTTCTATTAAATTGAACCATAGATTTTATTAAGTGCAAAAGAGAAAAGATGATTTCGTTAAAACAAATACGCTACGCGCTTGCTGTAGGGCAAACACTGCATTTTAAAAAAGCAGCTGAAATGTGCAGCGTTTCACAATCGGCATTAAGTACTGCAATAAGTGAATTGGAAAAACAACTTGGTGTTGCAATATTCGAGCGCAATAACAAACAGGTCCTTGTGACCAAAGAAGGCGAGTTATTTTTACAAAAAGCGCAGAACATTAAACGTGAAATGGATGACTTAGTTCAACTATCACAACTGAGTAAGTCTGTATTATCCACCGAATTGTCATTGGGCGTTATCCCGACCATTGGTCCGTATTTGCTACCTAAGGTACTGCCTAAAGTTCGAGAGCTTTACCCTGATTTTCGTTTGCAAATAGTTGAAGACCAAAGTCATGTCTTAGTTGATATGGTGCGAAGAGGCGAAATAGACGTTGCCGTATTGGCCTTGCCTTATCCTACTGAGGGATTGCTAACCTTAGAATTTTGGCAGGAAGATTTTTATTGGGTGAGTCACAAAGATGAATGCCCAACACAACTTGACGAAATCACCAGCAGTCAAATGGAATTGGATAAGTTGATGTTACTCAAAGATGGCCATTGCTTAAAAGACCATGCACTTGAAGCCTGCCAGTTACAGTCGGTAAAACAGCGCAGTGACTTTCAATCGGCAAGCCTACATACTTTAATTCAAATGGTCGCGGGAAAATTGGGCACCACCTTAGTTCCACAAATGGCGCTTGATCAGTTAATCACCCCGCAGTCTGAGTTACGGGCTTTGCACTTAAACGAACCTGGCCCTCATCGTCGTTTGGCTTTTATCGTTAGACCAAATTTTGTCAAAATGCAGGATGTGTCTGAATTAATCAAAATCTTCAAATCGCAATTGAAGACGGCCGACTCACCAATCTAAAATTCAAAGGGTTAAGATCACAAAATCACTTCGCGTCTTAGCCCGATATTATCTCAGATGTGCTACCGTTTATGCTGACGAATGGTAACGCGCCACAGACAATATGAGCTTAAGGCAGGCATACAATCTGTATGCGAATTTTAATCGCCCAACGCTGTACAATAGAAAAAACCAAGATAGTATTGACTAAGATTAGTTAAAGAGAAAATAACAATAAAAAGGATGTCGAAATGAACCAATCTAAACCCTCTACTGTTCAGCGATTTTTAGATAAAGTCGAGGTTGTAGGTAATAAACTCCCCGACCCCGCTGTGCTATTTATCGCCCTACTTTTCATCGTATGGGCACTATCTTGGGTGTTATCAGGTATAGATTTTAATGCCATTGATCCCCGTTCAGGTAAAGAATTGATAATTAATAATCAATTAAGTGGTGATGCCATCACCCAATTTTTTTCGTCAATGGTAAATAACTTTTCTCATTTTCACCCCGTTGGCGTGGTTCTCGTCGCCATGTTAGGTATTGGTGTTGCTGAATATAGTGGCTTTATCAACGCGGGTTTACGAGCAATTATGGCTAAAACAGCGACCTGGTTATTGACCCCAATGGTTATCCTTGTTGGTATCGTCAGTCATTCGGCTATTGATGCTGGTTATGTATTAGTTATCCCACTTGGTGGCGTCATATTTTATGCCGCAGGCAGACACCCATTAGCCGGTATTGCAGCGGCATTTGCTGGGGTTTCGGGCGGATTTTCAGCTAACTTCGTGCCATCTGCCCTTGATCCAATGTTACAGGGAATTTCCCAAGCGGGCGCTCAATTGCTAGACCCAACAGTGGTATTAAACCCTCTTAATAACTATTATTTTACGACAGCGTCTTCTGTTGTAGTCACTCTATTGGGTTGGTTTATTACGGATAAAATTGTCGAACCGAAACTGGCAAACAATAAACTCGATGGTGATTTATCCGATCTTCCAACTATGGAACCATTGGAATCAAATGAACAAAAAGCACTACGTTGGGCATTATTTTCTATCATCATAGGTGCCATAATTTTGTTTGCCTCTGCCTATCCACAAGATTCAGCTTGGCGTGCAGCTGACGGCTCGCTTACCGCGTTCTCTGCACCATTAATGAAATCAATCGTACCGTTTATTTTCTTATTGTTTCTCATTCCTGGCCTAGTTTATGGTGTTGCCATTGGCAAAATTAAATCGTCTAAAGATTTTATTGAAGGAATGTCGAAAGCCATGTCCGGTATGGGCTATTACCTTGTGATCATGTTTTTTATCGCTCAGTTTATTTACGCTTTTGGACAGTCAAATTTAGGCATATTGTTAGCGGTCAAAGGTGCTGCATTTTTAAAATCAATGGCGTTACCATCAGGAATTACGATTACTGGGATCATCTTTTTGACCGGTTTTATTAATTTATTTGTTGGTTCTGCGTCAGCAAAATGGGCACTGTTAGCACCAATTTTTATCCCTATGTTAATGCAATTAGGTATTTCCCCAGACCTAGCACAGGCGGCCTATCGTATCGGTGACTCTAGCACCAATATCATCACACCTTTGATGCCTTACTTCCCGCTCGTGGTGGTATTTTGTCAAAGGTATGTGAGCAGTGCCGGTATTGGGACGTTAACAGCAATGATGTTGCCGTTTTCGATCTGCTTCTTAATTGTTTGGACACTATTTTTAATGCTGTACTGGGGAGCGGGAATTCCTCTTGGATTGCAAGCCAGTTATGAATATCTTGCAAACTAAATAGTGACTAGAACTTGCTAACGAGCAACGTTCTAGGCTTAAAAATATAATCAGGAATAGCCATTGGCCACTTATTAACTCAATGTTTTAGTTGAGTATAAGTGGCCTTTCATTCTATTTACTTGTTAACTCTCGATTATTTAACCAAATGGTATTGGTTTACCGTTAAATTATGCAACTCTGTTTGTTCGCCATTGCGCCATTTAACTCGTACTTTTTGCACACTTTTGCATTCCCCTAACCCAAAATGAACCTGATTATTTAAGCTTTGAGAAAATGCATTTCCGCCATTACTTATCGTCGTTTGTTGCATTTGATTACATGCCCAAATAGTCACTTTTGCATCCAGTTGGTCGATTTTTTTAGCGGGAGATTGGCCCACAACAAACCCAATAAAATGAGTCGATTGCCCCTGAACTAAGTTATTGCTAAACAGATGCCATAACCCGCGTTCATTTGCGTAAAGAAGATCAATGTCACCATCTTTATCATAGTCGAGTACATTCGCACCATTGCCTGTCGCCCCGATTTCATCGGAAACAATGTTATGCACTTCGGAGGTTGTGAACTTAATGCCTTTGTCATTAAACAATAAAAATTGCTTATTTTTTGTCGCCATATTGCCGTATTTAATCACAACCATGTCGGGCCAACCGTCATTATTGAAATCAGCAACCGCTGAACTTGTGGTTTGTTCATTAATTGCGTTACCTAGTTTGTCGCTGGCATCAACAAACCTGCCGCCTTTATTTTCAAACAGTTTTGGCGGATATGGTGCAATTGTAGTAGAGCCAAGATTGTTCTCTACGTTTAGTATAACGCCAGCATTTCGTGCCCGCGTATCCACCAGCAATCGCCATGTATTGTCACCTAAATAACCAATGTATATGCCTTTCTTAGTTGGTTTAGAGGGCCAGCCAGTTGCTTGTTGTTGAGTAAGTGTGACATCTTTATGGCTATGTCGGTCACTTTCGAACTCAAGTTTACGCATACTTTTTCCGACAAATACATCAAAGTCTGGATAGGCCATTTGTAGGTTTTTTAATTCAAAATTGCCTATAATCGACAGATCAAACTGTTGCTTTTGTTTCTTAAAAGTAAAAAAAGCAAAACGTTTAGAGCTTGCATCATAAAATTGCTGACGAGAAAATTGATGCTCCGCTCGAGTTATGAACAAATCGTCGTCCCCATCGTTGTCAAAGTCTATTTCGTTGATGCTACTTACATGATTTGTTTGATTTAACGCGCCTAATACATCTTTAGTATCATCGACAAAATCCAGTTTCCCTTTATTTGTCACCGCAACAATGTCAGCACCACCGTAAAAAAGCAGATCCTTAAAACCATCGTTATTGTAATCAACCGTTTGTAAACGATAGCCTAGCCATTTAGCTTGAGGCAGCAATTTAACAAATTGGTACTGCTCATTGTTATCGAGTTTATAAAGATGGTTGGCACCCGCTTTCTGAGATTTAAGAGGAAAACCAGTCGTTATCAATTCTAAAGTACCGTCATTGTCGGCATCGATAAAATTGATCGCGCGACCGCGGGTAAATTCAAAATGTTTCATATCATTTTGTTTCAGAATTTTTCGTCCCTCATTTACCTCAAACAACAAAGGAAACTTAGGGTTTTTGCCATCGCCGCCGCCTTGTGCGATAACAATTTCTATCTTGCCATCTTTGTCATAATCAGCTGCAACAACCCCGTGGATATCTCGTGTTAGCAAGGTTGTAGGTTGAGAATATCGTCCCCCTAAATTCCAATAAACATTCAGTTCGTTACCGTGGTCAGTCAAGATTAGATCCTGTAAACCATCTTGGTCTAAATCAACGACTACAGGGCCGTCCCATTTTCGTCGGTATCGCTCACCGGTTGGCAAAATATCGCGATTCATCGGCTCAAATTGAGCCGGTGATTTGTCGTCATTTACGTCAATTGGATTCAAACTGCAACCACTAAGTAAATAAGCAGAAAGAACGATTGCCAAGGAATAACTAGCCACTTTATGGCACGCTTTTGAGATAGTCTTCATGTTAATTACCAACGTTTATCACTGAATTGAGTTTAATGTTTGTAACGTCTTGCAACTTCACTGTTTGGTCACTCCACGTGACTTTAATTTCTTCGATTGCCTGACAGGCTCCTAATCCAAAGTGTACAAATGGATTAAAGCTGAGTGAATACGCTGCACTTGTTGCGCCGACCTTTTGTATTTGCTCAACTCCACACGCTTTTATCGACACTAACGCACCTAATGGCGAAACTTGGTTATGTTTGCCCACATTTATCGTTACAAAGTTATTTCCCGACCCCTTGACCTGATTTTTAAACAAGTGCCATTTTCCGCGGTCATTGCCAACAACCACATCGAGTTGCCCATCTAAATTGTAATCCACTACCTGTGCGCTCATTCCGATTGCCCCTAATTCAGGTGTGACAATATTGTGCGTAGCGCTTTTAACAAATCCACGTTTTTTACCTTGGTTCATCAATAAAATTGAGTTAATTGGCGTGACCAAATTGCCCCTTGGTACAACAAGAATGTCAGCGTAACCATCATTGTTAAAGTCCCCGACGGCACTGCCCATAGAATGTTCAACGTCTATTATCTGTTGGGCGGCTGTGACGTCTTTAAATACGCCATTGGTATTTTGCAGTAATACGTCTTTTAAGCCAGGGCTCACCGTTTGTGCTGGATAAGATTTAACGCCGCGTACAATGCCTGTCATTGGCGAAAATATATTGGCGGCGACTCGCCATTGCTGGTTACCGACATAACCAATATAAGCGCCTTTTTTATCTCTTTTATCAGGAAATCCAAGGGCGTCACTATTTACTAACCGGACATCTCGACCTGAATGGGTTTCTCCCGAGTAATCGTACTCATAACCTGATTCGCCGATATAAAGGCTTTTATGTGGCCATTGTGATTGAAAGTTTTCGAGTTGAAAAATATCCCCCATCACTAAATGTTCAAATTGAAATTCACCACGTTTTGCGAAAAAGCCCCATACTTGGCTTGCCGCGTCATAAAAGGTATCGCCACCGTCAAACTCTTTACCTCGGGTAAAAAACAGATCAAAATCACCATCATTATCAAAATCGATTTCGGCCACCGATGTTACGTTTAATAGTGGTTTGGCAAAAACGTTATTAGTTACGTCGATATAACTAAAATCCCCTTTCCCTTGATACAGCTTTACGGCACCAAACCCGTACAAAAGAATGTCGGCTATGCCGTCGTTGTTATAATCGGTTACAAGTGTCTTTTGCCCATCAACCTTGATGGCGGGTAATTGATTAATGAGCAGGAGCTGACCATTATTGTCGTTTTTATAAATGTAGTTTTCGCTTTGGCCTTTTTTAGCTTGATCAGGAAAAGCAAAATTAAGTAAATCGAGCTTGCCGTTATTATTTAAATCAACAAACTTAACCGTACGACCCCGCATGTTTTCAAGCGGAATATCAAAATCGGCAACTTCACTAAAACGGCGATTTTTGTCGACGCGAAACACTTTTGAGTTTCTGGCATTGCTGCCAGAGCCGCCGCCTCGGGCCAGAATAATTTCATTTAAGCCGTCTTGATCAAAATCGGCGACTGAAATCCCGTGTACATCTCCCATGATCAAATCATATGGTTTGGCATATTTTCCTTGGTTATTCCACATAACACGGATGGCAAAACCATGATCATTCAATAATAAGTCGGGATAACCGTCTTGATCTAAATCGGCAACAACTGGCGCATCCCATTGTCTTAAATTTTTATTTTCACGCTTAAAATCCGAGTGCTGTTGTTGAAAAACAATTCGCTCATTTGAAAGTGGTTTTGGATTGCCATTTGCTGTTTGGCACGCCATGAGAATAGCTAGGGTCGATAATAGCGATACTCTTGAAAATAAGCGTTTTTGACCATTAATCATTTGAAGCTCCTAAAAATAATGGGGAAGATGATTGTCTGAGCGTACGAACCCAAATGAGGGCGACTAAAAAAAACCAAGGCAGACTCCCGCCACTGGAATTTTGGTTTTCAGGCTTGTCTACAACGGCCTGTTCATTAATCGTTAAGCTTATGTTGTCCGCTACTAAACTCAGTTGTGATGTCGCTGTGATCTGTACGTTACCCGCCGCTACTGCTGTAACGTTCCCGTTATTGTCTACCGTTGCCACATTTGAATTGCTAGACGACCAATGGAGGGTTTTATCTGTTGCGTCTGTAGGCAGTATATCTACGGTCAAAGTCAGTTTTTCACCAACGGTTAATGAAGTAGCAGACGATTGTATTTCTATCGAATGCACTTCTATATCACTCACACCTTCGAGTAAATCGAGTTGCAGTAATTGCACGTCCATCGGTTGCATTTCGATGTTATTTTCTACGTTATTGCCAGTAATTACATCGACGATACCGGATACTTTGCCGATGTTAGACAACAGCTTAACGTTGACGGTTTGTTGACTGGTATTGATAAGTGAAATTCCTCGTCGTTGTTCGTTACCAGCAGTTGCAGAGCCAGATGTCAAAGATGCCTGACTCAACAGGACGCCATGAACAACTTCAAGTTCAGCATTTTTGACCACGATATCCACGTCCTTGTGCGGAACTAACATCGAAACCTTTACCTGTAACTCTTCAAGCATGGCCAATACGTTATCTCGTTGAAAGCGAGCATATACAGCCAAATCAAGGCCACTTGTTCTTGTTTGCCCCAACTCAGTTTTAGTGAAATTATTGTCATCATCCATTAGCACTATATTGCCACCGCGTTGTGCAAAGGCTTGAAGACCAGTCAAATCTTCGTCCGAAATAAATCGAGTGGCGGACAAAAACAAGGTTTGTGAACTCGGGTTTAAGGAATCAAGGGTCGATGGGGTTGCAAATCCTACTGCCACATTTTGTAATTTAAGCGCCTCGTACATTTCTGACATATACAGGGTATATTTGGGGTCCTGAATTGCCGCATCCTTGTTGTAATAGACCATAAAGTCTCGCTCAACTGGCGTTAATGACAGTGCCAAATTACCGTGTGCATTAATTTCTTTCCAAGCACGGCCGTAGGCGTCGAGTTGAATTGGCTGCGTGACACTGGTTCCGATGAAGTCCGCGCGAGTATCGATGGCTCCATCACTTTTGCGGTTCCAAACCCAAGTGGTAACCGAGCCTAAACCGTGCGTGATCCCTAAATAAAATGTCGCTCGAACATATTCAGGTGACATATGGAAATCACGCCATCTTGACCCTGATAAATTATGCCACTCTGAATCATACATATGTTTGTCTGGTGCTATGGATTTCATAAAATCGAGCATAATGCTTTGCGCACGCCATTCAAGACTGTACCGCTGACGCCAATCTTGCTCATGACGTAGGTCCCATTCAGCAGCAAATGACGACATTTGCGCATCCGAACCCGGCATATCTACCAAGTTAGTGATAAATTCAAAATCCAAACCTTCGTCCTGATAAGGCGTATGGACTGAACGTTCGCCCATCACTTTGACATGGGTTTTAGCATGTGGGTCAACGTTATGAACACCGTCGTGTAAAAATTGAAACCATTGATTACCACGTTCCAGATTAAACTTATTCCAGTCATACCAAATAGGTCCACCTTGAAAACTAAGGGAGATTGGCGGGATGTACGTGTTCTTAACTTCAGAAAAATTATTAAAGCTTGTTTGGTAAACGACATTAAGCTGGCTTATCGTATCGTATTTATGTTCTAGCCACGCTTGGTATTTATTCATGGTAAATTCCGATACGCCACGGGCCGACTCGACTCCACCTTCCCGTATTGAAAACATAGGCTCATTGGCAATCATATGAACTCGCTCGTTATCCCCTAAAGGTTCAATCGCCGAACTCAATTGCTCCTCAAACAAAACGTTTAACCACGCTTTGGTATTTGGGTTGTCTATGTCGTAATCGGTAAATATCCGAGAGCCGTCAAATGCCTGAGGGTAATCTTCTCGCAGCCAAAATGACTGCGGGACTATATGGCCCAAAAAATACTGAATAGGCGCTCGATTTTGTGCGGTTTGCTCGGCAATACTGCTTCGTAAACTCGACTTGCTCCAATTTTTAATCTTGTTTTCAGTTTCCAAATGTTGCACCGACAAATACCCTTCGCCACTTCGACCAAACGCCTGCATTATGTCTTCCGTATTTGGTTGCCAAAAAAACTTACTGGCAAATACTTTGTCATCACCAAGTTGGTAATGTGTGCCCTGGAGCTTGATTTTTTTTGTGGAGAAATCTGGCGGCGTAGCGAGGGTGATATTGCCATCGATCTGCTGTTGTAATTGCGCTATCGCCGAATCCACAACGTCGATACAATCGAGTAGCTCATCAAATGGCAAACCTGTTGGGCCAACAGGATCGAAACGGGAAAAATACACGGCGTCATACATTTGTTGAACCACTTCAGGGTGATTTCTGTCCCATGGTGCAAATATGTCTTTAAACAAGCGTACCGTTGTTTGCGACACCTGGGCGTAGTCGACATTAACTCCGACAGCGATAGCCTCTTCTACTTTTTTATCAAGTTCACTACTTTTTTCATTTACTTGCTTTAACAACGCTGTAAATGTCGCGTCATCAGTGGGCCCATCATAAATAGCGGCACACAAGTAAAGTGGCAGCAATATGAGGGTTGAAACCATCAATTGACCCAGGTTTTTAAAGTTCATTTTTTTATTCTTATAATTGTTGTGAATTAAGGTTGAAAATCGACAAAAAAATTGGCGGTTAACCTGCCTGACTTAGGATCTGGGTTAACGTCAACGTTTGGTTTTTCAATATGAGCTGAATGTAAAATGGTCGCTGGATAAATAACCAACCTATTAGGTTTGTAATCAACAGTATGGATCAGCTCAAAATGCGGATCTGTCCCTGTAACATACTGCTGTTTGGGGTTTCCATGTTGATTAATATGTTGTTGTGCGGCCTGTAAATATTGTTTACGCCTTGCCTGTGTAACATTTTCAAACCCTGTTGGTTTATGACGATAAAAACTCGTGCCACCAAAATCTCCAGGGTTTAAATAATGTAAAATGGCAAAGCTAAACGTTTCGTTATTATCAAAATGGGGAATACAGCTAAGTAAGTTTAAGTCTGCAGGTCGTTGTGTGAGCAAAGAAAAACAGCCATTCCTTGGGTAAAGTGTTAACTCTTTTGGAACCTGAAAATGCCGATATAAAATGTGAGCTGAAAATTGCAATATCGCCATACCATATTCAGCCCCCACGTTGGCACGCACTCCTGGATAATAGGTGCCCTGTACCATGCTAGTACCATAATCAGCAGTAACGCCATTGGCTATCGCTGCCGACGGGTCTAACAAAACGTCATCAACGACAAAAATTGGGGTTTGTTCATGACCAATGTTTTGGGCCACTTGGCGTTGTTTTCGATTGATATCAAACATGCGTATTTTCCAATGCTCTCGAACTTAACTTAGTTAAAAGCCACTATTTAGCGCCGATAACAAAATGCTTGCCTTGCTTTTTAGTTAGCGCTTCGTCGGAATCAATAGCTGTTAAATAGACTACCCAAACGTATTTCCCTGCTGGAAAATTAGTCACCAGATCACTAAACGGCACTGAGATCTCTCCCGGTTTTTTAACGGTATATTTTAATGCACCGAGTTCTTTCCAGTTGCTGCTGTCTAATAACTTTAGGTGCAGATCACGATTTTCTGTGATGTCATATTTAGCGGTTAATATCACCTCAGAATCATCAATGATTGTTTTTGGCCAAGTTACTTTTTTAATCAGATCTTTTTGCGAATAAACCGACGGTTTTGGTGCTTTAGGCGCGTCAATTACAGTTATTACTTTAAACTTTGTATCACCAAGACGGTCATTCCAATTTTTGCCTTTTGGTGCCAGATAAGCATTTACACGATATTTACCCGGCTTAATATCATCGATATCAATAGAGAAATGATAGTTTCCTGACTTCTTAATCCGTTTCATCGTGCTCTTAACTGTTTTACGGCTCTCAACTTCTTGTACGGCAACGTATAAATCTCGTAACTTAGACAGTGATAACTCAATTCTGACAACAGGCTTTTCTTCCAAGCCAATAATTAGGTTGTCTAAATCAAAGTTGACGATCTCATCGTCCTGTGCACAACTTGCCGTCGATAAAAATGCGCTTACCATTAAGATAAATGTCGCGATTGTTTTAATTAAATTCATATTCACCTCAACTTAACCAAAGTTTAATTAATTGTGAGCGACTGATGTTCGGCAAAGACCAAGGTGCCACTGCCGAACCCAGTATTCTTAGTTAGTTATTTTTTCTTGTATACGCGCACCCAGTCGACTTGCATCGCACTTGGGTAACCTTCTGCTGTCGCTTTTTCAGGCACAGTGCATCGAACAAAGCCATTTGGGCAATTATTGTATGAAACATGCGGATACCTAAGACCTAAAGATAACGTGACGTGCATCGGTAAATGCCAGTGTAGATTTGGTTTTTCTGCCACCTGTACGCCGTCAATAAACCAGCGAATGACCTCTGGCGTCACCTCAGCCCCGTAAATGTGGAAGTCGTCTCTTGCGTCAAAGTCTGCATGGATCTTATTCCGGGTGAGTTCTGGGTATTTTCCTGGGCGTTTCCATATTTCTTTGCCATTCTCAATAATTCGAGTATGTAAATTCATATCGATGACGTTGGCACCGTCATAGCCTAATGGCGCGTTTTTGTCCCATTCGGCCTGTTGTAACTCAACAATATCCACCTCTGAATAGGTAGCTTCGCCCTCATGTTTTCCTTTTAATCCCATTTTTGAAATCTCGTCATTTAAACTGTAGATCCAAAACGCGGGACTCGAACCAGGAAATGTCGGAATACCTTTCATCCTCGCTTCATAATATCCATAGATTTGGTATTCATGGGAGCGAATGATCCCTGATTTATAAAACAGATCAGTCGTGACTTTTCTGCCTCCATCTTTGTAAGCGCGGCGCACGGCCTGGTGTTTTTCATAAGTAAGTGCAATATTTAAATTGCCGTCCTCGACCGTTACATTGTCTTTTGTCCAAGACCAAGGACCCCAGCCTTCCGGGCTATTTGTCCACTTGCCTTCATCTACTTTCGTTGAGTTGAACTCGTCCGAAAGTGAAGCAACATATTGCCACTTTGTGTTATCTGTGTTTTTTAACGTCGGTAACGGTGTCGTTTGCCCTTTATTCTGCGGTTGCGCATGTTCAAATGTTTGTTTTGTTGCCGTCGAACAAGATGCCATCGCCATTAAATTGGCGGTAATAATTAGATAACAAAATAATCGGTTTTTCATAGAATTGCCCCTTATAAAAAAGCCACCTAAGCAGGTGGCTTTTCATGTTTTAAAACTCGACTAATTGACTTCAACTATCGATAGTTCATCAATTAACAATGTTTGGCCTTCAGGTAAACCAGTCACTTTGAAGCCAGGGAATACCGGGGCATTTGCATCCCACTCCGCAGGTACTGTCCAAACCGGTGTACCAGATAACTTGTCGATAAGCTCAACTAACTGCCAGTCCGTAGTCCTTTTTAGCACGGCTGACTGAATACCTGCGCTTGGCAAACGACGGTCATAACCAGGCCCAGTGATACCAGCTGGGTAGTTCCAGTTTATCGATACATGAGACAACTCAATATCATCTGCAGGTACATCACTCAACTTAGCCCATACTGTAAATTTGTATTTTTTGCCTGTCGACGTGTCTGGACGACCAAATCGTTGGGTATACCAGTTTTTATCATTATTCCAAGCGCCCTGAACGATAAGGCGACCAGCGCCATTTGCTGGGTCGATGTTTTGACCACCACTGATCTCGATGGCATTGCCAGACAGCGCATCTGCTGAAACGGTTGTACCGCCCCACCAATTAGGCCCAACATTACCGTCTAACTTAAAGTCAATGATCCAGTTAGAATCAACAGGTTCTCCTGGATCACAGGCCAAATTACTTTCAGCGGTAACCGTGATGTTTTGCTCTGCAACATCATTTGCACTTGTTGCGCCGGTATATCCTGAATCTAAGCCAACCGTTAATGTTGAACTTTCGCCAACCGCCAGTGTATTGGTATAACGACCAGTTGCACCAAATTCACCGTCACTTTCAGACATAGCAAATTCCGTCGTTAGGTCGGACGCACTCCAGTCATAACTATAAACACCAGATAGCGTGTCATTGACTATGCTTGGTTTAACTTCGGCACCGATTGATGTACATGTTGGAACCGTTTTTGTTCCTAGTGGAGCGCCTAGTTCGTTATAGTCTTGGTTCACAATCTCAAGATTGAATCCAGGAGTTACCGTAATGGTTGCCTGTGCGGATAGAGACGAGTCTTCTTCACTGGTTACGGTAATTACCGTTTCACCCTGATTCGCAGCGGTTACGTTGCCATCGGCATCGACGGTTGCAACAGATGTATCAGCGATTGAATAGGTTAAATTCGAGTTACAGGCATAAGCTGGAGATGTTGCAGATAACATAGGTTCTACAGCACCTGACGCCAAAGAAAGGTCAAACGCTTGAACGCTTGTAACTGGATCCGATATGGCATTTACCGTTAATGATAAAGTTCTTCTATCAACTTCTTCACCTGGCGCAAGTTCATGGCCAACATCGACAATATAAGAAATGTTGTAGGTAATCGAGGTTGGGAAATCTCGTAGGCCATCAGGCGCAGGTGTTCCATCATCATTCGTACCACCACGGACATCAGTTTCATCACACATGCGAAGGGCTTGGTCAAAGGCATCGGTATCCAATACCAACTTAGTGCCGTCCTCAGACATAGTAAATGGCGAAACGTTATTGTTCCCTTGATTACCTTCACCTTGAGGGGTATTAAAGGCGGTGTTTACAGCCGCAAATTGAAATTCACGGATAAAAATTGGTGATGGATAAGAATCTACTGACAATGCTTTCCCATCTACCATGGCCCCTTCAAGTAAATCTATTTCAACGACACCAGACAGCTCTGGATAAGATTTGCTAAATGGTGCTTCGTCAAATGTAACAGGCTTGCTACTTGAAAAATTGTAATCCAAACCTTCATCAACACCACAGCTTGCAACTGCGGTAGAAATCATTGCGCTAAGCAATGCTTGCTTAAATAATTTATTCATCTCTTCGACTCCAAAAGTCTCTTTTTTGGGTAGGTCAGGCTCCGCCCAACCTACACACTTAATTTGTTACTAACTTATCTGTGCCTGATTAGAAATTGGCACGAATACCTAAACGGAACTGGCGACCAGTATTGCTAATCGCGAGTGTACGTTCGTCAGTCACGTCATTTTCAAAGACGTTCCCTTCGTTCATATACACTTCTTGATCTTCTGTTCTCGTCATATTACTTGTGTAGAATTCACGTCGAGTGTCTTCTAGTACGTTGGTAATATTGAACGTCATGCTGACGTTTTTAGATAAGTTATAACTCGCGCTAAAGTCACTTCTATGTGTTTCGTCTTGCCAAGCTGCACCGCCATTTAAGCCATCATTCAATAATTGAACTCCGGTGTAACGCTGTGCCCAACGCAACGACAACCCATCTAACTCATAGAATACAGTGGCGTTATAAGCGTGTTCTGGTGTGTAATCCATTGGCAATGGATCCATGAATACACCTGATGTCCCAATTTCTTCAGCTTCTTTTTCTGAATGTTGATATGTATAGTTGATGCTTAAACCTAATCCACTAAGCGCCCCAGGAAGGAAGTCGTAGTTTTGGGTGTAACCTAGCTCAAGACCAGAAACAACCGTACTATTACCGTTTTTGTAGATGTTGATATTGGCAACATGACATTCGATTTCCCATTCACTCGCAGAGAATCCGGCATAATAACGATGTGGCATACAATTTTGTTCACCGCGCATTTCACCTTCACCCGGCATACGGGTTTCGTCATAATCCAACAATAGGTTTGCGCTTTGTAAATCGTATTCGGTTCTGACATCTTTATAATGGAATGGCGTTACTACGTTTTCGACCATATCGACAATATCTTTGTGGAATACCGCAGCGGACACTAAACCAGACTCGTTGAAATACCACTCAAATGAAATATCTACGTTTGTTGATTTTAACGGTTTAAGATTAGCGTTACCCGCTGATCCTAATGCCGTTGGTCCCCATGGATTTTCGTTCATTTGTAAACGAGGATTTAAGAAATCAAACTCTGGACGTGTCATTGTTTTTGATGTCGCAAAACGAACGATCATTTCGTCATTGATTGCATAGTTAAGATTTAAGCTAGGCAATAACAATGTATGTGTTGCAGAACCGCTATTTGCAGCTGAACGGATAGTAGAATTATCTTTGTTACCGTTTGGTCCGACAAATGATGTTGAACGGTCAAGGAATGGCCAAATTTCACCTGCGGCACCAAAATGTCGGTGTTTAGAGCGAGGCGCATCAACTTCATTACCATTAATATCCACTACCGTATTTGGTAATGGAACTAAGTCATTGATCACCGGTGAAGCGCCTGTGTAATCAATAAACACTAAACGGTTTGTATCCATACCGCCGGGTAAAACCCAAGCACCGTCTACATAAGGGATTGTATCGTCATTGTCGAAGTTATAACCGTGAGTTAGCTGCCATGCAAAGCAACCTGCCAACTCAGATTCATTTTGTGGCGCCCAACGTGTGTCGTAAACATCCATTACGTTGTCATCACCGTCGCGTCTAAAGTTCATTTGTGCGTCTGGGCAAGCTTCAGAGCCTTCAATGTCACCTAAACCACGTTCGATAAGTAGGTTATAAGGGTCAACCAAATGAGGTGGACGATGGTAATTGATACCACCATAACCACTTGATTCATTAGAATCTTTAACAAAACGAACACCAATGTTACCGGTTAAACGACCGTCAAAACCTTCAAAGTTTAGTTTTACATAAGCCGATTGCGTTTCCGTTGAAATTTCGCGTGTGCCCTGTGGGTTAACCGCGATACCAACGGTATCTGGGTCACGACCAGCAAACTCTGCTAATGCTTTTTTCGCATCTAACATTGGCCAGCCATCAAAATAAAAGTCACTGGTATCTTTGAACAATCCTTCACCAAAGTTGTCATATGGGAAAGCTTCACCAGATAACATATCAACAACACCAATTGAGCCCATGCCTGTTGTAGCGTATGACACATTTGGATTTGAGTTATCAACAACTGCCGTTCCCGTGTTGATAGTTTGGTTTTGGGTATAAACGTCTTTAACACGTTTTGAAGCTTTGATACCAAATTCGACGCCAGTGACGTAATCGAAATCGAGCTCCCATTGGAAATCGAGTTTTAACGATTTATTCGTATCTGTTTGTTCATTGTTTCTAAACGTTAGGCCACCTAAATGGTTGGCATTTAAATCTAATAAACTAAAACGACTCGGAGCCGAAGTCAGGCTGCCGTCATATGGGTCAATTACCGCTAATGAAGAGCTAATGTCAAAGTCACATTCAGCTGCTAAACAGTTGTAACCAATCGGCTCAATAATGTCTGCTGGCATTTCATCAACAGAACTGTTACCTAGTGTGCCCCAGGTTGCTGTAGATAAACTAATAAAGTCATCTGTTCCTTCAACAGTTTCAGAAAAACCAACATTAAATTGCATGCGCAAATTGTCTGTTAAATCTTGTTCAACTGTAAATGAAAAAACATCAGTTTCAAGTTCACGCGTGCCTTGAGAACGGTTAAAAAAACCACTTGAAAGTCGACTATAAGAGCGTTCTAACGTTTGTGTTTCAACATTAACTGTATTCCAATCTAAAACGGGATCATTTCCTGAAATACCAGTACGAGGAGCAAAATTCATTCTAAAGTTGTGGTAATCCGTTTCAACCGTTTGCTTGGTTTTGGTTAAGTCCAATTGGATATTTGTTGAATCCGTAGGTTCCCATTCAAAACCCGCAGTTGCTGAAATACGTTCACGAATATTTGAAGCAACAGAGATGTCGGTATTGTTACGAGCAAGGACGTTGTATTCACCCTCTGAAATTACCGTTTGAGTTGCCGGATCGTAATCGACTAACGTCGATATATCATTAAGAACACGGTCACCGGCTTCGTTAAGCACATATGCACCACTTGAATCGGTTTGAAAACCAAGTACACGAATTGCTTTGCCATTTGTATCCCGGGCAATGCGTCCTGAGTTCGCATATAGATCAGAAATGCCTACACCGCCTTCAACCCAACTTGTGCGCGTACTATCGTTACGAGTTTGTTGTTGGTCAGCAGACACTGTGAAAATCACACCAAATGTATCATCAGCAAATTTATCAGCAAAACTGGTAGTCACTCGGCCATCATATTTGCCAGAAAATTCATTATAACGACCTTCAACGTTTACCATACGGCGAGGTTCATTTAACGACAGTGGCTTAATTGTGCGCAATACAACATTAGCACCTAGAGAACCTTCATCTTGCTCAGCAGACGATGTTTTAACAACATCGATTGAAGATAGAATGTCAGAAGAAAATGAGCTTAAATCGACAGATTGCGAAGCAATCTCACCTTCGTTACCTGAGTTACCACTGGTAATGGCAACCCCATTCATCGAAATTTGGTTCATTGAAGGCGATGTGCCTCGAATTGAAATTCGAGTACCTTCGCCGTCTTCCTCTATAACCGAGATCCCCGTCACTCGAGAAAGTGCATCAGCGATGTTTTGGTCGGTAGATTTACCAACATCTTCTGCATGAATTGAATCAGAAACATTGTCAGAAAAACGTTTCGCGTTAACGGCTTTTTGTAAACTGCCTCTAAAGCCTTTTACTTCAATGACTTCAATATCGTCATCTGCGTTTTTATCCTCAGGCTCAGCAGCATAGACTGGATTGCTTAACAGCACTCCCAGTACAGCAGCAGATATCGAATTGAGCTTGTAGTTGGTTTTCATGTGGTTCTCCACTATTTTATTATAGTTCTAAGTGCCTGTTGATACTGCTTACATAACACTAATAAATTTATTTATGTTATTAAAGACTTCATTATATGGTCAGACCAGTATTTTAAACGTAAAAACGTAACGCCAACCTGACGAGTTGTTATTAATGAAGTTTTATGTTGTTGTTTTTATTTAGCTTTGTATCTTTATTATGATATTGGTCCATTCGGTCGATATCATAGTTTTCAAATTTGCGTTGTAATAACCAACGCGGTCTTTCCAAACCTGACTCCCATTCAAAAAGGGTTTTGAACATATCCTTTACTAGATCAGGATATTTAGCAGCCACATCTGTCAATTCTTGCTCGTCTTCTGCGATGTTATAAAGTTGTGCCGGGCGGTCAGGAAATCGCATCAACTTCCAATCACCAATTCTAACTGTGCCACGAACATCTTTTTTCCAAAACAAAACCTCATGAGGACGATTTGTATTTTTGCCATTTAAATAAGGGACTAAGTCAACGCCATCAGTTTTTTCAATTTGCTGAACGTTGCCGCCTGCAGCAGCGTAAAATGTTGGCAGTAGGTCAAGCAAACTTACCGGGTAAGGATACACACTAGCGGGTTCTATTTTACCAGGCCACTTCATTAAAAATGGCACTCGCACCCCGCCTTCTAAATGGTTAGATTTAGTACCACTTAATGGGAAGTTGTCTGATGCATTGCGGTCTGTAGGCCCGCCATTGTCATTGGTAAATACCACAATTGTATTGTCGTCAATTCCTAACGACTTGAGCTTGTCCATGATCTGTCCAGAAGCTCTATCAAGTGCTAACGTCATCGCCGCTACCGTTTTACGTTTACCTTCAAGCTGCGGAAATTTAGCTAAGTCCTCAGGTGTTGCATCCATAGGCGTATGAACCGCGTTAAAGGCAACAAAAGCTAAAAATGGTTTATCTTCTTTGACTTTACGTTCCATAAAGTCGATGGCTTCGGCTGCCAATACATCTGTTAAATAACCTTCATGTTCACCCATAATAGCGAAGTTACGTTCCATCAGGTCTAACTCACTTGGTGGCGCTTTTGAATAAGCGAAATAAGAACGCGCTCCACCTCGGAAACCATAAAATTCGTCAAATCCTCGATTTAGCGGATGGAATTTGTCGTCGCCACCTAAGTGCCATTTGCCATAATATGCTGTCGCATAACCTTGTTCTTTTAAGTAGTTACCAATGGTTTTTTGATCAACAGGAACCCCCATATTACGGCCGTCATTAGCTGAATTTGGGCTCATGTAACCAGGTACATTGTTTTCTTCAAATCCAAAACGTTGTTGATAACGACCTGTCATCAAGCCTGCACGCGATGGACCACAAGTTGGGTCGGATACATAACCTTGGGCGAAACGTACACCTTGTGTTGCTAATTGATCTAAGTTGGGCGTGATCATGACTTTACTGCCATGAAAACCAAAATCACCGTATCCGGCGTCGTCGGCAAACAAGACGACGATGTTAGGTTGCTTCTTATTACCGTTAACCGGTTTGTTAGCTGCCGCGTCTGACATTGCAGACAAGGACATTAAAAATATGACGAACATCAACGTTTTCATTATAAAAACCTACCTATGTCAGTTCTACCCTAAAAAATTGGGCGGGACACCGAAGTGTCGCCAACCCAAAAACAACAGGGATTCTTCTAATTAATCAAATATAAAAGCGATTACAATAAAGCTGATCTAATCGTTTACTAATATCGACACTCGTTTATTCGACAAGTATTCTTCCAAGCTATATTTCGAACAGTCTTTACCTACACCACTTTGCTTTAAGCCACCATGGGGTAATTGCACAGAATAATGAGCTTCGTTAATACAAACGCTCCCAGCCTCTAACTGTTCAGCTGCTTGCATCGCGCGTTTCAAATTAGTCGTAAATACATAGGCCGACAAACCAAACTCACAATCATTGGCTAGCGCAATTACGTCATCTGCATCACTAAATGAAATAACAGGTAGAACCGGACCAAATATCTCGCACGATGTTGCTGTCATCGCTAAATTTGCATCTGCTAAAATAGTAGGTTCGATGTAATAGCCAACCGGTTTGTCTGCGGGTACTTTGCCGCCGGTCACTAATTTGGCACCTGAGGCAATCGCATCGTTGATAACACCTAAAATACGGTCTTGCTCACGCTTGTTGATAACCGGTCCCATTAAACGCCCTTCCCCGTCGCCTGCGGTTAACGTCAAACTTTCAGCTCTCGCCTTAGCAAGTTCAATGAACTTAGGGTAAACCGATTCGTGCACAAAACAGCGATTGGGTGAAACGCATACTTGGCCGCTATTACCAAATTTTAAATCAACAATGTTGTTAACTGCTTTTTCAAGTTCTGCATCGTCGTAAACAATTACCGGCGCATTACCACCGAGTTCAACTGAGAAATGCTTAACACTGGTACAGGCCATTTGCATTGCCTTAACTCCTGCATTGGTCGAGCCAATCATGGTAAATAAAGACGTTATATTGCTTGTTAATAGCGGATTAGTAATATCGTAATTATTACTAGTGATAACGTTTATAACACCTGCTGGAAAGCCAACTTGAGCAGCTAACTCCGCGCACTTTAAGGTCGCTAATGGTGTTACTTGAGAAGGTTTAATTATTGCAGAACAGCCAGCAGCCAATGATGGCCCGAGTTTGTAACCAAAGTTAAGCAATGGAAAATTCCAAGCAAGATAACCAACAACAACACCTAACGCCTGGCGCTGAATGTAATGATGGAAACGTCCATCTGGGTCAATAATAACGGGTTGGTCAATGCGATGTGCTTCTTCGACAAAATAGCGCAAACAGGTCGTCAACATACCGAAATCATATTCAGCATTGTCCATTGGTTTGCCAGTTTCTGAAATCAAGATGGCGATGATTTCTTGTTTATGTTGCTCTAGCAAATCCGCATATGCACGGATAAGCTTCGCACGCTGTGCTAATGAGGTTTTCGACCACGTATCTAAACCTTGCTTGGCACTTGTTAAACAATCTTCAATTTGTGCCGATGTGATGTCAGGTACACGGCCAACAACTTCTTCAGTTGCAGGGTTAATGACATCAAACGTTGAGTCAGACTCAACCAATTGGCCATTAATTAACATTTTGTATGCTTGTTCGCTCATTTTGTTTCCGTCGCTTTAATATCAAATTCTTTTAATGCATTAGTGTCGATTTCAACACCTAAACCTGGACCTGTTGGTACAATTGCTTCGCCCTCAATAACCTGAACTTCCACTTTATAAAGATTGTCACGCAATGGGTTTTCCGTACGGTCGTATTCTAGCAGTAATTGCTGCTCTTCTTTACGTCCTGGTTCTGGATACGCTGTTGCCAAAAAGTGTGTTGCTGCAGCTAAGTTTAACTGAGTTCCCCATACATGTGGGATCATATTAAGTCCGTTGGCTGAAGCAATAGCCCGAATTTTGAGAGCCTCACTTGGACCTCCACAATACGCTAAGTCTGCTTGCACTAACTGAACACCGCCCGACTGAATTAACTTTTGGAAACCAAAACGAGTCTGCTCACACTCACCTGTAGCAATGGCTAAATCGGCTTTTTCATGCAACTTCTTAAATAACTCTGGATGCTCTGGCGACAATGGTTCTTCAAACCATACATAGTCATTGGCGTCTAGCAAACGTGCTATTTTAATGGCTTCCGGTAAATCATAAGCATGATTCGAATCCGCGGCTAAAATTGTATTTGGCAAAGCTTCGCGCATGGCAACGATAAGCTTTTTGTCAAAATCTAGGTTTTTTCCAACCTTGATCTTCATCGCCTTAAATCCTTGCTCAGCGTAGGTAATCGCTTCTTCTACCAAAACAGGTAACAACATTGATTCAGGTAAATCTTGAAAATACATACCGGTTGCATAACAAGACACTTTATCTCGTTGAGCGCCGCCCATCAGTTGACTAACACTTTGACCAAGAGCCTTTCCTTTTAAATCCCACAATGCCATATCGATACCAGACATGGCTGCTGTCATAACGCCGCCACGGGCAAAATCGAGTGATGAACGCCACATGTAATGCCAAATCATGTCCGTCGACAATGCGTCAAAACCTAGTATTCGTGGAGCATAAAACTTTTCTACAGCGCCTTGGATAACTTCGGCAGGTCCATAACATTCACCCCATCCTGAAATACCAGTGTCGGTAATAACTTCAATAATCAACACATTACGTTGATTATAAAACCACTGAGAGAAACCAAATGGTTCCTTTAATTCGCAACGTACGTGGTGGGTTTTAATACATTCTATTTTCATTATTACTCAACCTGCTCACTAGACTGACTTCAATATTCTGAAGCACCGGGAAGACAACCTAATGCCTTCCAATCATCGTTCTAATAGATACTTAATTCATTATGGGATTAATATAAACATATGATGTTTATATTTGCAATACTTTTATCGGTGTTGTTATTAGAACAAAAAGATCCTTCTACAAGGATCTCAGATACATTTTGAAATAAAGAGACGCCGGATCAGGCACATCATCCTCGAGTCGCTGCTCATGAGCGGATAATGGGAAAGTGAGTAGGCACAGCGACAAGAAACAACCACAACTTATTAACGACACCGGCACCGCCACAGGCATTAGACATTAATTTAAACGCGCTAACGTTCTAACTTCTATGACTTCATAGCTAAGGTGCCTACAGGCTATATATCGCTTCGCATTCAATATTAATTTGGTTAACACAGCGGACGAAGATTAAACTCGTTATGGTGTGCTTGGATTTCTAATTTTTATTTACGTGCTTTTCAAACGCCCTTGTTTCATATTGAGTTACTTCAATTGACATTGTTTGATAACAAACCTATTGGGGCGCTATTAAATTAAAACGGCTCCTAAAAATCGTAAGATATCAGTGTATTTTAAATACGCCTTTAAGATGTTAAATTTGCGTCTCAAAGATATTTAAAAATATCGATCAGTAACTAACTCATTAAATAGCAGTATTAAAAATGAAAAATACAATCGCAGAGCTTTTCCAATACGACAGCTACAATTTATTTGTTAGTTCTTTGTATAACCCGTGGCTAGTAACTCTATCGGTCGCTATTGCTATTTTTGCTTCTTTTATGGGATTTCAAGTTGCATCACAAGCGGCATATAAATCGCCGATTCGAAAACACATTTCCCTTTGTGTTGGCAGCATCGCGTTAGGCGGTGGCGTTTGGTCTATGCACTTCCTTGGTATGTTGGCTCTAGAATTGTGTACCAATGTGACATATAACGTACAACTTACTGCAATTTCTGTTTTACCTTCCATCATTGCATCGTGGATAGCGCTAAATATTATTACTCGTGACCAAATTAAATTTACCCAGTTAATATTAGGTGGGGTTTTAGTCGGCGCTGGGATTGGGACCATGCATTATGTTGGAATGGCCGCAATGGAAATGGCGCCGTTGTTACGATACAACCTTGTCATGTTCGGTGTCTCTATATTAGTTGCCGTTAGTTTAGCAATTTTGTCTTTATGGATTAGTTTTGGGTTAAAAACCCAAAAAGTCGCTTGGATAAATAACAATGTAAAAATACTCATTTCAAGTGTCGTCATGGGTGGCGCAATATCTGGAATGCATTACACAGGTATGGCTGCTGCGCGTTTCGCTATGCCGCCGGGAATAGAACTGTCGAAACAAACTAATGACATATCGATATTCTTGGCGATGGTAATTACCACAATTACCTTAACGATTATTTTTCTCGTTCTCGGGGCCAATTTAATATTTCGCTATAAAGATAAGTCAAAGGCAGCGATTAACAACGAACGACGACTGATAGCGACAATGAACACTGCGATAGATGGTATTATTACTATCGATTCAGTTGGGACTGTTATCAGTATCAATACAGCAGTAACTCATCTATTGGGCTGGCAACCAGAAGAGGTTATTGGCCAAAACGTTAAGATGCTTGTGCCTTCGCCTCATCAAGCTCAACATGACCAATACATCGAAAATTATTTGAAGACACGGGAAGCGAAAATAATAGGTTCAGGTCGCGAAGTTGAAGCATTAACAAAAAATGGCGAAAAAATCCCAGTGCGTTTGGGAATTGGCCATGTTGAACTTAATGACGAAAATATGTTTGTCGCGTTTATTTCAGATTTACGCGAACGTCAAAAAATGGAGAACCAGTTACGGGAAAGTGAATCCCAATTACGATCGTTGGTGACCAATATCCCTGGCATTGCCTATCGTTGTTTAGACTTGCCTGGTTGGCCAAACGTTTTTATTAATGATGAAATTGAAAATATTGTTGGTTACCCAGCAAAAGATTTTTTGTTACCCAACCCAAAACGCAGTTTAGGAGACTTTGTACATCCAGAAGATATCGGCAATATTACCGCTACAGACTTACGAAGCCCCAAGGGTTATAAACTTGAATTTAGATTAATTGACCGAGAAAATAATACAAAGTGGATGTTAGGTTATGGCCGGGCAATAAAAATTGACGGGTCTGATGAATATTACCTTGACGGTTTTATCATGGACATCACCGACCGTAAAAAAATGGAATCAGAACTCATTGCTGAGAAAGAAAATGCAGAAAAAGCCGCCGCGACTAGGGCCGCATTTTTAGCCAACATGAGCCATGAGATCCGAACCCCGATGAATGCAATCATTGGGTTTAGTGACATTCTATTGGACGAAGAGCTGAGTAATAATCAAAGAAAACAATTAAATACCATTAACCAATCCGCCAAATCCCTGCTGCATATATTAAATGATGTACTCGACAGTGCGAAATTAGAGAAAGGTAAATTTCAATTAGAATATCGAGACTTTTCACTTGTTGAAGAAGTCGACACCGTTGTCTCAACTCTTTGGTTACAGGCCCAAAACAAAGGCTTGGACATTAAACTCAACATCGACAAAGCCACCCAACGTTGTTACAACGGCGTGCCCGATAGGATCAGACAAGTCCTCACTAATATAATTGGCAATGCCATTAAGTTTACGGAAGCTGGGCATGTCACCATTGATATAAACGAAAAACCGGAAGGGATTGTAACTTTTATTATTTCAGACTCTGGAATAGGCATGACGTCTACACAGTTAGCAACGATATTTGATGCGTTTGCTCAAGCAGACGAATCAATGAGCCGCCGTTTCGGTGGTACAGGTTTAGGTACAACCATTAGTAAGCAACTTGTTGAGTTAATGGGCGGAGAAATCACCGCGCGGAGTGAGCTAAATGCCGGTTCTGAATTTGAATTTTCTATTCCTCTTACTCCTATCGCGCCAATACAAAAAGCGACAACGGCGGTTTCCTTCAATGAATTGCCGCCACTGAATATTCTGATTGTTGACGACATCGAACAAAACCTAGATCTGTTGTCTCTTATTCTCAAACGGAATAACCATAAAATAACAGTGGCTCGAAATGGCGTTGAAGCGTTAAGCAAAATGCAAAGTGATAAATTTGACGTTGTTCTTATGGATATTCAAATGCCCATTATGGATGGCCTCACCGCCGCGAGTGAGCGACGTCAGTTCGAACAACAAAATGACCTACCACGACTGCCTATAATTGCGTTAACGGCCAGTGTTTTACCACAGGATAAGCAGTCTGCTTCAAAAGCTGGCATGGATGGATTTGCAAACAAACCAATTGATATGCATCAATTAATGGGAGAAATTGCCAACGCATTAAGTCTACAGAGTGTTGCGTCAGAAGAGACTAAAATCGCGCCTGCTGAAGACTTGCGAATTGATATCGAAAAAGGCATTGCGTTATGGGGGTCAAAAACCGTCCTATTTAGTGAAATATCGCGATTTTTAGGTCAATCAAACGACGAAATTGAAGCGCTAAAAGTGCTGATGAAACAGCAAGATTGGCTATCTGTAGAAGAAACGGCCCATAAAAATAAAGGGGTAACCGGAAATTTAGCACTTATTAAATTAATGATATTGTTTGCTGAATTAGAGCGTGTTAGCCGTCAACGTTTGGAAAAAGAATGCCTAGCTGTTGTCACCAACATTGAAGTTGAAATCGATTTATTAGGCATGTGTGCTAATAAAATGCGAGCAACGTCAACAGAGCTAGAGGAAACACAGGACTTAGCAAACAGTGACGCAGATGATACCGTTGCTAATGAAGAACTGTACAATACCTTGCTGCAATTAGAAAAACATGTCAAAAACAATGAGTTTGATGACCCATTACTAGATTCTTTGCTATCGATTAAGTCGGTGCATTCTAAAAAGATAAATGACATAGTTGCAGCTTGCAATGACTTTGAATTTGAACTCGCTTTAAGCCGCATTGTTGCCCTTGTGAGCTTGCTAAAGCCTGAAACCTAAATATGGTAAAAAGTAAAATTTATGCACCCAACTAAACAAAATGTCCTTGTCGTTGACGATGAGCCAACAAACTTAAAAGTGTTAAATAATATCCTAAAAGATATGTATAAACTGACATTTGCAAAAAGTGGCCAAGAAGCACTGCGTTTAATAGAAAAAGATAAACCTGATCTGATCTTGTTAGATGTCATGATGCCAGAAATGACAGGCTATGAGGTTTGCGAAACCTTAAAACAAAGTTCTTTGTATAAGTCTATCCCGGTGATTTTTGTGACTGCATTAAACGACGCAGTTGATGAAGCCAAAGGACTGAATATTGGTGCGGTGGATTATATATCTAAACCGGTTACACCCGCAGTTGTTAAAGCGCGCGTTAAAACTCACTTATCTTTGGTCGATGCGGAAGAGCTCCGTCGTACTCGTTTGCAAGTTATTCAACGTTTAGGCCGTGCATCTGAATATAAAGACAATGAAACAGGCATGCATGTCATGCGAATGAGCCATTACGCCAAAGTTGTCGCTCTAGCCTATGGCTATTCCGAAGAGCAAGCCGATAATTTATTTAATGCTGCGCCAATGCATGATATTGGCAAAATTGGGATCCCCGACGCCATCATGCTTAAGCCAGGAAAACTGACAGACGAAGAATTTGCAGAAATGAAAAAGCACCCTGAAATCGGTGCTGAAATACTTGGTGATTCAGACTCAGAGTTAATCGAATTGGCAAAAGTAGTGTCTATGACTCATCACGAAAAATGGGATGGAACCGGTTATCCTAACCAGTTAAAGGGTGAAGAAATTCCCCTAGAAGGTCGTATAGTTGCCCTTGCGGACGTTTTTGACGCCTTAACGAGTGTTCGCCCATATAAAGACGCCTGGTCAATAGAAAAAGCGTTAGATTTCATTACATCTCAAAAATACAAACACTTTGATCCTCAATTGGTGGACTTGTTTATTTCAAAAATAGACGACATTATAAAAATCAAAGAGCAATGGAAAGACTAAGACAAAGACTAATTTCGATGAATAAATGAGTCTTTGTTTTCAGATCACCAAAATAAGTTAGTTTAAATTAAGTGCTGCTTTAAGAGGTCCCAAATGTGGCTCAAAATGACGCCATTGCTCAGTTGCCGATTTGTAAATTGGCTGACGCACTTGCTCTGAACTTGGGGTTTTGATGGTTCTTTTGGTTTTATGAAACTCTAAACACGCAGGTTCAAATTTCAAACCGCAAAAATCCAACATGCGCCGAACTTCTGTTTCTAAATCATCAACAACATCTTCATGTTTAACTGTAAGAATAAAGTCTGGCATAACGTCCTGCCAATGCTTCATTAATTTTAGATAGGCTTGGTAATAACGTCCTATATCATCGAGGCTATAACTAAACTCCTGCCCCTCGGCAAACAACTGTTTAAAACCACTGAAACAACAGGCCATAGGCGAACGTCTTGCATCGATAATTTTGGCATTTGGCAAAATGAGTTTGATTAAACCTAAGTGCAGAAAATTATTTGGCATTTTGTCGATAAACCGAGGAGCTTGATCTCTATATACTTGTGTTTCGTCAATGAATTGCTGACCAAATCGAGCAAAATATTCAGGGTTTATTTCCGCTAAATTTTTAGGATATTGGCTAACCGCTGTCTGACTTGTATTACCTGAATTGGTGTTTCGGCCACGTAAACGAGCGGCGAGCCCAAGGATATTGTGTAATTCCATGGTACCGTCCACTTGTGAGTGCGACGCTAGAATCTGCTCTAGCAAGGTCGAACCTGCCCTAGGTAAACCGACAATAAATATCGGATCTGGTGCGTTTAGTCCCAAATTACCGCGGTTTTCAAATAACGCTTTGGTGCAGTATTTTATTTGCTCTTCTACTTGCTGTTCCAATTTAGCAATATCAAACCCGTTATGTGCATGCTGCAACGCATTACCATCTTGGTACGCTTTAAACGCTTGGTCGTAGTTTTTCCTATCTTCGAACGCTTTACCCGTCGCAAAATACAATTGCACTTTATCCACTAAAGGCAATTCGTTATTTGTTTGTTGGGTCTGCATCTGACTAATTTCGTCATCATTGAAGCGGTAGGTTTTGGTATTCGCCAAACTCCAAAATGCATCACCAAAACTCGGATTCAATTGATACGCCTTTTGATAGGCCGCAACGGCGTTGTCAATCTCACCTTTGGCTTTTAAGGCATGACCTAGCTGTAAATAAAACCCAGCAACTTGCTGCTGATTATTTTCTATAGGCATCCGTTCCGCTGCGTTTGCATTCATTAAAGTTTCGGATTGTTTTATTGCGAATTCAAAAAGTGCGATAGCTTTGTCTGTTTGCCCTAATCCCGTTAATACGTTAGCTTTTGCGACATTAAAGCTGAGGTTGTCAGGCTGTGCTTCAAGTAATATTGTCACTTGTTGCTCAGCGGCTTTGAATTTGCCTAAACGTATTAACAGATTAAGGTAATGGGAACGAGCCTGGATATGCTGTGGTTCGAGCTCCAGAGCACTTGCGAGCAAAAATTCAGCATCATCGTAAATTTTAAGTTCAATGCCAATTTCGGCAAGCAGACACATGCCATCAACATGACGTTTGTTGTTCTGGAGAAAATGGCGACAAATTTGTTCCGCTTTTAACAACTTGCCTTCATGCATCAATTCAGTCACGGCAAGTAAAGCCGGCGGTAAACTTTTGAGTTTTGCTAACTGATTAGCCGCAAGTTGGATCTTATCTTGTTGTTCTATGTTATTTAGCTGTGGACACTTACGATAAATTTCTAGCAACTCCTGCCAGCTTGCCACCAAACATGGATTGAGTTTTACAGCATTTTCAAATGCGTGTTTTGCTTTTGTTACATCATTTAACGCCAAGTAATTATAGCCAAGTTCTTGATTAGCTCGGCTGTGTTTTTTTTCTAGTGCTAACAACGCCTTAATGCTTGTTAAAGCTGCAGAAAAGTCCTTATTGTAACGTTGTGCGACACCAATCAAATACCACATTTCTATTTGGTGGGAAGGCTCGGTTAATTGCTGTTGAAGCTGGGTCCCTTGCGTCATCGCATCGCTGAACTTTGCCTTTTGGATCAACTGTTGAATGGCTTTTAATTGATCGTCAATAGTGGGCAGAGAAGGTTTTTCCAATGACTTGGCTCCATAGAATTTTACAAAATTTAATACATAGATTAAAACATTTGCTTTATTGGACAGTACTTTAGCAATAAAAAGCCGCTTGGTACAAATACCAAGCGGCTAACTTTAACACTGTACGTTTATTAATTGTGCATAAGATCCATCAAGGTCAAACGACCTCGGTAAATCTTAACTAGCCCTTAATAAAAGTCATATGAAAATCTAAAGCCGACGCTGCGTGGTCTATTGGTAACCACTTTTGGCGTAAACTGTTGAGTATCCACATAAAGTATCGCACTTTCATTGGTTAAATTATCAATGAAAAACTCGGCTTTCCATTCGTCATTTGTCACACCAAAGCTAAGGTTTGCAAGCACATAACTGTCTTGAACGTAACGACCCCCTGCAAATGTTTGACCATTGCTGTCTTGGTAATTTACCCCAGAATAAACGTCCGCTTCTTTTTGAATACTCAAGCCAGAACCTGTGCCGTGGACCAAATTAGTCGCGTCTTCAAGTACGTAAGCGTCCATCGTCATACTGGCAAGTCTTTCACCTGTATAGCTTATTGAGCTGTTTACATAACCTGTAAGAACACTTGATATTTCGTAGAAATACTTGACCTGCAAATTACCAGAAAACTCAGCTGAATATGGTAAACGACTGCCTTTTGCCGGGGCTATACCTTCGAGCTCACTATTAATTGACGTTAACTCAGTGTCAATCATACTGAATGCCCCCGAAATAACTAAATCGTCAGTGGCTACCCAACTGAAGTCACCGTCAACACCTTTAATTTCAGCGTCGCCAACGTTGTCAGTAAATACTAAGAAACTGATGTTTGTTGGGTCAAATCGAGAGGTTTGAAGATCAGATATTTTTGAGTAATATGCAGTTGCATTAAAACGTAATGTACGGTTTAACAAAGTCGACTTAAATCCGACTTCAATATTATCCAAGCTATCTGTGGTTGAATAAACCGGAATACGGAAACCGTCAAAAGCCCCTTCTTGGTTTTTCGCCAAACCGCCGCCAACACGATTGGTTACTGGAGGTCTAAAGCCTTCAGAATAAGATGCGAAGACCATAACTTCATTTGATACTTGCCAATCTATCGATGCTTTAATAATCGTATCGTCGACCGTCAATGTGCCATCGCTATCAACTAAACTTGTCTCTAACTGACCGCTTGCAATTGCCGCTTGAATTGCTGCTGCTTCGCCGGCCCCAAAAAACTCAGTTAATGCAGCGTCGCTACCGTCACCAAAGGCTTGCAATCTGCCGCTTACGTCAACCGTCGACGTTGCCCCTTTAAATGAGTCTTCAATTTCATACCAACGTGCACCAAAACTCGCCGTAACCGTATCAGTAAGGTCGTATTCGAGTTGCCCAAATAATGCAATTTGATCAATTGTGTGGGTGATGTCATTAACAAAGCTGATTTCAGACGAGAACGGTCCTCCATCGGTGTTGATGCCGTCGGTGCCCGCTAAAGTTCTTTGTAGATTGGTAAAATAAGGCAGGTCTGTATTACCTAGTTGGAACTGACCCACTGTAGACAGTTCTTGTGAATCATAGAAAACACCCGCTGTTACGCGCCAGCGATTTTCAGTAGAGGTATTAACACGGAATTCGTGAGTAAAACGATTAGTGTCTGTTTGTTCTTTATAGAATTTAGTTGGATCTACACACACTTGTGTTTCAGGTGCGCCTGCATAGTTACATGCATAATACGCAGCAAATGAACCACCATTGGTATAACCGGTATAATCAATTGTTGAATCGATTTCACGCTCTAAATAACCACCGGTATAAACCAAGTCTAGATGTTCAAGGCGACCTTCTAAAGTCCAGGTAGTTAAACCAAAATCATCGTTGTTGTTTTCAGGTACAAAACGATTTGTCGATGATTCACCATCAAGATTAGGATCGTAGGCAAATACCCCTTCAGTATCGAGTGACTGCTGAGTATGTTGAACTAGTAATTCCCAGTCTTCGCTAAACAAGTAAGATAAACCAAATCGAGCACCCGAATAATTTGCAGTGTTAAAGTCGTCCTGCACTAAGGTGTCATTTTTTGGTGCGGTTACCGGCACGTTTTCAGGGTCTGTTAATGCCCCGCCAGAAACTCGGCTGATTACAACTGCACTACCAATATAACCACCGTTGCTTGGATCATTCAGTACATTATCAATCCAGCCACCTTGAAAGTCGTTGTATGTAGCGACACGTACAGCAAGTTTGTCGGTTAGCGACATATTAAAATAGGCTTCGACAGAATTGCTCATATCGCCGCCTTTGGTGGAACTGGTGCTGGTATCAAAACCCGCAGCAAATCCGTCGTGACTTGGTTTATTGGTAATTAAACGGACCGTACCAGACTGCGAACTTGCACCAAATAATGTGCCCTGTGGACCTGGTAAAACTTCGACACGTTCAACGTCTGTAGCGTAAATATCTAAATTACGTCCCTGCATTGAAACCGGTTGCTCATCTAAGTAAAAAGCAACAGACGGCTGCAGTGCCTGTACCGATGAAACCGCTATACTTGTTTGTGTTGTTGCCGCGCCACGGATATAAATTTCGTTTTGGCCAGGGCCTGTGCCTTGGAATACAACATTTGGCAAAAATTCAACATATTCATCAAAATTAGAGACACCTAAATTCTCTAGACTATCTCCCGTGAGGGCCGTAACGGTAACAGGGACTTTTTGAATTGATTCAACCCGCTTTGTTGCTGTAACTTGAATGACTTCTATTTGGGCGTTTTCTTTCTTTTTAACTTCTTCAGCATATAGTGAGCCTGATGTTGCTATTGCCGTTATTACTGCGCAATGCAGCTTATTAAGTTTCATTGTATTTATCCCTTGGCGTTTTAATTTTTGTATACATATAATTAGAACTCTAACTATATTTTTTAAGATCCAACTTAACCATGATAGACATTTATAACAAAATTGCGTCATTATCTTGTTATTTATCGTAAGTTTGTCAAAAATTAGTTATCTTTCGGCTTATTCTTAAAGAATTTATATTTTCTATACAAATCATATTAGGGGATTTACTTGCCAATATCTGCAAAAAGCCAACTAAATAGAACGGTTTTTATTAGTGCTTCATCAATGATCATAGCGCTTTTACTTTATACTGTTTTGTTGCCAGAGCAGGCTCAGAACCTATTTACAGTCATGCAATCGAGTATTGTCGATAATGGCAGCTGGTTTTATGTTCTCACTGTCGCCTTTATCTTTTTCTTCGTGGTCTTTCTCGGGTTATCTCGATACGGCGACATCCGCCTCGGACCGGATCATGCTACGCCGGATTATTCTTTAGTCACTTGGTTATCTATGTTGTTTGCTGCAGGTATGGGTATTGGACTCATGTTCTTTGGGGTTGCTGAGCCATTAATGCATTATTTGTCACCTCCGACTGCAGAAACAGGTACGATTGAAGCAGTACGTGAAGCGATGAAAATGACTTTTTTCCATTGGGGACTTCATGCCTGGGCAATCTATGCCATCGTCGCTTTAGTTTTAGCTTATTTTAGTTACCGTCATAATTTGCCTTTAACATTACGCTCAGCTTTGTACCCGTTAATTGGCGAGCGTATCTATAAATGGCCAGGTCATTTGGTAGATGTATTTGCGGTTGTCAGCACCGTTTTTGGTGTTGCAACATCATTAGGGCTAGGCGCATCACAAGTTAATTCTGGGTTTAACTATCTGTTTGGTATTGATGTATCTACGACTAACCAAATCATCATAATGTGCGGTATTACAGCGCTCGCTGTACTGTCAGTGTCCGCGGGTTTAGACAAAGGAATTAGACGACTGTCAGAAGCTAACATGATTTTAGCGGTTGGTTTGTTGGTATTGATCTTTGTGCTCGGTCCAACCGTTTTCTTATTAAAAGCTTATCTACAAAACATTGGGGATTATCTATCAGACATAATCCACAATACATTTAACTTATTCGCCTATAAAAAGACCAACTGGATTGGTGGCTGGACTATATTTTATTGGGGTTGGTGGTTAGCTTGGGCACCTTTTGTAGGTTTGTTTATCGCTCGTATTTCCCGTGGCCGAAGTATTCGCGAATTTATTCTAGGGGTCATGTTAATTCCAACAGTGTTTACCCTTTTGTGGATGACCATATTTGGTAATAGCGCCATCGATTTAGTGCATAACCAAGGCGTTGCTACCTTGGGTGAAATGGTAAATAAAGACTCCTCCGTAGCTTTATTTGTGTTCCTTGAAAACTTCCCTATGTCGGCCGTATTGTCATTTTTTAGTGTGCTAATGATAGTCATATTTTTTGTCACATCCTGCGACTCAGGCGCTATGGTTGTTGATATGTTATGTTCCCACGGCAGCAATGAAACACCATTGTGGCAGCGAATATATTGGGCGGTTGGGATAGGCGTAGTTGCAGCAATATTATTGCTGGCAGGTGGCCTAAATGCCTTGCAAACCATGACAATAGCCGCGGCTTTACCGTTTTCAATTGTATTGCTAATTGCAATAGTCGGGTTAATTAAAGCCCTACGAGTCGAGGCGTTTAAACAAGATAGTCAGTTAATAGCCGCCCTTCCCCCGTCAAATAACGAAGGTAGCGATAATTGGCAACTGCGCCTCAAAAATATTGTCGACTTCCCCAACAAACCCAACGTTAATAAATTTATTAACCAGGTAGTCGCCCCAGCATTTGAATCGGTCGCCAGTGAGCTAAAGAAAAATCAAATCAAGGTAATTATTTCCAAAGAAGACGGCTATAGCCTGATCGTCGACCATGGTGAAGAACAAGAGTTTGTCTACCGAGTGCTCGCTAGAAAATATTCACAACCCGACTTTGTGACAGAAGCCGATGATGACGAACAAAGTTATTACCGCGCCGAAGTTCATTTAGGTGAAGGCGGCCAAGACTACGACATCATGGGGTGGTCGAAAACAGCAGTAATCAACAACATTATTGACCAGTACCACAAACATCTGCACTTTTTACATTTGTTACGTTAGTGTCAATTACGAGTTAAAGCATCCCCCTAAAAAGCCCTTTCAGAAAGGGCTTTTTTGTTCTGGTTATTATGAGCTAATTGTAAATGAATTATGTGATTCCTCTGCACTCGGTTGGAGATCCCTAATATCGCTGTGGCTCTTTTGGGATGACGTTTTTTTCTGCTGATTTGGAATCCCGTTTTTTCTGTTTAATTGGAATGAGGGCTTATTTCTGTTTGGTTCGGATGACGGCTTTTCTTCAAAACAAAGATTTATCACACCTAAAGTTCAGGCTACATTTTCCTTCGTCTAAATC
>NZ_JAHKQH010000032.1:0-28959 GCF_018861025.1 Psychrosphaera sp. B3R10 | reverse complement strand
AACGGCAGGGACGCCGTTGCAAGGGATGGTTGTTCACTTCAAGGACGAAGGGAATTCGTCAGTACATGGATGTACGTCAGACGAACCATGGACATACTTTCATTCCGTCTTCGACGATAATATAAATCTTAAATAAGGATTAGGGATTTACCACAAAGCCGTCTTTTTGCCTACATGATCTTAGAAACAAAGAGCGGCTGTTGCAAAAAGTAAGGTCGACGCAGTCGAAATAGCTGCCTGCAGGGCAAAGAAAACTTCAAGCTCCGCGCTATTATGGTCGACGCAGTCGAAATGGTCGACGCAGTCGAAATAGCCGCCCGCAGGCCAAAAACCTTAGCCTGCAGGGTAACTATCTAAACCCTAAACTACATTTAAGTGCTTATTCACAGGTAAATTTCTCACCCTAACCCCACACGCATGGAATATTGCATTAGTGATACTTGGGATCACCGGAGGAATGCCCGGTTCACCGACGCCTCCTGGAGGTTGAGAAGATTCAATAATATGGGCAAACATGGGTGGTGCTTGGTGTATTCGAGTCATTAGCGAATCGTGGAAATTCGACTCAACGACCACACCATCTTTGACCGAAATACCTCCCATTAATCCAATGGTTAAACCAAATACCATAGCACCTTCCATTTGTGCTTTTACACGGTCAGGCGTCACAGCAACGCCGCAATCAATGGCAGTATGCATCTCCAATACTTTTAACGTGTTATTTTCAACCGAGACTTTAGTTGCCGCCGATACGTAAGTGCCAAAACTTCTAAATACCGCAACCCCCCAACCTTGCCCTTCAGGCAGCTTTTCAGATGTATTGGCTTTGTCACATACGTAGTTTAAACAGGCTTTTAAACGTTTAGTATCAAGTGGGTGAGTGTCGTAGCCCATACCATAATTCGTATACTTAAAACCATCCTGTTTCGGATCAACATGACGGTCTGAGCCCAATAAGTTCATCCACATTTTCTGCGCTGAAATATTCGATTTAACCGCCAGTTCATCAACAAAACTTCCAAGCGCAAAACCGTTATTCAAACACGCTACAGCCCGTAACCAACCAATTCGAACATGCCCTTCCGCCGTTTGGGTTTCGAGGGACAAATTTTGTAAATCAAATGGCGTGTCACCAAATCCAACTGATAAATCACTGTGATTTGGTCGATTGGTTTTGTCGTTAAATGTCCAGCCAATCGGTGGATAAGCTACTCGTTGGATCCAATAGTCTGCGGTTTGCTTGTCGGTCAACTCGGCTTTCATATAGTTGGCAGACACGGAATGATAAAAACCATGTTTAATATCGTCTTCACGAGTCCAAACTACTTTCACTGGCTTTTTAACCTTGTTTGAAAGCTCAACCGCTTCTAATACAAAGTCAGCTTTTGACTTACGGCCAAAAGCACCACCCATCAAGGTAATATTAAACTCAATTCTATCAGCGGCTTTATCTCCAGTGAAACCAAGCTCTGTAGCGACAAGACCCTGCGCCCACTGTGGATTTTGTACACCAGCCCAAATTACACATTTTTTATCAGCACCAGACCCTTGCACCCACGCAGTCGCTGCTGGCGTTTCCATTGGTTGGTGATGTTGATATGGCATAGTGTAGACAGCTTCAATGGTGTTTTTTGGATCATAATTATGACCGTAAACGTCCCCTTTTTTGCGAGCTGCTTCACCAGGTTGTTGAACTTTTTCAACTAACTCTTTTAAATAAGATTCGGAGTCATGACTCTTATGCTCGCTCAACTGCCACTCAACTTTTAACGCTTTGCGTCCTTGATGTGCAGCCCAGGTATTTGTAGCTAATACAGCAACCCCAGATATTGGCAAAACATTTACCGGTAAAGGGCGGTTTTTAAGTTGAACAACCTCAACCACACCTTTTATTTTTAACGCCTCGGTTGCATCAAAGGACACCACTTTACTGCCAACCACGGGCGGACGTTCAATACTGGCAATTAACATCCCTGGCAATTGAATATCTTGGGCATACGTTGCGCGACCAGCGATAATGTCGTCTTGGTCGAATAATTTCACTTCTTTACCAATCAATTTAAATTGATCGGGAGACTTCAATTTAACTGATTTTTGATCAGGGGCATCTAACTTAGATGCCGTCTGCGCTAACTCACCAAATGATAGTGTTTTACCACTCAATAAATGTTTAACAACGTGGTTTTCTGCGGTTACGTCAGAACGTTTAACGCCCCACATATCCGCTGCAGCTTGTTCTAACATTTGCCTCGCGGCCGCACCAATTTTACGCATATCGATAAATTGATTACGAATTGATGTTGAACCGGCAGTCCCCTGCGCACCGTAACGTTTGTCGGCTTTGCCCTGAACGACAAACACTTGTTGCCAATCTGCTTCCATTTCATCTGCAATAATTTGTGGAATAGAGGTTCTTATGCCCTGTCCCATTTCACACCGGTGACATACAATCGACGTCGAACCATCAGGGTTTATCGCAACAAAAAAGTTAAGAGCATGATCGGCTTTTACGTTGGCACTGTCACCGCGGCTTGGCGATGCATGCAAGATTGATGAAAACCCAGGCATAACCGTCGCGAGAACAAATGCACCTGTGCCAATGCCGAGTTGTTTCAAAAAGCTGCGTCGGCTGACATTAGCAATTTCAGCGGCAGATGAGGACGGCCCGTTTTTTATTTTTGTATAGTCAAACATAACCAATCCTTACTTGTTCGCTGGCAGTTGTGCCGCATGTTTAATCGCTTTTCGGATCCTGTCGTATGTCCCGCACCGGCATACATTGCCTTGCATATGCAGGTCGATTTCTTCATCGGTCGGATTTGGAATAGTGTCTAACATGGCTGATGCCGACATCATTTGACCTACCTGGCAGTAACCACATTGTGGCACCTTAAATTCTCGCCAGGCGATTTGCACCCGATGATTTGCATCGTCGTCGAGTCCTTCTATGGTAGTAATAGACTTATTCGCAGCATACGAAATAGGGGTGATGCACGACCGCATAGCATGGCCATCAATATGAATGGTGCATGCTCCACATTGGCCTAACCCGCACCCAAACTTGGTTCCTAGCAGGCTCAGTTCGTCCCTGAGCACATATAAAATCGGCATATCGTCTGGCACATCTATCGTGCGCTTTTTATTATTTATCGTTATATTTAACATGCTTTTTCTCCCGTTAAAGCATTACATTCTTTCGTAAACTGGTTAGTTTGAGCTTTATTCCAATCTTCTAATTCTTGTTTGGTATCTATGTCAATAATCGCTTGGTTTAACAATATAGTCTGCCTTTGGTCACCTGCATTATTTAAAATATGTTTTGCCCCTTTATCGCCAGTTAATTGCTTAAGCTGCGAAAACCAAGCTTTTGGAAAAACAGCAGGGACAGACAGTCCGTCCTGAGTTTCACAACAGATGATCTTCTCCGGTTGCTGTGCACTTAATCTAACTAATGACTGATATGCAGCTGTGTCTAAAGCAACTTGGTCACAAAGTGTAATTACAATATGACTGCAGTTTGGCAGCTGTTTTAGCAAAATATCTACGGAATCAGCGATCGTATGGCCCATCCCGAGACGACTATTCTGAGGGGTAATCCAAGTTAACTTTGGTGAGCCATTCAACTTGATTGGCGTAAAATTGGCTAACTTAATGTCATCGCGAATTGCCGCAAACAGCGGTAAATTCAGTTGGACAAGGGTATTTATTTTAGCTTGTAAAAGAGGCGTTTTGCCGTTCGACGTTGCGACTAAACTTAATTGTTTGACGCCATTAAATCGTCTACTTTGCCCAGCCGCCAAAAGCAAAATAGCCGGATTTAAGTTGAAGGGTTTAGTCATCTCAACCGACACGCTTCAAGCCCTTTTTATCAGCTTGGGTAAATGCTATTTTATTCTCAAGTACTGCGTGTATTTCAGCGGTAATAGACAGTGCGATAGACTCTGGTAATTCGCCTCCAATATCCAATCCAATTGGGTTAGACAAGGGTTTCTGTAAGTCTTCAACGGATATTCCTACGGATTTTAGAACTTTTTCAGTGCGGTGTTTTGGCCCTAACAAACCAACAAAATCGGCACTGGATTGTTGAACTAACAACAATGCTTCGCCGTCAAGTTTGACGTTATGGGTCATAATAACCACCGCATCGAGTTGCGTTAATGACGGATGACCGACTAAGTCTAAAAACTTGTCTCTGACAATATGTTCAGCATGTACAAACTTGTCACGCTGGGCGTAATTCACTCGTGGGTCATACATTATTACGCGCCAACCTAAAACCTCTGCCATGGCCGCTAATGGCTGTGCATCAACTCCACCGCCAAAAATTGCGATTTGTGGGGCTGGGGTAAATTTGTGTTCAATCACTGAATTTGTTAGCGCGTCTGAGGACAGTGCTGAGTTTACAATTGACGTTATCTCGCCGGTCTTAACGACCCAATTATTAGGAAAAGTCGAAGTTGTGTCTTGCGCATAATGACTAATTTGTCGTTCGGAGAGTTGCTGCTTTAATAGAGGTAATTCAAGAAAATTATTGGCCTTGTTAATTGGCTGAAGCAAAATTTTAACCATGCCACCGCAACCAATGCCGAGTTGCCAACCAATGTCGTCTTCATCTCGCATGTCATAACAGACCGTCTGATTTTGACCAGAGTCCCAGCAACGACGAGCTTTACGCATAATATCAGGTTCTAAACATCCACCGCTGATCAAACCATAATATTGACCTAGATCGTTGATAAACATCATCGCACCGGTTTTGCGGTACGACGAACCTGCTGTTTCGATAACGGTTGCTAAGATCCATTGATGCTGGTCAATTTGCGAATGCCAAACATCCAATAATTTTTCCAAACGTATACTCATAGTGACCACTTTGCCTCTTAAGAATACCTTTTATCCGTTAAAAAAGCCCAACAGTCAATGTTGAGCTTTTTTAAATTGTAACAATTTGTCGTGGTTAGCATACCGTTAATGACTTGGTTTCATTAACTTAAACAAAGAGTTAATGTTATTTTGAATTTAAGTCAAACGTTTCACCGTGTCGCGGCATCGCTGCTTCACGCCACTTTTGCCCTTCTTCATGGATATGAAACCACTGTGGTTCTTTATTGCTCCAACTCCAGTGGGCCATATCTGTCACCATATCCTGCAACAACTGTGGGTGTTTACTGCTGATGTCGTTCTTTTCACCAATGTCTTTATCTATGTCATATAACTGCCATTTACCTGTTGCTTTGGTTCTAACCGCTTTAAAATTGTCACGACGAACTGAAACATCACTTGCCGCAGTACGATGCCTCATAACATAAAGGCTTTCACCTGCTCGTACCGGTTTTTTCGCCAATATGGCAGGTAAAAGGTCTTTGCCATCTAACAACTTTTTAGTCGGTATTTCAGCGCCTGCCAATTGAGTAAATGTTGGATACAAATCAAGTGCCGACACCGGATATGGATAATGGTCTTTTTGTGCGGCAATACCTTTGGGCCAATACACAAACATCGGTACTCTGTGGCCCCCTTCATGAGCGCTGCCCTTGCCTTCTTTAAGTGGCAAATTTACGCCACCCTGTTGAGTTTTCCCGCCGTTATCGCTCATAAATACAATTAACGTATTTTCAAGTTGACCGGTTGCGTCTAACGCATCCACAACTCGCTGCACTCCGCGGTCTACCGCATGAACCATAGCTGCATAAATACGACGTTTCTTATTTTTGATATGAGCAAACTTGGCAATGTCTTCTTGTTTTGCTTCTAGTGGCACATGTGGAGCGTTGTAGGCGAGGTAGAGGAAAAATGGTTGAGATTTTTCTTTACCTGCTTGTTCAACAAAGTTTACCGCTTCACGGGATAATGCATCAGTTATATATTCAGTTTCACGTACTTCTTTGCCGTTGTGTTCTAACGGTTTAATGTAGTCGTTAACATAACGCACACCACGTTTTGTTAAGGCTTCGTAGCGTGGACGATATTGCTCAGGGAAATATTGATGCCCGCCCCCCAAAAAACCATAAAACTCATCGAAACCACGATTATTAGGATGATAACGAGATTCTTCACCTAAATGCCATTTACCAATTGCCCCGGTAAAATAACCAGATTTTTGCAAGGTTTTACTCACATACTCTTCATTAACATCAACGCCTGTCGTAGAACCAGTTGTTGGCAAGTTAAACTGAGCACCAATTTTATGTGGGTATCGACCGGTTAATAACGCCGCGCGGCTCGGTCCACAAAATGGATGGGCGACATAAGCTGAGTCAAATACCACGCCTTGGTTTGCTAACGCGTCAAGACTTGGCGTTGGGATTTCAGTGCCACCATTAAAGCTCACATCGGCATAGCCCAAATCATCCGCTAAAATTAGCAGGATATTAGGGCGTGCACCTTGATTGATATTGCTTTGTGTTTTTGAATTTAATGTTTTTGACGGCGAAGCGCATGACGTCGCGCTCACTAACAAAACCATAATCGTTAAAAAATACTTAGTCATTGGGTCCTCGATAGCCAGTATTTAATTGGCTGATACAGAATTAATTTAAATACGCTTTGCCGTGGTGTTCCAACATAGTTAATGCAGGATCGTCGACTCGTTTAAGTTCTTGTTTTAACAACATCACCATAGCCGCGCGTTGTTTAACGTATTTTTTGTTTTTGATAAGATTGTTCATCTCTAGCGGATCATTTTTTAAGTCATAAAGCTCGTCAATGTTATCACCTGGGTTCCAAACAAATTTAAACTCAGGCGTACGTATTGCACGAATACCAAACCATGAACCGTTGTACCATTCATAGGCATACAGTGCTGTGTCAGGTTGACCAGCTTCCGCTTTATCACCTTCAAGCATCAATGGCGTCAAGGTATGTCCGTCCACATCACCGTCAGACTCTAACGTCATCCACTCGGATAAGGTTGGCGTAACATCTAACAAAGAGACTTGGCGATGAACAATTCGTGGTGCAATATTTGGATTTTTAATCAGCAGCGGCATACGCATTAACTCATCATAGGCATACGGTCCTTTGTCATATAAAGTATGTTCGCCTAACATACTGCCTTGATCGCCGAGCAAAACTATGTGTAAGTCGTCATAAATACCTTCGTCTTTCGCCGCTTGCAATAACTCACCAACAATTTGGTCAACCATCGCAATCGCACCGTAATAAAATGCGCGTGATTTACGCCAGTCTTCATCAGACATATGACCAACATCATGCCAAGGCCACCAAATGCCCCCCTGTGCCAGTGGTTTGTTGATGCGTTTAGCTAAATGATTGCCTGGCACAGCCACCTTTTTAGGGTCATACATACTCGCAAACGGCTCTGGTACTCGATAAGCCGGATGTGGTTGATTAAAGCTCACGATGCCAAAAAATGGGCGGTCGTCGGTTGCCATCTGCTTAAGCATCTTTTTACCATGCACCACTTTTTTATAAGCTTCGGTGTCTTCAAAAGTCCCATCTAAGGTTTTCCAGTATTCGTGCTTTTCGCCGTTTTTATCTAGTTTGCCTTTGTAATAACCTTCTACTTGAGTCACCTTTGAGTAGGGCGTATACGGACGACTAAAACGTTCTCTTGGTTCATGACCGTGACCTAAATCTATTTCAGCACCGCGCATTTCTGTACCGCGCGCCCCTAAATGCCATTTGCCAACATGACCAACTAAATAACCCGCATCGGACGCTCTTTTGATTAAGCCCCCTTCAGACGGATCTAATTCAGCTTTACGAGAATGATACAACTCTACGTTGTCATCCAAGCCATTTTTATGTCCCCAGCGGCCTGTATAAAACGCTGCACGTGAGGGAGAACATAATCCAGTTGTTGTCATCGCATTATCAAAACGAGTTGACTCAGACGCCAAGTTGTCGATATTAGGCGTATGCACCGGACCACCTCGATACGAAAACGTATCGAACCGCATATCATCAAACATCAAAACCAATACATTTGGTTTTTTCTTTGTTGCAGTGCTGCTATCTTCCTGCTTGACACTCGTGCCGGTAGCAACCGTTTCAGCGGACGTTAACGAACATGAAACCAACGCCGTTGTGGTTAATAGAAAGCATGCTGAATACGCAACGCTTTTAATTTTAGTAAACATAATCTTTATCCCTAATCGCCAAATTAGTTTATTTTTATTTTAAATATTATCGATGAATAGACACGCGTCCCGGTCGGCCACCTGTCGACTTAACCTCTGCGAACAAATCGGATTAATACGACACGTGATTATCTCGTCCTGCCGTAACGTTCATCCTGTTCAATCATCGCGGCTAATTGTTGTTCCGAACCTTCGATAAAAATCGTAATACCTATTTAAACATATCATGTTTAAATTACAAGTCATAAAAACGTCAAAATACAAATATCAAATGCATAGAAATAACAACTGCGGAAATAGTACGACAAGGCGATAGGAGCTCGAAAGAAAAGGAATTAGGCGTTATTTAGTTTGTCCAACAAGCCGACAGAACCAATATAAGTTATGGCTTAAATGAAACGTGCATAGTAAAACTTTAATAATAACCGGAGTTTAAAACCAAAATTTCACGACTGACTAATAAAAATAAGGGGCCACTTATTATGGAACAATCAACCATAGGTCACGATGAAAAAATAAATGGTAATGATGCAGCTCATCAATATCACAAACCACCTTACATATTGTTGTGGCACTTTCATCGAAACCGCTGCGGAGAAATAACCACCAATTAAAGTGCCGACTAATACTGCACTCCCTTCGAACCAAGCGATGGAGTCGTTTAATATAAATAAGAGTATCGCCGCAAGAGAAACCGAAGAAGACACGATTAACTTAATACCATTCATTACATTGATGTTTGAGTGCCCTGCCAACGTTAAGTAACTTAAAACAACAATGCCTAAGCCCGCATTAAAAAAACCGCCATAAATACATACACCTAATAACACCATTGCCAAAAAGACCATTCTGAAGTGAGACGCATATTTATTATGGTTAGAAAAAGACTTTAAAAAAAGATTGGCTTTACCGCCAAAGATAAACAATAAGGTGGCAAAAAGCAGCAACCAAGGAATGGCGGTCTGAAAAGTTGATTCTGAGGTTTGCAGTAATAAATACGCCCCAACCCCGCCACCAACAACGCTGGATAAGACGGTAAATAGGACTTCTTTCTTGTGGTTTGTTAATTCATTTCTAAATGCATAAGCGCCACTTAAGTAACCTGCGCAGGAAGAAAATGTATTGGTCGCATTGGCAATTAGTGGCGTTACACCAACAAACACTAAGGCTGGGAACGTTATAAAACTGCCCCCACCGGCAATCGAATTTAGGATCCCTCCCACTAAACCTGCAATAAAAAGCAAAATAAAATCCATCATTATCGTCTTACTCCGCTGTTTCTTGGGCCACTGTATCTTGATCTACTGTATTGTGGGATTTTAATACTTTTTTAAATTTACGTTAAAATGGTTTTAATTAATGTGTTTTTTCATATTGTTGAATTGCCTTTACTGCAGAAAAGGTCGACACACAATATGGAACTAAATATGTCAGTAAAATTTGAATAATGCGATCAGCTGACATATTCATTTCAAGCAAAGCACCGCCATGATTGATCAGTGCGAGTAGCGTCCCCACTAAAATTGAGACTTTTAGCGCAGAATATGCCACTTTTTTTGAGAGCGCTAACGAAATAAAACTACTAGGTACATTGGACACGTCTTGTGTTCCTTATTAGTGCTAAGTCATATGATATCTAACAGTATAAATGAATAGTGGTGATAATCATTGAAGAAATTTAACCATTTTAATTCTTCAGCCTTTACAACCTAACTAATTTCTTTTGAGATTAATTAGTGCCCTTTTATTACCAAACATTGTGTTATCAATATCAATTGATTAACGTTGGTTTATTCATCAAAGCGAGTAGATTTGAATATGACTTTAAAATTCACCAACGTAATTTACAAAACGGTTTTGTATTGCCTAAGCGCATTATCGTTTAGCGTACTGGCACAAAGTACATTAATTCATAACATCCAAGGCTATACCTTTTTAAACAATGGTCAGCTAACCAAGTTTTCGGCCATCGTATTTGAAGATGGCAAAGTTGTTGAAACGTTTGGTGAAAAGGACAAAAAGAAAAACGCAGAGCTACTTAAATCATATCCAAATGCGGTGTTTATTGATGGCAAGGGACAAACCATGCTACCGGGATTAATTGACGGTCATGCGCATTTTTTAGGTCTTGGTTACAATTTAATGCAGGTTGATGTTCGCGGGATAAAATCGAAACAAAAAACCGCATTAAAAGTAGCTCAATATGCCAAACAAAACCCCAAATTAAACTGGATTTTAGGCAGAGGTTGGAATCAAGTATTGTGGCCTTCAAAAGAATTTCCAACGGCAAAAGACTTAGATGAATATGAAGCCGACCGCCCTATTGTCTTAAGTCGGGTTGATGGCCATGCTGTTTGGTTAAACACCAAAGCAATGCAACTTGCAGGCATAACACGCAATACCATATCGCCAGATGGTGGGGAAATTGTCAAAGACCATGACGGCGAGCCCACGGGCGTTTTAATTGATAACGCCGAGAATTTAATCACGGAGAAAATTCCTAATCAAGACGACACTAAGTTAATGACAGCATTTAACAAAGTTAATCAACACCTCTTAGAACTCGGTATTACCAGTGTGCACGACGCCGGCATTGACCACGACAGTTACCATTTTTTAAAAGACCAAGTCGCGGACGACAACTTTAAAGTGCGTGTATACGCAATGTTAGCCGCAACCGACAGCAAACTAGAAGACATGTTAAAACACGGCTTTGTGAATGATCCAAAAGACATGTTATCTATCCGCAGTGTAAAAATATACGGTGACGGCGCCTTAGGTAGCAGAGGAGCCGCAATGTTAGCGCCTTATCATGACGACGCAAAAAATACCGGGTTATTGGTGACGAGTCCGGCGAGATTAAACGTACTTTTTAGCACCATTTTTAACTACGATTTTCAAATCAATATCCACGCCATTGGCGATAGAGCGAACCGGATAGCACTAGATGAGTTTGAAACTGCATATAAATCCAAGCCCGAAGCGAGAACGTTTCGAAATCGAATTGAACACGCACAAGTGGTCAATTTAGAAGATATTCCAAGGTTTAAACAATTAGATATTTTACCTTCAATGCAGCCTACTCATGCTACGTCAGACAAAAACATGGCAAAAGACAGAATTGGAGAGGAACGATTAAAAGGTGCTTATGCTTGGCAGTCATTTTTAAAACAAGGCAGTGTTGTAGTTGCTGGCTCAGATTTTCCGGTTGAATTGGCAAATCCATTTTTTGGCTTGCACGCTGCTATTACTCGTCAAGACAGAGAAGACCAACCGCACGGTGGTTGGATTAAAGAACAATCGTTAACCGTTGCTCAGGCATTAAAAGCCTTTACCATAGACGCGGCATTTGGTGCACATCAAGATAAAATATTGGGCGGGTTAGTAAAAGGAAAGTGGGCAGACTTTATTTTAATTGACCAAGACATTTTTGAAATCGATGCAAAAAACATATGGAAAACAAAGGTATTGGAAACCTGGATAGCAGGCAAAAAAGCGTTTTCAGCCAAGGGCGAGTAACCCGGCTCAAGTAGGCCAACGATGACTTAAACACGATTAAAAAGGACGCTTAGCGTCCTTTTTGCTTGGATGATATTTTTAATTTAAAAGTATTAAAATATTAAGCTAAAACAGGCGCCACCAGCGTCGCTTGTTGATGCTTTTACGGTACCGCCATGGGCGTTCATTACTTGTCGTGTTAAGGCTAAACCTACCCCAGATCCTTCTTTTTTTGTGGTGTAAAAAGGAATGAATATTTTGGCTTTCATTTCATCGTCTATTCCAAAGCCATTATCTGAAATATCGATAACCACATGACCACGACGATTTAAACCAGCACTTAAGTTTATCTGCGGATGTTCAACATGTTGTGTCGCTTGTTGGGCATTTTTAACAAGGTTAATTAAAACTTGTTCCAACATGGCACGGTCGGCTTCTACTTTTAACGCCGCTGGCACCACTGCTATTATAAATTCAAAGTGGCAATGAGCCTGTTCTTGCCTAGCGATTTCAATAACCTGCGAAAACAATTCATTAATCGTTATTGGCGTTTTAACCGGCGGCGGCAAGCGGGTTAATTTGCGATAACTGCCAACAAATTTCATTAAACCTTCACTTCGACGGGCTACAGTGGTTACGGCACTTGAGATATCATCAAGGTGAGATTGGATCTCTGGTTGGTCGCCAACCTGTTGTTTTGTGTCGGACACTAAGTCCACGGCCGTTTTTGCAAGAGATGCAACAGGCGTAATACTGTTCATTATTTCATGGGTCAATACTTTCACAAGATCTTGCCACGCTTGCAGTTGACTGGCGTCCAGTTCGTTTTGAATGTCTTGCAAACTCAACAATCGTTCCTGTCCCTGCGCGACAATCACCTCGGTCATAGACACACTCAATTGCTGAGTCATATTATCGGCCTGAAAAGTGACTAAGCGGCGTTCTCCAGCTTTCATGCTCGTTAAGTTAAATACAAATTCAGGCCCAAACTGGTCTAAATCTTCAATACGAACAATCCGCGCCTTACCAAATAGCCGTCTCGCGGCATTATTCCAAATCGTTAGCTGCCCATTTTGTTTAATGCTTATCAATGGCACAGGCACATGTTCGATTACGGCTTTTAAGTGTCGAAGTTTTTCTTCTTGCTGCTGACGACCCGCTTGAAATTTTTGCAAAATGTCGGCGAATGCGGCTCCCAGTTCGGCAAAGCCTGCTCCTAACGCCGACAGATCAAAACGCTGTGAATAATCGGCGTGTTTTGCCGCATCTAAAAACCGAACTAGCTCGGCGTTGGTGCGAGTTGTAAATTTAACAATACTATAACACTGCAAAACAAGGATCAGCGTGGCCATAACTGTCGCAGCATGGTATCCCGGTTGATAAATAAGATACGTCATCGCCAATAAATTGAGCATGATCAACGCTGTACGCAGTCCAATTAGGATTGAAAATCGTTTAAAGCCCATGTTTTTCCATTCTCCGATAGAGCGCGGCACGGGTTAATCCTAATGCTTTGGCTGTATGACTGATGTTATAGCGATAGGTACGCAGCGCCTGAGTAATTGTGCGCTTTTCTATTTGCTCAAGATTAAGGTTGTTGCCATTGGCAATTTCATCCTCAACATTTTTAGCTGAAACGGCGTCAAAGTCCGGTCCGCGTTCAGCACCAGACACAGAGTTATGGCTTGCGCTCAACTTGTTGTTGTTTTCATTCCCATGTACCAGCCCTTCAATATCAGTATTTATCGTTGGGGAGCCAGTTGGCGTTTGAGGTAATGATTGCAACTGAAAATCTGCAACCGTGAGGTGCGTAGATTCACTTAATATCACCGCTCGTTCCACAGCATGTCTTAACGCTCGGATATTACCCGGCCAAGGATAAGCCGTTAAAACACGAAGGACGTCAGCGGTTATTGGTAATAATGGCTTGCCATATTTTTTACAATAAAACGCCGCGTAATATTCTGCGATAGGCTTAATATCTTCTGGCCTTTCTCTAAGGGCTGGTAGAGTGATCTCAACGGTATTTAACCGAAACAGCAAATCTTGTCGAAACTGCGTGTCATCAAGAAGGGTTTGTTTACTGGCATTGGTGGCACATATGACTCTAACGTCAAATGCTTTAGGCTTATTGGCGCCAAGCGGGGTTATTTGACGTTGCTCTAACACAGTTAATAGTTTTGCCTGTAAATGCAGAGGTAAATTGCCAAGTTCGTCCAAAAATAGCGTTCCGCCTTCAGCTGCTTCAAGTTTGCCAATACGATCTTCATTTGCTCCGGTAAATGCACCTTTTTTATGACCAAATAGCTCGCTTTCAAATAAGCTTTCGGAAACCGCTCCGAGGTCAACGGTCATAAAAATTCGATTTTTACGGCCGCTTTGTAAATGTAATTCACGGGCAACTAACTGCTTGCCTGTGCCGTTTTCACCTAAAATGAGAACATTGGCATCGGTCGGCGCACTGCGGGCAACTATAGACATGACCGATTTCATCGCGGCTGAATTGCCCAATATTTGTGGTCGCTCGGTTTGATTGGCGACTTTGATTAAAAGTTGATTAGTAGTCTGTAGTTGTTTGGCTTCAATTCGCACTTCACCTAAGTTTGCAGCGCTGGAAATGGTCGCCACCAGCTTTTCGTTCTGCCAAGGTTTGATCACAAAGTCTGTCGCGCCTAGCTTCATCGCTTCGATGGCTAAATTAAGCCCCCCATGTGCAGTGATCATAACAACGACACAGTCCGGGACTAATTGTCGTATTGTCGCCAACCATTTTAATCCCTCTTGGCCAGAACTTTCCCCCGGTCCAAAATTCATATCAAGCATTACCACCTGAAATTCATTTTGTTTTAACAGCTCTGGGATCTGCTCAGGTTCATGACAGGTTATGACCTCAAAACGATGTCGACGTAATAGCAGCTTTGCAGCAACGAGAATGTCTTCATCGTCATCGATAATAAGAATTTGGCTCTTGTCTGCCATCCGGTTAACGCACTCGTTTAATCAATTAATAATGTTCGATATCGTACACTTGCTGTTCGGAAACGTACAGTTTATTAAAAGAACAAATCTATAAAACACAAATAATTCATTATTTTCAACACGTTACAAACTGGAACAATACTTGAAGTGTAACCCACTAATAGAATTCAAATTTGGTTAAGTGAATACCCAATATGACAATGCAATCAGCGCCTTCAGCGCAAAAAGCCAGTGATAAAATATCAGGTGCGGGAATGGACCGTAAAATAGTAAAGCCATCTACGTCACTTAAGAAAGTAAAATGGGCAAGTATCATAGTTGTGTTCATCGCTTTAATTGCCTACTTTCAGTCAACGTTAAATTCCGGTAAAGCAATGAAAGTCGACAGCCAACGGATCGCTATTTCTGCTGTAACTTCAGGTATTTTTGAAGACTTCATTCCAATCAGAGCCCGTGTTATTCCAGCTAAAACAGTGTATTTGGATGCCATTGAAGGTGGCCGTGTAGAGCGTATTTTGGTCGAGGATGGGGTTACCTTAAACGCTGGAGACTTGATTGTTGAGTTATCCAATGCCTCGTTACAACTCAGTGTATTAGGGAACGAAGCCAGAGTAGCGGAGCAGCTTAATAACATGCGTTCAATAGAGTTGAGTTTAGAACAAAATCGGTTACAACATAAACGCAACTTAGTGGATATTAATTACCAGATTAAACTACTTACACGTCAAGTAAGCCGTGAAGATGAACTGATGAAAACAGGTGCGGTGAGTAAATCGACCTATGCCGACACCGCAGATACGTTAGAGTGGTATAAAGCGCGACTTGCACTAACGTTGGAGAGTCAAGCGTCTGATAAAAAACTACAGGAAAGCCAGTTGGTGTTCTTAAAAGACACCGCTATGCGACTTGAAAGCAATTTAGCCATTTCCCGTCAGAACCTAGCCAATATGAATGTCAGAGCGCCCGTTAATGGCAAGTTGTCTGGCTTTGATTTTGAAGTTGGTCAAAGCATTGATAAAGGCGAACGATTAGGCCAAATCGATACGCCGGATGACTTTAAGCTCACGGCGCTAATTGACGAGTTTTACCTTAGCCGTGTCGACATTAATCAACACGCCACGTTTGAAAATTACCAACTCACCGTGTCAAAAATTTACCCGCAGGTTACCAATGGTCAGTTTGAAGTTGATTTACAGTTTGTCGACCAACAACCCGACGGTATTCGTCGCGGACAGACAGTGCAAACCAAGTTAACACTTGGGGATTCAAGTGAAGCGCTGCTTATTCCTAATGGGGCTTTTTATCAAGACACCGGCGGCAATTGGATATTTGTTGTCACGGCAGATAGCAATGAAGCAGTGCGACGTCCGGTACGACTTGGACGCCGTAATAGTCGCTTTATCGAAGTGTTAGACGGACTTGAAGTGGGCGAACGTGTGGTTACAAGCCCTTACACTAGCTACCAAAACATGCAGCGTCTCAAGCTCAACTAATTTACCTTCTGACAACAAACAAATTGAAGTGGTTGGGGGATAAAACCCGCAAGCCAAACCAAATAAACAAAAGGAATAATGTCATGTTACAACTTAAAAACTTATCTCGAATTTACCAATCTAACGAGGTCGAAACGGTCGCATTAGATCAAGTTAACATTGATATAGAAAAAGGCGAGTTTGTCGCGATTATGGGGCCATCGGGCTGTGGCAAGTCGACTCTATTGAGCATTATCGGCATGTTAGATAAAGCCAGTGACGGCCAGTACATTTTTGACGATGAAGACGTGTCGGGTTATTCCGAAGCGCAACTGTCTCAGATCCGCAAACACCACATCGGTTTTATCTTCCAAAGCTTTAATCTAATTGACGAACTCACCGTTGAAGAAAACATCGAACTGGCACTTTTATATCACAATATTCCCGCGGACGAGCGCAAACAAAAAGTCGCCAAAGTTATGGACAAGGTGGGCATTGCACACCGCGCACAACATATGCCGAGCCAACTGTCAGGTGGTCAACAGCAACGTGTGGCAGTCGCCCGTGCGGTGGTCGGCAACCAATCCATGATCCTTGCCGATGAGCCAACCGGAAATTTGGACAGCGCCCATGGCCAAGAAGTCATGGAAATGCTGCAGGCACTTAATGAAGAAGGCACAACCATAGTAATGGTCACCCATAGTCCTTCTCACGCCGACTACGCGCACCGAACCATCAATTTATTTGATGGCCACGTAGTCACTCAAAGTATTCGACAAGCCAGTTAATGCCAACAGGGTATTAATTCCAAAAACTTAGAAGGAATGAATGATGTTAAAAAATTATTTACTGACCGCTTGGCGCAATATTATAAAAAACGGCATGTTTTCAGCAATCAATATTCTTGGGCTAGCACTTGGCCTAATGAGCTGTATTTTGATCACTCTATTTGTCAGAGAAGAAACCGGCTACGACAAATGGCTGCCAGACTCAGAACGTGTGGTGCGAATGCATTCTGCGTATATCAACCCAGGTTCACAGCCATTTCTAACTGTACGCTCCGCGGGCAATATGATGGAAGCCGTTCGAGACTATGCCACTAATGAAGTAGAACAAGGTGTGCGACTGATCCAATTCGGCGCGTCAGTTATTCAAAAACAGGATGTAACCGCGGAACGAATCACATTTGTTGACCCGGCATTTTTTAATGTGTTCGATTTGCCATTTGTTTATGGCTCAAAAGAAACGTCCTTTAAAAAACCGCTCGATTTAGTGATCACCGAAGAAATGGCAATTAAGTACTTTGGTAAAACCGACGTTGTTGGACAAACACTCACCGTTTGTTGTGCTGGACCAGAGCCGTCGGAGCTCACCGTTACAGGTGTGATCAAAGACTTGCCAAAAGCCACACATCTCAATCTCGACTTAGTGATCTTTGTTTTGCCGTCCATTATTGAAAACAACCCCGGCTTAAGTTCATGGACCAGCGTTAACGTGTACACCTATTTTAAAATGCGAGAAGGCGTTTCAATTGACGAGTTTCAGCAGCGGTTAACGTATTGGGTCGACAATGAAAGTCCGTTGTCTGAAGGGTTAGAGCCGGGCCGAAAAGTTTCCCACAATATGAAACATAAGCTCATGCCACTGGAAGATTTGCATTTACATGCCAAAAAAGACGCGGGTAACTTAGGCGACTTATCCCCTTTAGGTGACGCATCTATGATTAATGCCTTTTCAGTAATCGCGGGCTTAATCCTGTTAATTGCCTGTATTAATTTTATGAATTTAGCCACCGCCCGCGCTAGCCAACGAGCCCGTGAAGTAGCCATGCGAAAAGTGCTCGGTGCCAGCCGTCAACAGGTCACAATCCAGTTTCTTGGCGAAGCAATAGCATTAGTCTTTATTTCATTATTGGTGGCTCTCGTTTTGGTCGAGCTTGTTCTGCCAATATACAACCAGGCATTAGACAGTGAACTTGAACTTGCGTTGTTTAGTGACCCGACACTACTCATTGCCATTATTGTCATCGGCCTAGTTGTCGGGCTTGGTGCTGGCATCTACCCAGCCGTTTACTTATCCCGGTTTTTACCCGGTCATATTCTAAAATCCAATAAGAGTACGGAGTCTGGACGTACTTCAGGATTTAGAACATTTTTGGTTGTTTTCCAATTTACCGCATCTATCTCTTTAGTGATTTGTACGGTTGTGATCTATGCCCAAACACACTTCGCTCAGTTTGTCGATGTAGGTTACAACAGCGACAACAAAATGGTTTTAGCGATTAATAGAGCTCGGGATAAACGCGAAAGTTTACGCCAAGAATTGTTGAATCTTCCTGAGATAAAGTCAGTGGTATTTTCATCAGAAGCACCCACTCAAGACAACGAAAACAACTCGTTTTTTACCTTACTTGGCAGCAGTCAATCTGACGACGCATCAACGAATCAAATGAGCAATCAAGGCCAACTTTTAAACTTGCATAATATGGACTACGGCTTTTTTGAAGCATATGACGTTGCACCGATTGCCGGTCGTTTATTTGACCAAAAATTTGGTTCTGATGAGGTCACCAGCGTCGAGACGGGACAACATGCCGGCGCTGCCAGTGCCGTTCTAAATCAATCGGCATTAGCTAAGCTTGGATTTAACTCTGCGCAGGAAGCCATTGGCCGAACCGTTGCGGCAAATATCCGCGGCCAGCAACACTTTAAGATTGTCGGTGTGATCCCTGATATCTATTTCCGTTCAATTAAATTTGGGGTGCGGCCGACGATTTACATGTTAAATCCTCAACGATTAAACGTCGCAAGCATTTCGTTTAACACCAACAACCCAGCGCAACTGCGAACTCAAATAGAACAAGTTTGGAAAAAACATGTGCCAATGCAGCCAATTAACCTACAGTTTTTAGACAGTATGATGGCAGCACAATATAACGATGAACGAATTCAAACCCGCTTATTCTCAGCGTTCTCTATCCTCGCCATCCTCATCGCCTGTTTGGGATTATACGGCTTAGCGGCATTTACCACGGAACGTCGGACAAAAGAAATTGGCATTCGAAAAGTAATGGGCGCACGGGTTCGAGATATCGTCGGGCTGTTAATTTGGCAGTTTTCAAAACCCGTTTTAATTGCCAACTTAGTGGCGTGGCCTATTGCGTCATTTGCGATGATCGGTTGGCTCGAAAACTTTTCCTACCGCATCAATCCACTTTGGTTAATCCCTATATGTTTAGCGGTCGGGACCTTACTGTTACTGATTGCCTGGGCTACCGTGGGAACAAATGCGGCCAGTGTCGCCCGCGCAAACCCGATTAATGCGTTGCGTCAGGACTAATTGGCGTAAATCAAACGGCAGTTAAGACAACTTGATGGGTCTAAAGTGAGGCCCATTAAGTTGTTAATTTTTGAGATGTTTACCACACCGTGCTAGTGAGCACGTTATAACCCCCTGACTCTCACAAGTTACAAGTTACAAGTTACAAATTACAAATTACAAATTACAAATTACAAATTGCTAATTACAAGATACAAACCACAAATCGCAAAATGAGCAGTTAATTGAACTGGCCAACTCGTAAGGTCGATATCGAAAACAAAAATACGCCCCTAGTAAATTGTTTAATTAATCAACAACTCAATCACGCCTAATTTGCAACGCTCCTTTTATAAATATCAGTGTTCATTATTACGGTTTTCGATGCTCAAACTGTTACATCAATGTTGTCATTAGTAACAACAGCCATATTGAATTTGGTAAATGACCAATTATCACTAATGGCTACACCTCTATCGCAGCACCTAGTTGTTAATGGCAGCAAAATAGAAACAGGGGCTAGTGTATTTTTTGTTATTGCAATGGGTTATGAGCAGGTGCAGCAATACAAAAACTAGTTGAAAGCAATTTTAATAACAATAATAAATAGGAATTACGATGGGCAATTTTCAAAATAATTTGATAGGTCTAGCAACAATATGTTTACTCGCATTTGCGACCAACCATGCGCGAGCACAGTCTATATCGGTTGACGCTAGCGACGTCAAACAAACCATCACTATGATGGGGGGAGATATGGAGCGTAGCGGCTCAAACCTCCAAAACGCCGCTAATAAAGAAGAAATTATTGATTGGTTGGTTAAAGACATCCCCTTCGATACTTGGCGAATCGCATATAATAAAAACCAAGAAATCGTTGAAGGCACAAAAAATTGGGCCTATTACGATGATGAATTAGCAGCAATGCAATTGATCAAAAATGTAAATCCCAATATGAAATTTTTCGCGACTCTTGAGTCTGACTACCACGGTTACAGCCAAGGAAATCGAAATAACCTTCCAACTTGGATTTATGACTATTCCTACGAAAATGGCGCAGTGGTTGGAACCAAAACATTCAATGCCCAAAAGTACGGTATTTTTCTCGCTGATTACGTTGAGTTTATGGAACAGTCGGGATTTCCATTAACCTATATCGCGACTTCAAAAGAATACATTGGTGTTATTACACCATGGCGTGCAAAAACTATAATTGCCACGCTTAAATCTGAATTGGCCGCCCGTAATGTTAACATGCCACTGATTATTGACGCCGGTACTTGGTCACTCACAAGCGCAAATCGTTTAATAAATGGCTATGAAAACAATAACCTTATTGATGACGTACATGGCTTTAGTTCTCACGACTATTGGTCTAACGAAACACTGACCTGGGAAGATTTTGCGACTAAAGCGAACGGTGTAGGAAAACCCGCATTTAACGAAGAATCCGGTCACGGTGGCGGTGGACAATCATTATATGAATCCGATTTTAAAAATGCGTTGAATGCCTACTTTGAAAAAACACGTATGTACGCGGGTGGCATTAAAGGTGAAGCTATTTTTGAACTTTGGCCACGTGGCTATAATGAAATTCAAGAAAATAAGTTTTTTGCAAAGCCAATATTTTTTAACAATGGTTCAGATGGTCGACGGATGCGTTCGTATTACATCATGAAAAAATTTGCGACTGCCGCAGTCGACAGTGTTTATGTCAATTCATCAACGACCGACCTTGAAGATGTCAGCACCATGGCTTTTCGAAAAGGTGATGAGATGGCCCTTTGGGTAATCAACCAATCCAACAACGATTACAACAGTGTAGACTTTAATATAAGTGAGTTTGGCCTAAAAAATGGCATGGACGTAAGACAAACCTATTGGAGCGAAACAACAGAAATCGAAGGTGTAGAGACGAGAATCAACCTTGATGCCCATGACCATTTTACCGCTAACGCCAAGGCCAATAGTATCAGTGTATTTATTCTCAAACCTCAATATACACTTACCCCTTATGTTAGAGTTAATGACGGCAACTGGGTACAAACTGACGATGTCACTGTTACAGAGGGCGATACGGTTGATTTTGGGCCACAGTCTCGAATTGCAAATACGTGGACTTGGCAAGGTCCTGCGAACTTTAGCACTGACCAACGAAAAGTTCGACTCGAAAATATTACGCCAGCAATGGCTGGTGAATACCTAGCGACTTATTCAAGTTACAGTGGCTTTACAAGTGACATCATCACGACCTTAAAGGTTGATTGTGATGCGGATCCTGTTACCACACCTTATTATCAAATTAATGACAGTAACTGGGTAGGTGATCAAAACACTGCAACTTTGGAGGCTGGTGACTCAATAAAATTTGGACCACAATCACAAATTCAAGGTGACTGGCATTGGTCAGGTCCGAATAATTTTAGTCATTCGGGAAGACAGCCAGAGCTAACAAACGTGAAACCAGATATGGCGGGTACTTATGTTGCAACGTACACAAGCCCTCAAGGCTGTAGCACTAACCTAGATTATCACGTTATCGTCAACTGCAGCGTTGAACCTACGATTATTCCATGGGTACAACTAAACGGTGCATGGTCGCGATCAACAAGCTTAGACATAAAAGACGGTGATTCATTTAAAATTGGCCCCAATTCCCCGAACACCGGAAGATGGCAGTGGACAGGACCAAACGATTTTAAAGCGATGGAAGTTAGACAACTGTCATTTGTTGATGTTGGTGAAGAACAAGGTGGTCAATATGAAGTGACGTTTACAACCCCTCAAGGGTGCGTTAACAGTACAACTTTTGAAGCCAATTACATCCCAACTAATGTTTGTACACCACCTAAAGTGACGCCTTACTTGCGAGTTAACACAGGTTCTTGGTCGAGTAAATCTGCCGCAACGTTAGCTATCGGTGATTCAATAGACATAGGGCCACAGCCTAATTGGGGCGGTACTTGGGCCTGGACAGGACCGGACGGTTATTCTAGCGACATACGCCAAATACACCTCGATATACTTGATCAATCCCAAGCAGGTACTTACTACGGTACTTATACTAAAAATGACGGTTGCAGTAACACTGTAGAAATTGCCATTGCAATTGAAACGCCAGAGCCTTTAGTTGGGGATATAAATAACGATGGAGACATAAACTCCGCAGATATTGCCGCTTTCATTGCAGTTTATGGATTAAAGAGTACCGATGAAGGCTATTTAGTCGCCGCTGATTTAGATGGTGACGGCATAATTTCGCGCCTCGACTATAGCCAGCTTTATAGTATTTATCGTCAACAATAAAACTCTAAATCTCTGTCTTTATGTTAGCGACATAAGATAGAGGTTTAATCATTCTCACACCCATTGAGGGCAGTATAGCGTTAGGTTAACTTCAATCTAACCTGTTCTGCCCATTTTGCCCATTTTGCATGAATACTCTAAAAACTTTTCGATATACTTGGCTCTAAAACCCCCTCCTATTCCGCTAAAAGAGACTTAATTTAAAAACGTCACAACTCCTTGGTTAAAAGGGTCTGTCGCTAAAACGTTCAGCTGAACGGATATCAAAAATAGTTAATGACGGCGGCATTCTTACTTTAACGTATTAATACTGGTGGAATCGATTCGTTATATAAACCTGCATCTTGTTTACCATTGCATTTTTTAACGACGCTAACGCGATTAGGCGTTGGTCATTTTTGTAAGCGTTAAAATGGTCTGGACTGGGAAATTGAATAACATGTATTTCGTCGGGTTCATCTGCGCCTTTAACATCGTTAAACGACGCACTAATCAACTCACCTTGGTGCTCTCGTAATATCTCAATCGCGCGCGATTCAAACTGTCTCAACCCCTCTATACCTTTGTCGCCGGCAAAAAGTAACGCAATAATTTGGATCATAAAAACAACTCGCTTAACGGCTAATTAGTTAACAACAGATACAAAAAAACTGGCTAGAACACACGTTTCAAGCCAGTTTATTTTGTAGGATCGCAAGGTGCTATGCTTTATCTAACCCTATGCTTTATCTAACGCTTGGCTCACATCTGCGATGATATCGTCAATGTGCTCGATACCCACTGAAATTCTGATCAAGTCAGCGCTTACGCCAGCAGAAGCAAGTTCTTCGTCATTTAATTGTCTGTGAGTTGTCGACGCAGGATGACACGCTAAAGACTTAGAGTCGCCAATGTTAACTAAACGTAAAATCATCTCTAGTGAGTCGATAAAGCGTGAACATGCTTCAATGCCACCTTCAACACCAAAGCTAATAATTCCTGACGCCTTAGAGTTTGTGATCTTTTTACAGCTTTCAAAATGAGGACTTTCTGGTAATGCCGCGTAATTTACCCATTTTACTTTTTTGTGCTGCTGCAAATATGCCGCAAGTTTTTCTGCGTTTTCACAATGGCGCTCCATTCGTAGACCAAGTGTTTCAAGTCCCTGTAATATTTGGAATGCATTCATTGGTGAAATAGCAGCGCCAGTATTTCTAAGCGGAACCACACGGCAACGACCGATATATGCGGCTGCGCCTAATGCTTCTGTGTAAACCACATCGTGGTAAGAAGGGTCTGGTTCATTTAATACAGGGAAGCGCTCTTTGTTTGCTGCCCAATCAAATTTGCCCGAATCAACAATAACACCACCAATTGACGTACCATGGCCACCGATATATTTAGTTAATGAATGAACAACGATGTCCGCTCCTAATTCAAATGGGCGACATAGGTATGGGGTTGCTACCGTATTATCCACGATTAAAGGCACACCGTGCTTGTGAGCAATTTCTGCAAGACGACTGATGTCAACGATATTGCCCGCTGGATTACCGATAGATTCACAAAATACCGCTTTGGTATTTTTATCGATGGCTTGCTCAAATCCGTCAAAATCGTCATAAGAAACCATTCGAGCTTCAACACCTTGTTTAGGCAAAGTATGCGCAAAAAAGTTATACGTACCACCATATAATTGGCTGGTACTCACAATGTTATCGCCAACTTCACAAATACACTGTATTGCATAGGTAATTGCCGCCATACCAGACGCGACACACAATGCCCCAATGCCACCTTCCATCGCTGCAACACGTTTTTCTAAAACGTCAGTGGTTGGATTCATGATCCGAGTGTAGATGTTTCCTGGCACCTTAAGATCGAATAAGTCCGCGCCGTGTTGCGTATTATCAAACGTAAAAGATGTGGTTTGATAAATAGGTACCGCAGCGGCTTTTGTTGTGTCTTCCGAAGTGTATCCTTCATGTAAAGCTAATGATTCTAGTTTCATGTAAATTTTCCCTGTTGACGATAAAAATAAGTATTACATTAGTTGGTATACCAAGTGCCAAAGCCACACTTCTTGGCGGTGTGCTGGGCCAGTTTAAATCTAGTTTAATCCCAATTAATGTAATTGAAGGTGAACTGCATTTAAGCTTCCTCTAACACACTTAACAGACACCTCTCTGTCCCCTACTGTAAATCCAAAAAGCCAAATCACACACACAACAATTAGAATGATTCGTTCTTTAATATGGCTTATTACCCGGTTTTTATAAATAACTGAACATCACCTAATCATGTCTAATTTTTGACCATTGCATTTCACTTTATTAGGCACAAAAAAAGGTGAATCAACTTCACCTTTTTTAATTTGTTTTAACTCAATAATGTCCAGACTACTGCGTTTACTTATCCCCCACTAGAGTCAAATAAGCCTGCGATAACCGCTCGCCGTGAGCAATTAATGCCGTTGGCGTTAGATGGGTTTTATCGGCTTTTTCCAGACCTAACATAGATGTGAATATTGCGTTTGGATCCTTTGCGGCAAATGATTTGTGACTCTCAAGTACTAAGGGCGTTTTTTTAACAAACTTATGCTGTTCATCAATTCCTAATATTACGGGTAGATTTGGCACGTTTGTTAAGTCATTACGAACATACTTAATGAGTGCAGATAGGTTTTTACTGTATGCCACTGCCGACTTACCGTGAGAGTCACTTTCACCTTGGATCCAAATAAAACCACGCACAACTCCAGTATGGCCGTCTTCCTTTAGCGCTTTCATCGCTTTATGATATGACGCTATCATCTTATCGGTAAGGCCATTTTCACCCGGCCTCTTCCAGCTTTTGGCCAACGACGTTGCCCCTTTAGAAAACTTAAAAATCGCAGGTTGATAACCCTTCGTTTTTAATTGGCGGGCAAAGCTAATCTCTGGCCCAAAATGCCCTTTTTCAAAGCGTCCGCCTTGCGGTCCCAAAGTTATCCATTTGCCATTACTGGAGTTAACTTTTTGTTTTTCTGGAAAGATATAAAACATAGGGATGTTAGGATCTAGCCCATCTACATCGATAGGATATTGCGCCGCATCGCCCTTCCATCCCTGAGCATTAGACTGACCCGCAACAATAAAAATATCATATGTCTGCGCCATATTTGGTAATGATAAAAGTGACAGCGCAAATAATAAAAAATGTATTTTGTTCAAATTTATAACCCAACATTGTGTTAAAAAAAATGTAGCTATTGCCAAACCTGCTAAAAAAACAAAGCTATGTTTTGTTCTTCAGTTTGGTAAAAGCCTGATTCAAACGAGTTAGATCGCAATTACCACGCCCGCCATTCTTCGGTGACATCGCCGTCAAAAAGAATATTAGCATCGTCCAACACTCTAAAAATAAACTCACAAATTTGCTCACGCTGATCCGTTTCAATAAGGCACTCATCGCACTTTAAATTCAGGTCATTTAACGCCAAAACAAGGTCACGTACAAGCACCAACGCCTCATCTAGATTACGGCCCTTAGACTGAACCAAATGATGAAAATCTATCAGTAACTTTATACACGCATCAACATCCTCAACATTGTAATCGGGATCATCATCACCCTCGATGTAATCCATCAACCCATATTGAATATTCCTAAGTAAACTTTCCAATGAATTCTCCTAAAATAAAAAGCCTCTAAAAGAGGCTGTACATTGGTCACAATTAGCGTCAAATGAGCAAACAAAAGCTAAGCTAAGTACTTCAGTCATCGAAATATTAGATTTCACTTTAGAGTATTCATTTTCCATTTGTTTATTGTCCGTATTTTAAATACCACCCTAAACGAGTAAAACACATAATCCTAATATTGAGTGAATAGCAATGTCCTCCAATATGAATTTATTAGTATGCTCAATTGAGTAACAACCAAATCGCTGGAACTACCAACATTGCATAAGTTGTAAACATACCAATAATTCTAGGTACTGGAAAATGGGGATTACGCAACATACCGATGGAATGAGATATGCGGCCTAATACAAAACAAACGCCCAGTCCCCACAATAACGTTTCACCAGCCCCGTTAAATTCAATAAGAGCTAGCATAATTAGACACATTGGTACGTATTCAATGAAATTCCCAAAGGCACGTATCCGCCTTTTTAAGGTTTCATCATTTCCGTCTTGATAAGGATACTTTGCAATATCTCCTTCGGACTTCCCTAGCTCAACTCGACGCAAAGACACCATCATTGTTAATACCAACATTTGTATGGCGAGTATCGCTGCTATTTTTGACGTAATTTCCAAAACTACCATACTTATCTCCAAATGTTAGTAAATTCTAACGACCAAATAATGGCCAAAACATTGTTGGCTCGAATGTTGAGCGAATGTTGAGGAAGGAACACGAGCCAACTGGTATTTGTACTGCTTTGACGACTTTCTTGGCAATTTTAGCCAATATTAAATATCATAAACGCAAAAAGTAACACACTAAAAAAACAGACTAACTTCACTGCAAAAACAGTAAAAATTCCTGTTAAGTATCTAATTAAACCTTCCAACTTATCAGTACCTACAACCAGTATAAGTAACACAGCAGCTAATGATAAATACCCAAAACATGCGAAAAAAATAGGGAAGTGAGCAGTGTCCGCTGACAAAATTAGGGAAATACCCAACAAAAATCTAATTAAAAGATCTGTATATTTTGCCAATTTTGATTTTATAAGGATTGGCATCCAATCTATTAATTTTTGCGGAGAGTGAAAACAGAAAGCACTTAGTAATACCATTCCAATTGAAATCAGAATAATTATTGATTGCCAGACTGTGTAGATCACGCTAATTACCTTTAACTAGGCTGTAGATTAACCCGTTTTAAATTTATTTTATTTATCTACAAACGATATCCGAGTTCAGAAATTGATTCAATCGATTACTGAATTTTACTTCTACTATTAAGAATACTGTTTAAAAGTGGATTTTGATTGGCATGACAGCGAGTATTTTGGGGTTATATTGTGGGCGAATTATGAACTTACCCTGCACTCGGTAAGAGATCCCTAATATCGCAGTGGCTGACTCATTTTACAAGCTAGGGAATGACAGAGTTAGGCAATGATGAGAGCACAATAAGAGAGCCTCCATATGTGTTTACCGTAAACAATTTTAACAGCACAACGACATAGCGAAGTAGATTATTTTGCTGATTGACGAATACAATTAGCTGCCAAGCGGCAGCTAAAAAAGCTCCTTTTGTTTATTTGACGGAAGAAGGTTCATATGTGTTATAACTAAACACGCTTAACTATCAATTATTTTAAACCCTTTTACATTACAAACTAAACAAGTATATCTTTTCGCGGGATAATGGATAGGTCCCCAAGTGTTAATAGGTCTCATCTTACCTACCTGAGTTATAGGAGTATTTTTATCTATTAATGCAGATAACAAAGTGCATGACGGACATTCGACAATTTCATTGCCTTTTTCCAACTCTAATTTAATTTGAGGTGTTCTAATATCTAAAACACTTTCCAGGTAACCAATATGATTCCTAATTTCAGTGTTTATTGATGAAAACCTTTCCATATATTCATCAAAATATTGAGCCCATTGATTGGTCAATAGTTCATATATATAAAACCATGACGCCCATAATTCGACAATTACAGATGCCTTATCTCCTTTGAAATCCGTATGTGCAAAATGAACTATTTGATTTCTGTGCATACCTAGTTTTAAGAAGTTATCTAACGCAGCTTTTTCAAAAGTTTCTTTACTTATTTTTTCTAACCTCTTGTGCGCTTGAGCTAAAAAAACAGATCTAAAATCACCATTCTCAAATTTATTGATATCAGCCTCTTCTGGTTTAGCTAGAATTAAAGACCAGTGTTCCTTCATTAGCCTAGCTTTGAAAAACAGTTCTATAGCTGTATATAAGTCTATAATCGAATTTTTAGGAGATGTTTCTAAGCTTTTAACTGAGGAGTCAAAAAAAGAAATGGCATTCTCGACAACCAAAATAAACCATTCTGATTCACTTTGTTTTGCTTGAATAATAGATTTTGCCACTGAACATTCCTTTAGTTATAACGCCTCATTAAGAGGCAATAAAATAGTTGGTTAAAATAAGCGAGGCACGAGCAAAAACCAACTGTTTTTTGTCCTGCTTTAATGACTTGATACTTATTGAACCTTCTCCCCGAAGTTTAGCTTTTAGCTAAACTTCAAGGCGACCAAACCAAAAGGAGAAAGCTCAATGAAATTTTATACTAAATTACACAATTTTTACTGCGGAATCGA
>NZ_JAHKQH010000044.1:142221-224717 GCF_018861025.1 Psychrosphaera sp. B3R10 | reverse complement strand
ACAGAATTCTGAACGCCCTCTTTTGCAACAATAACTGACTCCATAACTCCTCCAATAAATGGTTGGTACGACATTTTATTTGCAATAAATGAAGCAATTTCTCATCCAGAGTCTTGGGGTGAGCGATTCAACTAAAAAGAATAATATATGGCGTCATTCGTATTTATAATGGATGACCCCATCACACCTACTTCTAAAAAGTGCAAAATGCAAGACCTGACCCCACTCACATACAATATTTTTATAACGTTATCACTTTAAAAATATGCTGTAAAATGAACTAATATCAAACAAAAACTCTTTTGATTTCACGCATCAAAAAGCCTCGCATTGCGAGGCTTCACTAATTTAAGAGAGGGTAATATACCTAATACCGCTCTTTCTTGATCAGCTTTATCTTTTGGCAACAACAATGGAGCTATATAAAACTTAATTTATCTCTGTCACCATTTAGGTTCAATAGTAAAGCTTTATAGTCTATAATTTTGACCTCAAACCAGCCGAAGCTGGTTATTTAGTTCTATTCAAAAATTTTCAAACGTGTGATCTAAACTCCAATCCCCGCTTTCGTTTTGAACAAAGACCCATGTCAAACAAGTGTTTTCATCCTTATAACAATATGTAACATGCATGCCAAAAGGAGAGACTAGCTTATTAGTAGCTGAGTCTAACTCTATATTTAACTCGATATTCTTTCCCGTTAATTCATCTGCAACCTCAAAAGATTTTTCTACGGCCTCTTGTTTCTTGGACGAGAAAGATACAATTGATTGCAGTTTCCAATCTGAGCTTAACCTCAAATTTTCAGTCATCTGAGATACAACTTGTTCAGATACATTAATTTCTTTCTCTGTTGATGCTCCATAGACTTTAGTGCTGAGTAACATTATCAAAGAAACAATACAGGTACTTTTAGTGCGATTTTGGATCTCGAACATGTTCACCTTCCCACAAGTGTTTCAATTTGTTAGCTTTTTGAATTACCAACTTTTCATTTCGCTTGCCACGCTTATTGTATGCAACATGGATTAACTAATGTGTTAGCCTTCGTTGCCACGTAGATGTAAACGAATCCCCTCTAATTGATTGAACTGAAGGATTTTCTCTAGTATCAAATGCTACGAACTTTAAATTGCCATTTTCTGCGGCAAAATTTAAGTCTGACTTTTTATTTGTCATACCAGTATCTTTAAAGATTAAAACTTGCCCAACTTTTCTTTCTCCTAGAGCTTTCAGAAGCTTTTCCCCGTCAGGATCAGATGTTAACTTATCGAGATATTCGATAGTTTCTCGTTTACCTGCATCATTGCTTCCATCATCAACTACAAAAAAATTGATTCCATTTTTTTCGATACCCATTGCTTTATTTATATCATATAAACCACTTTGATTTGCTTCGTCACCAAAACCATCATTACTATCGTCAATTTTCCTTTTGGTGTTAAATGATGCCGTAATGCCTACATTTTTGTGCTCTTGCCTTCTTGCTCGACTCATTTCATTCTGCTGACAGCTTTGAATATGTGCTGACAGATACTTCGACATTGCACTTTCGACCGGAGTAGAAGGGCAACTATTGTCCAAATCACAAGCCGAAGTTCTCCAGTTAGATGCATTACTACTTTTTGCTAGATAACCAGTTGGATCAGTCCCAGCCATAGGATTATTCATAATATATGAATAAGGGTTTATCGACTGGGTATTTGTTGGAGCCTGTATAAACGGATCAACACTCATAAACCGGCCAAGGTTGTAATCGTAGATCCGACCGTTCATATGAATTAATTTAATCTAAATAGCTAACGTTATGGATTATTATCAACGAGCAGTGTTGATTTTGGATCTAATACAAAAAAGCGGAACTCATAAGTTCCGCTTTTTTATAGTAAAGTTGTAATGATAACTCTAAGACATAACCGTTATTTATAAAAGGCCTCAACAGTTCCTTTCATCTTGATTAGTAGTGGTTGTCCGCGGCGGTCTAGTGCTTTCGCAGAAGCCACTTTTACCCAGCCTTCGCTGATGCAATATTCTTCTACATCGTTACGCTCTTTGCCGTTTAGACGAATACCAATGTCGTGCTCGAAAATTTCTGCCACATGAAATGGGCTGCGAGGATTACCTGAAAGGTGATCCGGTAATTCCGGTAGTGATTTAGTATCGTTCATGTATTTGACCTGATTAAATAAAAGCTTCGCCATTTTAGACAATAACACCCCAGCGCTCAAGCATTGCTATTGAGTTTTGCCAGAATCGTAGGTTAATCATCTATAATTGGTTTAATTTGCCAAGTTGTTCAACATAATACCCAGTTTATTGATGGTATTTAGATTCCTACCGGTTGCGGTTTGGCCCAAACAAGACTCTATGTTTGCAATGAGTTTAGAGCGACCAATACCGTTAGGCGCATGTAAATAAAATACATTACCTTTGACTGTATATTTTTCAGAATCCGCAAGGTATTTTGTTAACTTATCCGTGACTAAGTTGATGTCATTTTTACAGAAATAAAAATGAACAAATTTACCTTCAAATTCTGCGTAGGGGTTACCGTCAACAGCGGATGTAAATTCCGCCTCATTTAAGCTAAAAACCTCTGGCGAAAAACCATAATGCTCTGCAATTGTCGCCTGCACTGCATCTGCAGGGGGGATTGTACTTTTTAATACAATATTGCCACTTTGAATATAGGACGATACATTTTCAAATTTGCTCAACATTAGAAGTGCGACAAAATCTTTCATTGGCAATAAGTTTTTTCCACCTACATTGACGCCTTTGAGTAATACGACAAATTGTTGCATCAAACTTCCTTAATTAGTTAGTATTGCATGGCGTAATTAATATAACTTGTTTTGTCTATCAATGACTATACTCCAGGTTAATCCCGCTTTAGATGCATTCAACCGAATTTAATTCTCCAATCGAAATAAGGAACACAGTTTGAGTGATAAAACGACACCAGTAAATAATCGACAAGAGAATGATCATGAACGATTAGAACTTATTATTAATGCTACTGGTGTGGGAATTTGGGATTGGCAAATTCAAACTGACGAATTGACGTTCAATGAGCGGTGGGCAGAAATTATTGGTTATCGTTTTGATGAGTTGGACCCAATTAAATTTGATACATGGGCCAGCAATTTACATCCTGATGATTTAATTAGAGCAAACGAATTAATCACTCAACATTTTAACGGTGACTTAGAGTTTTATGAAGTCGAAGCCCGAATGAAACATAAATCGGGTCATTATGTTTGGGTTCAAGCCTCAGGGAAACTCGTTGAATGGGATATGGATGGTAATCCCAAAAGAATGATAGGTTTCCACCTGGATATTACTGATCGTAAAAAAGCCGAAGAGCGAATGATTTTAGCAAGTCAGTTGCTGAATGAATCCCAACGTATAGGCAAGCTAGGTGGTTGGGAGTTAGATATAAAAACCGGTGATTTATTCTGGACAGAAGAAACCTATCGGATACATGAAACTACCCCAGACGAATTTAACCCAACAGTTGATGCCGGCGTCGACTATTTTTTACCAGAGTCAAAAATAGTAATCGCGAAAGCACTTGATGAAGCAATAAAAAAAGGGGTTGGCTATGACCTCGAATTAGAGACGTATACCACAAAGGGTAGAAAAATAGATGTAAGAACAACATGTACGGTGTCAATGGAAGACGGCGTCCCTGTGCGCCTTGTCGGTATTTTCCAAGACATAACTGAGCAAAAAAATAATCAGAGAAAATTGGAAAAAAGTAATCGTGATTTGTCAGTTGCCAATTCAGCATTAAAACTTTCCGCCCACTATGACCAACTTACCGGCTTGCCTAATCGAAATTTACTGTCTGATAGGCTTGAGCACGCTATGGCAAAATGTATAAGAAATAAAAAATACATTGCCATTGCGTTTATTGACTTAGATGGATTTAAAGTTGTTAACGACACACAGGGTCATGATGCTGGAGACGAATTACTAAAAAAAGTGGCAACTCAGTTAAAGCATACATTGCGTGAAGGGGATACGTTATCGCGTTTTGGCGGTGATGAGTTTGTGGCCGTTATCGATGACCTTACATCGCCTTCTGAGAGTAACTTGGTCATATCGAGAATGCTAGAATCATTATCGTCCTCGATTCCTGTTGGTGATAAATTATTGAAAACTTCTGCGAGCATTGGAGTTACGTTTTACCCATTAGATAATGCGAGTCCTGATCAACTGCTACGTCACGCTGACCAAGCAATGTACATTGCCAAACAAGAAGGTAAAAACCGCAGTTATATTTTTGACGTAGAAAGAGATGTCGCAGTTAAACATTTAAATGAAGAATTAAATAGAATCGCACAGGCACTAAAAAACCAAGAGTTTGTACTTTTTTATCAGCCAAAAATTGATCTTAGGACTTCGGACGTTGTTGGGGTTGAAGCATTAATCAGGTGGCAACACCCAGAAAAAGGATTGCTATCCCCAGCGTCATTTTTACCTTCCGTCGAACATGATATTTTGGATATTGAAATTGGTAAATGGGTTATTAATACCGCCTTAAAACAATTACAAACTTGGCAGGCCGCTGGTCACAATATTCCAATTAGTGTCAATATCAGTCCAATGCATTTGCAGCACTCTGTATTTGTTAATGACTTGAAGAAAAAACTTAGCAACTATCCTCAATTTAAAGCAGAAAGTTTAGAGTTTGAAATTTTAGAAAGCAGTGCTTTAAAAGATATTGAGTTAGTTTCAAAGGTGATGAAAGAATGTGAGAAGTTAGGCGTACGTTTTTCAATTGACGACTTTGGGACAGGCTATTCATCATTGACCTATTTGAAACGCTTACCTGCGAAATATTTAAAGATTGACCAATCCTTTGTACGAGACATGTTATTTGATAAAGACGATACTGCAATTATTCAAGGTATCATTGAATTAGCTAAAGTATTTGACCTTAAAGTGATTGCTGAAGGGGTAGAAACCCCTTTACATGGTGAACTTTTATTATCATTAGGCAGTTATTTAGCGCAGGGTTATGGCATCGCCAAACCGATGCCTGAAAATGAATTTTTAGCTTGGCTAGTAAAGTGGGAACACGCCGCTTATTTAGTCGATGGAAGTAAATAAAAGTAAACTGATTAAGATTAAACTATCTATTCCAACGTGTTTTTAGCAACTTGTGTCGCATAATCTCGTAAAGCTTTTAATTGCGGGCTTTCTGTTTGCCAGTAATGCCAATAAAGCGGAGTGTCGATGAAATAGCCTGGGGCCAAATCGACTAACTCTCCAGTTTCTATTGACGTTCCAAGTTGTAAGGTTGGCAGTAAACCGTAGCCTAAACCCGCTAACATGGCCTGTTTGAAACCTTCAGAGGAAGGTAAAATATGCGTATATTTTGGTGTCGAGCCATTAAGCTGTTGCAGAAATTGATGTTGTAATTTGTCATTCTCGTCAAACACTAAACAGGGTAAGTCCGCCAATTGACTGGAAGATGTCATATTGTGACGTTGAACAAATGCAGGACTTGCAATAACTTGATAACGTAACGCGCCTAAATAACTGACTAAACCACCGTTTACCGCCTCTGGTGTTGAACAAATACACACCATCACCTCGCCAGCCTTCATACGTTTCAGTCCGATAGATTGATCTTCTAAGATAATTTCAAAACGAAAATGCCCATGACTATTAACATCGCTTTTGGGGAGCGCCAATGCATCCGGTAGCCAGGTTGCTAACGAGTCAGCATTAACTGCTAACTTAACGGTTAGTGGTAAATCCGGTGGGGCGCTTTCATCAGATGTACGAATACTTAACGCGACTTCTAATTGCAATACTTGTTGTAAGTGGTTTAACAGTCGCTTGCCAAGGGCTGTTGGTTTTGGCGGCTGGGTACGGATTAAAACTGGCTCACCAAGGGTTGATTCTAATTGGTGAATGCGTCGACTAACAGCTGACTGCGTAATAAACAGAATTTTAGATGCTTTTTCAAAACCACCCTCGGTTACAACAGCGGAAAGTGCGTGAAGTAGTTGATAATCAATCATGAGTTTTATGCATGTACCAGTTTTATTATTCATTGGATTTGTATCTAAGCAGGGATTACGCTTCGTGTCATCAAAAAATGAGTGACTTAATTTAAAATTTATAAAGATTTAAATACGCATAATCATAGAGGTTTAATACGATGTCTTTTTTATCTGGCATGATGCTGGGGCTCAGTTTAATCATCGCCATAGGCGCACAAAATATTTGGGTATTGAGTCAGTGTATGGCTGGCGCTAATCGATTGGTGATTGCTTTTGTCTGTATCGCTTGTGATGCAAGCTTGATTATTATAGGTGTTTATTCTGCGAATGAAATTAAGCTCGTATTACCCGGGATTTTACCTTGGTTAATGTGGGGTGGGATCTTAATGTTGCTCTACCTTGCTTATGGTTCGGCACAAAGAGCAATTAAAGGCACTTCAGGTCTTAAGTTAACGAACACAGTAAAAGTGAGCTGGTGGCATACGGCGATTACCGCGTTGGCTATTAGCCTTTTAAACCCCCACGTATATTTAGATACCGTGCTTTTACTTGGAAGTATTGGTGCGTTACAACCTAATCCAGCGCTATTTGCAGCTGGGGCCTGTGTAGGCTCAGTTATTTGGTTTAGCAGTTTGGTGCTATTTTCACCTAAGCTTAAAGTATTGCTGAGCTCACCAATGAGATGGCGAGTTTTTGATTCCGGTATTGCGGTTATTTTATGTTTTGTGGCGTTGCAACTCTATATGGTAAAACTATGAATCGGGTCAGGTCATTTTCATACAACACAAAAATAGAAGAAATAACTAATTTGTTAATCCTGCAATATTTACCTGCATGGAAAACAAACCTTTAGCCGTCGTGATAAGAATTGTTTTGTTATTTTTACCACCAAAAGCGAGGTTAGTGACATTTTGGCCCAAAACAATTTTGTCGATGAATTTACCAGTGGGTGAGTAGATATTAATTACGCCTTTATTGTGGCTACTGACATAAAGGTTTCCTGCACAATCCACTTTAATGCCGTCTGGTGAGGCGACCTTAATAAAATCTCTGCGATTAGAAACATCGCCACTGCTACTAATATCGTACTTACTGACTCGATTACTAAAATCACCGATATAGAGCGTTTTTTGGTCTGGCGAAAGCGCAACACCATTAGGTTTATCTAAACTGCCATCGATTAGGCTAACTTTACCATTGACATCAATCTTATAAACACCAGTGTATGGCTGCTGTTGTGTTCTATCGCCAAGTTGCCAGTTGGGATCAGTAAAATAGATATTACCCCTGCTATCCATCGTCATATCATTTGGTGAGTTGAAATTTAATTGATTAAATTGCCCGGCAATGATGTTGTTTAACTTGTGCTTTATGTTGAGTTTAGAAACCGATTGAGAGTTATGATTCAGGTTATATAAATTGGCGCCTTTGGCATATAAGCCATTGGTGCCACTGTGGGTTAAATAAGTGGAAACCGAATTAGGTAAAACCAGTTTGTAGATTGTTGAGTCTGGGCCCTGTGCCTGGGAACTTGAGAAATTCATTTCAGAAAAATAAAACGCCTGTGATGTAGTTGACCATGTTGGCCCTTCTAGAAACAAAAAATCATCACTGATTAGTTCAACCTTTGAACCATGGGGGATTGGAGATTGACCATCACCATCACCATCACCATCACAATTTTTAGCTACCATGGTCGGATGGGCCATAGCGGCTTGGCAAAACGTTAGAAATAATGCAACAGTGGCTAAGTTTTTTTGCAGTGCTTTTCTCACAATCGTAATCTCTCTTTGTTTTCCAATTACTATTTTTTGTACTATTGCTGTAAGTAGTCTTACTGACTATAACATTCACACTTTTCATCGTATGATTATTTTTTATTGAAAAATCATTATGATTATACGGAGCTTACCAATGTATAAATGCCTGACTTTTGCGATGTTATTGCTGGTTGAACCAATTACGGTTAGTGCTCATCAGGAAGTCGAATTAAAGACGTCATTTGCCGATGCATTTAAAATGGGCGTTGCGGTAAATCAGGATATTGTTACCGGGAAAGACGCGGCGGCCTATTCCATTATTACTAAGCAATTTAATACTGTTACGCTTGAAAATGCGATGAAAGCGGAAGCGATTTACCCGTCACGCGATAACGTTGATTTTAGTGGTGCAGATGCATTTATCGAATTTGCGCAGAAATACCAGATGTTCACCGTTGGGCATACGTTAGTCTGGCATAACCAAACACCAAGTTGGTTTTTTCATAACCGTAATAACGAACCAAACACGCCAAAGCAACAGCTAGAACAAATGCGCAAACACATAGAATTAGTTGCAGGGCGATATAGAGACAAAGTTGATGCATGGGACGTTGTAAATGAAGTTATCGCTGACGATGGTACCTATCGCCCAACAACCTGGGTTAATAGCGTGGGCGACGGCGATACTATGGTTAAAGCAGCGTTTAAATATGCCCAACAATATTCACCCAATACTGAACTCTATTACAATGACTTTAATGCCTGGCGACCCACTAAACGAGATGGCATTGTGCGGATGGTTAAAATGTTGCAAAAAGAGGGCATTCGAATTGATGGTGTTGGCATACAAGCGCATTGGGGCTTAAATTTTCCTCGAATGGAATATATTGAAGACGCTATCGACGCCTATTCAGCATTAGGCATTAAAGTGATGATCACCGAACTAGATATTGACGTTTTACCTTTGACAAAAGAGGGCCAAATTATTGGTGTCGATATGATGAAACCACAGTTTCAATTGGAAGAATTTGAAACTTTTTTGGATCCATACAAAGCGGGGTTACCTGAGGATATCGAAGCGCAACTTACCGCCCGTTATAAAGCACTGTTTGAGCTGTTCTATAAAAAACGTGACAAGATAGACCGAGTTACCTTTTGGGGATTGCATGATGGCATGTCTTGGAAAAATGGTTATCCCATTCCAAACCGAACAAACTATCCACTGCTTTGGGATCGTGATCTAAATCCTAAACCGGCCATTAAGGCAATTGCGGAAATTGTAAAATAAGGGGCTGAATCTTATCGAAAGATCGGTCTTTGACCTCAAGGCGGCTATTGCAGTCGCTCTGTTTCGAAGTGCAGCTAGGTAAAAGGGCTCTATCTAGCCAATACTTATGCCTCACATTACCGTCGACGATAATATAAACTTTAAATAAGGGTAAGGGTGCAACCAAAAAGCGGCTCGCAGGGCGGAACCTGCGAAGCTAAGGCGAAAACGTCTGCAATCTCCAAATGCCAATGTGTAACCGCAAACCCGCTAATATTACGCCATTAAATTCATTTTAAATTTGTTTTGATTATATATACCCAGTCGTCATTTTGTGTGTCAGGTGGGGCGGGCAGTGCGCTTTCAGCTGAGGAGTCCCGACATATTTGAGAACCCGCAATGTATTGATTGCTGCGGGGATTAAACCAATCTAATTGGTAACAACCTTGTGGTAGCGCCGCAGATGCTTGATTAGCTTGTTTAAAATAGAGTAAATAATAGGATTTATTATCAGTTAATCCCCAGCCTGACCGGCTCAATGTAGTCGATGGCGTTAAATCTTCGAACGGTACAAATTCTCTAAAAAATGCCGCAGCATTGGTCATTTGGAGATAGAAGTCTTTAAAAGGTGCAACATCTTGAACAAATATATCGCCGCCACCGCCCAAATAAAACTCGATTCCAGCGCCGCCCGCCATAAAAGTAGCCCACACGTTGTCTTTTCGCCATTGGTCAATGTCGTTAGCGGGATGGTTAATATAGGCTTCGTCCATTGAAATAACCCAAGGGTGATCGCTATTTTGTGTCAATTGGCGATACTTTAAAACGTCGTTGTAAGTTGTATTGGTTTTAAGCTCGCCCTGTAAACTTGGGCCGGTATATGATTTATAACCTAGGATGTTATCGTCTTGTTTATCGTATATATGATAATCCAACGAAGGGCCATTATGAATTACGATATGTTCACGGTAGTAAGTCAGTGATTGTAGATAATCGGCAAATTGTTTGCGTTGTTTTGTCGTGTTTGCTTTTTGTTGTTTGTCATCGCCACTTGGGTCTTGCCAGCCGTTTTCCTCACCAATATTCCATGTTGTCGCTAAGTGGTAGCCAAAGCGTGCAAATAATTCTCGGTAATAGATTTTTCTGGAGATGGCAAAGTCGTTTTCTAATCGACTTTCAAACCATTCAAAAAGTGATTCGTTTTCGGTTTCGGTCAAGACAAAGTGGGTCATTATTCCTTTGCTTTGCATATGTGAAAACAGAATGTCCCACTGTGCTAATTTAGATACGTCATAACGGGTTGGCTCACTTTTATCGACCCAAGGCCAAACTTGTTTGCCGTCACCTAAATGGTTCATGGTTAAAAAATAAAAGGCATTTATGTCAAATGAAGAAAGAAAGTTTATTAATCCAATAATACCTTTCGAAGATTCCGTTTTTGTCCCCTTTGCCGTTGAGTTAGTCGTGTTCCAAATAGGGTCGCCTGATTGCCAATGTTTTACATGCTCCTGATAGTTACGGTCTGTGGGGGTGTTATCAAAACCAGTAAAGCCAAGCAATACTTCAGGGCTATTTGCACCAGCCTTTAAAAAGAATTCGAGATTACCGCTAAATTGCAAAAATGGTTTGTTAACATATTCAAGCTTTCCTTTGGTTCTAAAGTCTTTGTTATCAAGCTTTATTGTTGAATTAACAACCGTAAACTGCCCCTGTTTTTTGTCAAAGTAGCCTGCAGAATCAGAATGCGCCGTTTGTTTTGTAGTAAAAGGTAGGCTTGCGATATTTTCGCCTGTAACAAAGGACATTGAATAGCGCCAGACTCCGACTTCATTGGGAGAGAATAAAACCTGCCATTTATTGCCAGCTTGTGCATGGGTATTTTGAGCGTTTGCGTCGGCGGCATAAAATCCAGGGACAAGGTAACGTTTATTGCTTGGGCTGATAAAAATTGCGTCGGCCCTGAAGTCGCTAAACGGATTTGGTGTGGCAAGTTCATTGGTTTGTGGACCGTCAAACGTTAGGCTAAGTTTGTGCCAAATATTTACCGTTTGGTTTCCTGAATGGCCTTGTGCAAAGCTACTACCAAAACCTAAGGCGAGAAATGCAGTAAGTAAAAACGTTATTTTTATTGTCTTAATTGTCATTGGCGTCCCACTAAATAAAAATACTAATTATTAACAGGCTACTTTAATCAAATTTAGGTCGGACTATATGTTACGTTTTTGTGTTTAGCGCAAAAATTATTGTTGGCTTATTTGATACGTTAAAAGAGGGAGTTTGTCTCAACTAGTTAATTAAGAGTATTGTTATAAGTGAAGGTATATTTAAAATATCTGATAATAATCCTTTTATATTTAGACATAAAAAAACCAACTTCCGTTGGTTTTTTTTATTGAATGGTTAGCCTAGGTTTAAAGTCTGAACTGATCCACTGACAATCTTAGTTCTTCAGCTAATCGCGCAACTTCTTGCGAAGATTGGTCAGTTTGTACCGCACCTGCGGCGGTTTGCTCGGCAATTGCAACAATTGATTCTAGTCGTTCACTAATTTCGCTGCTGACTTGATATTGCTCATTCGCTGCAATCACAATTTGTTCACTCATATCATTTGCTTGATGAACAGAATCTGTGATGCCATCAAGTGCGATAGTTGCTTGTTCAGTTTGAGTGACACACAATTCAGCTTGAGTTTTACTGTTATTCATTACCGTTACTGCAGATTTAGAACCGCTTTGTAATTGTTCGATCATGTTTTGAATTTCTTCGGTCGACTCTTGAGTTTTACTCGCAAGAGAACGAACTTCGTCGGCAACAACCGCAAAGCCACGGCCTTGTTCACCGGCACGAGCCGCTTCAATCGCAGCGTTAAGTGCTAATAAGTTTGTTTGTTCCGCTATGCCACGGATAACATCTAAGATGCCGCCAATAGCTGCACTGTGATGATTAACCTGATTAATAACACTAGAAGCTTGTTCAATTTCACCAGCCAAACTCATAATGGTCTGTTTGTTGGTATCTGAAATTTGTTTTACGCGTTCCGCTTCTTCGTCAGCATGTTTAATGTCAGCTAACGCCTCTTTCGCACGTTCCATTACCGATGATGATGTACTGCTCATTTCTGTTGTTGCCGTTGCAGCTTGTTCTACTTGAGAACGCTGGTCATTTATTGCGATAGTAGATTCTTTAACGACCATAGAGGTCTGTTCAGAGGCAGTTGCAAGCTGATTTGAACGGTTAACTATGCCATTAATAAGCTCACGTAGGCTTTCAATAAGTTTATTACAGTTAGTGGCTAATTCACCAAATTCATCGCGATTTGAGTCGTCTAGTCGTTCAGTTAAGTCACCGGTTGCAACAACGTTAAGTACGCGGTTAACTTCAGCAAGTGGGCGAGTTACGCGGATAACCGTTTGCCATGCAATAAAGACAGATGCGATAACGGAGAAAACAATTACGCCATAGCTGATGTTAACCCCTTCGTTAACGTCGTTTGTAACGTTATTTGTAGTTTCGTTTAGCGTCGTTTTAACTGCTGACTGCAACGCTTCCAATTGATCTAATCCATCAAGGATTTTTTTGTTTGTCGTTTCCAGCAGTGTGTCGGTTAGTGTAATTTGATCTAGCCATCCAAGTTTTAATTTGTGCACGGCTTTAGGTGAATTCAGTAATTCATTAACAGCTTCTAATTGGTCTTCAATATCAGAAAAACCTTCAAAACTATTTTTTTCAACATCTGCTTTAATCAGTTCCAATAAAGTACCAGAACGTTCTTGAATATAGGCTAATTCTTTGATGATAGTTTCGACGTTTTGTTTTTTCGCTTCTTTACTAATATCCGACATCGTCGTGATTAGTGAGACCATCGTCGATTCTAATTGAGAAATATTTTTTGTCGCGTCATCGGTGGGTTTTAAATTATTAATATCTATGAAATCTAGTAAGTATGTTGCTGCGTCGTCTGCCGCGTATTCTGTCTCTTCTAGTGCCGAAGCTACATTGTCACGATATTCTAAAATTTTGTGTTTAGATTCAAATAACTTAAATGCAGTATCTTTAAAACCAGAATAGGACTCTGTGACATTAGGCAATTTGTTGGCGAGTTCAGACGTATTAGAAACTATACCTTTAAGAAGGTTTAAATCAGTTTCAAAATCAGCCGCTTGTGCTTTGAAAGTATTAACCGACTGCTCAGTTTCTGCATAGTTTGATGCGTAATAGTCAAGTAATGTGGTTTTACTTAACAACAAGAAGTGCTGTTGTAACTTGGCACTAGCCTCCATTGCCGGTACTGATACTTTGTTCACGTCCTGTGTCGAATCTGAAATTCCATTTAACGTTGTCACAGAAACTGCGCCTAACCCTAAAATTAAGACAGAGGTAATGGCAAACCCTCCAATTACTCTCATTGCGACTGTTAAATTCATGGGCACTCCTACTAAATACAACGAAACTCTCTGTTAATATATGAGTATCGGCAGACAAGTTATTATTATTAATATAATTTAAAATACTATCACGTTGTTTTTGTTATTACAGTAATAATGCATAAGTAAAATCTAAGTCGTTACCTTATCTTTGTAATAAAAATTATGCATCAACCCTAATAAATGACTGGGTTTGCCAATCTAATAGCGTAAAGTGGTTACCCCATACAAAACCCGTATCCAGTGCGATAATATTTTTATTTCCCGTTTCACCCATTAACGATGCCCAATGGCCAAAAATCCATTTGTTTTTGTCAAAACGTTTTGGGGCCAGTTGAAACCAAGGAATAAATGATTTGGACATTGACTGGTCGAGTAAACTAGGCGAGCCTTTCTGGCTGAAATCAAGTTCGCCTAAAGGAGAGCAGAATCGCATTCGAGTCAGCGCGCTAATGGTATACCTAAGTTTGTCTTGATCAGGCATTTCTTCGGTCCACACACTTGGTTTATTACCGTATAACAGCGGTAAAAAAGACAGGTAATTGCTAGTGTTTAGCTCATCGCTAACGTTTTTAGCCCATAATTTGGCCGTTTTGGGTTTCCACAATGGCGGTAAGCCTGCGTGTGTCATATAACCACTTTTATCCGGCAACGCTTGAATTAAAGGCTGTTGGCGCAGCCAATCTAAGTATTTGGGCAACTTTGAACTGTCGAGGAGGTTTGTTAGGTTGTCCTTCGGATTGGCTTTTTTTAAACCATTGGCAACGGCTAAAAAGTGTAGGTCATGATTACCTAATACCGTTTTCACGCTGTCACTGTTTTTGTAAAGATATTTTAGTACGGCGAGGGAGTCCTCGCCGCGGGCAATTAGATCACCTGTTAGCCACAATACATCTTTTGCTGGATTGAACTCAACAACTGCTAAAGCCTTTCTTAATCCGGCATAACAACCTTGAATGTCACCAATAAAATAGTCGGCCACGGTTTTCCTTAATGCACGATATTTGGGATCGCAAGCCTAAAAACAGGAATTGCGACATTGGTTAATTCGTCGCCTGCTTTTGCCATTTGATAATAACCTTCCATTGTCCCCACTTCTGTCTCTAAAACACAACCGCTTGTGTAAGTATAATCTTCATTGGGCTGGATAATAGGTTGCTCACCAACAACACCAGAGCCCTGAACTTCTACTTTTTTACCGTTTGCGTCTGTGATCAACCAGTAACGATTAAATAATTGCACGGCAACATCTTCGTTATTTTTAATGGTAATTGTGTAAGCAAATACGTATCTAAAACTTTTAGAGTCAGTTTGTTCTTCAATATTTCGAGTGGCTACGGTTATCTCGATATTCATCAATTTGTTACCCCTGCTTTTTGTTGTCTAACCACTGGGCAATCTTGATGTAGTCGTCTAACGACAGATTTTCAGCTCTTTTTGTTGGATCGATACCAAGTGAAACAATCTCTTCAACCGTTGCGATATTTTGCAAACTGTTACGTAACGTTTTACGACGTTGGTTAAATGCCTCAAGACAAACGTGATTTAATGTCGCTGGATTAACCTGGTTACGATCTGCATGCGACTTAGGAATCAACCGAATAACCGCAGAATCAACTTTAGGTGGTGGCACAAATGCAGAAGGTGGCACATCAGTCACAGGGACACAACGACAGTAATATTGTGTCATAACACTCAATCGACCAAAGGTTTTACTGTTTGGTGCCGCACACATTCTATTTACAACTTCTTTTTGAAGCATAAAGTGCATGTTTTCAATGTTGTCTAAAAACTGAAACAAGTGAAACAACAACGGCGTCGAAATATTGTATGGCAAATTGCCAAATACTTTTAATGGCTTGTCATCACGTTTGATTTCAGAGAAATCAAATTGCATTGCATCAGCTTGATAAATATTTAACTTTTTACCGATAAATGGATGAGTCGACAATCGCTCAGCAAGATCCTTATCCAGTTCAACAACATTAAGTAAGTCTGTTAATTCCGCCACTGGCTCTGTTATTGCGCCAAGACCGGGACCTATTTCAACAATGTTTTCGCCAACTTTAGGGGAAATCGCGCGTACAATTCGTTCGATAACGTCTTCATCTGTTAAGAAGTTTTGACCAAATCGTTTTCTGGCTTTATGCCCCTGATGAATACCTTTAGCAGGGTTAAAGTGTTTTTTACCTGACGTGCGTTTAGTCATAAATTATTTTCGTGCCTTTTGTTCGTTGGCCATTTTTATTGCATAACGAATAGCAACTTCAATGCTACCAACGCTTGCTTCTCCGGTTCCCGCTAAATCTAAGGCAGTACCGTGATCAACCGATGTTCTAATATAAGGTAAGCCTAGTGTGACATTGACTGCATTGCCAAAACCTTTGTACTTTAATACAGGCAATCCCTGATCATGGTACATGGCTAACACCGCGTCTGCTTGATCTAACAATTTAGGCTGAAAAAGTGTATCTGCCGGAAGGGGACCAACTAGGTTTAGCCCTTCACTGCGCAATACATCGAGCGTAGGTTCGATGATTTCAATTTCTTCACGGCCCAAATGGCCGCCTTCACCGGCGTGTGGGTTTAAGCCGCACACTAGAATACGAGGTTCGTCTAATCCAAACTTCGCTCGTAATTCGTTATGTAAAATGGTTGTCACTTTGTGCAACCGTTCTGGAGTAATCGCTTTGGAAACATAAGCTAGTGGGATATGAGTGGTTACTAATGCGACCCGTAAACCTTCAGTTGCAAGTAACATTACAACGTCGGATGTATTTGAATGATTAGCAAAAAATTCAGTGTGACCACTAAATGGAATACCAGCTTGGTTAATTATGCCTTTGTGCACAGGGCCTGTGACAACAGCGTCAAAAATACCGTCCATATTGCCCTGACTCGCGATGGTCAAGGTATTTACAACATAATGGCCATTTTTGTCATTTAACTCACCTGGAATCGACTCCACAGTAAGAGGTTCGTGACAGACAAATAATTCACCGGGGACATGAAGTTCAGGTTTTGCCGCAGGGTCAAATTGTTTTATGACCAATGGTAAACCTAATGCTTCAGCACGTTCTTTTAATAAGTCTTGATCAGCAATGGCAATCAATTGTGATTGCCATTCTTGTTGTGCGACCTGAACAACAAGTTCAGGTCCTATTCCAGCGGGCTCACCTGGTGTTACCGCAACTCGTTTTATCATTAGTTACTCTGCAATAATTTCTATAAATGCCTGATCTCGAATTTCACGTAACCAGTTTTCAACTTCTTCCGCAAACTTACGGTTATACAAAATTTGGTACGCTCTATCTTGTTTGCTCTTTTCAGTCGCATCAGCGGTTCTGTTTTCCATTAGCTGCACCACATGCCAACCAAACTGTGAGCGGAATGGCGCGCTGTACTCACCTACTTCTAACTTACCTAATTGAGCTTTAAAGTTGTCATCATAAATGTCTGGGTTTGCCCAGCCTAGTTCACCGCCTTTAAGTGCTGAGCCTGGGTCTTCAGAATGTTCTTTAGCAAGCTCACCGAAATCTGCGCCGTTGTTTTTAACGTCTTCAACAAATTTATTTAGCATAGATTGTGCTTTTTCTTCACTCAGAATAATAGACGGTTTAATCAGAATATGTCGTGCTTTAACTTCTTTAACTTCGACTGTTTGACGGCCTCGGACATCGAGTATTTTAATGATATGAAAACCTGCGCCAGAACGAAGTGGTCCAATTAAGTCACCTTTCTTTTTACCTTTAATGCTGGCAGAAAATAGAGTAGGCATTTCGTTGATGCTCATAAAGCCCCAATCACCACCTTCAAGTGCTTTAGCACCAGATGAAGAAGCGATAGCAACCTTAGTAAAGTCACTGCCTTCATTCAGCAAGTTGATAACCTTATCTGCAACTGATTTACGAGAGGTAATCTCTGTTTGGGTTGCTTTGCTGTCGACAGCAACTAAGATATGACCTATTTGGTATTCTTCTTTACTTGTTTGTTTGTCAATTAGTGAAATAAGAGTATTCACTTCCTGCAGTGAAATATTTACGCGTCGGTGGACACTGGCACGACGAACTTCACTAATTGAAATTTCTTCACGCAGCTGCTCTCGGTAGCGCTCATAACTTTGACCTGAATCAGTTACAATTTTTCGTAGATTTTCCACAGTAATTTTTTGTTCAGCAGCGATTGACGCTATAGCTGAATCTAAGTGCGCATCGCTGATTTGGATGCCCATTTTTTCTGCTAGTTGTAACTGAATACTTTTTAAAATCAAGCGGTCAATTGACTGTGTTCTTAATGCTCTATCAGAAGGCAATTCTTGATTGCTTTTCAGTGCCGTCGCTTTAACTTCGTTAATTACTGATTCAATTTCACCTTCTAAGATAACGTTGTCGTTAACTATGGCAGTCACATTATCGATTTTTTTAGGAGCTGCATTAAGCGCTACACTTGTCATCGCAAATAGAAGTGTCAGGCTTAAAATCGATTTTCTTATCATTCTAATTCTCGTTTTAATTTGTTATCAAATAGGGGCGACGATAAGCGAAAATGCTGTCAGCAAACAACTTAGTGATTGCTGATTTGGTTTCGCCGCCGAGTCCATTAATTCTAAAATTTAAGCCAATGCTGTTGTCGTAAGTTACGTCAACATCGTCTATAGCTTGTTCGCTGTTTAAGTCTAATCTTACTTGCCTTTGGGCTGCAATTTGCACGCTCCAACAACAAGAACGATATTCAAATCCTACTAAGCTGTCGAGGTTTACCTTGCGCTCAGAGTCATAGTGGTAACTTGCCGCAATCGACCACTGATTATTAAGTTTGTAACTGGTGAAAAGGCCAGTTTGGTTGATCTTTATGCCCGCGACATCATTGGCAAATCGATGGTTGATCTGAATATTTTGATCTTGTGTCAAATAATAATCGAGTGCCACAAATCCTGTATCAACTTGCTGTGCGTCCCGATTATATAGGAAGCCGCCGTCAAGTTGCCAATGTTCTGAGATCCGACCAAAAAACTCGATAGCAAGCGACGGTTTAGAGGTGGTTAACTCGCCATTAGTTCCCTCTTCATTACTATTTTGGCCAAATTTCTGCACTTGGCCGATGCCAAATCGTAATAACTCTGTGTTCTTTTCGTCAAATATACTTGTACTAAAACCATAGGTGGCTTGGTTCATAGCAGATATACGATCGATACTTGAATATCTATTATCGCGGAATAGTGCAAAATAATCTTCTTTTAAAAGCTGTGAATCATAGAGGCCAATGCCAGATTGATCTTCTTCTTCAACATATACATATTGGATTTTTGGCTCCAAAGTCTGTCTCACTGACTTACCAAAGTAGTTACTCTGTTTTTCGAAGTTTAAGCCTGTTAATAGGCGATACTTAAAAATGCCACGGTAAATATCTTCTGAGGTATCCGCAGTTGTATTTTGAATTTCGTAATTTGTTGATAAAAAACTTACACCGGTTTCAAACTGAAAGGCAGGGCTGTAATAACTATAATTTAATTTAGGTTCAAAATGCAGTCGGTCAATTCTATCGTCATCAAACGAATTATGGGTGAAGTGGGTATATTGGCTGTGCAGGCTAACGGTCACGCCTTCCATAGCCAAGTTTTCACGCCAGTCAGTTTGCAGTTGGATTGGCACAACATACGACGAGGTATGGGGGCCAAGTTCAGATATTTTTTGAGATAAAAAGCTCGCATCAAATTTTTCGCTGAAATAGTTTACATTGACGAAGTTATTGAGATGCGTATCCGCCTGATGATGATAGTCACTGTTAAATTCGCTGATGTAATTGTCATCACTCAAATTGGTATATTGCATTTGCATATTCCAATTTTCGTCCCAACTGGAGTCGTGTTGGATATGTGCCAAGTAACGTTGCGATAGACTATCGTCACTTTGATCTTTATCTAAATATTCAAGTTGTAAAATATTATAACTGTTTTGAGTCATGTACCGTAAGTTGTTATTTAGCTGTGTGCCTCGCTCTGACATGTATTTAGGTGTGAACGTATAATCTAGGTTTGTGGCAATATTGAAGTAAATAGGCTGTGCATAGTACGCGCCATATCGACTTGAATTACCTAACTCCGGGAACAATAAACCGGTTTTACGTTGGTCTGTTATCGGGAATGTTACGTAGGGTACGTAGATAATAGGCACATCATTTATTCGAAATGTGGTATTCCAAGCCTCGCCCCAGCCTTTCTTTTGATCGATATAAATGCTGTTTGATGAAAACAACCAACTTGGGTCATCGCCCGGACATGTCGTAAATGTTGCATCGGCGAGTTTAAGTTTTTGATTATTCTCAATTGAAAACTCTGCAGCTTTACCGCGACCTGAGTTAAATCCAAACTGGTATTCGGCGTCAAGTAACTTAAAGTCTTTGTTGGAATCGTCAATAAAAATAGATTCGCCTTCAACTGTGGCTGAGGTCGAATCCAATTTAATATTACCTTTAGCGGTAAATTGGTTTTTTAGCTCGTCGTAAATTGCACTGTCTGCTTGTACGGTTTGTTGTTGCTGAAAAATAACAACGTTACCTTGAAATTCCGTAAATTCGTTTCTGATTAATTCAGCTTTATCGCTTTCGACCATTATTTCAGAGCGGCTTTGATACGAGTTTGCAATTTTTTTTATGCGAGCTTCTTCCGCGCTCACCGGAATTTCGATGTCACAAAGTGGAACAGCTGCCAAAGCACTGTTCGAAAAACAATAAAGTAACAAGGTCGATAAAGACGTTTTGCTTAGGCGCAGTAATATTGTCTTGACGCGATTAGCAATCATGGTTGGACTCAACGTAACCTCATATGGAAAAATTTAGGGGAAAGCACACAGATAGAATTCTATCCGATTTTTTTACGCTATACTACGCGGCCTATTGAATTAGGATATAATTTCCCCATTAAAGTGGGTGATTAGATTAAGATTTGTACAAAAGTAGGTGAATGTGACTGGAAAAATAGCTGGGGTCATTTTTGGGATCCTTTTAACTCGCAATATTTTAGGTGCGCTTGTGGGCCTATATGTTGGTTATTTGTTCGATAATGCAATTAAAAAGATGGCGAACAAACAAAATGTTGCAAACTGGCTAGAGAGTGGCGATTCAAAACAATCGATCTTTTTTTATAGCACTTTTTCTGTGATGGGGCATGTGGCAAAGGCAACCGGTCGGGTAACACCAGAGCACATCCAGACAGCATCCGATTTTATGGCGAAAATGCGTTTGTCTGAATCGCAAAAAGAAGAAGCGCGTGACGCGTTTAGAGAAGGTAAACTGCCGGGGTTTCCACTTAATGCGAAACTTAAATTATTTAAACAGCATTTTGGTGATCGCAGCGATCTACAGCAGTTTTTTCTCGATATCTTAGTTCAAACCGCTTATAGCGATTCAGTCTTAGAGCAAAAAGAATATGATGTGTTGTTGAAGATAAATAAAGAATTGGGCTACACCAAAAGGTTCTTAGATCAGCTTATTTCAATGTGGGAAGCTGAAGTTCGATTTCAGGCGTATAAGCAAAAACAACAGAAAAAATATAAGCAATACGACCGTCGTTCGGAACAACGAGAAAAATCTCGACAGGCTGAGTCTCCCTCCTTGCAAGATGCTTATGCACTTATCGGGGCGAGTGAGCGTGATTCTACTCGAGAAATTAAGCGGGCCTATAAAAGATTGATGTCACAAAACCACCCAGACAAGCTTGTTGCTAAAGGACTTCCTCCTGAGCTTATGGAATTGGCGAAGCAAAAAACGCAAGATATTCAAGCGGCCTATGATCTGATCAAAAAAGCCAGACAGTTTTAATTTTTAATTGCATTTGAGTTTACATCCCTACGGATGATAAAAAGCCGTATATTTCTTTAAGAATACGGCTTTGTTGGCCGTAGTAATTAGTACCAACGTGCAGTTTTCTTTGTCGATAATCGACCTTAAAATACTTCCGGGCTAATTTCTTCCGCATGTCAACATTGGCGAGAACCCAACTGTTATCAGCATATTGATATAAATCTAAGATGGCATAATCACTATTAGCGACACTTTCTGCTAATTTTTTGTTTTCATTTTGTTGTGGCATAAAAGCACTGAGCATAATTAATGCGTCCGGCAAAAACTGGCGATTTTGGGCGATGATTTCCGTTATCCAAGCGCAGCTTTTTCCCTGACAAATAACAAGATAGTAGCCGGGTGAACTCGCGGCAAGTTGCCATGCAGCATCTAATCGACGTTGGATTTCTGTACTGATTTTTTTGCTCCCTTCGGGAGTGAAAATGGGGTCAATATAAAACGATTTTAGCTGTAAGTTAGGATTCGTTTTTTCGGCAACCTCAGTTTTTGGATCTACCTCACTTTCTGTTTGTTGTTCCGAACTTGAAGGTTCATCAACTGTACCAACTTCCACGGTGTCTGTGGCGTTTTCATCAGTGGCAGGTGTTGTTTCTTCTTCGATGATTTGTGAAAGGTCATCTGGCATTGTCAGTAATAAACTGTTCCAGCCATAGTCTGTAAGCTTGTCGTATAGCCCACTGATCGCAGCTTGTTTATGAATAGGTTGCTCGATATCAGGTACAATGATCGCCGTGCCTTTGGTTAGGCCCGCGGTTTGTTCTTTAAATAATGCAATAAACTCTTGGTCGCCAGCGGTTAAAAATTTAATTTGTTCGTCAGCAATAAAGTGACGAATGTCTTCTGCATGCTGGCGCGCTTTAGAGATCGGCGGGACATATTCAGCTGCGTTTGCAAGTTGCATAAACAACAGGCAACAGGCCAGCGCAGTCGTGACTAATGTCACAATCGTTCGTATTGGTGACATTTTGTTGTTTTTAATAAATGTTTTCCTGTCTTTTGCCATTACTTTACGCATAAAATAGTTAACTTGTTGGCTCTATTATTTAATATCGGCTTTAGTTTCAATTCCTATAGCGCTTTGAGCATAATATTAATAAGGGTGATCGATATCGAACTTTTATCGTACATAGATAATTTAAGTGAAGTTGCATGAAGTATATTAATTCAGAAAATTATAAACACGAACATGGGGACAAAATTGGCGTTCTTCTTGTTAATCTAGGTACGCCAGAAGCGCCAACTAAGGCGGCTGTAAAGCCTTATTTAAAGCAATTTTTGTCTGATCCCCGTGTAGTCGAAATTCCACGGGTAATTTGGTACATGATCCTAAACGGGATTATTTTACCTTTTCGTTCAAAGCGTTCCGCTCATGCATATCAACAAATTTGGACCGAACAAGGCTCGCCATTATTAGCGAACACAGCGAGTCTTTGCGGCGGTGTTGTTAAACGTATGGCACAAAAACACCCAAACCTAGTGGTCGATTTTGCTATGCGTTATGGCAAACCCGATATGGAAAGTAAATTGCAATCATTATTGGATAAAGGGGCGACTAAACTCATTGTTTTACCTTTATATCCTCAGTATTCAGCGACAACGACTGGCTCAACGTTTGACGAAATAGCGCGTTTGTTTTCAAAGCGTCGCTGGTTTCCAGAATTACGGTTTGTGAACCAATATCACGATGATCCTAATTATATTGAGGCATTGGCCAATAAAGTGAAAGCGCATTGGCAGCAACATGGCAAGGCAGAAAAGCTCGTATTGTCTTTTCATGGGATCCCAAAACGGTTCTGGTTAAATGGTGATCCCTATGTTTGCCAATGTTTTAAAACAGCGAGATTGTTAGCTGAAAAATTGGAACTTAAAAAAGATGAAATGCTAACGTGTTTTCAGTCTCGATTTGGAAAAGCGGAATGGGTGCAACCTTATCTAGAAGGTACGTTAAAAGCGTTGCCTGGCAAAGGCGTAAAGTCAGTGCAAGTATTTAGCCCTGGTTTTTCCGTGGATTGTCTGGAAACACTTGAAGAAATTGCAGTAGAAAACAAAGAGTATTTTGAAGACGCTGGCGGTGAACGTTTTCAATATATTCCCTGTTTAAATGACGATGAGTCTCATGTTGACATGATAATGAATGTTATTGAACGTCATGCAAGCGGTTGGGACCTAGCGGATGGTCAATCGCCAGAAGCGCATGCAGAGGCTAATGCAAACCTGCGTCAAAGCGTTATTGATAAAGAAGAAGAACTTTCTCAAATTTCGTCAGTCACGAGCGTTTAGTAAGTAGGCGCTCTTAATACATAATAATAAGTCTAATCGAGTGAAAATTACATTATGACAAATGACCTCTCAATTCTGTCGTCAAATAAAGATAAAGGTTCAGCAATTGCCTTATTACCCTTAGCTTTCTTTGTCGCTATCTTTTTGGGGACAGGCATTGCATTGCATTTACAAGGCGTGGCATATGCGTTTTATCAATTGCCTGCACCTGTCGCCATTATTCCGGCTATTATCCTCGCCTTAATGCTTGACCGAACACGTCAAAGACAGGCAAATAATGGTTTGTTAGTCGCGCCATTGGAAACCAGTTTGAATTCATTTATTGAGGGCATGGGGAATAATAAAGTTATTACTATGTGCTTGATTTATTTGCTTGCCGGGGCGTTTTCATCGGTGGCAAAGATCACGGGTGGTGTCGATGCCGTTGTCGCTTTAGGCCTTGATTTAATTCCGGGTCAACTGGTCGTTGCTGGGTTATTTATAATATCGGCCATCATAGCAACGGCAATGGGGACAAGTATGGGGACAATTGGTGCGGTAGCGCCAATTGCCGTAGGTGTAGTTAGTGCCACAGATATTGACCCTGCATTTTTAGCCGGCGCTGTAGTGGGTGGCGCAATATTTGGAGATAACTTAAGTTTTATTTCTGATACAACTATCGCGGCAACAAAAACGCAGGGCGCTGAGCTGAAGGATAAATTTAAAGAAAACCTAAGATTTGCATTACCCGCCGCAATTATTTGTTTGGTTATTTATAGTTTTGCGTTGGACTCACAGGTGACAGAGTTACCGAGTCAGGTGGATTCAAATTGGATCTTAGCCTTACCTTATTTCCTAATTATTGTATTGGCAATTTTAGGTGTTAACGTATTTGCGGTATTGTTATTAGGTACTGTTTTATCGGCTTTGAGCGGCGCAGTTTTTGCTGATTACGAGCTAGCTAATTTGGGTAAAGATATTTATGCCGGTTTTAGTGCGATGCAGGAGATATTCTTACTCGGGTTGTTAATAGGTGGTTTAAGCCAATTGATGAAAGTGCAGGGTGGTTTAGGGTTCTTAGTCAGAAAAATAGAGAGCTTTACGCAACGGTTTGCCAGTGAAACGAACAAATACGCCAATAAATTTGCAATAGGTGGATTGGCTTTCATTACCAATTTAGCCGTGGCAAACAATACCGTGTCAATTATCGTTACCGGTGATACAGCGAAACAGTTAGCTGAAGACGCTAAGATCTCTCCTAAACAAAGTGCAAGCTTACTTGATATCTTCAGTTGTATAGCTCAGGGCATCGTTCCTTATGGCGCTCAGGCACTTTTGGCTGCTGCGTCATTTAGTATCTCACCGGTCGAAGTTGTCACAAATGTTTGGTACTGTTTTATTCTGGCACTGGTAACTATTGTTCTGTTGTTTTGGAAAAACGGCGAGAGCTAGTAATTAGGATTACGACTTTGTTGTCAGTTGCATTTAGAGGCTCTTATCTAGAGCCTTTTTTATTCCTGGTAATTACTCAATGCCATTTGATACATCTAAAGGTTATCTCAATTACCAACTATTAAATTGTTGAGTGCTAGCTGAGAAAGATGTCTGACGTGAGAATATCTTTATGGTGGCATGTTTTTTTGAAAAAAAAACCGCAACAATTAAATGTTACGGTTTTGATTTACAGTAAATAATGGCGCTTATTTATTAAGTACAGCCGCCAGTGATTCTGCTAAGTAATTTGCATTGGTGTCGTTAACACCGGCAACATTCACTCGGCTTGAACCGACGATATAAATGCTGTAATCAGTTTTTAATGTGTTGATGGCCGCTTTATCTATTCCTAAGAATGAGAACATACCATTTTGGTTTGCAATGAAATCAAAGTTTCCAGGGACACCTTTCTCAGCAAATTTCGTTGCGATAAAGCTACGAAGTCCGTTAATGCGTTCACGTTTCTCGTTTAACTCTTGATGCCACAATGCGGTTAAATCTTGGCTGCCCAAAATAGTGGCAACAATATCAGCACCGTGTGCAGGAGGCATAGAGTAGATTGCGCGAATAACATTTAATGTATTGCTAAATGTAATTTCTGTTTTAATCGCGTCACGACCCACAATGCTGATTGCACCGATACGTTCACGGTACAAACCAAAGTTCTTAGAACATGAAGAACAAACAATCATTTGCTCAACTTGATCTGCTAATAAGCGAATACCAGCAGCGTCTTCTTCTAAACCAGAACCAAATCCTTGATATGCAGAGTCGATTAAGAAAGTGAATTTTTGCTGTTTTGCGATATCAGCAACGGTTTGCCACTGCTCGATATTAAGATCCATACCACTTGGATTGTGGCAACATGCATGGAATAAAACCACATCACCTTCTGGAACTTTGCTTAGTGTTTCAACCGTTTCGTTAAATTTAAGACCCATAGTGTCAAAATCAAAATATGGGAATTCTTCAACTTTTAAACCAGCTGCTTTGAATATGCTTAAGTGGTTTGCCCATGTTGGGTTGGTTACCCAAATGGTCGCATCTGGATTTGCACGTTTGATTAATTCAGCTGCAACTCTTAGCGAACCTGTTCCGCCAGGGGTTTGTGCGGTCTTTACGCGTGATGACTCAATGATTTGATGCTCACCAAAAATCAACTGAGTAATAAGTGAATTAAAATCCGCGTTACCCGCTAAACCTAAATACGATTTAGATGTTTCGTTTTCAAGACGAAACGCTTCTGCTTTTTTTACTGACTTTAAAACTGGCGTATTGCCAACTTCGTCTTTATAAACACCGACGCTTAAATCAACTTTTTTAGGGTTTGGATCAGCTTTAAATTCGGCCATTAAACCAAGAATAGGATCGGTAGGAACGGGTTGTAATTGATCAAACATGATGTCTCACTTAACTGTTATTCGGTTGATTAATTTAATTTTGAGTTTGAAAAAAGGTGGCCTAGCACCTCGCAAACAACTTCAAATACGGCTTGTTTGTCCGCGTCAAAGCTATCTGTACTAAAACATTCTGCGTCGATGATACCAATAATGTGGTCTGTACAGCCAGACCCATCGTTGACCTTTTTTAAACTATTTGGTGATAAAATAGGCCAACATAGTTCACTTTTCACTTTTGGGTCGCAGGTATAGTATTCTCCGCCGTCAGCGACGTACTTTTGGACATCATTAATTGTCCGTTTTTCACCATAAAGCCCAACAAAACTATTGTTGCTGATAGTTGCAAATTCAGGTGTTAATGGGAATTCAGCACGGCTTGGTTCACCAAAATAAGCCAATTTTGTTAATACTTTCTGGTCGTTATTATCAGAGCGTGTTATGTAAACCCCAAACCAGTCAACGGCCGTTTTGTATTTGACCCAGTCAACAACTGCTTGAACTTGTTTAACTAATACTAACTGCTGAGTGTTTAATACATTCGTTAAATCAAAAGGTTCGGCTGCGAGTTCGCCAAATAACGAACAGCTACCCCCTTCACCTAGCATAGGCACTGCATACTGGGTGATCAGATTAACAGGGTGATTTTCAAGCCAAGTAAGTAACTCATTTTTTAATTCAAGCATTAGCATCATTCTTTATTTTGGGTGTTTAGCCGTCTAAACGTAAGGAATGCTAACTTGAGAAAACCGATATGTAAACCATTTTTGGTATGTTGATGTTAATTTATTGATCTAATTGGGGAGTTAAGTTTATAAGCAACGTGTACTTGGTTACCTTTTTCATTGTAATTAACAAACTCAGCAAGCTCATGTAACAACATATTGCCTCTGCCGTGCTCTAATTCACATTCAAAATCGAAGTCATTGTCTTCCGCAATAAATCCGTCGCCACTGTCGGTAACAATAATATGAACTGAGCATTCAGCGGGCTCGTAATTAATGGCAATTTTGATTTGGCCTTCATTGAGTCGTTCTAATCTCTCAATTCTTAAACTGTAATATTCCATAAAGCCATCGTCAGTGTCTTTGATTTTGGAGTCAAGGCCCAACAAACCATGATCCACAGCATTATTATACGCTTCTGACAGTAACAAAAAGAGTGTTGAGCGATGTAAGCCCGCGCCTTTTATTTGCGCAATTAAATCGACAACTTCGGCAACAGGGTCTGTCGATTTTATTTGTTCAACATTTAAATCCAAATTAATGACAAGTGGTAATGTGGAGAAATGGTTATCCCACTCATCTTCATTTGAGTTAATTGCTGCACAACGAAGCGATAAAATTGAAATGTCGTCGTCTTGTTCTGCTTCGCCACGAAATTCATTGAGGGAGTCGACGATCTGTGCAATTGAATTGTTGTTAACGTCGTTTATTAAGTGTTCGAGCCTATCATAACCGAACATTTCTTGGTTTTGATTAAACGATTCAACTACGCCGTCTGTCGCCATATAAAGTTTGTCAGAGACGGAAACCGAATAATTTTCGACGGCTAAGTCAAATTCGACATTGTCAAGAATACCAAGGGCCATATGCTGAGATGCGATAGTTTGCTTTATGCCACTTAGGTCATCAACTAAATACATATCTGGCGTGCCACCTGCCCATATCGATAAGCTTTTACCTTGACTGCTTAACTCAATAAGGGCCGCTGCACAAAACATATCGTCGGGCAGTAGTGTGAGTAAAATATCATTGATTTCACACGCTATGTCACCAACCGATAAGCCTTTTTGTGTCATTGAATAAAAGGTTCGTGAGACTGGTAACGTTCCCACTGCAGAAGAGAGTCCGTGACCTGTGAAGTCACCCATCATCACATATAAGTTACCTGTTGGGCCGAGCGCAACCAGCATAATATCGCCGTTAAACATAGATGCTGGCGACAAGTGGTATTCAAGTAAGTGAGGAACTTTGTAATTGCCTTCAAGGGCTCGGTTAAATATATGTTCGACAATTTGGTGTTCGCGCTCAGTTTTTAGTCGATAGAAATCAAGCTGCTTTTTCTGTTCGAATGTTTTAATACTCAGAGCACGGATCCGAGAATGAGCCTGAATTTTTGCCTGTAGTATAACCCGGTCAAATGGTTTGTTAAGGAAGTCATCACCGCCTACTTCAAGGCAATGTTTTAAACTGTCTTGGTCGTCCAATGCGGTAATAAAAATAATTGGCAAGTAAACTTCTTTCGACAGTTCTTTTAACTTTGGTGCCGTTGAATACCCATCTAAAATCGGCATAACAACGTCGAGCAACACTAAATCAGGAGATTCTTGTTTAAAAACACTGATAGCTTCGATGCCATTTTCGGCTAAAACAACAGTGAAGCCCTCATGCTCTAGCATGTGCTTAAGTAAACTGCGATTTAGTTCTTGGTCGTCAACTACCAGTACTTTCAATGTTGTTCAGCCGGTTAATACACGTTTTTAATCAATATCAAACTTTTTATCAAAGCGAGATATCTGCAATATTTTCTTAATTTGTGGTCGACAATTTGAGATTTTGATATTTGGAATACTGCTGCCTAGAGATTTTTGCATATTGAGCAACATGCCAAGAGCAGAACTATCCATATATTCAGTTTCACGTAAATCAACAACAACGCAATTTAGTTTTCTATCTATGTCAGAATAAGCGCTTCGAAACGACTGAACTAAATTAAAATCAAATTTTCCTTTGATCTGGATTGTAAAGGTTTGACCATCTGGCGAAGTAGAGGTGGTTAAACTCATTATTAAAGCTCCTAGTTTTATGTTTTACATTTCTATAATTGCTTGAGATTAGAGGAAAACTTCAAGGAAATGCATGTCCAAGTTAATTTCTTAACCTTAGATTCAAGATTAATCTGTGATCCTACAAAAATCCAGTGAATGTACTGAATTAGTTTTAATTGTTTTTAATAATAGTTGAAAATGGTAAATTTCCGTCAAGTTAATTGAAATGATAGAGGTCATATGGCTGACTGGCAAAATCAGTTAAGTAAACTAGTCTACTCTACAGACAGTGGAAAAATTGAAGATAAAAAACCGACAAATGTACAAGTCGGAGAAGTATATAAAGACGGATTTGTTCGAATTTCTCGTGAAACAAAAGGTCGTAAAGGCAAAGGTGTCATGATCATCACAGGAATACAACTTCCAGCAGATGAATTCAAAAAGCTTGCTCAAACACTGAAGAAAAAATCGGGTACCGGTGGTGCCGTTAAAGATGATCAAATTGAAATCCAAGGTGACGACCGAAACAAGTTGCAGTCGATCCTAGAGGACATGGGTTATAAATGTAAGATTTCGGGCGGTTAACACCTGACGTCGTCGTATTATGAGATCAATTAAATGAATGAATTATCACCGCAAGACTTATCAATACTATTAATCGAACCGTCACCAACACAGCAAAAATTCATCGCCAGACAAATGCAGCAAGAAGACATTGTTAATATTGAATTTGCCAGTGATATAAAAAGTGCCAAAACGTATTTAGCAAATCATCATCCAGATTTAATAACAAGCGCAATGTACTTTGACGATGGGACGGCATTGGAATTTGTTCGAGAGCTAAAAAGTGACGAGCACACAGCAGACATACCGTTTATGTTGGTTTCTAGTGAGTGTCGAAAGGAGCAACTCGAGGCGTATCGTCAAAGTGGCGTCATCGCTATTTTACCTAAACCCTTTACCCCAGAACATTTGGGAACGGCTATAAACGCGACATTAGATATCCTAAGTGCAGAAGAACTTGAGTTGTCTTTCTTTGATGTTAAGTCACTGAGAGTATTAGTGGTTGATGACAGTCGTTTTGCTCGTAAGTTTGTCTCCCGTGTCTTAAATAGTTTGGGTATTGAAAAAATAACAGAAGTTGCCGATGGCAAAGAGGCGATTGATACGATTAAAGAACATATGTTTGATCTTGTCGTGACAGATTACAATATGCCAGAAGTGAACGGTAAAGAGTTGACGGAATATATACGTAATGAAAGTGAGCAAAGCCACATTCCTGTTTTGATGGTCAGTTCGGAATCAAATGAAGCGCATCTCGCTAATATTGAAAAATCAGGTGTAAATGCGATGTGTGATAAGCCGTTTGAACCTGAAAATGTCAAAAAGATTTTGTACAGTTTATTGGAAGGAGAAGAATAAAGTTCAAGAGGAATGCATTGAATTGGGCTTTCACTGACAAGTATCGTTAACAAGATGGATAATTTCCCCTCTAAGCATGGCGATTTTAGTTCAATATGGTAGTATCCCCGCTTTATTTTTTTAATTGATAGAGAAGCATTATGTCTCAATATTCTACTGTAGAACTACAGGCTAGTTATGGTATCGGTCGTCAAATTGGCGATCAAGTTGCAAGCAACCCTTTTGAAGGTCTTGACGCTAACGCAGTTGCGCAAGGTGTTATGGACGCATTAAACGGCGCTGAGTTTGCTGTTGAAGTTGAAGATTTACGTGAAGCATTTGGCGTAATCAACGAACGTATGCAAGCTGCTCAAGCAGAGCAAGCAAAAGAAGCATCTGCAGAAGGTCAAACTTTCTTAGATGAAAATGCAAAACGTGATGAAGTAACCGTAACTGAATCTGGTCTTCAATACGAAGTTTTAGTTGCAGGCGAAGGCGAAAAACCAACTGCGGCAAGCACAGTTAAAACTCACTACCATGGCACACTAGTTAACGGTACTGTGTTTGACAGTTCTTATGACCGTGGTCAACCGGCTGAATTTCCAGTTGGTGGCGTAATTAAAGGTTGGACTGAAGCATTACAACTAATGTCTGTTGGTTCAAAATGGCGTTTAGCAGTACCTTATGAGCTAGCTTATGGCGAGCAAGGTGCAGGCGGCGCGATTGGTCCTTTCCAAACACTAATTTTTGATGTTGAATTACTAGAAATCATTGCGTAATTTAGCTTTAAATTGATTGTGAAATGGCAGTCATTGGCTGCCATTTTTTTTGCTTATTTGTCCGCTTTTTACTTTTCAAAGTATGATATTAAGTACGTTGCAAGAACCGACTTAACCAATTGTCCGGTTGTTGTTTTGGCATCGGATCAAAGTCGGCAATGTTTATGATAGAGGACGTGCTTTCCACAATTGGAATATAGTCCGCTGTTAGCGGATCAAATCGATAATCTTGTTGCCATTGTTGGGCATTTTTGACAATTTCATTTACCGCTTGAACAATAAAACGAGCTTCTGCATCGGTTGATGTTGGGTGCAAGGACACTCTTATCCAACCTGGTTTCGCAGATAAGTCGCCCTGATCGATTTGACCGGTTATATTACCCGATGTTGACTTGTCGACATTTAATAAAATATGACCGTAGGTGCCAGCACAACTGCAACCCCCACGACTTTGAATGCCAAATCTGTCGTTGAGTAATCTCACCATTAAGTTGTAATGCATATCTTTAACATAAAAAGAAACAATGCAGAGTCTGTCTTTGATGTCGCCTTCAAGTAAACCCACTCCGTCTATATTTGCTAAGCCATTCAACAAAATGTTGGTCAATTGTTGTTCTCGCTGATGGATTTTGTCAGTGCCCATTTGGTCTTTGAGTTTGATTGCTAGAGCAACTTTAATTGTTTGTAAAAATCCTGGAGTGCCGCCGTCTTCTCTCACTTCAACGTCGTCGTAAAACCCTTGTTGGCCCCATGGATTGGTCCAGGTCACTGTCCCGCCGCCCGGTTGGTCGGGGATTTTATTGCCGTACAAGGCTTTATCAAAAACTAAAATGCCACTACTGCCTGGGCCACCTAAAAATTTGTGAGGCGAAAAGAAAATAGCATCTAGCTTTTGTTCAGGGTCAGATGGATGCATATCGATGTCGACATACGGCGCAGAGCAGGCAAAATCGACAAAACAAAGACCGCCGTGTTGATGCATAATTTTGGCCATCAAATGGTAATCGGTTTTAATGCCAGTCACGTTACTACAGGCAGTAAATGAGCCTATCTTAAGTGTGCGTTGTTTGTAGATCTCAAGCTGCTGCTTTAAGTCTTGGATACAAGGTTTGCCATCGGCGCCTTTCGCTAAGATAACCACGTCAACTTCACAGGCATTCCACGTTGTTTGATTAGAATGATGTTCCATATGCGTGATAAATACCACAGGGCGTAAATTGGATTCAGCGGCAAGAGTTTTAAATCGTTCTGGTACTCGCAGACCTAGCATACGTTGTAATTTATTTACGACCGTGGTCATGCCTGAACCAGCACTGATAAGCGCGTCATTCGCGCTGGCATTTACGTGGCGCTTTATTATTTGCTGCGCGTCGTGGTAGGCGCGGGTCATTGTGGAACCCGTTAAGTTTGTTTCTGTATGAGTATTAGCGACATAGGGACCAAGTTGCTCAACAAGGAAAGTTTCTATTGGTTGATATAGGCGACCGCTAGCCGTCCAGTCGGCATAGACCACATCCCGCTTTGTATTATTAAAATCTACGTTAAGGTCGTGGCCAATTATGTGTTGTCTGAATTGGTTGAAATATTGTTCGAGCATAAGAGTATCCGCTTGTTAAAACTGACACCATTATATCGAGCATGTAGGAAATGATTTTTCTATTACTTCTATTTATTGGCTAAAGGTTGGTAATTAATCCCACAAAAGTAATAACTTTTGGAATAAAAAACTATATATGCGCTACTTGTTAAAACTAACAGTAATTGAGTGGGATCTCTGTGGTGTATTTCATTTGCTCCATCGCAAAACTGGAACTGACATCGCTAAATCCAGCTTGGCTGATAAGTCGCTTATAAAATTCATCATAGGCTTTCATGTCTGGCACTAACACTTTTAGTAGGTAGTCCGTATCACCACTCATGCGATAAAACTCAGTGATCTCGGGGGCGGTTTCGGCAAAGTTGTGAACATTTTTAATCCAATCGGCATTATGTTGATTGGTTTTTAAGTTCACAAATACGGTGAGTCCAACATTTAGTTTCTCTGAATCAAGCAGGGCAACTCGTTTACGGATAATACCATTTTGCTCGAGTTGCTGAATACGACGCCAACAAGGGGTCTGGCTTAACCCTATTTTGTCAGATATTTCTGCGAGAGATAAGGCTCCATTAGTTTGTAAAAGTGACAGAATGTGACGGTCAAAGTTGTCCATTTATTTACCCAATGCAAAAAAGATGTGAAGGCCATTATGACCTCCATCGTATTGTAATTTTCCAACGTCCTGATATTTTTGCAAATAACGTTTCGGCATGGAATAGAAATCGTTTTTTATGTGTAACAAATTATATAGTTTGCCATTTTATTGCTTTATTGATCTTATTTGACCAATCGCCTAGGTTTTCATTATCTTTTTTAGTAATGATCACGACATTTGCCGATTGAGCAACTATGGTCTCACCATTAAAATCAAGGCTGCTAAAATGTTTTCTAATGGCCAGTTTCGCGTCACTTGGAACAACAAACACTGTCACATCTCCCTGAGTACCCGCTAAAACTAAATGCAAACTTCTTGTGCCATCAAAATCACAGAAATTGGCAAATTTTATTGGTGCAATCGGCGCATCAATATGCCCACCAAAACTGGCTAACTTGGCGTTTAATTGGCCTAATGTATAGTCAGCAGAAGACGGAATATGCGTCATTTCTTCAGTCATATGGGCTAAAGCATGGTCACTTATCGAGTCAAATCTAGGACTTACACCACCTAATTGCAAAGAGATACCGATTGCAAAAGCGAACCCAGCGGCTATCGCTAAATGAACTCGGTGTTTCTTTTTCTCGGCTCTTTGAATAGCTAAAGATTGGCCAAGGAAAATTCGTTCAGCTAAATTATCTGGCACTGGCACTTCTAGAACATTTTTAATTTGTTCATCTAATTGCTGTATTTCAGATTTAAAACGAGCTTTAGCAGGGTCCGAAGCACAGGCATTTGAAATTTCTTGTGCATTGTCGTTAGGATCGGCATAAAGTCTACGCCTGAAATTTAACTCATCCATTTTCAGCCCCTCTAAATTGTTGCTTGTTTTCTAAAGCGTCCTTAAGTTGATTTCTCGCCCTAAATAATCTTGTCATTACCGTATTTCGGTTTAGCTCTAAAATATCCGCTATTTCATCACCACTAAAACCCCCGATAACCTGCAATATCAGTGGTTCACGATACTCTTCACCCAGTTTATTAATATGTCGTTGTAAAAGGTGGTTTTCCATTTCTTGCTCAGTAGAAGTTGATATATGATCTTCAACTTGATGATCTTCGATATCAACGAGGTCAAATTGTTTACGCTCAAAACGTCGCGCGTTTTCCCGTCGTAGGATGGTAATTAGCCAAGCTTTGGCGGCATTTTGGTCTTTTAGTGACTCAAGTGACTTCCACGCACGAAGAAAAGTCTCCTGGACCAGGTCTTCTGCTATAGAAGGGTCGTGGCAAAGCCAATATCCATAACGATATAGGTCAGTGCTATAAGCCTTAACTAAAGATTCATATGTTCGTTGTTTTGTTTTCATGTCTAATAAGACCTGAGAACCTCGGAAAAAATTTCCCATAAATTTCGTCATATTGTTTGATTCTGCTTAATGATAGACTAGCTTTTCTAGGGCTTATTCACAACGCATTGAATTTAAAACTTAAAACTATGGAAAAAAAAGTGCATTCAACCATTTCATTAAGTGTAATTTTTAAAGAAAAATCGACTGGATTCGTAAATAAGCTGCTAATAAAAATAGGGGATTACCTGTTAGGACTTAATAAGTTACAAAAATTTTATAGCAACAGTAACTTACCTGGTTTAGCAGCCGAACTATTTTGTGACGAATTAGTACGGATGCAAAATCGCCCCCTAACAAATACTCAGTTATTGACGGAGGTCGTGCCAAATACTGGTTCCCTAATTGTTGTTTGTAACCACCCCCATGGTTGCATTGAGGGCGTTGCACTTGCCGGTGCATTAAGAAAACGCCGCTCAGACGTCAAAGTGTTGGCCAACAAAGGCTTGGCGATGTTTCAAGAGCTACACGAGTTATTTATTTTTATCGACCCGCTAAATCCATCGGATCCAAGTAATTTAAAAGGCATTCGAGAATGTAAAAAACACCTCAATAATGGCGGCGTTTTACTGATTTTTCCAGCCGGTAAAGTCAGTTATTATCGCCCTGAAAAACAACGTATTTGCGATGGGGAGTGGAACCGGTTGCCCGGGGCGTTAGCTCGCGCCACAGATAGTCCTGTATTGCCAATCCATATTAGCGGACACAATAGTGACTTTTTTATCACTATGGGGCGTATTTATTATCGGTTCAAATTGTTGATGTTGTTTCGAGAAATGATGCATCTAAAAAACAAGCCTCTTGAACTCAGTGTCGGTCGCATACTGCCAACAAAGTTGTTGGCTAAGTGTGGAGATGAAGCTCAAATCACGGCATTTCTTCGTGCACAATGTTATTGCTTAGATCCTCAATTTAACGCCACGTGGTCAGCTGATTCAGCCCAACAATTTGCCGATTTAAATGCACCTGTGCCCGGACAAGTATTAGCGAGTGAAATAAATTCATTACCTAACTCACAGCATCTCGCTGATTATAAAAAGTTTCGCGTTTCATACGCATCGCTACACCAAGCGCCAAATGTCGTGAAGGACATTACTCGTTTGCGAGAGAAAGTATTTCGACTTTATGATGAAGGCTCCGGTGAAAGTGCCGATGGCGATGAATTTGATAAAACATACCTGCATTTATTTATTTTCGATACAGAAGAACAAGAAATAATAGGTGCTTATCGTATGGGACAAAGCGATAAACTTATCCCAGAGTTTGGGCTTAAGGGCATGTATTTATCTCGTATGTTTAAATTTTCCCCAGAGTTTATTAACCAACAGCAACCTTGCTTAGAGATGGGAAGGTCATTTATTGTTCCAGAACATCAGCGAAGTTTTTATGGCCTATTTTTATTGTGGCGTGGTATTGGAGAGTTTGTTGTTCGTCATCCTCAATATAGGATCTTGTATGGCACGGTTTCGTTAAGTAAATTATATCGACCATTAAGTGTGGAATGCATTAGTAAGTTAGCGTTGAACCCTTGCTCAAATGTATCAGCGAAGGTACCCTTTGCGCCGGTAAATAACCCTGAGCTCGATGACTATATTGCAGAAACTTCGGATACCGGTAATTTATTGTCAATATTAGTTCAAGGTATAGAACAAGACGGTAAAGATGTTCCGATATTAATGAAACAATACAATAAGTTAGCAGCACGGTTTTATTGTATTGGCATCGACAAAAATTTTAATGACACTCCAGGCTTATTGTTAAGTGTGGATATGAGCAAAGCGCCCCATAAGGCATTAAAGCAATATCTGGCCGAAGGGTTAGAGCAATATTTGAATTATAAAAAAGGTAGTTAACATGCGAGCAAATCGATTTGCACAGATCTTTAGTTTTTCTGTGATGTCGACATTAAAAATAGTGACTTGGCCCTTTTATCGCTTTGAAAACAAGTGGATTAGTGAGCAAAGCTATGAAGCATTTGATGACGTAAAATTGGTGGTCTTGCTAAATCATACAAGCCTCTATGAGACATTATTTGTGAGATTAGCCCCGTTTCGTTTTTTGTGGCGAATTGCTAGACATATGTTAGTTCCGGTTGCCGACATCACCACAAACCGACCTATCGTTGGTGCGTTTTTCCACGCACTTGTGCCTGGAGTTGTGCCGATTAGTCGTCGTAGAGATGAGTCTTGGAACAATTTTTTAGAGTCGATTAATGAGGAAGCTATTGTCGCTATTTTACCTGAAGGTCGGATGCGACGCCAAGACGGGAAGGACAAACATGGGAAACCTATGTCTGTTCGTTCAGGCATAGCTGATATCATTGAAAAAATTGACCGTGGCAATATTCTATTTGTTTACAGCGGTGGGTTGCACCATATTCAAGTTCCTGGACAGCGCTTTCCTAAGTTGTTTAAAAAAATAAAAACCCACATGGAAGTTGTCTCGATAGAAGAATATAAAAAGGCGTTATATCAGCCTGCAGCCAATAGCCGTAAAATTGCTTTTGTACGAGATATTCAATCGCGCCTTGAAAAACTAACCCCTTATTGTGAGCAGCAACCGTATAATAAGCAAAAGCCAGAATCGTAAAATTACGTTAGTCACTAAAGAAATCGGTGTGCTGGTGTTTTAAATGTAACGTTTATTTAAACGAAAATATAATTGAACTTGCCTAGCGAGATGTTGTCATACGATGGAAATTGCAGCTCTAATAAAAATAATAATTATCAATAGTATATAGATAAAACTGACTCGGGAAACAGAAATATGAGCGACCTTAAAGGTAGCATTGACAGGATAAAGGCAGCATCTAAAACCTTGGAAAATAGCATCAAAAAGCCTGAAACCAGCGAACACTATATGCAGTCTTTGCATGATGTATTAACTGAAATAAATTCTGGTGTTGAGCAACTAAAAAATGGCGTTCTGTCCGATGTGAATTCGCCAATTAAGCTAAAATCAAACAGTTAATTTTTGGCTTAATAATTAGTGGTTTCTCTGATTTCCAATCGGCATTGTTAATATAAAACGCGCACCCTTTTTAGTATTTTCCGCCACAATAATCTCGCCACCGTGCCAGGAGATTATTTTATCAGCAATAGACAAACCTAAGCCAAATCCGCCACCTAGTTTATTCCGACTGTTTTCTAAACGCGTAAATGGACTAAATATTTGTTGCCGTTGATCTGGCGAGATCCCAGGACCATCGTCATCTATTATTATGGTCAATAGCTCGTCTAACGTCACTGTGATATCTAAAGCTGTTCGGGCATAACGCAAGCCGTTGACAATAATATTTTGTATTGCACGTTCTAGTAAATGACCGTCACATAAACAGGATACTGGTCCTGATATTTGAACACCAATAGGTACGTCACTGGTGCGCTGAAGTTTTTCAACGAGGTTTTCTATCAGTTGGTTGATATTAACTTCTTCAATTGTTAATGGTGAAGATACGGTATCTAAGCGACCATACGTAAGCATTTCGTCAATAAGGCGTTCAATTTCTTCTATATCACTTAACATTTCACCCGTTAATTCAACTTGGTCATCAGGTGATTGGTTGGCGCCTTTCATTATAGCTATCGAAAACTTGAGACGAGCGAGGGGGGTTCGAATATCGTGGCTAATGGCGTGGGTCATTTGTTTTTGCAAAGAGATTAGTTCCACTATGGTATGAGACATACGACTCAGGGTTTTACCAAGAGGATATACCACAGAGCGCGAACTCAATGGGTTACTGAGTGCGGTTGTATCAGAGCTAAATTGTTCGGTAAGCCGGGTTAATTTATTGATGTCGGTCCATAGCGGTCGTGTCCAAATGAGTATGAGTCCGGCCAGTAAGGTGTAGGAAATAAAAGTGAGCAGAAAAGACGTTGAAAGAGGGTTTTGATTGTCTAGTGCGTAGTCACCGGTAATGTCTATTTTGTAAATTGTTGGTAGGGTTGCCACGACATAAACAACTAATAAGCCTTGTTGGTCAAACAAATGAACCGCTTGCCCTGCCTTTAATTGTGCCATTTGACTTGGTGCAAACGCGAAGTCGTCAATGGAATGTTGACTATAAGCTGCAAATTCACTTTGATTTAATCGAGCCAGTTGTTCTGATTGTGAGTATTCACTCACCAACTTAATATTTCCTGCTGCTAATTGCGCTAGCGCATTAAGTTCTTTGTTTTTAAGGGACTGTTGAGTGCTTTGTAGTTCCTGCCAAACATATTCACTGGCCCAGTTTATAATGAGTAAACCTAAGGTAATAACTATGTATAGGCTAAAGAACAATCTCCGCATGACGACCCTTAATCATTCCAAGCATCGGGGCATAACATGTAACCTTTGCCCCAAACGGTAATAATACGGAAAGGGGTTTTGCAATTGTCGTGCAGTTTTTTCCTAAGTCGAGAGACCCTGACGTCAACTGTACGGTCTAAACCATCGTATTCGCGACCGATCATACGCTTATGTATGTCGTCGCGTTTCATGGGCTCACCCGCGTTTTCAGCTAATAACCATAAAAGTTCAAATTCATGACTGGTGAGTTCCACCAGTTCGTTATTTAAATATGATTTTCGAGTACTTTTGTTGATGGCCAGTTTACCAAATTCTAATATTTTATTTGGCTGGCTAACTTCGCTTTTATTACGCCTTAATGCGACGTTGATACGGGCAAGAAGAACATGGGGATCGATAGGTTTGATAATGTAATCATCGGCGCCTATTTCAAGGCCCATAACATGATCAATTGGACTGTCTTTGGCGGTTAGAAATAATATTGGGTTGTGATAATTGGCTCTTACTTCGCGACAGATAGAGAAACCATCTAGTCCAGGTAACATTATATCGAGAATGACGAGATCTGGTTGTTGCGCGAGAATGGTTTTGACCGCCTGCTCGCCGTCATGCAATACGGTCACAGTAAAGCTATTTTGCTGTAAGAAATTGGTGACTAGCTTTGCCAAGCGCAGATCATCTTCGACTAATATAATGTGTCGCATTAAAAAATACTCCATTGCGGTTTAAGCCGACGTCGGTATTTGTTGATAAAGTTGATTGTCACTCGTTTGGACACAAGTATTTTTTTGTCTTCATTTCGAATCAAGGAAAAGTCAGTGGATTGTTGCAAATTAATTACCAAACGTTCGTTTACTGAATCCTGCTGTTGCCAGCACTTTAACTTAGTATCCGATTGCATTAAGCACAAATCATCAGGTGAACTTGTTTGCCATTTCACTGATATTACCATTTCGCATTCTTGACCAATATACTCTGCAATACACGCAACTGGCTTGAGTTCAAAATTGAGTAGAGCAAGTTCGTCGTTGCTTTTTGCCATCGTTGAGAACTGACATGTAACCAACAAAAGCATAATACCAAATTTAAGAAATGAACTTATATTGAGACTAAAATGCATACAGCAGTCCCATAAAATAGGTATTCGACTCGGCGCTGGTTACTCTAGGGGAATGAGCTATTGTGTCATCCAAAAATTCTTTTTTCCAATACAGGATCATGTTTAATTTATTGGTAATGGGTTTTCTCAAACTCATTCGTACGGTTTTGTTAATCGCAGAATCGGTCCGGTATTGATAGCTTTGTAAATGAATGTGGCGTTCGTCAATACCATAAAAGTACTGCGTAGTTTGACGACTTAACATGCTTAAACCAAATTGAAAATTAAATTGCCAATTTGCCAAAAAAGTATTGTCCCCGCGCAATTGGTAGCGATACGAGAAATTAATATCCGCACGCTTACCGTTATGGACGTTTGAAACGTCGGTAAAAATCTTACTGATAATAGAATAGCGATTTGAAATAAACCAATTGTGTTGCAAGCCAAGATCAATGCTCCACTGAGGTTTCGTCAGCTCTAGGTTAGTTTCTATTTTTTGTTGTTCATCATCTCTGCTGTCGAGTGGTTGAGAAGGTAATACGACACCGGCATCGACGTCGTTGACGATATCAGAATAATCTTGGCTTGCTTCGGCATCAGAAAAGTCATTACTAACTGAAGAGTCGAATAAAAATACGTTAAGTGGATGATAGTCGTAATATTGAGCTGAGAAAGGGTTGATCTCTGTGACGACACTTAATGCGTACTTGGGTTTCTCAATAAAGGAATAACCTAGAGTACCGTTATCAAAGAACCACTTTTGACCATAGTAAGAAACTGTTGGAACTAAGTATATGTTTAGGTCTGACTGGCCTAATATTATATTCTGTTGTTTACCAAAACCGAGGGCGAGTCCAAAGTTCCATTGGCTAACAGATGCAAGTTGAGGTTGTTTACTTGACTCAAGCGTGGCTGCACGAGGACTTCCAACAAATAGAGTTAGAAAAATAGCGCAACAGAGGATAAAAAATCGTCGGAAAAGTGTCATTACATAAATAGACTATTAATGAATTAGGATATAACGTCAATTTAGCATGCTTTGTTGTCAGTTTTAACTTCGATTACAATTGATTACATTGAGTAGCAGATTGAAACAGCTATTTATTATCAAGCCGTTATTCTTAAACTCACAACAAACTTTAAGGAGTAGTAACAATGACTTTACATTCGTTACGGATTGCACTTATTTTCGCCATAGGAGCGTCTGTTACTGCATGCGGCAGCGATGGCCTTTTTGGTTCGTCTTCAAAAAACAACGTGGACGTGGAAGAATTAGAAATCATCGCGAGTTCAGGAAATCGGTTAGTTAAAGCGTCGAGTTTATTAACTGAACAAGTCGTTAAAAACGGCATGTTATTGCAAGGGAATGTGAATCGATGCAATGAATGTGATTTTACTGCTGAAGCAAGTACTGACGTATCGGCACCAACAACCGGTGACTATTCACAAACCACCACACAGGAGTCTGGTATCGACGAGTCTGACCGAGTCAAATACGACGGCGACCGAGTGTATTTAGCCAGCAATAACTATTACTGGTATGAAACTTTAGACAATGGTACTGACAACGACGAAAGTCGTCCGCATGTTCGTATTTTGCAGAAAAACCAAGATGATAGTTTAACGTCTGTGTCAAAATTAATGTTGACCGATAAAGCATCTAACGTAAATGACCTTTATGTAAACGACAATAAGCTAATGGCCATTTATAACGTTTTTGGCGAGCAGTTGTATAGCCATGGTTTTGTTTCCGACTTGGCAATGACGACAGATATTTGGTATCCCTATAAACAGCAGTTTGGTTTAACGGTGGCCGATGTGACCAACGCCGCGGATATTCAAGTAGACGTGAGTTATACCATAGATGGTTACCCAATTTCGTCGCGACGCATCGGTAATAAAATTTATTTATTAAGTAGTTACAGCAACCAAACTGACTTTGTTTTAGACACTGAGTCTAAGTTTACTGCTCAGGCTCAATATAACGATTTTATCGAAAACAATGAAATCCAGTTTTTACCAAAACTTTATACAGATGGCGCCGAGCAAGATCTAGTTTCGGCAGAAGATTGTTACCTACCAAGTGACAGCACAGAATCGTCTGGTTATTCGTCAGTTGTTACATTAACGACAATCGATTTAACTCAGCCAGACAAACTAGAGTCAATTTGTGTTGTAACACCTATCAATGGATTTTATGCTTCACATGATGGTTTGTACCTTTATTACAGTGGTTATGAGTTTATCGAAAATGAAAATAAGTGGGTATCGAATACAGCGGTTCACAAATTTGATTTTGAAGGCTCGACGGTTAATTACAGTGCCTCAGCTGAAGTTGATGGGGATTTAGGTTGGAGTAACCCACATTTGCGATTAAGCGAATATAACGGCGATTTACGAATTGTGACTTCAAGCAACAATTGGAATGGAACCGATGTCGAACACAAGCTGTTTGTATTGCGTCCTGATGAGGCTAATGTACAATTCAATGTGATATCCTCTTTACCAAATGCCCAACAGCCAGCCAAGATTGGTAAGCCAGGGGAAAGTATTTATGCTGTGCGATATTATGGCGATAAGGCATATATCGTGACGTTTGAGCGTCGAGATCCACTTTATGTCGTCGACTTGTCAAACCCAGAATCACCAAAACTGGCAGGGGAGTTAGACATCCCTGGATATTCAGCCTATCTACACCCGATTAATGAAAACTTTATCGTTGGTATTGGTATGCAGGTTGACCCTAATGTAAATACCCAAAGTGCTGATCCTAATTTTGTTAGTGGCGCTAAAATAGAATTATACGATGTCTCAAACCCAAATGAGCCAGTTGTTGTCGACACCTTAGTTTATGAAGATGGGTACTCAGTCGTTGAATGGGACTACCACGCGCTATCGGTATTAAAAGACTCTGATTCACATTATCGTTTTTCGTTTCCAGTAAACTCATGGCAAACGATAGAACAGCAAGATGGCTCGCAAATTTGGAATAATAATAACAGTTTAAAAATGGTCGACATCGATTTACTGCAAGGTGGGTCAATGACTCAACAAGGCTCAATTAACGTTGATTCAGGTTATTACGGTTCATTTGGTGATCGGTCGATATTGCACGGTGACATCGTCTATTATATTCGTAACAACTCTATTTGGCAGAGTTATTGGTCGATGCCTGACGTGTTAAATGGTCCTTATTAAGATCTGCTGTTGGAACGACAATTAATTTAAGCTTACAAAAAAGCCAGCTACTAAGCTGGCTTTTCTATGTGTAATCCCTTTTGATTTAGTTGCCTAAATCAACCTGAGCAGGTTGAATGTCTTCACTCGGATAACATCCTAATACTTTGAAGTAGCGCGTAATCGGTTTTAATTCATTAATTGCATTAATCAAGTTCTGATCACGTAAGTTCGCTTCAACATCTACGTAAAACATCTCTTCCCACGGATTGCCGTTAATTGGACGGGACTCTAAACGGCACATGTTCACGCCGTGTTCTTTAAGAATAATAAGGGCATCAACTAACGCACCAGGTTTTTGCTCGGTTGACATGATCCAAGTGGTTTTTGATGGAATTTGAGTCGATACCGATACTGAATTATTGGCTAATACGATAAACCGACTAAAATTTTCTTTTTGATTCGCTAAGGCTTCTGCAATAACTTGCAAGCCATATAGGCGCGAACCTTCGCCACTGCCTAGCGCTGCAATTTCACCGGTTGTATCGTGTTGCACTGCTTCAAATGCCGCTGATGAAGCGTCACAGATTTCAATTTCGACATCTTGAAATTGTGCCAAAAAGTTACTGCACTGGGCATAAACTTGAGGGTGGGCATAAAGTTTTTTAATTTTATCTGGCGTTGTTTCAACGGCAGTGACCATACAATGATTTACCGGATGAGTTAGCTCACCAACTATTGATAAGCTGGTATGTTGCAGCAAGTCGTAAACTTCATTGATGCTTCCTGAGGAAGTGTTTTCAATTGGCAATACACCGTGGTCAGCTTGGCCTTGTTCGACCTTGTCGATGATCTCTTTAAAACTTGTGCAGCCAATTTGTTTTAATTCTGATGCATGACGAGAGAAATATTTTTGTGTCGCTAAATCGCTATAAGATCCCTGTGATCCTAAATAGGTCACGCGATTTACCGGTAACTCTCCAGTCGCTCGATTTGTATGTTTTTGCAATAACGCCTGTTGATGTAAAACGGAGTCTTCAATAACCGTTTGAAACACTTGTTTGACAAAATAAGCATCCAAATTGAGTGATTTACCCCCCTTAATTAACTCGACCAACATTTGCTCTTCGCGTTTAATGTCACGGACAGGTTTATTTTGAATGATTTTAGCCTCAGCGACTAAATTCGAAACGCGGCGACGTTTCGCCAATAAGATCATTAATTCGTTGTCAATTTCGTTAATGTCTTTTCTAAGTTGAGATAGCTCGGTCAAGGTCGTGTCCTCGTGCAAAAAAAAAGCCTTCCGCTGGTGGAAGGCTTTTAAGATCAGTTTGCTTTATCTACTGGTCACCGCTGCCTTCTACACTGAGTGTGGAAACAGAAAGAAACAAAAGTAAGCAAATCGAAAATTCATATTCATGCTGCCAATCTATTTTTGTTTGGCTCATAAGTCAATCAAGAATTAAAGTTTTTACTTTAAATTTTCGCAATCTTAAATTGCTGTATTTGGGATCATCTGCAATTTGTATTTTGTTGCTCCTGGAAGTAGTGGGGTTGCCTGGCCTTCAATCCATTCTTTATGGCCTTGTTGGAAATATGGTGATAGTGGGTGACCTGCTTGACCAGAAGGCATCTGCATGATGCCCTCAGCCTCGTTACCAGGCGATACAACCATACGTTGTGACGAACCAAAGGACTTGCCTTGAACTCTTGGCATATAAGAATCGCCTGCAGCTTTAAGCCTTGGCATATCCAGTAACCAGCTTAATGCTGGAACCGCTTTAGCTAATGGATGCTGAATATGGGTATTGTTATAGTTGCCCCATGTGGCTTGGCTCAAATCGCCAAATTGGGTAAGAAGTTGACTGTGAGTCCGGATAATCATTTGCTCTAAAAACATGTTCCAACTCGGATAACCACTTGGAATCAAGTGGGCTGGTTGTTGCGTTATCATTTGCCACATAGGGACTTCCAACTGATGGCGAATGAGGCTCAATTTGGCACGTTTGTTTAAGCTTGCATCATCTAAATTTTCCTCTAGCGAACTAAATAATTGGTCACGAACTGTTAGCCTAAATTGGCGCACAAACAAATAACCGACAGAGTCTATCTCTGCACTTGCGCCCCAGTTGTTTAAATAATCAGGCAATTCCGTTAGCTGGTGGTTTTCAACAAAATCCGGTGTTAAAAGTTCGGTTGTCAATAATTGATGCCAACGGCTCAGAAAATCCGCTTTAGTGTCGTTTTGAATGGCAAATAGATCGGCTTCAGAAAATGACTCTTTTTCGAATAAACGGTGTTTAATCTGTTGGCTTCTTGCACCGAGTGCATACCCACCATCACCTATGATGTCAAAAAACTCACCACCGACTACACGACTATTTGCCGTCCAAATTCGGTGATCTTTGGGGTTTTTAACAACTGGGTATTTGTTCGATGCGATATAACCTTGCCAGCCTAGGTCACCATTACTCCAATCTTGGGGGGTTAACCAACTGCGTTCTAATTTAGGATTATGGTCAAACTTCGCTGGCATCACACCGGCAATGGTCCATGCAATATTACCAAGCTTGTCACCTATCACTATGTTCTGGGCCGGAATGCCGGCGCCATTTGCGACTGCAATAGCATCGTCAATGGTTGTTGTTTTCTCAAAGTCGAGTAAATCAAAGTTTATCCCTTGAGGATCATGTGCGACCCAACGAAGGGCGATTAACGAACCATCATGATCGCGACCTATTACCGGACCCCAAATGGTTCTGCGGATTTCAATGCGTTCTGGTTTATTGCCACTGACTAAGATTGTTTCAGTTTCGATATCAAAATTGCGATAACCTTCTTTTGTTTTATATTGAGTTCCTGAGTCGTCGAGTTGCAATTTTACAACGTCATTCCAGTCACCGTAGCTATTGGTAAATCCCCAGGCGATGTGACGATTTGAACCAATTACAATAGAAGGCGTGCCGGGCAAAGTAACGCCGTCGATAGCAACCGAATAATCACGTTGAGTAGATTGAGCAGCAGTCGTATTTGCTGGGTTGTAGCGAAGGCTTGCACGATACCAAATATTTGGCACGGCTAAACCTAAGTGCATATCGTCGGCGACAATAGCCGCACCATTATAAGATAATTGACCACCCACAACCCAGTTGTTACTGCCTTTTAGGGCTTCATGGTCATTATCAAATAACTCAAAACTGGTGGCGTTATCTGTTAACAAATTAAGAATAGGCGCAAGTTCTATAGTGTTACTTGGTACCGGTGATGATGTGAATGTTGTGCCATCAATACTGGCATCCCAACGTGAACCTTTTGGCGTCAGAAATTGATAAACATCAGGCAGTAAATTACGTTGAAGATGGCCTAGCAACCTTTCTCGTTCACCGTTTGCGTATTGGAGGTCCAAATACATACTATAGATAACGAGCAGGCTGTCGGCAGGACGCCATTTCTGAGGGGTTTTATTAAGCATCCAATATTCAAGTGGTCGCGATGTTAAATCGTCAATTCCTTGATTCACCCCGGCGGTATATTGCGTCAATATAGCGAGGTGTTCTGGCTTTAATAATTTAACATATTGTTCTGCTCGATTTCTAAATTGATGGTTACGAACATTGGTATCGTGTGATAATGCAAGCGGGCCAAATAGCTCAGAAAGTTCACCCGCGGAATTACGGCGTAATAAATCCATTTGAAATAATCGTTCTTGGCCGTGTAAATATCCGAGTGCATAACTAAGATCTTTTCGATTTTGTGCCATAATAGTTGGAATACCAGCGCGGTCGCGTTCTATTGTGACTGTATCTGAAACCGGTGAGTGAACAGTGCCGTCCAACGTTGCAAGACTATTACTCAAAGTAAAGTAAACAGTTATTGCAGTAATAATAAGTAACGTTATGATTAACTTTGAAATATAAATCAAAAATTTTGTCACTGTTTTGGCCTATGTATTTTTATTTATGGCTCATCATGACAGATAAATTTGGGAAATTTAATACTATTTCGTTTAGCTAGTCTGATATATTGGCTAATTAGCGCATAATCAATCGAATTCAATTTTTGGAAGGGTATTAGTGGGTTTATTTAAGTTTCGCAGTCTGACCTTCAAGATAAGCTTAATCGTGCTGATAGTCGCAGCTATGCTTGGCAGTTATTTTTTAGTGAATTTGAATAAACAAATTCACCAAACAGCATTGAACGATGGCAAACAAGCCCTAAATGAGGCGGCAATTCGTCAACAAATCGATCTTCAATACGCCTTTTCCTTTCTAAGAAAAAATATCGACAGTTTAGCAAGTGTGTTTCAAAGTCAGTTGGAAAAAGCTTCCTATGATCAGAGTTGGGAGAATATCGAAGCCGCTTTAACCTCCAATGTTGAACTCACTTATTATGTAGGCGAGGATCACACTGTATTTTCCAGCAATAAAACCTGGCAACAGGAAATTCTTACGGATCTTGATTTAGATAACAATCTTTTTTATCGAATTGCCCGTGATCCCATAATAAGGAGAGGACAGTGGTCACAAGTTTATAGAGACGACATTTTGGATATGTGGGTCGTCTATTACACGGTACCGATCTATAAAAAGGGGGAGTTTGTTGGGGTATTTGGCGGGGCAATAGATATCGACCCAATAATTGAAAAACTAGAACTAATGTATGACAACTCTATAGGGCAATTTTTCATTTACGACAGCCGACTGAAAATGATATATCACCCAGATTATGGCTCTCGTTTGATTAGGCAGGAAAACAATAACTTAAGTGCAGGATACATTCGCGACTCACTCAAGTCGTATATTGAATCAAAACGGCCTTTTGGTAGTTTAACTGAATTCATTGATTGGAATAAAAAAGTTTATGCCATTAGCAATAGAATTGACTCTATTAACTGGACAATTGTCACTTATCAAAATGAGACAGGCATTTTAAAAGGTGAGGATGAACGCTTTTATAAATACTTAATTTGGATTACTTTTAATATTTCACTTTTGTGCAGTGTGGTTTATTTTTCCTGCAAATTGTTTATAGCCAGAAAACTGACCCAGACGGCACAGGCTGTAGCAAATGTAGACCTGAATAATCCGCAACTTAACTTCAAAGGTCATATTGAAAGTGAAATAGAGGATTTGCATTCACAATTAACGTTATTGGTAAAAAAATTCGAATACAAATTAAACGACAAAAATAAGAACCTTGCGTTACTTAAAGAGGAAGTTGAGTCGAATAAAGCCTTGGCTCAAGCCGTAAGTTATTCAGACAACGCAGTGATCATTCTTGAGTTGGATTTTGCTATTAGTTATGTCGACTCCAAAGCAATCGCGATGCTTAAATGTGACCGTGAAACCTTATTAGGTAGTCGTTTTTTCAGTTTTATCCATGAGCATATGGCATTTATTTCAGAACAAATAGTAAATGAAATTCGTCGTAAGAAAAGCTGGCATGGTGAGCTTGTTTTGAAGGAACAGTCAAACGGACAACAGGTCTGGGTGAACAGTACGATTACGCCGATGCGGGACGAAAATAGTAATGTCACTAAATACGTATTGTCGATGCAAGACATATCGTTTATCAAAGACTCGCAAAACAAAATAGAAAAACTCGCGTATACCGATGAATTGACTGGATTAGCGAATCGCACGTTTTTTATTGCTCAATTAGAGAAACTTGTGGAAATCAGTAAACGTGGTCGTTATGAGTTTGCCTTGTTCTACTTTGACGTTGATGACTTCAAACGCGTAAATGATATTTATGGTCATGAAAATGGTGACTTGCTGTTAGTAGAAATTGCGAATCGACTGAATAAAAATTTACGAAATGAAGATGTATTGGCGCGAATGGGCGGCGATGAATTTGCACTTATTATGGGCGGTGCCCGAAACGAACAAGATGCACTAAATATTGCCCACGATATTTTAACCGCAGCCAACCGTCCGTTTGAACTGCGCGGCGAAGAGGTTGTATCGGGCACAAGTATTGGTATTACACTCTCAACTAAAGACACTAAAGACGCCGAAACTTTATTGCAACATGCTGACTTGGCAATGTATGAAGCTAAGGCTACGGGTAAAAATACCTATCATTTCTATACCAAAGAGCTAAACGAAGCCGCAAAAGAGCGTCAGGAAATAGAATCGGCTCTGAAACTCGCAATTCTTAATGATGAACTAGAGTTGTATTATCAGCCTAAAGTACATAGCTTAACGAAAGATTTAGTGGGTTTTGAAGCTCTATTAAGATGGAGCAACGATAAATTGGGGTTTGTCTCACCAGCTAAATTTATTCCTATTGCCGAGCAAAGTTCTCTTATTCTGCAAATTGGCAGCTGGGTTATGCGTCAAGCGTGTACGTTTGCAGCAAGTGATGATATTCACGTCCCTGTTTCGATCAATTTAAGTGCCTGTCAGTTTGAGTCTGGTGATTGTATTAGCGAACTCAAAACTATTTTACAAGAAACTGGTGTATCGCCGTCACGTATTGAATTGGAGATCACAGAGTCACACCTCATGTCGGATGTTGAAGATGCAATTAGGCAACTTAATGCGATTAAAGAATTGGGTGTTGCCATTTCAATCGATGATTTTGGTACAGGTTATTCTTCGCTGAGCTACTTAAAACGTTTCCCTGTTGATACGCTAAAAATAGACAGGTCTTTCATCAAAGACATACCAGAGGATGTAAATGATCTCGAAATTACCGGAGCGATAATCGCTATGGCTCACAAGCTAGGGTTAGAAGTCATCGCTGAAGGGGCAGAGACGCAAGCGCAAGTCGACTTTTTGGAAAAAAATGGATGTTATTTAGTTCAAGGGTATTTCTTTAGTAAGCCAATCCCAGCGACTCAAGCACGGGTTTGGAAATACACAACACCAAGCCAAGTTGAATCTAGTTAGTGTCTTAATTTCAATTTAGAGCTCTACGGTGGCGGTAAAATTAGTCACATATTTTCCTAAGATAAGCCGTTCGGCTTTGTCTCCTGAGTCGCTTAATCTGCTGCCAATAAATAGTAATTTATAGAGGAAATTAGGTTCGCCTTTTTCCTTTATGAAATACCTGCCACGCTCCTGAATGAGTGTGGTTATATCTGATTAGTTGTAATCTCCTGTGATAGAGAAACCATTATTATTGTATTAAAGCGCCTGGTGTGGATACGTCGTTTGAAAGCTATTCGTTCTCGTTTAATAACCAATACATTGTGGAGATAGGTCTAATACAAGCAAATCCCCGTCAGTGTGAAAAAATGCAATAATTTGAATCAAATAATTGTTTAAAGAAGATAAATTCGACGTAAAAAAAACGCTTAGTGGCGTTCGTCACTAAGCGTTTTATGATGCGCTAAATAAGCCGAGTTAGTTTAGAGGAGGCAGGTCTTCTTTATCGGTATTTTGTTGTGTTACCGTGCCGTCAAATTGCACTATCGCCTTCCACATGCCATCACCTTGCCAAGTTGTTCGTTCAGTCGAATACTGACTCAGATTGAGTCGACGGATCTCCCTTTGCAGATTAGCGGGGACTTTGTCATGCAACTGGTCGAGCGTTCTAACATCGCTAAACTTATACTGAGCCCACGCCAATAAATTAATGCGGGCGAGTTTAGGATCGTTGTTTTTACAAGCCTGTTTCAGTTGGTATATATCAAAACGTTTCTCTGTTTTTTCCGCGGATACAACCGATGCTGAGCGAGTACGATTTATCAACCAAAGCGCTACTGTTATTAACCATAATAACCAGCCCACAACGGCAAAGGATGTATTTTGATACCATTTAGGCTCTGTTAGTTCCGCGGCGGGGCCAGTTTCAGCTTTGCATTCAGCGGCGTTAATCGTTTCCATTTGGTTAGGTAAGAGGTTAGTAACACCAGATTGCTCGGACTGCCCAGAGGCCGCAACAACGGTAATTTGCTTTTCCGGTAATATCGCAAACTCCTGACGTTTCATTTTGGTATTAAACCAACTGATCTTGATCTCAGGTAGGGTATACGTACCGGCTTTATTTGCGACAATTGCTTCTGAACTCACGCGTTGTGCAACTAAGGCATTTTGACGTAAAACTTCGTGGGCTTCAGATTGGTCAGGATAAACTTTAAACGCATCTGGGTATATGCCATTAACGGTGGGTAGCTGTTCTTCATTGACATTTAAAGCGGTCAACGTGAACGTACGAGTTATGGCTTCACCTACTTCAATTGTTGAGTTGTTTGGTTGCCATTCTTCGTTTAATTGCACTAACTCACTGGCCAGCCAAGTTCCTGTATAGGACTCAGGAATAGGATTAACTGTGATTGAAATGTCTTCGCCAAAAGCGGTTACGGGCTTGGTTTGACTAAAGCCCGAGAAGAACCGACGACGGTTACCAGTGGCTATTTCACCATTAAATGCTGGCGATTTAATGACAAATTGGCCGCTGGCCTGCGGGGTGACCGTATATATTCGTTCAATAACGCGATACCGAACACCCATTATTATTTCACTGGTCTCGTTGTCTTTTCCCTGTTGCTTGATAAATGCGCCTTCAAGCACAGGTTCGGTCAAACTGCCGCTTTGCAGCTCGACGTTCGGAGAAAAATACAATCGACTCACAAGCTTTACAGTTTGTTGTAAATAAAGCTCGGTGGATTCAATATTATTCTTAAGAAAAATAGGTTCGTTGTTCTGGCCTGTTTGTTTACTGGCTTTTATAACACTAATTGCAATAGGTTTAGTGCTTAGATTATTAGCAGATAGGGCGGGAATAACATATTCACCGGCCTGTTTGGCTGTTAATACCACAGTCCAAGTTGTCGTTTTGGAAATGCTGCCATTAACAATTTGTGTTTGACTGCTCGTTGCTGTGCGTCCAACGATAAAGTCGGTTTTATCGAGCGGATTTAGGTTTAGGTCAGAGCTGTCGAGGGAGTCATTTGCCACAATTTCTAACACAAAGGCTTCCCGTTCCATTACTGGATTACGGTCGACGCTGGCTGATAACTGTGTGGCCGCCTCGGTATACATTGTCCACATGAATAAAATTGAGGTTATCAATATGAGTTTTAGTGATTTACTTACCACGACTTTTTCGCTCCCTTAGGTGCACGGTTAGACTGCTGTCGTTTACGATTTTCCAAGATCATCTTATTACGTAATAAGGTAGCTGGATCGTCAGATACTTTTCGTAATAATTGTTCGATTTTTTGCTGCTGTTCTTGTTCCGCGATTTGCTCCGCGGTTAACGGTGTCATAGCCGCTTCTTGTTCAGATTCTTCGCCCTGTTGTTTTTCCTGCGCTTCTGCCGCTTGAGCTTCTTGTTGCTCTTGTTCAGATTCACTTTGTTCAGCTTGTTGCTGTTCACTTTGCGAATCCTCCTGTGGTTCGGCGGACGGCTCCGATTGTTGACTATTTTTTTGCTGACCTTGCTCACTCTCAGAATCGGACTCTGATTGGCTATCACCTTCAGATTGCTGTTGGTCGTCAGACTGTTGTTGCTGATCAGATTGCTGTTGCTCGCCATCTTGTTGTTGATCAGATTGTTGTTCCTGTTGTTCTTGCTGTTGCTTCATTTGCTCTAACAGGGCTTTGTTTTCTTTTGCCTGTTGATGATTTGGCTGTATTTTTAATGTGTTGTCATACGCCTCAATCGCTTCGTCAATTTTTTGTAATTGCGCTAATGTATTACCGCGGTTGTACCATCCGCTAGCCGATTCATCTTGAGAGAAATAACTTAAAGCGGTTTCATAATCTCCTGCTTTATAGGCCGCACTGCCTTTCCATTGTGGATCTTTAAAATCGGTGGTTGCCTGTAAGTAATTTTCTTCGTTATAGGCTTCTTGACCATGTTTATCTGCGGTTTTAAAAAGCGTGTCATACCAAGGGCGTGGTGGCGGGAGCGTAATCGTAGCGTCACTATCAATTTTATTAGATTGCCCAAGCCCTCCAGAAACGTCGCTTTCGGTGGGGTTTAAAGTGTCTGCTGTTACTTGATTTGGGTTAGCCAATAAACCAAAGACCAACAAAGCAGAAAACACGGAACCTCGACGGAACTTAGAAGCGAAAAACGGTAGGATTAGTAATACTAGATAGGGCCCAAATTCATGCCAGTCATCGCCGGTTAACTTTTTATCAGGATCGTCTGAGTCGCCGTTTTGGTCCTCTTTTGGGGTTACAGTTAGTGACGCCAACGTTTTGATGTCGCGGTCATTTGCCGTTGTGGTAACAAACAATCCGTTGGTCATATCTGCGATTGTGATTAGCGGTGCCGTTGCCAATTTAGGGATGACAATGCTGCCTGTTCCATCTTTTAGTAAACTGCCATCAGCGAGTTTAATCGGAGCTCCTGTGCTGGTTCCTAAGGCGATAATGTTAATTCGATATGCCGTATTAGCCGCAAAGGTCCGTATTTGCTGAAGATCAAAGTCGTCGATTCCATCGGTAAACCAGAATATATCACCGGTAAGGTAACCTGCCTGGACCAGTAATTCAGCACTACGTTCTAAACCTAACAAGGGGTAACTGCCAGGTTCAGGCATAATTTCCGGAGTTAAGCTTGGAATTAATGCTGTTAAATTGCGAGCGTCAGGGGTTAATGGAGAAATTGTAAATGCGTCACCAGCGTAGGCTACGAGAGCCACTTCGCCATCACCTATCGCTTCAGCGAGATCAATTGCTTTAAATCGAGCACGGCTCAGTCTATTAGGTTTGATATCGGTGGATCGCATAGAAAGTGACATGTCGAGTAAGATGACACTCGCACGTTTAACCTGAAATACCGGTTTTTCAATTTTTTGCCACGTAGGCCCTGCCATCGCTATCGTCGCGATCAACCAAAAGCCGATTAATACTTTACCTCGTCGGGCACTGTTTTTTGGAGATTCCGAGCTGTTTAGTAACACCTGGGCCAAATGAGGCGGTAGTACGTTACGCCAATGGGATTGTTTATTCATTTGATTGCGTAACAACCATACTGCAACGAGCAACAGAATTGACCACAACCATTGCGGACGGATAAAGTGAAATTGATGTAATTGACTAAAACTCAATTGTAAAAAATCGTCCATTTATTGGTCCTCCCCGCGAATTTTGTTGATCCCCAATTTAGCTAAATAATGCTGTAGTAAAGGGAACAATGTGGTTAAAAATGAAAGTAACAAAGCCAATCCCAACGGAAAATGGAACAAGGCTTGCTGCGGCCTAAGTTGGATCGGATCGTCTTCTACAGGTTCAAGTTCATCCAATAGTTCGTAGATTTTTTGTAACTCTTCGGTGTCACGAGCCCGGAAATATTTACCACCCGTTTGTTCGGCAATTTGAGTTAACAAGTTTTCGTCAAGGTCTGCAGAAGGATTAACTTTGCGGGTGCCAAAAATGCTACGCACCATCATTTCGTCGGCGCCAATACCTATGGTATAAACGCGCACTCCAGCTTCTTTTGCAATCTCAAGGGCTTCTAAAGGCTCTATATTGCCAGCGGTATTTTGACCGTCAGTTAATAAAATAAGAATACGGTTGGATTCGCCTTTTTCATTAAATCGTTTTGCAGCTAATCCAAGTGCGTCACCGATGGCGGTTTTTTCGCCGACTAAACCTAAAACGGCTTCATTTAATAGCTGTTTTACAGTCGCACGGTCGTAAGTCAAAGGGGTTTGAACATAGGCTGTGTCGGCAAATAATATCAAACCGAGTCGGTCACCAACTCGTCGCTCAATAAAGTCGTTTAACACATATTTTAGCATGGTGAGTCGGTTAACTTGTTGTCGACCAATAACCATGTCTTTTTCATCCATAGAACCAGATAAATCGACCGCCAACATCATTTCACGGCCTTCCTGTGGGATGGTAATAGGGTCACCCAACCACTGAGGTTTTGCGGCGGCGGAGACTAACAATATCCAAATTAGATATGTGAACCATGGAAATCCGCCACGAGAAATTGGCTTTACAGAATCGGCGACTAAACCAAATGTTGGTAAATAAAGAGGCATGTCGGCACTGGCGTTTTTGGCTTTAAATAATCGAGCGATAAACGGCAACACTAATAGGGCAAAAACCCAAGGCCAGGCAAAACTAAACATGGTTTACCTCACGTGTTTGATTATTATCAGTCACTTTTGGCAGAGGTAAATTGTACTCAATCCAGGCACGAGCCTGTTGTTGATAACGTTCAGAATGTGCTTCGTCACAGGTCGCTTTGTAAGCTAGGGTCAATAAATCTGAATCTATAGTATGTCCTTTGGTGCCCTGACCATTTAACCATTCAGCCCATTGAGAACCGGTTAAGTTGGCAACATCTTGTCTTGGCGCATAGGCTAATACTACGCGCTTTAATATATTGTTGATCACGGTAACCTGTTGCAATGGAGTTAACGTTTTATCCATTGCGGTTAATTCACGAAGTGCTTGTTTTTTAGCTTTAGATTGCTCAAATTTTGTTTTTATCAATTTAAAAAGTATAAACGAAGCGGTCAGTAGCAATATTAAAACCAGATACCAACCCCAGGCTAATGGCCACCATCCGATAGGAACCGGTGTTTGTATGTCGTTTAATTGAGATAATAAATCGGGTTGCATTGTTGTTCTCTATAACTGTTCGTGCAGTGGTGTGCCAGCACAAATGGGTAACCAACGAATTTTGAACTGAGTTAAATTCTGTTTTTGTTGGTTAAACCTACTTTTTGCAAGATTCTGATACTGTTCAAGTTGCGAGTCAGAGTCGATTTGCTTAACCAATTGGCCATCGGTAACGGATATGGAGCCAGCAGCAAGTTTAGGTAAGCTATGTTCAATAGGGTCATTAACCCAACAGGCAACAACTTCACAGTGTTTTTGCAACTGAAATAAATGTTGCAGGGCAGTATCGTTGACATGCTGAAAGTCACTGATTAGATAAACTAAGCTACCAGGGTGGGCTACCCGGCGTAAGTGAGCACATGCTTCGGTAAACTTGGTTTCAAGTTCTGTCTGATCAAAAGCGTGTTTGTGATCAAGTGGCAGTAAGTTATGGGTTTTCTGCAAACCGTCCAACCATTTTAAAACCGCTTGCTGTCGACTTTTTGGTTTACTTTCCAGTAGGCCGTTTTCAGACAGCACTAAGCCACCGATTTTGTCGCCATTTTGCATTGCTTTCCAAGCTACCAGTGCACTTAGATGGCAGGCCTGAACAGACTTAAATAATAGCTGACTGCCAAAGCGCATACTGGGTAATAGGTCGCAAAAAACAAAAATAGGTCGGTCTTTTTCTTCCCTAAATATTTTTGTATGGGTTTTACCTGTGCGGGCGGTGACTCGCCAGTCGATTGTACGGACATCGTCGCCGGGTTGATAATGCCTAGCTTCGTCAAACTCCATACCTCGGCCTTTAGTTTTAGCCATGTATTGCCCAGACATGTGGTGTTTCACCTTGCTGCCGGGTTTATTGTTTAACAAGTGGGTGTATTTTTGATACATCACAAGTTCAGCAAAAGATAGCTGCCAACCGCTTAGTTCGTTTTGTTTTAGCCAGTCTAAATAGTGGCTATTTACATCTACGGATGCCATGTTGCTTTCCTAAGGTACCGCGACTAATTCGAGTATCCGGGCCAATATTTGATCAGCAGAAATGCCAGCCGCTTCGGCTTCATAACTTAATAGTATGCGATGTCTTAAGCTATTAAAAAATACACCTTGAATGTCGTCTGGTGTGACAAAGTCGCGACCATCTAGCCATGCTGTAGCGCGTGCGCATTTGTCTACCGATATTGTTGCTCTAGGTGACGCACCAAAACTGATCCATTTTGCTAATTGCTCGTCGTACTTTTCAGGTTGGCGCGTGGCAATGATTAAATCAACTAGATACTGCTCAAGTTCCGGAGCTAAGTGAATTGATAAAATTTCTTTCCGCGCAGCAAAGATATCCGCCTGACTTAACGGGGTTGGTTTAGGCACTTGTTTATCTAACGCCTCACCACGGGTTAAGCGTAAAATTTCAATTTCTGTTTCGGCGCCAGGGTAGTCAATATTCAGATGCATTAAAAAGCGGTCTAGCTGAGCTTCAGGAAGCGGGTATGTACCTTCTTGTTCCAGCGGGTTTTGGGTGGCCATTACCAAAAATAATTCTGGTAGTTCGTATGTGGTTTTACCGACCGTAACTTGGCGTTCCGCCATAGCTTCTAATAAAGCTGACTGAACTTTTGCCGGCGCTCGGTTAATTTCATCGGCTAACACCAGGTTGTAAAAAAGAGGTCCTTTTTCAAAAACAAACTCACCAGTTTCAGGGCGATAGATATCTGTACCTGTTAAATCGGCTGGGAGCAGGTCTGGGGTAAATTGGATACGGTGAAATTCACCTTCTAATCCGTTTGCCAATGCGTTTATTGCGCGGGTTTTTGCAAGACCTGGAGGGCCTTCTACCAATAAATGTCCATCTGCCAACAGGGCAATCAATATTGCCTTAGTAAAATCGGGTTGGCCAATGACTTGTGAATCCAAATATTTTTTTAATTGTTCGAATCGCGATACCGACATTTGTCCTACACTTCCTATTAAGATTTACTGGAGTTTGGGATTAACACTTTTTTAATATAAAAGTGTTATTACGCCCTATACGACTAATCTGTAGTTATATGGTTCCATATAAAAAAAACAAGTGATGTTTTTTCGACCGAACGGAAATTAAGCAATAAATAACGGTATTCGTTAAAAAATATGAGTTTTCTCTTTTACTTTTGAAAAGATATGGTTAGAATCTGCCTTAATTAGAGGTCTGACCAGATAAAATTGGATATAACATGACAGCAAAAAGATTAGAAACAAGAAACGGTGACCGCATAGCGGTTGTTGCAGGTTTACGTACGCCATTTGCAAAACAAGCAACGGCTTATCACGGAGTACCCGCATTGGATCTTGGCAAAATGGTTGTATCAGAAATGTTGCAGCGCTCAGAACTCGATCCTAAAGCAATAGAGCAATTAGTATTTGGACAAGTTGTGCAAATGCCAGCTGCACCCAATATTGCCCGAGAAATAGTGTTGGGCACAGGTATGGATGTTCATACAGATGCTTATTCAGTGTCTCGAGCATGTGCGACGAGCTTCCAGTCAACTGTTAATATCTGTGAGTCAATTATGGCTGGCCATGTTTCTATTGGTATTGCCGGTGGCGCCGACTCCTCGTCAGTATTGCCAATTGGTGTGAGTAAAAAGCTAGCCCGAGCATTAGTTGATTTAAATAAGGCGCGAACACTCGGTCAACGCTGGAACATCATTAAAAAAATTAGATTTAAAGATTTGGCTCCTGTGCCGCCAGCGGTAGCTGAATATTCAACGGGCTTGTCAATGGGACAAACAGCTGAACAAATGGCAAAAACTCATAACATCAGCCGTGCTGACCAAGACGCTATGGCTCATCGTTCGCATTCTTTAGCGACTAAAGCGTGGGAAAGTGGCGTTATGCAAGATGAAGTTATGACAGCACACCCAGAACCGTTTAAACAATTTATCGACATGGATAACACCATTCGAACCAATTCAACGGCAGATGGATATAGCAAGTTGCGCCCAGTTTTCGACCGTAAACACGGTACTGTGACAGCAGCTAACTCTACCGCGTTAACTGATGGCGCTTCCGCTATAATGTTAATGTCAGAAAGCAAAGCAAAAGCCCTTGGTTATGTGCCACTTGGTTACATTCGTAGCTTTGGTTTTGCCGCTATTGATGTATGGGAAGACATGTTAATGGGTCCTTCATACGCAACACCAATTGCATTAGAGCGTGCGGGCATGAACTTGGGTGATTTAGACTTAATCGAAATGCATGAAGCATTTGCAGCGCAAGCATTAGCAAACATGAAAATGTTTGGAAGCAAAAAGTTTGCGGAAGAGAAGTTAGGTCGTAAATCGGCAATTGGCGAAATTGATATGGCGAAGTTTAATGTTAATGGCGGTTCATTGGCTTATGGTCATCCGTTTGCTGCGACAGGGACACGTTTAATTACGCAAACTATTAATGAATTGCGCCGCAGAGGCGGTGGTGTTGGTCTAACGACAGCATGTGCAGCTGGTGGTCTAGGCGCTGCAATGATTGTAGAAGTTGACGGCTAACCGATTTAATTAGAACAAATTCGAGATTCACCAAATTCGAGAACGAATAGGAACTCACATGACAGAACAAAATTCAAAATCCGCGTTTAACTTAGAAGTGTTAGACAACGGAGTTGGCATCATTCGTATCGATGTGCCAAACGAGTCAATGAACGTTTTAAAAGCAGAATTTGCCGAGCAAGTAGAAGCAATATTTGCTGAAGTAAAATCAAACAGTGCGGTTAAATCGCTAGTACTAACGTCTGGCAAAGACAATTCGTTTGTTGCAGGGGCCGATGTAAAAGTCCTTGATTCTTGTTCAACACAAGACGAAGTCAAAGCGATAGCGCAAACAGGGCAACAACTATTTGATCAAATCGAAGGCATGAAAATGCCAATCATTGCGGCTATTCATGGTCCTGCATTAGGCGGTGGCTTGGAATTGGCAATGGCGTGTCACGGACGTGTTGTTTCTGATTCGTCTAAAACGGTTTTAGGGTTACCTGAAGTGCAACTTGGCTTGCTTCCAGGCTCGGGGGGAACACAGCGTTTACCTAAACTTGTTGGATTGCAAAAATCCCTTGATATGATGTTAACTGGCAAGCAATTACGTGCTAAACAAGCCCTTAAAGCCGGTCTTGTTGATGATATGGTGCCTGTCAGTATCTTGCTCGAAACCGCAATTGAAATGGCACTTAAAGGTAAACCTAAACGTAAACCAGTAAAACGCGGTTTAATGTCGACTTTGTTAGAAAATAACCCGTTTGGCCGAAAGGTCGTATTTGACCAAGCAGCTAAGCAAGTTATGCGTCAAACCAATGGTAATTATCCTGCGCCGATTAAAATTATTGAATGTATTCGTACAGGTATAGAAGTCGGTTATCGACAAGGTTTAGATATTGAAGCGCAACGTTTTTCTGAACTTTGCATGACGGCTGAATCAAAAGCATTGCGCAGTTTGTTTTTTGCGACCACAGAAATGAAAAAAGAAACCGGTGTTGCTGGTGTCGAGCCATTAGTGATTCAAAAAGCAGGTGTGCTAGGTGGTGGGTTAATGGGCGGCGGTATTGCGTTTGTTACCACGACGAAAGCTGGCGTACCGGCTCGAATAAAAGATATTGCCCACGAGGGGATACGCAACGCATTTAAGTACAGTTACGACATTTTAAATAAAAAGGTTAAACGTCGTTTTATGTCATCTTCGGAAATGCAAAAACAACTGTCGTTATTATCTGCAAGCACTGACTTTGTAGGTTTTAAAGACAGCGACATTGTTGTAGAGGCTGTGTTTGAAGATTTAACTCTAAAACAGAAAATGGTTGCAGATATCGAAGAGAACTGCAAAGAGTCAACTATATTTGCATCTAATACATCTTCTTTGCCAATTCGAGAAATTGCGGCAAAAGCCGCGCGTCCTGAAAACGTAATTGGTCTACATTACTTTTCGCCGGTAGATAAAATGCCACTGGTTGAAGTCATTGCAACAGATAAAACTTCTGACTTAACCATTTCTACTACCGTTGAATTTGCGCGTCGTCAGGGTAAAACACCAATTGTTGTAAAAGATGAGGCTGGATTTTTTGTAAACCGTATACTTGGTTTATACATGAACGAAGCAGCAAACATTGTGATGGAAGGTGAGCCGGTTGAGAAAATCGACAAGGCGTTAACTAAGTTTGGATTCCCTGTGGGCCCTATGACTTTGCTTGACGAAGTTGGTATTGATGTTGGCGTGAAAGTATCAAGCATTCTATTTGATGCCTTTGGTGAGCGCTTTACGCCGCCAGCGGCGATGGAAAAGCTTATGGCCGACGACCGTAAAGGCAAAAAGAACCAAAATGGGTTTTATCTTTACGGTAAAGCAGCCGCACCTAGCTTAGTGGATAAGTTAACGTTTAAACGTAAATCGAAACAAGTTGATGAATCGGTATACCGTGTCTTGGGAATTACGCCGTCGAGTAAAATGTCATCTGAAGACATTGCAGAGCGCTGTGTCATCCAACTGTTAAATGAAGCTGCACGTTGTTTAGATGAAGGCATTGTCCGTTCAGCACGAGATGGCGATATTGGCATGATCTTCGGAACCGGTTATCCGCCATTCCAAGGTGGTCCATTTAAGTATATGGATAGCTATGGCATCGACAACTTAGTCGCGACGTTGAAAAAACACCAAGAACAGTTTGGTGACCGTTTTGCGCCATGCGATAGCTTGGTTAAAATGGCCGAAGAAGGTAACACCTTCTACTAAAATAAAAGCGATTTAGTGAGCTGTTGGTATTTTAGTTACCAGACCTAAACATTAAATTTGGTTAAAGCTTACGACATAAAAAAGGTCAGATACCAATGTATCTGACCTTTTTTGCATTTGTCATTTGACCTTTTTTGCATTTGTCATTTGACCTTTTGCAGTTCAGCTTTAGGTCATACTTCGCACGTTTATTGGCACTTTTTACACAAGCCTTTTAATTCAATTTGTTGGGTTGTTAATACAAAACCAGACCGTTCGACACTGCTTTTAAGCTGTTCCATTACAGAGTTTTCAATACCGACCTCCATAACGGATTGGCAGTTTTCACAAATTAAAAATTGTGGGCTGCGGTGGCTGTGGGAACAGGAGATATGAGAGCATGCGATATACTTATTGGCGGACGTAAGTTTATGGACTAACGTTAACTCCACTAGAAAATCCAGGATACGATAGACCGACATCGCCGGCATGGATTGGCCAAAATTTTCCTTGTAGATCTCAGCTAATTCGTAGGGAGAGACGGCTTCGTCTGAACTAATAATACATGCTAAAACATTTTCACGCTTACTCGTTAGCTTAACACCTTGTTCTGCACAGGTTGTTTTGGCTTTTTCTAATATTGGGTTTGGATTTACAGTCAAAATTCACCTACAGAATGGGTTGAGTTAGATACATTGTATTGATTTCTATTTTAGATACAAATTTCGTGTTTTACACGATTGTTAAAGTCAATTGTATCCTTGAATTGAAGTTGCGTGTACTAATTATGTCGAACAGATTAATTGTTATTAAATTTAGTTAACCACCAAGCTTTTGTATCTGCCTCACTAGCGCCTGATTTACAGGGACATCAATTTTATATTGATTTGCAAGCTTGCACACATAGCCATTAATAAAATCAATTTCGGTTTTTCTATTATTTGTTAAATCTTGATACATCGAAGAGTAATTTTTAGCCGTTGACTTAATGACGCTGTTCACAAGATCGATCATGGTGTTTAAGTCAAAATCTACACCATCAATGCGAGCAACGTTTATGACCTCTGCGACGATCGTATTAAGTTGTTGCTGAAACGTTTGAGCTGCAAGTTCACCATTGGTAACACGGTTGATGGCCGTCAGCGGGTTAATGGCGCAATTTATAATTAGTTTTTGCCACAATATCGTTGGCAACTCCTCGGCTTGTTCAGCAACTAAAAATAGTGATTTAAAGTCGTTGATATTGAGAGCACTGTGAGGAGAATGAGTAACAATTGACTGCCACTGACTTTGGCCGATAGCGGCTAAAATAATGTTGTTTCCTTGATGATTGACGCCACTGCTTGTTGTGCAAAAGTATACATTGCAGTTTGGTTTAACTTGCAATAGTTCAAGTACGTCCGGAATTGTTCCCATGCCATTGTGACATAGGACGACATTGGCATCGTCAGCTAAGCTGCCTATAACGTCGGCAATGGCGTTTACTATGTCATAGGCTTTGACTGCTACCACTAAATTGTTAATCGTTTCATCGTTTCGTAGGCGCCTTGGTAAGGGCAATCGTATTTGTTGTCCCTGCAAGTCGATAAAGGTTTTTTCACTAACAGATGAGCGACGAGTGAGTACAGTAACGGCGTGATTGGGTAAAACATTGACGGCACAAAAAGAACTGATCGCACCTTGACCAACAAAGTGCCAATCTCGATTATTTGGCATTAGCTGGTTTCCAAAATTTACTTACGAGTTTTTCAGCATATGGTTTAAAGACAAAATAATAGACTAGGCAACCTGACATGTCGGCAACAACATCAGCTAGGGATGCTTGTCTATTAGGCAGTGTACTTTGAATAAGCTCAACTAGAATGCCATACACTAAGGCGGCTCCAATTCCCCAGATTTTGGCGAGAGTAAAAGCAAAATCAAATAAAAATGACAAGCCCGAAAAAGCGATGAAATGACCCACTTTATCAATGTGAGGGATCTTGATGCCGGTATCCAAATGGGGATTAAAAAATAAGTACATTGAATAAATGAACGCGATAACAAAGGCGGTTTTAAAAAAGTAACTTTTAGACATGAAGCTCTTTAAATGAGGTAACACAATTTGACTGTATGTTACCCCACATTAAATTTAAATTTAACTGAGTATCTGTACTTAGCAGGTTTTATTTTAAGAAGTCGCTAAACTTTTGTTTAAACTTGTTTAGTTTTGGGTTTACGACCAAAGCACAGTAAGGTTGTTGCGGATTATTCTCGGCATATCCTTGGTGATACTCTTCTGCCGGATAGAAGATGGATATAGGTTCAACTTCAGTTACGATGTCACCATCCCAAATGTCGTGGTCATGAACGTCGCTAATTTTGTTGATGGCAGTTTGGCGCTGAACTTCGTCGTGATACAAGATTATCGACCTGTATTGTGTTCCAACATCATTGCCTTGGCGGTTAAGTTGCGTTGGATCATGAAGTTGAAAAAAGAAATCGAGCAATAAATCGTATGAAATAATATCAGCGTCAAATGTCACTTGGATAACTTCAGCATGCCCAGTTTGACCACTGCAAATTTGCTGATAAGTTGGGTTGTCTACTTGACCGCCTGAGTAACCAGACACTGCTTGTTGCACACCGCGGATTGCATTGAGGGCGGATTCGATACACCAAAAACAACCGCCACCAAAAGTTGCCAATTGAATGTTTGACATATACATTGCTCCATAAATGATTTTTGTTAAAAAACTGCAAGTAGATTAATACAATATGAAGTTACAAACCAATTGTCCAATCTGTCGAATGATGCGCGCTGCTCTTTTGTGGTGTTTAATTTGTTTGGGCTTCTATTTTATTTTTAAACCTTTTTAAGACTGCAATGACCCAACCTATTTTTATTGAATCAACAGACAGCGATAATTCAGAAACCTTCATTAAATTTGGTTTTGGGCTAGCTGCAATTAACTTTGTTGTGCATTTTGGCTTTTTGTCTCAATTGTATATTGCCAATATGTTTTTGTATGGGTTTGCGATAGCAATGCTGTTATTAGGCTATCTAAAACGCAGTGAACCACGACATAGATTAAAACTCGCGGGTGATGGCTTAACTTTTTATCACCGAGCCAACACGGTTTTTGTTCCGTGGGAAAACATCCAGCGGGTCGGTATTCCTGCCCAAGATCGCATCGATGGTGGCAAGGAATATGACTTTATAGGCATTAAGGTTAAGGATCCTGAGTTATTTTACGATACGTTTCCATTGCGCTTAGCGTCAAAATTACTGATTGAACAAAGGCCGCTGTGGCTGGCTTTAGCCGGTAAGGGATGCGCAACAGGGCAGTGTGTGCCAGAGGATTTTATTGATTCTGTAGAATGTAAATTAGGGGCTAACCGTATTTATCGAGGACTTATTGCTATGTTTGTTCATCGTTCTGAGAAACTAAACGAATTACTTGGATTTCATTTTTATATCAACAGTAATGGAATTTCTGGAACACAAGCTAACGCATTGAAATTAATACAAGACACTAAAAATGAAAATATGAATCGATAAATTACTGTGTGTCCTTGATCAATTTAGTTCAAAACGCTAGAGTTATATTATAAGTAACATTTTTTGTTTGTTTTTGAAGGCAAACTAGAGGCTGAAGGTAGTTATGTCCGATATCCCATATATTCGAAGTGGTCGGAATACCATTATTCATAAGATCAGAAAAGTCGATCTTATCATTCAGAATGATATAGAGCACCCTAACGTAAAAGTAACGCAAAATGGCGTTCAAGCTTATGATGGCCCTGTACCAAGAAATAGACGTGAAGCGAAAGACGCTTATGTTGAAGTCGTAAACGTATCGAGCCCTGATGTTTTTGGTGAACCAAAAACATTAATGTTTGTGCAATGTCTAAATGGCAAAGAGTACAAAGTTGATTACTCTAAAGCGGGTACACCGCTGTTTATTCGAGTGCATCAGCAAAGCTACATATAATGAAAAACATGTAAGAAAAGCCGCAGATGCGGCTTTTTTTATGCTTAAAATTGGCCAAATTGATCATTTGGTTTCAGTAGCTACAAATTTTATATTTTGGTAATAGAAGTAAATACTCTAAAAACGAGGGGTTTCCCTATCGAATTGAAATTACTTCAGCGATATAATTGATCACTTCATAAATATTGACTGGGTTTTAAAGATGTTTGTTTTGCTTATGATGGTTGCCGTTGTTTGTTTTTCTGTGTATTTGTCAATTGAAGCGATGAAAAATGGCATGTGCGAGAAGCGTTGGTTTGTCGCTGGCATGTGTTTTGGTCCAGTTGTTTGGCCTATGTTTAATGTTAAAAAGCAAATGTTGTTACGCAAGCAACAAGGCATTGACGGCGTAAGTTTACGACTTTAAACCTGATACCTTCATATTTACCGCATGATCAAGGCGTGAATACGCTAACGCGTAAATAGGAGGGGGACTCATCTGTTTGATAAATTCAAATGGGTCCATTGAATACCCTCAATAAAGCTCGGTAGATGAAGCGAGTTTATATCTTGTGAACCATTATTGGGCCTTTTTCAACACAGGTTGTTGATTTGCCGCAAAGTGAGCCAATTCTTTTGAAGATAGTGGTTTAGAGTACAAGTACCCCTGCAGGACATCACATCCCATCTCAGCCATTAGCTTTTCTTGAGTACTCGTTTCAACTCCCTCAGCAACGGTCGACAAGCTTAGATTTCGTGCAATAGTGATAATCGTATCGATCATTGCTCGGCCGACGCTAGTACCTGCATCATCAACAAAGGCTTTGTCAATTTTTAAGGTATTAAGTGGGAACTTGCGCAGGTAAGACAACGAAGAGTAGCCGGTACCAAAGTCGTCCATAGCCAACTGAATTCCTAAAGCTCTAAGTTCATGCATAACTTGAATGGCATGTTGCGGATCGTCCATTACCGTACCTTCGGTGATCTCCAACTCTAGATTGTTCGGGCTTAATCCAGTTTCTAACAATATTGATTCAATTCGATGAATTAGATTGGGTAGGTTAAATTGCCTAGCTGATAAGTTGACCGCGACACGCCCTGACATCAAGCCTGAATCGATCCAACGTTTCATGTCGGCACAAGCTTTTCTTAGGACGACTTCACCAATCTCGACAACTTGCCCTGTCTCTTCGGAGATCGGAATAAATGTGCCTGGACTAACCAAAGTACCACTTGGAGAGATAAAGCGCACCAGAGCTTCCATACCAACTAATTTGCCGGTGCTGAAACTCATCTTAGGTTGGTAATACACATGGAAGTAATCTTCTTTTAATCCCTGACGAATTAAATTTTCTACCTGCAAACGTTTAACAGCTTGTTTATTCATCTCTTTATTAAAGAATAAGTAGCGATTACCTTTTTCTTTGGCGTGATACATAGCGGTGTCAGCATTACGATGCAAGGTTTCAGGTTGTTGACCATCATCTGGATATAAGACAATACCGATACTGGCAGCGACAACAAATTCATGTTGTTCGATTCGGAATGGATTTGAAAGAAGTCGAAGCAACTCTTTGGCAAGAATTGTCACTTTATGAATGTCGTTGGTACCTTCCATTGTAATAGCAAATTCATCGCCGCCAAGACGATATAAAATACATTGACTGTTGGTGAGTGGCTTTAACCGTTCGGAGATCTTCACCAATAATATATCACCAAGTACATGACCTAAAGAGTCGTTAATTTTTTTGAAATCGTCGACATCAAATACCAATATTGCGGTTTCTAATTGTTTGTCTACGCATTTTTGCAAACGCGAGAAGAATACATTTCGATTAGGTAGACCTGTTAACGTATCAGTGCGCGCCATTTTTATGAGTTTGGCTTCCGCTTTTTTACGCATAGTCGTGTCGGATACAACCGCGACATAGTTTGTAATCGCGTTTTCATCATTTCGGATACAGTTGACCGTGACAAAAGCGATAAACATATTGCCATCTTTTCCCTGGCCGGTGACGTCTCCCTGCCAGTTCCCAGTTTTATCGACAGCCGACTTAATATCGGTAATAAGCGAAGGGCTGATGGAGTTAAAGTTAAGCTTTTTACCAATAAGGTCACTAGAACTGAAACTGGTGATTTGGGTATAACCAGGGTTAATATGGATAACATTAAAGTCAGAGTTGAGGATAACCACGCCATCGGTCAAGCTTTGAATGCTTCGGGCAAATATCTCTAGATTGCTTTCGGTTTTTTTTATTTGGTGAATATCTTTAAATGCACCAGTCATACGAATCGGGTAACCCGCGGCATTAGACGAAACAACTTTACCTTTGTCTAAGATCCAGCGCCACTTGTCATTGCTGCCTTTGATCCGATACACACATTCAAACTCATTAACTTCGCCATTGAGGTGGAGTTTTAGCTTTTCGACAACTTTTTCGACATCTTGTGGATGAATATGCGGTCTGTTTGGCGGAAAATCAGAAGGGTCGATATTTGGCAGGGGGTAAGTACCTGCGCCATTTGTTCTATGAAGGCTGCCCCTGTGGATATTCCAATCCCACATTTCATCGCCACTTGCCCATAAAGACAAACGCAATCGCTCTTCGCTTTCAGTAATTTGACCTTGATATTGTCTGAATCGGTATAAACCGTAGACCAAGTAACCCGTAAGGCATAATGCAAACAGGATAAAAATCGACAAGACTGCTCCATCAGAAAACAGTTTTTCGATTACATTTGAGATTGATTCGGTTTCTAACGCGTAAGTGTTAAAACTTACAAGGCTTGAAACAGCCACAATTTTATTGTTATTTTTTTTCAGTGGACTTAGCACAACGACGACTACAGCTAGTTAAACGCTGATTCAAATTACCTTATGGTTGCGCTACTGTCAAAGTTTGGATGCGAGTTGGCAAGCTTTTATCGTTAAATATATGATTAATTGATCGAATTTTATTCGGTTGATATTTGGTAGCCAGTGGCGAACTGCTCCAATAGATTGGTTTTTGCCCATTGTTGCAATTCATCTAAAGTTGCCAGTTGCAGTTCTTCTACTATTCGAGACTTGTGATTAAACTCATAATCTTTGTTGCCAACACTAACCCATAATTGTTGACACTTTTGATTTAAATTGGCGGGTTGTTCTTGATATTGGTGAATTACGGCCTGTTTATGAGCGTTAAATTCGTCTAACTCTAAATGATCTAACTCTTTGATAAAGCCTTCGATACAAAGGCCGATATGCCGTTCAAGTTCGCTGTTTTCAACTTCATGTGATTGCACATAGACAACAAGTCCTGGGACATTGCATAAAGGCATATAACCACTACCTGCGAGATAACCTAATTGTTGCTCGGTGCGTAAATAGTTAAATGCATATGGCGCTAAAATTTGTGAACATAGAATAAACCATGCTTTTTCAACGACGTCGGTTTTATCGTCTACGGTTTTGTTGCCCTGTAGGTAGATAATTGCGGCGTTGTCACTGTGTTCAACCGGAACGCGTTGTTTTTCTACACCAATCCTATCAAGTTTTACATTTGCTCGAACATTTTCCTTGACCTTAGTGGCATGGCTAAAACGTTGTTCCACTAAGGCGTTAATATTTAAAGCTTGTTGAGTATTCCAGTTACCATAAATGAGCATCTCTGCATTAACCGCATTAAATAGTGTGCTATGGAACGCTAAGAATTCAGCAAAACTGACATCAGCTAAAATCTCTGCGAGTTCTAAACTATTGGCCACTTTAGGGATTAAAGTTGAATTTAAATGACTAAATAAAAGGCTAATGGGGCGATTCGACTCACTATTGTTCCAGTGTTTTATCAACTGACGTTTAATCTCTTTAAACCGACTCTCGACAAAATTTGGTTTCAACATGGTATCAATTAGCGTTAGAAGTAGCTCATGTTGTCGGTTACTCAAGCCTGACGTATAGATTGTGATGCCACCGTTATGTGCATAGATATTATAATAAAGCCCAGCCATTTCAGCTTGGTAATGTTGTTCAGATACCGAGTCTAAAAATAAGTCACAAAACATCCGCATCATTGTTTGGTTACGTTTGCTAGCGATGCCATTTGGTAAGTCTAGGCCGAGGTAAATATTGCCCTTTGGTACGCGATAACTAACATCTTGTTTAAACCACGTTTTCCAGCCCAATTTGTCTTCTATGTTAATAGGGGTAAGACTATTAAAGTCGAGTTGTTCTAACTTTATCTCTCCTCCCAAATAAGGGTTTTCCGGGGGCAGTTGGAAATTAAAATCACTCCAACTTGTGTCATTCAATAGTTTCCTAACGTCCAAATCAATATCGGTGACGGCATAGGGGGTATGGTACCAAGGTGCTTTATGTTGCGTTTGGATTGACTGACTTACTAACGTCACACGGAAGTTGTCAGCATTTAAGTAGCCTAAAATTTCCTGCCATTGTTGGATGTTAAAGCCGTCCATCCGATAATCTCCAGACAGATAGTCTACTTCTGGATAATGTTGCATATTGAGGGCAATTTGATTGGCAAGTTTGGTCGCTTTAATTTCTTCTTGGTAGTTAAAACTGACTTGAGTCAAAACTTGTTGTTCGTCATATAAATAGGCTGCGGGCACTGTTTGTTTCAAAAAATTTAGGTAGGCAAAAGTAATCTCTAAAATATCGTCAATATTTTCTTCGCCTAACTCGGTTAATTCCAGAGACAAATTAAAGTCTTTAAAATTATTGCCACTTATGCCGTTCCCAGCAGTTAAGGCGTTTATATATTCTTTGTTGTCTAACGCTTCGTATAACGACCCTTTCCCTTCATAACCAATGATATGCGCCACAAAACTCAGCATCTTTGTGTTGTACATATAATTCATGTCAGGCATCGAGAACGTCACATTAAGTTTGTGGATCTCTTTAACTGGATGGATTCCAATAAATTGATTTAATTCTTGGTCGCGATAAAGTGGTGGTTCAATACTTGGCTTGGCGAACTTCGGATCATTGGATTTAATTGCAGAAAACGTTGTCGCAATTAAATCACGCATCATTTCTATAGGTTCTGCAGTGACTATCGACACTGTCATATATTGAGCTTGATAATTTTGGTGCCAAAATGAAAATAATTCGTCGGCGACAGGTCGGTCAGGTAAATCTGAAAGAGTATGTTTATTGCCAACTGAAAATTTATGGAACGGATGGTCAGGATTACTCGTTTGTTTATGCACCTGTTGGATACGACGACTGTCATCTTGCAGTTTTAGTTTATATTCTTCATGGATAGCTTCTTGCTCACGCGATAGGGCGTCATGACTGAACAAAGGCTCGATAAACATATTAGCAAACTGGTCGAGAGCAGGGGCAAAAAATTCTGGATGAACATCAAAATAAAAACAGCTGTGCTCTGTGCCAGTCCAAGCGTTACACATCCCACCGTGTTGCCCAACAAAATGACTTAGTCCATTCACTTCTGGGTATTTTTTGCTGCCATTAAACAATAAGTGCTCAACAAAATGTGCAAAACCCGGGCGGTCAACGGGATCATCAAAATGTCCCGTATTCACGACCAGTGAACAGGCGTTTTTATGGCAGTCATCTTGTTCAACTAAAACAATTCGAAGGCCATTATCTAACGTCATAGCCAAATAATTTTTGTTGTCGTTGGGACTAATATTCAATGTTTATATCTCGTTTGGTTCTCGAAATACCGCAGCATTATGTATCTCTTTATCCTAGCTGTTTTTTTCAAGAAATCGAGATATATAAATAAGATACGTGCTGAAACAATTAATTTCATAAATTAATGGTCAATAATTGGTGAATTAATTATAGTAGTCACTAGTGTAGGCAAGACAACTAGTGACAATGGCAATTTATCTTTATATCGTTCGACACGGAGAAGCTGAGTCAATCGCAGCCGAAGATCAACTTCGTGTGCTCTCAGAACATGGCCGCTGGGAAGCAAAACGTACAGCACTGTGGTTGAAAACGCAGCTTGGACAGTTTCACCAAGTCTATGCCTCGCCGTATATTCGCGCCCAACAAACGAAAGATATTATTATTGAACGTGGTCCAGATGCGTTAGATATAGACGTAATTGTGGATTTGATCCCAGAGGGGGATCCAAAAGTCGCAATGGATTTTGTTTTGGCTAGTATTGATAAAAACACCGTTGATGACATAAATATTCTATGTGTTTCGCATATGCCTTTGGTGAGTTATTTAATCGGCGAAATAACAGGTTACACACCCATAATGGCGACGGCGGGCGTTGCAAAGATTAAAATTAACCTAGATAAATGGAATGGTGTGTTAGAAACGCTGATCGCCCCTGAACAAATGTTGTAATTGCAACTTACCAGTCTACTGATTTACCGCTTTAACAAAAACTGCAAATCCTCGCCTAAATCAATAATTATGACAATTGCGCCTTGGCCGCCCCATTCGAGTGGTGCTTGATGTAATGCGGCAACATCCGGGTGTTGCAGTAAATAATGTGGGATTTTTCGTTTTAGAACGCCGCCCCCAACACCATGAACGATACAAGCACTTAATAATTGTTCTGTTTTGCATGTTGTGATCAAGTCAGCTAAATCTCGTTTAGCGCTTTCTTTGGTGTGACCATGAAGGTCTAACACGATATCGGGTTGAATTTCACCGCGCCTAATGAGTTTTGCTAGGTAACTGGGTTGTCCCGGTTTAACAAAACTTAACGTCTGCTCGAAATCGATCAAAGGTTCGTATTCTTCAGAAAAGTGAAAGCGGGTCGCTGCTAGCTTATCGTCCTTATCGATATTCTTTCTATCTTCTTCCTTAAAGTTTGAAGCTAAAGCTCTATTTTGCTTGCTGAGCGCTTTCCCAAAGTGTATTTTGTCTTGCTTGAATGGTTTGACGCCCTGCATCTCATCAGCAAATGTACTTGGCAAAGATGGACTATCATCTTTTTTGTTGAGTAAATCTTTAAAATTCAAATTTTTTTCAGACATTTTGCGAGAAAGTTTAAGCAATATAGTGCGGGGTATTGTAAATTAAGCTGGTGAGTACGACCAGATTAATTAGGGTTTTTGATGCAAAAAGAGTTATCTGAGCTAACAATATTGCTCGAAGAAGCAGTAACTGAACTTCAAACGGTTAACGATCTAATTCGTTGGTCGGTAAGTCGATTCAATGAAAGCGACATTTATTTAGGTCACGGAACCGATAATCCGTGGGATGAAGCCGCCCAATTAATTACCTATGCGCTGAGTTTACCACCTACAATGAATGAACATTTATTGCAGGCGCGCACGACATTAAGTGAACGTAAAAATGCATTAGGTCTTATTGAGCAGCGTATATTAACCAAAAAACCGGCAGCTTATTTAACCCAAGTATCCTATTTTTGTGGTCTGCCATTTTTTGTCAATGAAGATGTATTAGTGCCGCGTTCGCCAATTGGTGAATTGATCACAAATAATTTCGAAGGGCTCATTTCAAACACGCCTTTGAGAATAATGGATTTGTGTACGGGGTCAGGATGTATTGCAATTGCCACAGCATTTGCTTTTCCAGATGCAACAATAGATGCGTTGGACATTAGTCCTGAGGCACTTGCTGTTGCAGATGAGAACATCCATAGGTTACAGGTTGAAGATCGAGTATTCCCTATTATGTCTGACGTTTTTGCGTCAGTAGAGGGACTTAAATATGATCTTATTGTATCTAATCCACCTTATGTGGACTTAGAAGATCTAGGTGATATGCCGGAAGAATTTCACCACGAACCGGAAATTGGTTTAGGCAGTGGTAATGACGGTTTGGACATCACACGTATTATTTTAAAACAAGCTGCTGCACATTTAGAAGATAATGGATTGCTTATTGTTGAAGTTGGTAACTCCATGATCCATTTGCAAGCCGAATTCCCAGAAGTCCCATTTAATTGGTTGGAATTTGAAAATGGCGGTATTGGTGTATTTGCCATAACCAAGCAGCAATTAATTGATCATAAAGATTTATTTTAGCCGTTTTTTGATAGCGGTTTAATTAAAAGAATAATTTAGAAAAGAAAGAGGGCGTAATGGCTGGAAATACCATCGGTGAAGTGTTTAAAGTAACAACATTTGGCGAAAGTCATGGTAATGGCTTGGGCTGTATTATAGATGGTTGCCCTCCTGGGTTGGCGATATCTGCAGAAGATATTCAGCGCGACTTAGATCGACGTAAACCTGGTACCTCACGTTTCACAACACAACGCCGAGAAGCGGACGAAGTGAAAATTTTAAGTGGTGTTTTTGAAGGGGTTACAACTGGCACTTCAATTGGTTTGCTAATCGAAAATACAGACCAACGTTCAAATGACTATTCGAATATTAAAGACAAGTTTAGACCTGGTCACGCGGACTATACCTATCACCATAAATACGGTGTCCGAGATTACCGAGGCGGTGGTCGTTCGTCAGCCCGAGAAACAGCGATGCGTGTTGCCGCTGGTGGTTTTGCCAAAGCATGGTTAAAACAACATGCTGGAATCGAAATATTCGGTTATATGGCACAACTTGGTCCAATTGCGATTGAGTCAGTAGATCCAACTATTATAGAAACAAACCCGTTTTTCTGCCCTGATGAAAAAGCCGTAGAAAAATGGGATGAGTATATGCGAGACCTTAAAAAGCAAGGCAACTCGGTGGGGGCAAAAATTACCGTTGTCGCTAAACAGGTGCCGGTAGGACTTGGTGAGCCCGTATTCGACCGCCTAGATGCCGATATCGCTAAATCCTTAATGAGCATTAATGCTGTTAAAGGTGTAGAAATTGGAGATGGTTTTGATGTCGTTGAGCAGAAAGGTTCAGAACACCGGGACGAGATGACCCCAGAGGGGTTTAAATCGAATCACGCAGGCGGTATTTTGGGCGGTATTTCAAGTGGTCAGGATATTATTGCGCACATCGCATTAAAACCAACGTCAAGTATTAGCGTTGAAGGCGAAACAATAGACGTCAATGGCCAAACCCAGCCAGTAGTTACTAAAGGTCGTCATGATCCCTGTGTTGGCATTCGCGCCGTACCAATTGCTGAGGCTATGTTAGCCATTACTTTAATGGATCACTTTTTAAGAAACAGAGCTCAAAATGCGGACGTAGTTGTGACAACGCCGGTTATCCCTGCGTCTGTAAAGTAATTACATGGATAATATAAAACTGAGTTCATTGGTGCCAGCGGCAGCAGTGAACTTTTTTTATTATGGCTTTCTTGGCGGCGTGATCTCGTATCTCGCTGTCTTTTTGAGTTCACGTGGATTCACGTCGACCGAAGTTGGAACCTTAATAGCGTCATATACGTTTATCAGAATATTTTCGGGTCAACTATGGGCCTACTTGGCCGATCTCCAACAGAACCCCAAACGATACTTTCAACTTGCGGTCATAATTTCATTTGTAGCTTTGTTACCTGCGGTTTTTATCGATATTAAGTGGGTGACCAACATTTCAATGATTTGTGCCTTTGTCTTTTTTATGGCGGCGGTGTCCCAGATTGAAGTGTTATCGCTGGTGGCAACAAAAAGCAATCCAACTATTTATAACAGAGTCCGATTATTTGGCAGTATTGGTTTTATTGTTGCGGCAATAGCGGTGGGCACAATTGTCGATATTTATGGACCAGGTGTGATCTTGTATGTGGGTTTAGGGCTTATTTTTCTGACGTATCTAACAAGCTTATACCTCGATAATGGAGATCCGTTAGCCCATGACGAACTTGGCGATAGCGAAGGGTTTTTTAAACGTTGTTGTACGGTTGGTTTTGGCTCGTTCTTGATTGCGTCAATATTACTGCAAATGAGTTTTGCGCCATATGTTGGTTTTTTCACTCAGTATTTGTCACAACATGAATATCCAGGCACTGCGACTGGCATTCTATTTGCGCTAGGAACGTTTGCTGAAATTTTTATGTTTCTCATTGCCGGTCACCTATTAGCAAGATATAGCCTTAAGTTGCTTATGGTTGTTTGTTTGATGTTAACGGCGCTTCGTTGGCTATTAATGGCCTATTATATCGATTTTGTCATTGTCGTTATTCTTACCCAGATTATTCACGCAGTGAGCTTTGGGTTAATGCACAGTTCAAGTATCCATTTTGTTCGACGTTATTTTCCTAAGCGGATGCAAAATCAAGGGCAATTTATGTACCTTGGGATCACCTTTGGTATTGGTGGCGCACTTGGTGCTTGGGTTACGGGCATGACTTGGAACGAAGGACTTGGAGGCAGTGACACCTTTGTCTGGGCTAGCATGGTTGTCTTGGTTGCAGGATTAGTGATTTTAATGACACCCCGCAAAAAATTTCAATTTGAACCTGACAAAGTCCAAGTATAATAGCCATTTTGAGCTGAAGTTAAATTTCGTGAGTGAAGACGAGCCTGTGAAAGAATATGCTGACCTAATCGCCATTTTTGAGCAAACTTTTTTTGCTAAATACAATACTAAACTGGTCTTAGGCGGCAGTGAACCCATTTACTTGCCTGCTAATACGAGTGACCTTGGGATTGACGCACAGCCCTATGCACAAGTGGTTTTTGCCCATGGCTATTTTACCAGCGCATTGCACGAAATTGCCCATTGGTGTTTAGCCGGAATGCCGAGGCTGAATAAAATTGATTATGGTTATTGGTATTGTCCCGATGGCCGCACTGCAGAGCAGCAAGCCAAATTCCAACAAGCGGAAGTCAAACCCCAGGCCATTGAAATGGCGTTTAGCCTAGCCTGTGGCATTAAATTTAATGTCAGTTGTGACAACTTATCAGGCGATGAATTTGGTCGTCAACCTGATCACATTGCTTTTGAACAAGATGTTGCTCGCCAATTTAAAGCTTATCTAGCTGATGGCTTTCCACCTCGGGCAGATTTATTTATCGCGGCACTGAGTCAATTCTATCAACAGGATATTTACGGTCATCAGGAAGCTCTAGATATAGCAAACCGACAAACAGAGGTTGCTTAAAATGACGCAGCTAACAAAAAAATCAGCAAATGATAAAACAAACGCACAAACCAACCCACTGAGAAAAAAATTTCGATTAGGGTTAATTATCAATCCTTTAGCGGGTATGGGCGGAACCGTCGGGCTAAAAGGAAGTGATGAATTAACTTCAATTCAACAGGCTGAATCGTTAGGGGCAATTGCCCTGGCAAATCAACGAGCGAAAGTGGCATTGGAGCAATTTTTACCATTTGCTGCAGATGTAGATATTTTTACAGTGAGCGACCAAATGGGCGAAAATTTATGCCAGTCACTCGGTTTCTCGTACCAGGTTGTCTATCAAACAAGCTCAAATACCACTAACGCCCAAGACACGATTGACGCAGCAACACTTATGTCTGACATGGCTTTAGACCTTATTTTATTTGCCGGGGGAGATGGTACTGCGCGTAATATCTGTGAAGCAGTAACCGACAATACGACTGTACTCGGTATTCCAGCGGGTTGTAAAATTCATTCTGGGGTTTATGCAATAACACCAAAAGCGGCGGGACGAATTGTCCATATGCTGATCGCTGGCGAACTTGTTTCAGTGCAAGAAGCAGACGTCATGGATATAGATGAGGCACAATTTAGGCAAGGTGTCGTGCGAGCCAAGCGTTTTGGTGAATTGCAGATCCCTTCAGAGTTACGCTATGTGCAAGCGGTAAAAATGGGCGGCAAAGAAAGTGATGAGTTAGTATTGCAAGATATTGCAGCCAGCGTCATCGACGCAATGGAAAGTGAAGAAACCTACATAATGGGCTCCGGTTCAACAGTTGCATTTATTATGGAAGAGCTTGATATCAAAAATACCTTATTAGGTGTTGATGTGATCAAAGATCACCACCTAATTGCGACGGATGTTACGACCAATCAATTACTACCTTTGTTAGAGCATAAACCTGTGAAATTAGTGATAACGCTTATTGGTGGACAGGGGCATATTTTTGGTCGGGGGAATCAACAACTTTCACCGGAAGTCATCAGAACTATAGGTAAAGAGAATATTGTTGTTGTCGCAACAAAGCGAAAGTTACAGGCTTTGGCGGGACGTCCGCTCATTGCAGACACTGGCGATATTGAATTAGACAAAATGTTGGCAGGTCATATTAAAGTGACAACTGGATATAAAGACCAAGTGTTTTATCCCGTTGGATATGAAGAAATATAAAAGGATACACATGTTAGATTTAGAACAACTAAGTGATGACGCGCAAGTTTACTTCGACGGTTATGTAGCAACCGGAACAGATGATGAGTTATTTGCGAGTGGCTATTTAAGAGGACACGTAGATTTGGTTTTAGGTGGTGCTTTAATGCAAAACAAAGCGCTAACAATGGACGAGTTTATTGAATTAGTTGAACAAAGCGTCAACAAAGCCATTAAAAATGGTGAATTGGAACAGTCTGACGTAATTACGGTTAATAACGTCCTCAATGGCCTCCTAAAAACACTATAACAGCATATTAGCTCAAATAGGCTATCTAGTGGCTGTAGTAATAAATTACTTGCTACGTTGTTTCTAGTTCGTTGTTTTAAACAGGATTACAAGGCATCACGTTAATCTAAAGGCTGTATTTAACAGCCTTTTAATATATAGCTGGTATTGAATTAAGCCGTCTGAATTATTCGCTAGCTAACTGCCAACTGCGTTTTTCTTCGTAATATGTCTTACTGGCAAATTCAAAAAACTCTTCGTAAACCAGTGGGCGGCTGAAGAAGTAGCCTTGAATAAACTGGCAACGATAGTTATGCAATATTTGCAGTTGCTCAACGTTCTCAATCCCTTCTGCAACAACTTTTAGTTCCATTGTTTCAGCAAGTAGCATTATTGCTTTGACTATGGCTGCATCGTTATCACTATTTGCAATCTCGATGATAAACGAACGGTCAATTTTTAGTGTATCGATAGGGAATTTTTTCAAGTAGCTTAGCGACGAATACCCTGTACCAAAGTCATCAATCGCAATGGTTATGCCCATGTCTTTAAATTGTTGTAAACGGTCAATATTGTCGTCTACATCTGACATAACCGCGCTTTCCGTAAGCTCTAACTCAAGCAGTTCTGGGGGCAGTCCGCTGCGTGTTAAAGCATTTCTGACGTTGTCGATAAGCGCAGTTTGCTTAAACTGAACACTTGATACATTGACTGAGACTTTACAATTTTCTAAACCTTCATCAAGCCATTGCTTTGCTTGTTTACAGGCGGTGTCCAAAATCCAGTTGCCTAGCTCGATAATCAGCCCGGACTCTTCTGCAATAGGTATAAACTCAGCAGGGGAGATAAAACCGAGCTCTGGACTGTTCCAACGGATAAGCGCTTCAGCCTTGGTAATTTCATTGCTAACGATGTCGACTTGCGGCTGATAATGTAAAACAAACTCGTTGTTTTTAACCGCATTGCGCATTTTTTCTTCAAGCTGCAAACGTTCAAGAGCTCGATCATTGAGTTCATTTGAATAGAACTTAAAGGTTCTTCTGCCGTCTTCTTTAGCTTGATACATAGCGATATCAGCATGTTTCATTAATTCATGAACTGTGGTGCCATGTTCAGGATATAGCGCAATCCCTACACTCGGTGTGACGGTTAATTCATAACTGTCGATCTTAATTGGACGTGATAAGCTCTCGATAATACGTTGCGTTATTAGTGTTGTTTCGGCAGCTGATTCAACATGACTTAAAAACAGCGTGAATTCGTCGCCGCCTAATCTAGCGATTTCATTATTAACAGAATTTACTTCGTAATTTCTTGCAACAAAATCACTGTCTCTAACGCATTCTTTCAACCGCTGTGCAATTTCTTGCAGAACTAAATCACCGTAATCATGCCCCAAGGTGTCATTGATTCGTTTAAATCGATCTAAATCAATGAACATAACCCCTGCTTTATAATTGCCGCGTCGTGCAAGGGAGATAAATTTATCTAAACTCTCGTAAAAGCTCTGACGGTTTGGTAGACCTGTAAGTCCGTCAAAATATGCAAGTTGGTGTAATCTGCGTTCATGAGATAACTGGCGTTGATGTCTAATCCGCTGGTTTCTTAACAGTTGAAGAAAGATCAAGATCGGGCCAAAAATATAGAATAGTTTGGCGTGTGTTGTCTTCCAAATGGGTGGCATAACTTCAATTGGGATCTGCAGTATTTCACTCCAAACCTCTTCGTTGTTACTGCCCCTAACTTTTAGTGTGTAGCTTCCATCGGCTAAGTACGAAAATGATATATGGTTACTCGTGCCGATGTTACTCCAAGAAGAACTGAGTCCTTCCATCATATATTGATAACGATTATTTGACGGTTTTGTATAATCCAAGGCCGCAAATTCAAAGTCGATTATCGTATCTTCATAGTTCAGTTCTAATACACCATCAGCACGCAGCATGGTTTGTATCGGCTTTTCTTCGTTTGCGTGTACAAATTTAGTTAATTTAAGTTTTGGTTTATAAGAATTCAGAGGAACTTTATTTGCCTGAAAAGTGTTAAAGCCATTTGTGCCACCAAAAAATAGTCTGCCGTCTTTTGCTTTATAATAAGCGCTGTTATTAAAGTCTGAGCTTTGTAATCCGTGGGTGGTATTGAAGTTATTAATTTCAAAATTGTTGGGATTAAGGCGCGATAGTCCTTTGGCGTGGCTTATCCAAATATATCCTAAGTCATCTTCTAGTAAGCTGTAGGTGAAGTTACTTGCTAGTCCTCTAGATTGATTAATAATATGTTGGGTTTTGTTATCATTGTCTTCAATCAATAACAAACCCGCGTCACTTGTTGCGAGCCAAACACCTTTTGCGGTTTTTATGACGGAAAATATTTCGTCACTACCAATAAAGTATTTGCCTTTCTGTTTTGTTGAATAGGTCGAGCTTTTATTATTTCTGGTGTCATAGTGAACAAGGCCCCCACCATGAGTTGCAAGCCATAGATCTTTATTATTGTCTTCGAATATATCCAGTATAAAGTTAGTTACAGCAGTATTATTGGTCTCAATATTATATTTATTATGGATAACCTGCTTGGTATTTGAATCTATGAGATTGACGCCACCACCATAGGTTGAAACCGCTAGGTTACCGTCTTTTAATTGAATTATTTTACTTACAGCGTTGTTATTTAATCGATTTGAAAATTCACTGTCTGCGCTGAATAAGACTTGTTCATAGTTCGTTAAATCAATATAAAACAGGCCGTTATCATAGGTACCAACCCATAGCCCAGTATCGCCATCCACCAATAGGCTTGTTATTAAGCTGCTATCTAAGTTTTTAAGTTTGTCGGAAAATGATGAATTAAACGGCGACATTGTCTTAGTATCAAAGTTCAATACGTTGACGCCACCTTCTACAGTACCGACAAATAAATTGTTTTTGTTCATCGCAAAACTGGTGACAGAGGCAGAGGTCATAGTGCCAAACGGGTTTTGTTGAGCAATATGAGTGAAATCCGCCAGTTTTGCGTTCCACTTGCTCACACCTGAAACGGTACCAGCCCAAATTACACCGCCCTCATCTTGCATCAAAACTCGGACGTCATCGTTTATTAAACTTGAAATACGGCCAGATTCTTTTTGGTGAGGGATGAAGCGTTCGGTTTCATGATTGAATTCACACATACCATTAGGGGTAGCTAGCCATATATTATCGTTGTGATCTATAAGCACGTCATTTATCACACTGCTACACATAGTTGATTTAAATTGTTGTAAAAATTCACCAGATTCGGAAATAAGTAATAAACCGTCTCCTTCAGTACCTGCCCATACTTGATTTTTTGAATCAATATCTAAGCTGATTACCTTATTTGTCGGCAAAGTTTTTAATTCTACATTTAAAATATTAAATGTTTTTCCGTTGTCTTCACTAAGGTACAAACCGTTATTTTTCGTTGCGACCCAAATAACTTTGTTAGCCGAATAATCTAAGTCTCGAATATTACTATTATCAACAAGTTGTTTGAACTTTTGGGTGCTATCTATAGAACTAAAACGGGACGTTTTTGAATTAAAAACTGTTATCCCTGTTTCGCTGCCAAACCATAAGTTGCCATTACCGACTTCGGTAATTGAATTAAAATTTAATGATGTAATGTTAGGATTAGTTTTAGAACTAAAATTTAGAAATTTATCTTGTTCAGGTATATAAAGATGAATACCACCGTTACTTGTAGCCCACACTCGTCCTTCAGAGTCAGCATACATTTGCCAAATCCAATTATTATTTAAACCTTCTTCATTCGCCGAAACTGCAGTATAAATAGATGAGTTTGTACCATTAAATCGTGCTATGCCTCCTTGAGTAGCAAACCAGACGAACCCTTCTTTATCTTGAATAATGTCCATTATAGTAGGGTGTGGTAAGGTTGATTCAATATCGAGATGCTGAAAATGGATAGTATTTCGAACGGGGTCGAATAATGGATTAGCAGAACTAGAAATTGTGAAGAGCAATAAAGAAATTGATAGAGTAAATAATCTAAAATATTTCAGAGATAAGATTCTGCCTCTACCGTTGTGCATTTAGAAACCATTATTATTTTTATTATTATTATGGGGACAATTTATACCACATCTATTCGCAGAGTCACAGGTTCAGTAAAATAAAAAAAGCCCAATTTTTTGAAAATCGGGCTTTTAGAAATTTAATGTATATTTAGTAGCCTAAGCTATGTCAGAACGTCCACCGTGACGACCCCAGATAACACCGGCAGTTTCAACACGTCCA
>NZ_JAHKQH010000044.1:388-142099 GCF_018861025.1 Psychrosphaera sp. B3R10 | reverse complement strand
GCCGTGACGACCCCAGATTACGCCAGCAGTTTCAACACGACCACCGTGACGACCCCAGATAACGCCCGCAGTTTCAACACGACCGCCGTGACGGCCCCAGATAACGCCCGCAGTTTCGTCTTTTGACTCAGCTTTAACGTCTTTATTTGTAAAACGAACTAAAGGGTTCATTTCGGAAATTTGTTTAACTTGATCTTCGTTTAGTTCTGCAGAGATTGCTTGGATCACAGAGAAGTTGTGGATAACTTCACCACCAACGTTTTGAACTAGTGATGTCATTGTTGCATTACTAGCGCCTTGAACTAAATACGCAGCTTCGTGCTGTGATTTATTGTTTTGTAGCGCATTTGCTGTTGCTGCTAAAGTGAATAGACTTGCCGTTACAACTGTTATTGTTTTTATTTTTGTTAGTAAGCTTTTCATCAGAAAGACCCTATTTCCATTAGTTTGATTTAAGGACTCTTTTCAAAGCAGTATATGTGCCAATCTATATCTTGTTGTTTTATAAGGGTTATAAGTGCTTTCTGCGGCAATGGGTTGCCGGTGGCGGAAAAATGACGCCGCTTATGTTTTTGTAATATTGGCTTTATGGAAAGAAAGTTAGATTAGGTATAGTTATAAAAAAAGCCGCTTAAGCGGCTTTAATTGAAAGTGTTAAATCTTTTTCTCGGTTATTAGCCGATTTATTAAAAATATCAGGAAGGTGAGTGAGTAGAAACTAAATATTACTGTCATCCACTGGGGCATCGACATTGCCATAAATGACCAATCAATGTCACCACACATGCCACGTGCTTCAAAAAATGCTGGGATCCATTCATGCAGCGCTAGCCAACTTGGAAAGTTTGGAAATGCGTCGCAACTTAATAGCAACATAAAGTTGTCAGGATCTTGCATAGCAACATGTTGCTTCGCGATGATCAAACCCCAAATACTGGCAATTCCCCAACCACTAAAGCTTATTAATCTAGCGATCAAGCTTGTAGGAGCGTAGGCAGCAGGTAAAGCCGCAACCATTATGGCAAATACCGCGGTACGCTGGTATATGCACATTACGCAAGGTTCTAAACCCATTCCATACTGAAAGTACAAGGCGATAATTTCGAATGTAAAAGCACTGAGGGCTAATAAAAGCCATGGCCAGCGAAGTGCTGGCCATGAAGATAAAGATTGGTTATTGCCCATTGATTAATGACCGGATTCAGTTGCACTACCAGCAGCAGAGTGGTGTTCAATCAAATTCATGTCGTATAAAGTTTGAGTCCAGTCCATCAACCCGTAATACGTCGCTATTAAACCGACAATTGACAATACGATAGTATAAGGAAGGGCCATATAAACCATCTTGCCATAAGATAATCGAATTAATGGTGCTAACGCTGAAGTTAATAAGAACAAGAACGCAGCTTGACCATTAGGCGTTGCAACACTCGGTAAATTTGTTCCTGTATTAATTGCTACAGCCAATAAATCAAATTCATCACGAGTGATGATGCCTTGTTTTAATGCGGCTGCCACTTCATTTATGTATACCGTACCGACAAACACATTGTCACTGACCATAGAAAGTAAACCGTTGGCGATAAAGAACATAACCAACTGCATTTTGCCTTCAAAAGTGAGAACCCATTGAATAACTGGAGCAAATAGCTGCTGATCAATAATTACAGCGACGACTGCAAAAAACACACATAACAAAGCGGTAAAGGGAAGGGCTTCTTCAAATGCTTTACCAAGTTGATGTTCGTCAGTAATACCGGCAATTGCTGTTGCCAAAATGATGATCGATAAACCAATCAAGCCGACCGTCGCAAGGTGCAATGCTAGACCAACGATTAACCAAATCGCGATGAATACTTGTGAAAATAGTTTAACTTTGTCGCGTTTCGTCATTTTTGAGTCGCTTTCTTTATCATACTCGACAAGAATGTGACGGACTGTGTCTGGCAGTTCCGCGCCATAAGAAAACCACTTTAGTTTTTCAAGTAATACCGTTGTTATTAAACCAGCAATTAAAACCGGAATGGTCACAGGTGACATACGTAAAGCAAATTCAATGAAATTCCATCCAGCACGTTCTGCGATAACCAAGTTTTGCGGTTCGCCAACCATAGTACAAACACCACCAAGGGCAGTACCAACACCAGCATGCATCATAATGTTACGCATAAAGGCGCGGAATTCGTCCAATTCACTGCGCGTTGGCGTGTCAAAATGTTCATCCTCAGTGTGGTCGTGATCTGTATGATTACCGGGCTTACCTGATGCTACTTTGTGGTAAATCATATAAAAACCAGTGGAAACGGTAATAATAACCGCAACAACCGTTAAGGCGTCTAGAAATGCAGATAGAAAAGCGGATGCAAAGGTAAACGCTAGTGACAGCGCAATTTTTGATTTAACTTTTATCAGTAGTTTTGTAAATGAAAACATCAACAGGTCTTTCATAAAGAAAATACCCGCGACCATAAAGATCAATAACAAAACAACACTCAAGTTTTGAGATATTTCTGCTTCGATATGACCGGGTGAAGTCATTCCTATTGCAACAGCCTCAATAACAAGCAGACCGCCGGGCTGAAGTGGATAACACTTAAGTGCCATCGCTAATGTAAATATGAATTCTAATACTAATGCCCAGCCAGCGACATAGGGATCAAGTGCAAAAAGCATTGGGTTGATAATAAGACAAGCGATGATCGCCAATTTGTACCATTCAGGAGAGTTTCCTAAAAAGTTCTGATAAAAAGCATTTACAGTAGATTGCTGCATACTTTTATTACCTTCCTTAAATTATTGTTGGGTGATGGATTCACTCTTATTTTGTTGAGCTAATGTACTAAAAAAACTATCTTAATCCTATATAAATACTGTGAAAGTTCAAATTATTCCAACTAAAAGTTATATAAATAGGTGGTTGTGCATTAGGACTTATCTGGTACAATCAGTCCAGTCACCCAATAGAAGCAGATAGCTGAATGAAAATAATAAAAGCACAAAGTCCGGCCGGTTTTGCAGAAGAATACATTGTTGACTCAATTTGGAACAATCGATTTCCTCCAGGGTCTATTTTACCAGCGGAGCGCGAATTATCAGAATTGATTGGCGTGACACGCACTACATTACGTGAAGTTCTCCAAAGACTAGCTAGAGATGGCTGGCTTACAATTCAACATGGTAAACCAACTAAGGTTAATAACTTTTGGGAAACCTGTGGCGTCAATATTCTATCAACGCTTGCTAAGCTTGATATTGATAGTGCAGCAGATTTAATTGACCAACTGTTGTCTGCTAGAACAAATTTAAGTGCAATTTATATTCGAGCTGCGATTAAAAACAATCCTGAGAAAGTTATCGAATTAGCACAAAAAGCCCAGACTGTATCAGACCACCCGCAAGAATTTGCGGATATGGATTATTATCTTAATCACGAATTAGCCCATGCGTCAGGTAATGCCATTTATGTCTTAGTTCTAAATGGATTTAGAGGGTTTTGGTCAAAAATTGCCGGCTACTATTTTTCTACAGATGAAGCCCGCGTACTTGCCAAAAACTACTATAAAGAACTTGAAATGTTTGCAAAAGAAGGCAAACACGATGAAGCAATTTACTTAATTAGAAAGTATGGTATTGACTCAGGTAAAGTATGGAAAGAAGTTCGTGCTTCATTTCCTACAGACCTTATTGAATAAATCCACATTGGATCATCAAAACCCGCACTAGCGGGTTTTTTTATGTCTAATGAATGCGAATATAATCGGTGACGCAATCCCCTTGCGTAGGCCGCGTGTCTAAATTAAACTCTGTGTATGCCACAATTAGAGCTTTTCCACATCCCCAGCCCATGCATCGGCGTTTGTCAAAATGGCACAAACGGCTTTTGCAAAGGGTGTTTTCGTAACCGCGATGAACGATATCAGTGGATGCAGCTTAGTGATGAAGGAAAACGTCACGTTATTAAGTTATGTAAATCTCGAAAAATTCGCTGGATTAAAAAGCAGATTGAAATTCGCCAGCAACAAATTCCCGTTACGGTTGATCCAACCCCTGATTTATTTGGTGATTAGTCACTAATAGCAACTTGCTTAGACAATTGGCTCAGAACTTAATTTTCTAAAATCAATGTAAAAAAAAGAGTATTAAACTTATGTTTAATACTCTTTTTTTATGAGCTTTATTTAGTTGAGTTTGATGTTAAGACTCAACAAAAGCCGTACGGATTGTTCCGGTTTTCATATCCAATGGCACTTCAGTAAAACCTACCGCATATTTACCAATATTGAGTTCCATTGCAAATTCATCGCAATTATCTTTACGCGGACACGCTTCGCAGTCTTTTAAAACTTTTTCAGGAAGAGATTCTTTTGCTGTTGGGACAAAACCTTGTTTGCCAAAAAACTCTGGTACACGGGTTAGAACGATTACTTTATTTAATCGGATCGCCTGAGCATGGCGCAATATCCGGCTAATTAGTCGTTGACCAATACGTTTGCCCTGTGCTTTTGGCGTAATACCTACAGAACGGATCTCTGCAAGACCAGTTTGATAGATGTACAAACTCGCACAACCAATAATTTTTGGTTCATCTGGATTTGAAAGATCTTCTGCGACAACAAAATCTTGAATATCATGAATGATACTGTCTTTTGTTCGTGGCAGAGTATCCCCAGCTTCCGTCCAAACGGCAACAATGTCATGAATTTCGTTAACGTCAGTCATTCGTGCGTCACGGATCACAACTTTATCAGCTTGAGTGATTTGAGTTTGCCAGAAGTCAACTGCATTACGAACTTGATTAACCGCAGTACCGCCGGTGACGTTACGCTGATTAATCGCGTTGAGCGGATCAAGCCAAGGGTATAAATCATCGGCAATTAAGTCGCTAAATTGTTGATATTGCTCGATACTCAAAGCTTCTAGCGTACAGTTTTGTTCAATACAGAAACGAACAGCTTCGCCAACAACGTCATGCGCGTCTCTAAACGGCATGCCTTTAGAAACCAAGTAATCGGCTAGTTCAGTGGCGTTACAGAAGCCTTTTAATACAGCTTTGTACATATTGTCTTTATTAACTTTAATGTTAATTAAACATTGGTTTGCCATAACTAAACAGTTTTGCCAGGTTGTTAATGCATCAAATAAACAAGGTTTGTCTTCTTGCATGTCTTTGTTGTAAGCCAGTGGCAAAGATTTAAGTAAAAAGGCGATGTTATTTAATGCCCCTAATACTCGGCCTGTTTTACCACGAACAAGTTCCCAACCATCTGGGTTCTTCTTCTGAGGCATCAAAGATGATCCTGTTGTAACGGCATCACCAAAGCTTAAAAATGCTGCTTCCTGAGTATTATAGAAGATGCAATCTTCTGCCATACGGGACAGGTGGATCATGCTTAAACTTGCCGCACTGATCAATTCAAAAACAAAATCACGGTCTGAAACGGCGTCTAAACTGTTTAATGTTGGCGCATTAAAACCGAGGTTTTGAGCCAATGATTCACGATTAATTGGATAGGCTGTTCCGGCGAGAGCACCTGAGCCTAATGGTGAGAAATTCAGACGATATAAAGCGTCACGTAAACGGCTTAGGTCGCGCGAAAACATTTCTACGTAGGCCATGCACCAGTGACCGAAACTAATTGGCTGGGCACGCTGTAGATGCGTGTAACCTGGCATAATAGTATCAGTATGATCATTCGCAATGGTAATTAACGTTTGCTGAATGTCTTTTAAGTTGTCTTGCAGCATTTCACCTGTGGTTTTACACCACAAACGCAAATCTGTACTGACTTGGTCGTTACGGCTGCGACCGGTATGTAATTTTTTGCCTAACTGACCGACCTTTTCAATTAAGTTTCGTTCAACCCAACTATGAATATCTTCATCGGTATCATCAGTGATTTTTTTCTGGCCTGACCTTACTTCACTCAGTAATTCATCAAGCGCAGCTTTGAGGTCTGTTAATTCAGATTCTGAAATAACACCTGCTTCACAAATGGCAGTCGCCCATGCTTTTGAGCCGACAATGTCCTGCTCAACTAACTGATAATCAAATGGCAGAGAGTCATTAAATTGCTTAAAAAAGGGATCTAAATCCTCAGTAAATCTGCCGCCCCATAAACTCATACATTACTCCGAAGATTGGGAAACTAATTTTATATTAAACTAGGCTTACAATAACAAAGCAATATGACAGTGAAATTAACCCTGTCATATCGCTTTCATCTAAATTACTTTTGGCTGTTTTTGGTCATCGCTTTAATACGGCTAGACAAGCTATATAAACGAATAAACCCTTCAGCATGTTTTTGGTCATAAACATCATCCGCACCAAATGTCGCGAAGTCCTCTGAATATAAACTGTTTGGAGAACGACGTTTAACGACTGACGCTGTTCCTTTATACAATTTAACCACGACGTCACCGGTGACGTCTTGTGCTAATGAAGTTGCGCCGGCAAGGATAGCTTCACGAAGCGGTGTAAACCAACGTCCATCATAAAGAAGGTGCGAAAATTCATGGCCAAGTGACTCACGGTATTTAAGCGTTTCTTTGTCTAGAATTAACGTTTCTAGGCCTTTATATGCTTTGAATAAGATTGTGCCACCAGGTGTTTCGTAACAACCACGTGACTTCATACCAACTAAACGGTTCTCAACGATATCGATACGACCAACGCCATGTTCTGCACCTAAGTCGTTTAGCACTGTAATTGCATCAACGCCTGAATATGCAGTGCCATTAACTTTTGTTAGCTCACCATTTTCAAAACTTAACTCAACATATTCTGCTTTGTCAGGTGCTTGTTCTGGCGATTTTGTCCAAGTCCAAACGCCGTCTGTTGGCTCCTGCCATGGATCTTCTAACTCACCACCTTCGTGAGAAATATGCCAAAGATTAGCGTCACGGCTATAAATTTTAGTAACACTTGCCGTGGTAGGTACATTTTTTTCAACAAGGTAAGCCAACAAATCTTCACGGCTTTCCATGTCCCATTCACGCCATGGCGCAATAATTTCTAGTTGTGGTGCTAACGCAGCTACTGTGCTTTCGAAACGAACTTGGTCGTTACCTTTACCAGTACAACCGTGTGCAATCGCGTCTGCACCTAATTTAAGGGCAAGTTCAACCTGAGCTTTCGCGATCACTGGGCGAGCAAGTGATGTCCCTAGTAAGTATTCACTCTCGTAAATAGCGCCAGTTTTTAAAGTTGGGAAAATAATATCGTTAACAAATTCGTCACGTAGGTCGATTACGTGGCATTCACTTGCACCTGATGCAATGGCTTTTGCTTCGATGCCTTCAAGTTCTTCATCGCCTTGACCAACATTTGCTGCAAATGCAATGACTTCAACTTCACCGTTTTCACCTTCGTAGTTTTCTTTTAACCAAGGAATAATCGCTGAAGTGTCTAGTCCACCTGAGTAGGCCAATACGATTTTGTTTACTTTTTTGTTTTGCTTAATAGCCATGTTAAATATCTCTTTATTTCAAATTTTGTTAGCTCTTAACTAAGAACTGATTTCTATTTTACAATTAGTGTATGCAACAATGCGTTTTGTGCCCACATTCTGTTCTCAGCTTGTCTCATTATTATCGACTGGCTAGAATCTAAAACGTCTGCTGTCACTTCTTCATCACGGTGAGCAGGTTGGCAATGCATAAAATACTGTGCGCCAAGTTTTGCCATTAATTCAGACGTTACTTGGTACGGTTGGAATACATCGATAATATCTTCTAACGTTTTGTCGTCGCCCATTGATACCCAAGTATCGGCGTAAATTGCATCGACTTTTTCTATCGCATTTAAGTCAGAAGTTACCGTAATAGTTGCGCCATTTTGAGCGGCAATCTTCTGCGCTTGCGAAACGATTTCGGCATCAACGGTATAACCTTCAGGGCATATCGCCACCAAATTAACGCCAAGTTGTGCGCCGGTCAACATCAGTGAATGTGTTACATTATTACCGTCACCGATATAAGCCAAGGTTAAGCCTTTAAGTTCACCAAATAATTCATGCAAGCTCATGTAATCCGCTAAAGCCTGGCATGGGTGATATAGGTTGCACAACGAATTGACAACAGGAACAGATGCCGCTTGTTGCAACTGAACCAAAGTGTTGTGGTCCATTACGCGTGCAACGATTGCATCACACCAACAAGACAAATTAGCACCGAAGTCAGCAACATCTTCGCGTTTGCCCATCGCACCGTTTTGTTGGTCTAGATAAACGGCGTGACCGCCCATTTTGTGAACGCCCACGTCAAAACTGACACGAGTTCTTAATGATGGTTTTTCGTATATAGTTGCAACAGACTTGCCTTTTAGGGCATCACCGTATTTTTCCGGTGTTTTTTTCATGTCGATTGCAAGGGCGATTACGTCTGCTGCTTGTTCTGCTGTTAGGTCTAAGTCACCTAATACTGATTGTACTTTATTGCTCATAATGATTACCTGAATTCTAAATTTGGATCTGAGTGCCTAGGGTGATTTCACCGGCCTCTGAAATTTCTTTGAGTGCAGAAGAGTCCTGCCAACTTCCAATATTTACAGGTCGTCGTAAACTTAGAGCGGCTTGATGGGCAGCGTTAACTTTCACTACCATGCCGTCACTAATTACTCCTTGAATTATCAGCTTGTCGAGTTCTTCTCGATTTAATGTTGCAAATTTTTGTTTGTTTTGGTCTAGCACGCCCGGGACATTAGACAATAAACATAAATCACCATTAACCACTTGTGCGGCGGCAACAGCAGCGTCGTCGGCATTAATATTTAAGCTGTCGCCACTGTCGTTACATCCTATTGAATTTAATACGATAAGGTGACCACTATTTAATAGTGTTGTGAACGTCTCGTTGCTTTTAGCTTCTACTTTTCCAACTGCACCAAGTTTTTTGTCTTTTACTGTCGCTGTAAATGAATCGCCATCGGCAAGGCTTAACGCAACCGCATTAAGGCCATTCTTTTTACATGCGGCTAGTAACTGCTGACTGGCAATACCTGCTAACGCGCCAATCACATACGGAAGGTGTGTTAATGGAGTCGCGCGAACACCGTCAACTTTTTCCGTTGATAAATTGGTTGCTGCCATTACGTCTTCAACCTGCGGACCGCCGCCATGAACAATGATCACTGGGCGGCTTTTTTGAATGATTTTGACTTGCGTTAAAAATTCATCCAAAGCCAATTGATTAGTAAGTGCTTCACCACCAATTTTTAATACTAAAGGTGTCATTAGTTACCACCTACCTGATTTAAAAGTCCAGTTTCCTGCGGCAATTCCATCATAATATTAGCACATTGTATGCCTTGGGAAGCCGCGCCTTTTAACACGTTGTCTATTGCACTAACGACAATCAGGTCATTGCCTTTTTTCTGCCAGTAAAGGTCGCAAAACGGTGTGTATGCCACATCCTTAATCGTCGGAATTGTATCTCTTAATCTAACTAAAGGTTGGTCGTCATAGGCATTTGAAAACGCGTTATTTATATCATCATTAGTCACGTCGTCTTTTAACTGCACTGTAATCGTTGCTAAAATACCACGTTCAAAATTAGCGACATGTGGCGTGAATATAACTTCTCTACCAACACCTTGTTCGATTTCAGGCGTATGACGATGAACAAACAAGTTATAAGGTTTTAAGCTCAATTCGCAAAAGCTGGTGCCAAGATTGGCTTTTCTGCCGGCACCACTTACACCGCTAATTGCATTGATTACGGGTTTGCAGGTGTCAGTTAATAACTGATTTGTCGTCAATGGCAATAAACCAAGCTGCGATGCTGTTGGATAACACCCTGGCAATGAAATGAGGTTTTTACCGATTAAGGCTTTTGCATTCCATTCAACAAGCCCATAGGGAATTGCTGGGAGTTGTTCGCTGAATTTGTGTTCAAAGCCATAATACTCAGGATATAAAGCTTTATCCTGCAGGCGGAAGCCACCAGATAAATCCAATACGATTACATTTTCACTCGCGAGTGATGTTGCGATGTCGTGACTAAATTCGTGTGGTGTCGCTAAGAAAACAAATGCTTTAGTGTGTTTGTTTAATTCTGTTAGATGAGTTGCAATTGATTCATCGGTACCTGCAACTAAAACGTGATCGATAATACCAGTATACTGAGGATACAAAGAAGACAAGGTTTTACCTGAATCAGCACTATTAGCAGACACAAAAAGTGAATGAAGTTCAAGTGCAGGATGACCGTTTATCATGCGCGCTAATTCAACGCCAGCATAGCCGCTAGCGCCAAAAACAAGGCAAGGTATTGTAGATTTGTTTTTCGTCATAATATTACAAATTAGGTATTTTACTCTAAAGGCGCAATCATCACAGAAACATTAAAAAATATCAATCATAAATATGCTAAAAAAGTGAATAAGTACGCATTGTGGGTATTTTTTCACAACGCGTCTTCTAAATCGGGTAATTCGTTTTTAAAGGTCTTTGGTTTGTACTGCTCAAGTGGTTCATTAATTGCCCATGATGTTACTTTTCCTTGATCAAACTCAATGTTAATCCATTGCAGTAGTGTCATGATACCTGTTGGCTTTGCTGACGAGTAATGGCCTGAACGAGTCGTGGTTTGCCCATCCATACCAATGGTATTGGTATTTATCAATTGGACGAGCGTAACAAGACTATGAGAATTGATATCGCCGGTTATATTTTTGTGCTCCAAAGAAGTTGCTATTCCGACATTGACCGCGGCAGCCAGAGCGGTGCCACATGTGTCTGAAGACAAAGCACAAGTCAGCGCTAGCAATGAAATTAGCGAACCAGAGAGAATATTCAGGTCGGTAAGTCGTTGGTCTAACCTAATCTGCTGCTCAATGAATACCGTAAAATGGCAAATACCAGATGCATAACATTCCCGCTCTAATTCTGGAAACAAGGCGTTAACTTGATATGTAGTCATACCAACCTTTAAGTGGCTTAATGACTTTTGATAGATTTTTGTTATGTCTGGAATATCTTCAACTTTGCTTACTACGATAATGCTTTTAGGGGTATTGGCGCATGAAACCAATGCCAAGCAGAGGATGATAAGTGAAAATAAATACAGTGAATTACGTGACATATGATTTTTATAAATTAGGATTATGATCGAATTAATTACTAATACCGTACTCAAGGTACAATGTAAATCGATGTATATGCCACGCGACTAATTATGGGAAGAAATCGTGAATAAAAGTGTAGTAGGAAGAAGCATTAAACTAGCGGTGTTTGGAACAACAATCTGTTTGTCTTGGGCACTAAGTGCAGAAGAAGCAGAGACGGAAGTTGTTGAAGAAGTTGAAAAGATCCGGGTCATTGGCTCTAAAGATTCAGGTTTAGAGCTAAGTTCAGAAAAAATATTAAAAGTACCAGGCGCAGGTAATGATCCCATTAGAGCAGTAGAAAGCTTGCCTGGAGTTGTGTTGGCGAATGGGTTTGCCCCCGCCGTTAGAGGCAGTTCACCGTTTGATATGTATTATCAATCGGACGATGTGCCTATTGGTAATGTTTTCCATAATGACAGTGTGAGTACATTCCATCCTAATTTAATTAAAAGCTTCGAGTTAAAAACAGGGGCATGGGAGTCTGATTTTGCTGACGCTATTGGTGGTGTTATCGACACCAAGTTGCGTGAACCAGGCATGACGGATTTTACCGCGACGGTGGACTTAAGTTTTCTTCGCACGGGTATTTTGGTTGAAAGTCGTCTGTCAGACAAGTCCGCATTTTATTTTGCCTATCGTCAAAGTTTAATTCATCTTTATATCGAAAATTTTTTGGATGACGAAGATTTTCAGTTCACGCAAGCCCCAATTAATAACGATTACCAGTTTAAATATCTTTATAATGTCGACGGCAACAATAAGCTCGTCGTTCAGGCGACAGGCTCTAATGACGAAGTCGGAATTTTGTTTGCTGATGAGTCAAAAGAAGTTAAACAAAACCCAGACTTAGTTGGTGGCATTGGCGTTGAACAGTTCTACCATAACCAATCTGTTATCTGGACTAATTATTCTGACTACGGTGAAACTAAGTTTATTGTTAACCGCCTTGAACGTAACGGAGACTTAGCCATTGGCCAGATAGTTAATCTCGACGCGGTAACCATAGATTATCTAGCGAAGGTCATTAATAACCAATCTGTCGAGTACGGGGAGTTAACCATTGGTGGTGAACTTCGATCACAATCCGTGGACTATTCGGTATCTGGTAAGTTACAGCCTTGTAACCCGGAGTTTGAAGTGTGTCCGCCAAGCTATTATGCCGATTCGGTACTCGAAGTAGCCAAGATAGACGTTAATTTTGTTAATTTATTTGCCGACTACGATTGGGATATTGCAGAAGATTGGGTACTTAAACTCGGTGCTGCCGCAAGTACTAACGACTATACAAACGAAACCTTTGTTGAACCGAGATTAGCGGTTCGATATCAGCTAAATAACGATTATCGAATGAAACTCGCTTATGGTGAACATCACCAGTGGTTCCGTGAATATAAATATCTTTCCCAAACCTTTGGTTCTCCAGATCTAAAACTGGCTAAAGCAAAACATTATGTTTTTGGTATCGAGCATGAAGGTGAATCTGACTGGGCGTGGAGTTTAGAAACCTATTACAAAAAAATGGACGACTTAATTGTCAGTAATCCACAATACCAAGTTAACGAATACGGCGACCCGACAGAAGGTGGCGACGGCAACAATTATGTTAATGAAGGACAGGGTGATGCTTATGGTATTGAATTCCTACTAAATAAAGCTATTTCCGCGAAATGGTATGGCTGGTTAAGTGTTGCGTACAGTAAAACCGAACGTAACAACAATATAACGAATGAGAGTTTTCGGTATGTCTATGATTTACCTTGGATAGTTAACATGGTTGGGAACTATGAAATCAATAACGAATGGCAACTTGGGTTGCGCTGGCGTTTCCAAAGTGGTTCCTTGTATACCCCTATAAACGGTGCAACGCCCGTTTATCCGTTAGATGAAAATGGTCAACCGGATGAAAGCCAAGAACCGATATTCTACGATCCAAATGAAGGCGACTTTAATTCAGAACGCTTAGAAGCGTTTCACCGTTTAGATATTAGACTTGATTACGAAACTAAGATGTTTGGTAACGACACCAATATTTATTTTGAAGTTTTAAACTTATATGGGCAAAAAAGCCTGTCGGGATATGACTATAACGAAGATTACACAGAACGGGAGCCCGAGTATCAATTTCCAGAAATTCCTATCCCGTCCTTTGGTATTCAAATGGTCTTTTAGGTTAAGTTAGAAAAAAGAGCTTTAGACGTAAAAAAGACAATAAACAACCGAGGCGTTTTTACAACGCCTCGGTTTTTTTATGGGTAATAAAAAATTTACAGAAGTTATCTATATGGGAACGTTTTGATCGAATTGCAGACATTGAGCTAGCCTACCTTGTTTAGTAGTATTATGTTGAAATTTTATAATGACTCTTTATTTATAGGGATTTGGAATAACAAATGATGAGAACTGTTTTATTGTTTTGTACTTTAATAATTACCACATCAGTAAATGCAAGTATGCCATCCTATTTCAATGAAGATATCAATAACGAGTACAAAGAACTGCTTAGGCATGCGGACAACATGCTCCCTAAGACGGACAAACAACTCGCATATCTCCCTTCGTTCTTTCCGTTTAGTTTGTTAGATATTCGCCCAACAAAATTGGTTAATAATGACGACTTGCAAGCCTTTGCAAATTTTAATTTTGGCGTGTTAGGAAGTCGGTTCTTGAATTTCAATCAGAAGCAACTTTCCAATTTGCCTAGTATTTCAATATGCAAAAAGTCAAAATGTAAACAACAAAGAATTGAGCTTATTAAGCAGTTTTTAGCAGGTTCAAAGAGTGAAATTCAAATGTTGAGACAAAATAAAAATCTGTATATTGTCCAACAAACAGAGCTACATGTATTTCGTATCAATAATACGTTTTATAGTCCTGCTGGGCTAATTACCTACTATCCATCTAAACAAGCCGGTTTTGTCCCGTCTGGTGACTTTAAACTTTCCAAACTAGATGAAGCTCCCAATATGTTGACGTTATCGGAGGCTACTTACGCTCTTAGAGAACAAATGGCTAAGTATAACGTTGCTGCAATCACCAAGGTAAATAAAGAGAGCCTTAACATCATTTTTGGTGGGATTGCCGATAACCACTGGGGGATTGTAATTAACCATAATTCAACGATTCCAACTTCTGGCGATTATAGCCATATCGGTTTGAAATACGATGTTGTTCAAAAAGTTTCAGACAACAGCTTTTACTATCAGACTAACTAAAAGTGGTTATTTCGCTTCTCAGTCGCCTAATAGAGGTCCCCAAAATCGTAGGGACGACTCTGGTTTGATGTTTTTATTTTACTGTTTGCAGCGTTTGCTCGTTGTTAATTTGGGCAAATTCGCCCAGCTAGTGCTTGTGGGAAATTTCTTTCTAACGCTAGATTTTCAGCTCGTTCACTAATTTCCAATTCCGTTAAGTGGTTGCTAATAGAAACGACGCTGTTGAATGCAGTGTTGCTCGGCAACAACCCTTGCTCAATCAAATTATTGATAATGGTATGTGCCGCGGGTAATGCGGAAGACGCCTTAACAATCTCACATCTCGCATATTTATTTTGTTGAAAAGAGACGTCGGCTACCCGTAACGTCGGGTCAACTCCAGGTATTTGTTGTGCGCCGAACATGGGAGGGCCGCCGACCGATGCGTCGCCAAAATTTGGAATAAACCCAGCCACTTTACCAATTGCTTTAATGGTTCGGTTATTAATGATTTGCGGATCCCATTGGCTGTTTATTTTTGTTAAATATTTAGTAGGTAGTTGAGGCTGCGCGCTGCCTGATTTTGATGAAACAATGCCGTCTTTAAATAAGGTAACTTCAGGGGTCATTGCATGTATTTGAAAATAACCATTAGGGTATGGCGTTAATTGTGTCATGCCATGTTTGGTCCCTCTAGCACCATAAAAAATAATCTCAGGCCAATTATTCTGATGACTAGACCAATGACTAATATAGGCCGCTTTAAATTCCACCATACGTTTTGGTTGCAGGCCAACCATGTCGTCGATGGTACCAGTTTGAAAACCGCAGGCATTTATTAGGTAGTCGACTTCAAAGGGCTGTTTTTTTCCTTCGCGTTCTGCTTCGATTACCCATTTATTCTTGGCGCTATCTTGAGTAACAGAGGTGACTTTAGTATTTGTCAGTAGTTGACAGTTTTTGCTCTTTTCAAGCGCTAAACTTGTAATTGCCGCGAGTCGGAATACGCTGATCCCGTATTCTTGGACCAATATTAACGGAAACTTCAATTGTGTTAAATCGACGTTTTTGGCAAAGGCGATCATCCATTGCTCAGGTGTTTCGGGTTGGTTTGGTGTCGGTAACTGAGCCAGGTTTTCGATTTCTTGACGTTCAAACAAGGTAAAATATTGCGATGCTGGGCCCAAAACTTGGTTTTCTGGATCCGTGTTTATTAACTTCGCATATTCAGTCTGGAGCTTCTTTAGCCGCGTAATGACATCATTGGGGTGACCTTGATCGTGAATAGGTACTGAAACAATCGTTGGTCTATAGTCAATTGCATCGCGATAAAGTCTTACTGTACTTATCGATTGTTTTAACAACTCGATACATTGCTGATCTGAAATTTCTCGATATAGATTACCACCGGCGTGCAGGTGACACATTGGTGGCCCGTTGACTAAACTCGTTTCTTTTTCGAATAGTACAACATTTGCACCTTGCTTACTCAACTGCAATGCGATGGTTGCGCCCCCGACACCACCGCCAATGATACCAATGCGGATATTTGATTGTTTAGTATTTTGATCCAAAACGATTAGCTATTATTTGAAGTTAGATTACGATTGATGAAAACGCCGTGGTACTTCATTAACGAGCAACGACTGTTGTAGGTTCTAAAGAACCAAGGATATCTGCAAAACTCGCCAATACTAGGCTTGCTCCGTGCGTGTTTATGTCTTCACCATGGTTATAACCATAGGTTAAACCGATGCTTTCCATATTAGCGGCAGTCGCGGCAAAAATGTCATTTTTGGAATCCCCAATCATTAGACACTTTGATGGCGCAACGGATAGCTTGTCACAAACGTATTCTAACTGCATTGGATCTGGTTTTCGTTTAGGCAAACTGTCGCCACCAACCACTATTTCAAATAGGTTGTTTAAGCCTAGCTTTTCAAGGATTGGACGAACAAATTGTTCAGGCTTGTTGGTGACAATCATTAAGCGGTAACCGCTACTGTAAAGGCTTTCTAAAGTCGCTTTAACGTGTGGATAAACACTGGTATCTACACAAACATTTTTTTCATAGAAGTCTAAAAATATAGTAAGGGCCTTTGTAACAAATGAAGGATCAAGTTCTGGGTTTATTTCAATATTTCCAGATAAGGCTCTTTTGGTTAAAACCTCTGCACCGTTACCCACCCAGCTGCGGATCACCTCGGTAGAAAACGCAGGCATGTTCAATGTTTTTAACATCTGATTAATGCTAAGTGCCAAATCAGGTACGCTGTCAATTAACGTCCCGTCCAAATCAAATATCAGCACTTCTTTATTCGTAAATTTCAACGTCAAATTCCAATGTTTTCTCACATAATAATGTGATGTATTCTATCTTTTATCTAGGTGGGTTTCTACGCTTTAACTCTGACAAAGAGGATCTGTGGGGTCAGAGTTGGTGAAAATTAGCGCCATTTTAAAACGAATAATAAAATTCACCAGGACTTGGTTTGATATACGAAGAATTGCTTCGCTTCCTATTGGCAAGTTAATAGTCTATTGGCAAGTCAATATCAATACTAACTAATTAAACTTGCCATAGAATTGAGACTATACTTTGTTCGTTTTACCCACTATCGGTCTATATTAAGCGATGTCCTAAGGAAGCAATTGCTCAATTTTTTTGGCAACAGTTGTTAACGATTCCTGACCTGTTAGACAAATGTCCGCTTGGTCTTTTTGCGCGACAATATATTGTTTATAACCTGGGATAACGGTTTCTTTAAACTGTCTTTCGACACATTCTTCGGTCCGGCCACGTTCAACTATATCTCGACGTTTTCGGCGTTCTAAACAGGTTTCGATGGCGATATCCAAGTAAAATTTGAGGTCGTAACTTTGCGCTAACTCGTCATTGCAAATCGGTAAAATGCCTTCAATTATGCAGATATCTAAAGGTTCAATTACGTCTGTTGTCTGACATCGGGTATGCACAGTAAAGTCATAATTAGGCTTATAAACGTGTTTGCCGGATTTTATTTGCTCAAGTTGAGTCGCCAGTAAAGGTAAATCAAATGCCGCTGGCTGGTCGTAATTTGTACGCTCACGTTCAACCATTGGTAGGTCGTCTTGCGCATTATAATAATCATCCATGCTGATGATATCGACGTTGTATTTTGAACCCAATTGGCTTTTTAGTTTTTCTGCTAAAGTTGTTTTACCAGAACCCGAAGCGCCGGTTATCGCGATAAGAATGGTCATTATCAGCGTTTCCCCTGCTTGATCTCGTCAATCTGACTTGGTGTTAAATCGGTAAAGTCTAGGGTTCTTTTTGGTTTGGCCGTTAGGTAAAGCCCAACTGCAAAAATTAAAAGAATACCGGCGATAATAGGCCAGTCTATATAAAAAAGGTAGCCACTAAGGACTGCTGCAAAAATCGCGGTAATAACAGGCATGTGTTCGGTTCTGCTCTAATCTGTTTTTTCTTTAAATTCACAAAGATCTTCAATTATACACGCACCACATTTAGGTCTGCGAGCCGTGCAAACGTATCGACCATGTAAAATAAACCAATGGTGAACGTCAACTTTGAATTCTTTAGGAACAAATTTAATAAGTTTTTTCTCAACTTCTACCACGTCTTTCCCAGGGGCAAAACGGGTTCGGTTGGATAATCTAAAAATATGGGTGTCTACAGCAATTGTAGGCCAACCAAATGCGGTATTTAGTACCACATTTGCCGTTTTCCGACCTACACCAGGCAAAGCTTCGAGTGCTTCGCGGTTTTCTGGTATTTGTGAATTGTGTTGTTCAACCAAAATTCGACACGTTTTAATGGTGTTTTCAGCTTTTGAATTAAATAAGCCAATTGTTTTAATGTGTTGTTTTACACCATCGACTCCAAGTTTCAACATTTCGTCTGGGGTTCTAGCAATTGGAAATAATTTCGCCGTTGCTTTGTTAACACTTACATCAGTGGCTTGGGCCGACAATAATACGGCAATAAGTAGCTCAAAGGGTGAAGTAAAATCCAATTCGGTTGTCGGGTTCGGATCATTAGCGCGCAACCGAGTGAGGATTTCGTAACGTTTTTCTTTATTCATAACGTATCTTTTTACTAATTAACGTGAGTAACACGGGCGCGTGTAACTGACTTTTTCGGTTTCGAACTTGCTTGACGTTGAGCGATTTTGTTATCGATGTAGTTTTTTCCAGCGATAATAAATCCCATACCGATAAAGGCGCCTGGCGGTAAAATCGCGAGTAAGAACGCTTGGTCTACTTTAAATACTTCTATTTTTAGTGCTTTTGCCCAATCCCCCAGTAAAAGGTGAGCACCGTCAAATAATGTACCTTGGCCTAGTACTTCACGGATCGCGCCTAAAAAGACTAAGACGATAGCGAACCCAAGGCCCATCATTAAGCCATCTAGAGCTGCTTCTTTTGGAGGGTTTTTAGAAGCAAACGCTTCCGCTCGTCCTATAATCGCGCAATTGGTAACGATTAAAGGAATGAAAATACCAAGTGATAAATATAACTCATAGGTATACGCGTTCATAAGCAACTGCACAATGGTGACAAAAGACGCAATGATCATAATGAATACTGAGATTCGGATTTCTTTTGTAACCCAGTTTTTGACAAGGGATACTGTTAGATTTGAGACAACCAAAACCAGTAATGTTGCCAAACCTAAACCCAACGCATTTGTGACACTATTAGTAACCGCGAGCAAAGGACACAAGCCAAGCAATTGCACTAACGCCGGGTTATTTTTCCATAACCCTTGGAAGGTAATACTGCGCCAGTCAAATGAGCTAGCCTGGGGTTGGTCATTATCGACTAAATCATCGATAGGGTCAGCGACATTGCTGTCATTACTCATCACTATTTTCCTTAGCTGTTAAGGACTGGTTTTGTTTATTTGACGAAGCCAAACAGTCGTTGGGTGAGGCAAATATGTTATCGAAATTTTGTTGAGCTTGAAAAACGGACTGTCTTAGTTGCTTAACTATAGCCCGCGGGGTAATTGTTGCCCCAGTGAACTGGTCAAATCGACCACCATCTTTTTTCACATTCCACTTGTCATCATCTTCACTGCGAACTGACTTTTGGTTAAAGCTTAAGATCCAGTCAGATTTAGCAAGTTCGATTTTGTCTCCAAGACCAGGCGTTTCTTGATGCGTTAGCGTTCGTGTACCTTGAACGACACCGTTATTATCAATAGCGACTAATAACTCAATTAACCCGTTGTAACCTTGTTCTGTGCGAGTTTGGAAAACGGTGGCGTAAGGTTGGCCATTTAATGTGGCGCGATAAAACGTTTGTGGCAAATCACTGCCTGTTATCTTAGGTACGCTTAATTTTGTGCAATTTAACAGAGGGTTATTGTCAAATTTTGCAGGATCTAACAACTCGTTTAGACTGTTTAGCACGGCTATCTGCTTTTGCTGCTCAATAAGCGGCGCTGTCCACATATGAGTAAGCGACACTGCAAGCGTACAAACTGTTGCAAAACTTGTCAGTAATAGGGCGTTTTGTTTTGTTTTAAGAAACGCTAATTTGTTTTTCATGATTTAGCTTCCCGACGACGTTTGTGGCCGTATGTCACCGGTTTAGTGTAGTGGTCAATTAATGGCACACACATATTTGCCAATAACACAGCAAATGCAATGCCATCAGGGTAACCGCCCCAAATTCGAATAATGTAAATCATAACGCCGATAAAGCAGCCATATACAATACGACCTTGATTTGTTGTCGACGCAGATACGGGATCAGTTGCGATAAAAAACGCCGCAAACATCGTTGCGCCGGATAGCAGACTAAAACTTAGTGGGTAAGTTTGATCAGGCGCAATAGTAATTCCTAACAAAGCACAAACCCCTAAACTACCGATAACAGCTACTGGGATATGCCATCGAATAATTCCCAGTTTTAACAACGCAAGGCCACCGAGCAAAAAGGCTAGGTTTACTTCCAGCCAGCCGGTACCGCCATATTCACCATATAAAGGGGAATTAAGTATTTCGGTAGTTGTGTAATTTAATATTTGTTCTGTTTTAAAATGGTCTAACGGTGTCGCCATCGTAATGCCATCCACTGACATTTTTAATTGCGTTAAATTGTAACCATCATAAGTAAAGCCGGTAAATACTGCCAAAAACGCATCACCAAAGGCCATCGGGTGTTGCAATAATTCTGTTGGTGGTAACCAATTTGTCATTGCTACTGGGAATGAAATTAATAACACGACATAACCTGCCATCGCAGGGTTAAATAAATTAAATCCCATTCCGCCATACAACTGTTTGACTACGATTATCGCAAATACAGTACCTATTACGGCAATCCACCAAGGCGCTAATGGCGGGATACTTAGTGCCAGTAGCAAGCCGGTTAACATTGCAGAACCGTCGGATAACGTTCGACGAATTGGTTTTTCTCGCAAACTTAACACCACCGCTTCGGCAATAAGAGCGGTGCTAATACACAAAATAGCTTGAATTAGGCTACCCCAACCAAAAAAATAAATTTGTGCTGCTAGGCCTGGTAACGTTGCATAGGCAACAATCCGCATCATCTGATTTGTTGTCAACCCTAAATTTCCATGTGGGGAACTAACAAACATATTAGTGAGTAAACTCAAGAGTTGTTGCTCCCGTTGTCTGTGTCATTATTGGCATTTTTTTTTGCTTTGGCCTTAGCTATTGCCGCAGCAACCTTATCTTTTCGAATTTGTTCAGGTGTTTGACTCAAATCGTCTGCAACGTTTAAATCAGGTGTTTCTTTATCACTAGTATTGGTTGAATTTTCGCTTTCAGTTGCTTGCTTTTTGGCTTTGGCTTTGGCTTTAGCTACTGCTGCAGCAACCTTGGCTTTTCTTTCATCATCAGCAGAGCGTTTTTTATCTTCATTAGATATTTTGGCACTTGCTTTATCGACGAAGTCTAACGTTGGCTCTTGATTAGGCTCATCGGCAGCCGCTTTTTGTTTTTTGGCCTTTGCCTTAGCAACAGCAGCCGCGACTTTGGCTTTTCGTTCTTCCGCAGCTGTTAATGTCTTGTCAACTTGCGCTTCGCTGACGGGCTTGTCAGCAGCGTCTGCGTGACCTTTATGGTCGGTCTCGTTTTTAAGTTCAGCGTCATTTTTGACTTTTTCTTGCTCTTCTTTGGCAAGCTTTTTCGCTTTGGCGCGAGCGACAGCGGCGGCAACACGATCTTTATTAGGGTTTGTCGTTGGTGCCGTATCCGTTGCTTTTAGCGATGTTTCTAGGGATGCTTCTGGCGTTGAATCGGCTGAGTTATCAACAGATACCTTACTTGATTTTAACTTTTTGGCTTTCGCGCGGGCTATTGCTGCTGCAACTTTATCCTGAGGTGTATCACTCGCTGCTAAATCATCAGTATTTTCAGATGTTGCTTTTTTAGCTTTTGCTCGAGCAAGGGCCGCTGCAATTTTATCTTTTGCACTACCGTCTTGAGCCAATGCTTTTTTGCGTTTTTCAGCGGATTCTTTATGCCTTAATAACCGAGCTTGCTTGTCTCGCTCTAGTCGCTCTTGACGAACTTCAAATCTGCGTTTCGCTTTTTCAGCTTTGAGCTTTTCTTCTTCAGCTTGACGAATATCAGATTTTGCAATTCGATAATATTGCACTAAAGGAATTTGTGATGGACAGACATAGGCACAAGCACCGCATTCGATGCAATCAAACAAGTCGTATTCTTTAAGCTTTTCGTGTTCATCAGCTTTCGCAAACCATTGTAATTGCTGTGGCAATAATTCGGCAGGGCAAGCGTCAGCACATTGACCACATCGGATGCAGTTTTGCTCAACACCACGCTCTGGTAAATGAAAGTTACTAGGGGCCAAAATACAGTTAGTGCTCTTCACAACCGGCATCATGTCGTCGACAATATTAAAGCCCATCATAGGTCCACCCATTATCAATCGAGGTGTTTTTTCTGGAGAATAACCGACGTTTTGCAGTAATGTTTTAATTGGTGTCCCTAAAGGTACCCATAGATTTTGTGGATTTTTCACCCGTTCGCCAGTTACTGTTACTACTCGAGAAACCAAGGCTTCGCCATCGATTGTTGCTCGTTTTACAGCAAAACTGGTTCCGACATTTTGCATCACAATACCAATGTCTGCCGGGATACCGCCAGAAGGAACTTGCAGACCCGTGATAAGTTCAACTAACTGCTTTTCACCGCCAGAAGGGTATTTGGTGGGAACAACTCGTAATTCAATATCAGCAACGTCAGCTAACGCTTTTTCAATTGAAGCAATCGCTTCTGTTTTATTATCTTCAATTGCAATTACGCAGAGTTTAGCTGCAACTAAATGCTGGATTATTTGTGCACCTTGGACAATTTCATTGGCGTGATAACGCATTAAAACGTCGTCGGCTGTGATGTAAGGTTCACATTCAACGCCATTCAAAATGAGCAGGTCAATATTTTTATGGGGAGATAATTTGACGTAGGTCGGAAAACTCGCGCCACCAAGTCCACTAACTCCAGCGGCTTGTATATGCTTTACCACTGTATCTCGGTCGAGTTCTTGCCAATTTAACAGCGGGTTTTTGTTTACCCAAAGATCTTTGCCATCGGCTTCAAGGACAATAGTTAATACGGTTTTACCAGACGGATGTGCGTCTACGTGGTCAATGATATCTGAAATGACACCAGAAGTTGGTGCGTGCACTGGTAACGAAAGGCCTTCACCAGGACTCGTTAATGCCTGACCTTTTAATACGGATTCGCCCTTAGTAACTAATAGGCTCCCGGCGACACCAATATGTTGTTGGATAGGGATATATAAAGTATGAGTGGTAAAATTGCCAATCTCAGTTTGGTTTGACAACGACTTTCGCTCAGGTGGATTTATGCCACCGGGAAATTCCCAGATCTTGCCGAGTTTAACTTGTTCAATAAGGGTGAGTTCAGATTGCACTATTTACCTACCGACTACGCTACGGTTTTTGTTGGGATCACAAGCGAGTCCCATTTCCAATTTGCTGCTCCAGTATGAAGCGGTACCATGTCGATACAGTCGACAGGGCAAGGCTCTACGCACAAATCACAGCCAGTACATTCGTCAACAATAACGGTGTGCATAACTTTTGACGCTCCGACAATGGCATCGACTGGGCAAGCTTGAATACACTTAGTACAACCAATACATTCATCTTCTCGAATGTAGGCGACTTTTTTAACATCTTCTTCGCCATGTGCGGCGTCCAACGAGACAGCTTCGACTCCCATTAGGTCTGCGATTAGTTTAATCGTCGCGTCGCCACCAGGAGGGCACTTATTTATGTCATCGCCATTGGCAATGGCTTCGGCATAAGGTTTACAGCCCGGATAGCCACATTGGCCGCACTGAGTCTGAGGCAATAGCTGGTCGAGCTGTTCAACTAATGGATCACTTTTAACTTTAAATCGAACCGACGCATAGCCTAAAATAGCACCAAAAATTAATGCCATTAAAACCAGAGCAGACAAGGCATAAAATACACTAACCATTATATTTTAACTAACCCCGTAAATCCTAAAAATGCCAGAGACATCAAGCCCGCAGTGACCATTGCGATAGCGGAGCCTTTAAATACTTGCGGAACGTCGGCAAAAGCTAAACGTTCACGCATTGACGCAAACAAGACGAGAACAATTGAGAAACCAACTGCTGCGCCAAAGCCATATACAATAGATTCTAAAAATCCATGGTGCGCATTTACATTGAGAAGGGCAACACCTAATACAGCGCAGTTCGTTGTGATCAGAGGTAAAAATATACCTAATAAACGGTAAAGCTTAGGACTTGTTTTGTTAACGACCATTTCAGTAAATTGCACGACAACAGCGATAACTAAAATAAAGGCGATGGTTCTTAAGTACTCTAGGCCGATCGGCATAAGAATATAGTGATTTAATAAGTAGGAAAACATCGATGCCAAGGTCAATACAAACGTTGTCGCCATTGCCATGCCTATGGCCGTTTCTAATTTACTAGAAACCCCCATAAATGGACAAAGGCCCAAAAACTTTACCAAGACAAAGTTATTAACCAGAACTGTACTAACGAGAAGTAAAAAATATTCAGACATTGATCAGTTTACCGTAAAAATTCACTCGACATTATCCGGTTTTAACGACCTTTTAACAACAGTTGAATCGGTTGGTTATTGGAATATTTTGTTGAAACAACTCAAAAAAGCTAAATTTTTGATGAACTATAGGGATAAAGCCATTTACTACAGGTAAAGTCACTGATGTAAAAATTATTATTGGATCCGCATTAGGGTTTCAAAACGACAATGAATTTGAGCGGCAGACCTGTCTGTTCGTTAAAATACGACGGGTTTATGCTTGGGATGTGATTTTGTCAAAGCCTTACTGTTGTTCAATAATAACAGTAAGGCCGAATGACCTATAACGGTCCAGGTTTACCTAAATAATAGCCCTGACAACCGTCAACAAACAATTTCTCTAATACGTGTTTTTCTTCTTGAGTTTCAACACACTCAGCCAGTACGTTTACACCGATACGATGCGATAAATCGACGATCATACGAATAAAGTACTGATTGTTCTTTTCATCTTCAATGTTGCGAGTGTAACTGCCATCAAGTTTGATGAAATCAGGTTTAAGTTCTTGGAAAAACTTAAAGGATGTAATACCTACGCCAAACTTCTCAACCGTTACCCGAGCACCGGCACGATGGATCATGTTGATGAAACGACGACTTGAATTAATATTTTGTTGCAAGCCAAACTCACTCACTTCAAATACTAATTTTGTCGCTATTGACGCTTCTTTTAATAATTTTCTTTCCAACCAAATCATAAACTGGTCATTGTGAACTGAGGCCGGCGTTACATTGATCCCAAAAAATTGGTCAGTAATGCTCTTCGTTTTAATCAGCTCTAGGACTTTTTCAACTATGAGTTGGTCAATCTCAACCACGCGGTTCAATTTTTCGGCCATAGCTAAAAATGACGCTGTCGGCAACACTTGCGCATCGTCTGATTTAAATCGAGATAAAACTTCAGAATAGGCTTTTGTTCCGCGATTTGCCGCTTTAATTGGTTGGAACAGCAAAGTGACATTGCCATTGCTAATGACATCATCAATAACAGCACGCCAATTTTGGTTACCAAATGTGGTTGCTGATGTTTGACCGAGGTTGTTGTCTTTATGCACATGCCAAGCATTTACGTGTTTGGTTTGCGCTAAACTAATTGCGGTATCGGCAGATGCCAGTAACTCGCCTAAAGGTTTACCATGACCATAAGTAACAATGCCCATGCTGCCAACAGCTGATAATTCAGAAATTCGCATATATTCGTTCAATCGAGAGTGAATATTTTGCGCCATAGTGTCTGCTTCTTTTGCCGTAATATTTGGCAAAATCATGCCAAAGTCTGAACCATTTAAACGGTAAAGTTTGGCGTTAGAGTATGTACCAACCACGCTGACCAGAATATCTGAGATGCCCTTAACGTATTTATCACCCGACTGATAACCTTTAGATTGGTTAATATGCTGCAATTCCGTCGCACGCAATAAAAGTAAGACGCCAAATTGATTATGTTTGTCTGGCTGGCCAATTTCTTGTTCAAACTCTTCAACAAATCGTGTGCGGTTTGGCAAGTTCGTCAGGCTATCTTTATATGCTTCTGTTTTTAATTCAGATGCAGAGTTTTCAAATTCGACTAATTGATTTTCAAAAAAGGCTTTTAATTTTGCCGTTGATTTTTCAATTAATTTAAATTGTTTAGGTAACTCCTGTAGCTCTACTTCAGATTTGTCAGTCATGACACTTTCAATATTTTTAGCGCAGTCTTGAGCAACTTGTCTAAAAATTTGACCCATTGAAATTCGAAACAGCAAAAAGCTAATTAAGACAATGATGAGTGGCGTTGAAATAGCGACGATAAGCGCAGAGAGGGCAGGGGTTAATATGTCGTCATAAGAAGAGTGGAAGTCTATTAACAACGAACCTTCAGGGCTTGCTAAGGTTTTTGGTGTGGTGTGCAAATCGGCTTCTTTCAAAATACTGGTCAACACAGGCATGTCTTCTTGGGCTTTATTGAAGCTATAAAGTACATGGCCTTCACGATCTTTGATCGTTAAATATTCAAACTCAATTGATGCTTTTAACTGTTTGGACAGCAGCTTAGGTTCATCAATTAAATTACCAATAGAAAATTGTTGGATCAATTCTTTATGATACTGCTGTTCGCTATGTATTAATGTAGAAATTGTAAAGAGGCCTGCGCCGGCAACAGCTACACCTATTAAAAGTCCTGTTAATAATTGAATTAAAAGCAGATTTCTCAGCTTATTCATATTTGCTCCCTCAAACAGCACGGGTATTTGCATTTGATTTTAAATGCAGTGGAAATAATAAGCACTTATTTAAACAGAAAAGGTCAGTTAAATAAACAATTTAGAGTGAATAGCGGACAGTTTGTTTGTTAACAAATATTGCGGTGGCTTAAGGGAATCGTGATTTTAGCCAAAAGAAGTGGCTCCCCCTCCCCGACTCGAACGGGGGACCTGCGGATTAACAGTCCGTCGCTCTAACCAACTGAGCTAAGGGGGAACTATAAAACGGTATATATTGTAAATGATATTTTGAAGTGGCTCCCCCTCCCCGACTCGAACGGGGGACCTGCGGATTAACAGTCCGTCGCTCTAACCAACTGAGCTAAGGGGGAACAAATATCAAATTGTAGTACGTTGAAGTGGCTCCCCCTCCCCGACTCGAACGGGGGACCTGCGGATTAACAGTCCGTCGCTCTAACCAACTGAGCTAAGGGGGAACAAAGTGCCATCTGACAACGGGGCGCAATGTTAATTACCCGCCCCCTACCTGTCAACCTCTTTTATGGCTAAAGTGACAGTTTTTTAACTGTTTGCTCAGTTCCTAATCAAATTTGTCAAACCATAAGTGAAAAGTGGCACGATAGCGTCAATCGATATTGCAATTATTGCAATTGAAATCTCAAAAATATAATTATTTTTTTGCCAAAAAGATCCGTTGATCTTTGTTACTCATGGCTTACAGAATGTTATCCACTGTTTCTGTGGATAAGTTTGTGAATGAGTTTGTTATATATTGCTTCAGGCCAGTAAGAACGTGTGTCAATACTCTAAGTTGAAAAAATGTTACATTTTTAATATATCCATTTATATCAATGGGTTAAATTGTTTTTGTGGGTAACTTTCATGATCGGGATGAATATTAACCGTAATGTCATTTTTGTAAACAACCGCTGTGCACAACGCGCCATTTTTGTGCAATAAATAGGATCAATATGCCTAAATATTATATTAAACCACATATTAAAAGTGGGCATCATTTGGGCCACTTTGCGCGGCAATACCATAATGATATAAGAAACGCATTCGATATTAGATCAAGTTTCTTACATTTATTTAAAATCAATAGGTGTAACCACTTGAGAAGTTCTTTAAAATGGCTTTTTTAAATTAATGGCTCAGAAAATATGTCTGCTCAGCAGGATCTATTAACCGCTCCAATTTCTCCAATCTTGTCTAAAATGACTAAACAAGTCGTGGTCGGCATGCTGATGTTGATGTCATTCAATTTGATTGATACTTATTTTATCGGTTTATTAGGGACTGAGCCGTTGGCTGCGATCAGTTTTACCTTTCCTATCACATTTACCATAATCAGTTTATCAATCGGGTTAGGTATCGGAACATCCGCTGTTATTGCTAAAGCCCGCGGCAGCGGTAACATAGATGCAGCAAAAGATGACGGATTTGCCGCTCTGATTTTGTCGTTTTTGTTAGTATCTGTTTTAGCATTTGTGACCTTTTTATTCACCGATTTGATCTTTACCTCACTTGGCGCTGGTCCAGAATTATTGCCACTCATCCACGAGTACATGGATATTTGGTATATCGGTGCGGTTTTTTTAATGTCACCGATGGTGGGTAATTCAATATTGCGAGCATTCGGTGACGCCAAAACACCTAGTGTGATTATGGCGTCCTGTGGTTTCATTAACGCGATTTTAGATCCTTTGCTTATATTTGGTTACGGCCCATTCCCAGAACTCGGGATCCAAGGCGCAGCTATTGCCAGCGTGATTGCATGGTCGGTGGGTTTTGCTGCGGTATTTTATGTATTAGCGGTTCAGAAAAAGTTAATCAATATTCGACGTTTATCTCTTGGTGAGTTTGCTGGCATTAGCCGTCGAATTTTGGGGATTGGATTGCCAGCTGCTGGGGCAAATATGTTAACGCCAATTGCGATGGCAATACTTACGGCGATGATTGCGGTACATGGTAACGCCGCAGTGGCCGGCTTTGGGGTAGGGACTCGAATAGAGTCGATGGCAAGTATTGTGGTATTGGCCTTATCGATGACATTACCGCCTTTTATTAGTCAAAATTTTGGTGCGGGTAATTGGGATCGGGTCGAACAGGCCTACAAAATGTGCATTAAATTTGTGTTAGTGTGGCAAGCCGCTGTTTATGTCGTATTGCTGCTCGTTGCAGGTTATATTGCAATCGCGTTTGGTAAAGACGATCCGGAAGTGATGGAGGTCATTAAATTGTTCCTTTGGACTCTGCCATTAGGCTATGGCTTACAGGGCATCATAATTTTATCTAATTCGTCGTTTAATGCTTTACACAAACCGATGGTGGCGTTGGTGTTAAGCGTTATTCGTCTGTTTGTCTTTTATGTGCCATTTGCTTTTGTAGGTTCCTATTTTTATGGCTTGCCTGGACTTTTTGTCGGGGCTTTAATCGGCAACGTATTCACCGCATTCATTGCGTACTTTTGGTTTATTAAAAACCTTCCTAAACCCGATTTGGTAACCACTTAATTATGTTAGAGAAACAATCAAAACCATTTGAATTACATAGTGAATATAAACCAGATGGAGACCAACCAACGGCAATTAAAAAGCTAGTTGAGGGGCTTAATGACGGTTTAGCTTATCAAACCCTACTTGGTGCAACGGGGACCGGCAAGACATTTACCATGGCGAATGTCATCTCACAGGTTTCTCGTCCAACGTTAATAATGGCCCACAATAAAACATTGGCAGCCCAGTTGTACGGTGAGATGAAAGAGTTTTTCCCAAATAATTCAGTTGAGTATTTTGTTTCCTATTATGACTATTACCAACCAGAGGCTTATGTTGCCTCTACGGACACCTTCATTGAGAAAGATGCAACGATAAACGAACATATCGAACAGATGCGTTTGTCCGCCACAAAGGCGCTGATGGAGCGTAGCGACGTAATTATCATTGCGTCGGTATCTGCAATATACGGTCTGGGTGATCCCGAGTCGTATATGAAAATGTTATTGCATCTCAAAGTTGGGGATATGGTTGACCAGCGTCAAATCTTACGTCGGTTGGCAGAACTGCAATATAAACGTAATGACATCGATTTCCAGCGAGGTTGTTATCGTGTTCGCGGCGATGTTATTGATATTTATCCTGCTGATTCAGATAAGTTTGCCGTGCGGGTTGAATTGTTTGATGAAGAAATCGAGAAACTGACCTGGTTTGATCCTCTCACCGGTGCCGTTGAGAAAAAGATCACAAGGGCGACTATTTTCCCTAAAACTCACTATGTTACACCACGAGCTAAAATTTTAGCCGCGGTTGAAGAAATCAAAGTTGAATTACAGAGCCGTAAAAAGCAACTTCGAGAGTCCCACAAACTGGTGGAAGAACAGCGACTAAGTCAACGGACATTATTTGATATTGAGATGATGCAGGAATTAGGTTATTGCTCTGGCATCGAAAACTACTCTCGTTATTTGTCAACTCGAAACCCAGGTGAAGCGCCTCCGACGCTCATTGATTATTTCCCATCAGATGGCCTACTAATTATTGATGAATCCCATGTTACCGTGTCACAAGTTGGCGCTATGTACAAAGGAGACCGTTCAAGAAAAGAAAATTTGGTTGAATTTGGTTTCAGGTTGCCATCAGCATTAGATAATAGACCACTCAAATTTGATGAATTTGAGCGTTTAGTGCCGCAAACGATATATGTTTCAGCGACCCCAGGTAACTATGAAATTGAAAAGTCCGATGGCGAAGTAGCCGAGCAGGTAGTTCGCCCGACAGGCTTATTAGACCCAATTATCGAAGTGCGTCCGGTCGGTACTCAGGTCGATGATTTAATGTCTGAGATTGGTATTAGAGTTGAAAAAAATGAACGTGTACTGGTAACGACATTAACTAAACGTATGGCTGAAGATCTGACTGATTACTTAGCTGATCACGGCATCCGTGTTCGTTACTTGCATTCGGACATAGATACTGTTGAACGTATCGAAATTATTCGAGATCTGCGGGCGGGTCACTTTGATGTATTAGTTGGTATTAACTTACTCCGAGAGGGCCTAGATATGCCTGAGGTTTCTTTGGTTGCAATACTAGATGCCGACAAAGAAGGCTTTTTACGCTCGGAACGATCTCTTATCCAAACCATTGGTCGCGCCGCGCGGAACGTCAATGGTAAAGCAATTTTGTACGGTGATCGGATCACAAAATCAATGCGTAAAGCGATTGATGAAACAGACCGCCGTCGTGAAAAGCAACATGCGCATAATGTAAAACATGGGATCACTCCTCGGGGTGTTATCAAAAAGATTGGTGACATCATGGATCTTGGCGAAGGAAAAGCGCCGAATAATGCGGCGATGAAAATTTTGGTTAAAGAAGGTTTGGTTGATTACCGTACGAAATCTCCAAAAGAAATTGCCAAAGAAATTAAAACACTAGAGGCGCAAATGTTAGAACACGCTAAAAACCTAGAGTTTGAAAAAGCGGGTGAGTTGCGTGATCAGGTGAAACGACTTCACGAGCAATTAATTAAAAATTCATAGAAGATCATAACTTGAATTGTCAGCCACTAAATTAGCTAACAAATGTTTAGCTCAACCTAGGCTGATGAGACTTTGAACTGCTACGTTCATTATAAGGAATGGGATTAATAAACTGAATTGCATAGTATGACATCTAATTGATATTTATAAAAAAGAGACGTCCTTGTCTATCAAATGTATGAAACTTAGGTATTCAAAGTAAATCAGATTAGCGCATTCTTTAGTCTGATTTACTGCATTTGGTTATTTGAGTAGTTGCTCGGTCATAGTGTTATTTCCCGCAAGTTCCAGAATTATACTAATCTTTCGTGCTGACGGCTTCGACAGTCGCTGAATTGCATTCAAAACCCGATCTTGTTGATCAAATGGCATATTAATGTCAGACATAAATTCTGCGAGCTCAAGGGATTTATGATGGCAAAAATATTCATTAATTGTAGCGGCTTGGCATTTCATTACGTTATTCATGGGATCCTCCGAATACATCAATGTCGCTATATGATCTTAGTTCAGAGGATTTGCTTCGTTAGATTATTTAAGATTAAAGGCGATGAAATTTTGAAGTTTGAATTTTAAACTCTGTTTTACAACAGTATTTTTATGAGAAAAGGTCCGGGTGTCGTGCCCGGACCTGATTTTATCGTACGTTAGGCGTTCAATTCATCTTCCCAAATGACTTGATTGCCTTTTAGTTCATCTACTTTTTCATTATACATTTCGTGGAGAACATGGCGTTTAATCTTAAGCGTTGGGGTTAAAATACCATTTTCTGGTGTCCAACTTTCTTTAACAACTACCATTGCCCCAATGCACTCATGGGACTCAAGTCTCTTATTAATACCTTTAAGCGTATTGGCTAATGCACTGCGAACTTGTTCTCTTGGCTGATGGCTCGCACCTTCAGACAATTGTACTAAGCAGACCGGTGCTGACATGCCAGAACCGACAACACAAAGCAGTTCAATGTGTGTATCCTGTGCTAACATTTTTTCAATAGGAACTGGTGATACAAACTTGCCTTTTGCGGTCTTGAAGTTATCTTTTACTCGGCCAATTAACTTCACTTCGCCTAATTCACCAATTTTAGCTAAATCGCCGGTGCGGAAAAAACCATCTTTATCAAATGCTTCTTTGGTTGCTTCTTCGTTTTTGTAGTACCCAGAAAATAGCCCAGGACTTTTAAATAGCAGCTCGTCCTCATCCGTGGTTTTAATTTCACAACCATCAAGTACCGGCCCGACACTTCCAATCATGCGTTCATTAAACGGAAAGTTACCTAAAGCGTAGATGCAATTTTCGGTCATTCCCCAAGCTTCACAAATGTTAATACCTACTTTTTGGTACCAACGAATAATAGCCGGTGAAATTGGAGCAGATCCCGACGCGGTTAGACGTGCATGTTCTAGCCCTAGACCTTTTTGGATTTTACTTCTTATTAAGCCACTAACAATCGGAATGGATAACAAGATGTTAAGTTTGGTATTGCCAATTTTGTCGATAATATTTTTTTGAAATAGGCTCCATAGTCGTGGAACACTAAAGAAAATAGTCGGTTTGGCATATTGCAGGTCACTAACAAAATGCTCGAGCGACTCGGTAAAATAGAGCGTCATATTCGAGTGATATGCTGCACCCTCAACAAGTACGCGTTCGGTAATATGGGCTAATGGCAAATAGGACAAAAATCGTTCTTTCTCATCAATGCCAAGTACTTTAACAATTTGCTGGTTTGCCCAACCGTATGCACTGTAATTTACCATTGCACCTTTTGGATTACCTGTGCTCCCAGACGTATAAATAATCGACATTAGGTCGTCAATATGGGGAACAAAATCCGGAATAGGGCTGCCAAAATTGTCTAATTGTGCCCAACTGTATTGGCACGGCATGGTTTTGTAACCCATATCTATGCGAATTATGTTTCCAGTAACGCCAGGTTCTGCGAGCTCCCATTTGTCAATTTTGCCAATAAAAACGGCCTTTGACTCAGAATGTTCTAAAACATATTGAACAGTTTCAGCGTTCGCTGAAGGGTAGATTGGAACACTGACCATCCCGGCTCTCATTATAGCAAGGTCGGCAATAATCCATTCGGCACAGTTTTTTGCAAAAATAGCGACTTTATCTCCACGTTTTAGTCCAAGTTGGAATAAACTTGAAGAAACATGATCTACTTTTGCCTTTATTTGCGACCATGTATGCGTTTGATAGGTGCGATCGACAGGCTGCTCTAAGAATATTTTATCTGGAGTGGTTTCTGACCAATGGTTTAACCAATGTACTGGTGTAAACTGAGATGAGTCCATCTTCATTCCCTTTATGATTGAGTACGATTACTAATTATTATTATTGGATGTTCAAACTCATTATGAATAAAAATAACGAGTTAAGCCAATTTTTAAGACCAATTATTTTCATTATCATTACATTGAATAGTTGGTCGACAAATGCAGCTCAAAACCAACACGTCGCATTGTGGTTAGGTTTGGATACTTATCATGTAGATAGGACAAACGATAACGCGACTAATGAAAACAATAAAATTACATCTATTTTTTATAATAGGTGGTTTATAAGCACATTTATTAATAGTTACAACAAGCGTAGTTATTTGTTGGGGTATCAAATTTGGTATAACCAAATGCCATTTTTTGACTCCAATATTGAGATTAGTTATGGCGTGTCAATTGCTGCGGCGACGGGTTACGGTCGAAATTTGGCAACCAATATAGATGGTATTGTGACATTAGGAGTGAGTCCATTTGTTGGAGCTGAGTATGATGTTAACCAAGATTGGACAATTGGCGGGGATTTACTTTATATACCGACCGACAATGGCGGTGTTCTGACAAGTGGCCTTAAGCTGCGTTATCGGTTTTAGCGCTTGAGGCAGTTGGCTTGACAATTTGCAGTCTAATACAAAAAAGCCAGCACGACGGCTGGCTCTAATATTTATTTATACAAGCTACATAACTCGCATACCAGGCTGGGCGCCTTCGTGTGGTTCTAATATCCACAACTCTTTGCCACCAGGTCCGGCCGCTAAGATCATGCCTTCAGACATACCAAATCGCATTTTTCGTGGTTTCAGATTCGCCACGACAACGGTTAGTTTTCCTTCTAAATCTTCAGGCGAATAAGCAGCCTTAATACCAGATAGAATTTGGCGTGTCTCACCACCAATATCAAGTTGGAACTTCAGCAGTTTCTCTGCCCCTTCAACATGTTCCGCCTTTATAATTTTAGCGATACGAAGGTCAATTTTGGCAAAGTCGTCAAACTCAATTTCATCGGCAATTGGGTCATCTGCTAATGGTCCTGTTTTTACAGGTTGCGTTGCAGCTAAGCTTTCTTTTGAATCTTCAACCATTGCAGCAACTTTGTCCATGTCGACACGTTGCATTAAAGCTTTAAATTTGTTGATTTCGTGGCTAACAAGTGGTGCGTCTACGCCGTCAAAAGTAAGCTCGTTATTCAAGAATGTTTCAACTTCTTTCGCCATCGCTGGTAATACCGGTTTAAGATAGATCATTAAAATTCTAAATAGATTAATTCCCATAGAACAAACATCTTGTGTTTGTTGCTGCAGGTTTTCATCTTTAACGGTTACCCATGGTGCCTTTTCGTCAATGTATTTATTGGCTTTATCTGCCAACGACATGATTTCGCGGATTGCTTTTGCAAATTCGCGGTTTTCATAGTTTGCTGTAATAGATTCTTTGGCTTGTTGGAACTCAAGCAATAATTCTGGGCTGTCGATAGTGGCCGACAACTGGCCTTCAAAGCGTTTTTTAATAAAGCCGGCACATCGACTTGCGATGTTAACTACTTTACCTATTAAGTCTGAATTCACTTTCTGGCCAAAGTCGTCAAGATTAAGATCTAGGTCGGTGATCCCGCTATTGAGTTTCGCCGCAAAATAATAGCGAAGATATTCTGGATTGAGGTGGTCTAGGTACGTTCTTGCTTTAATAAACGTGCCACGAGATTTAGACATTTTTTCGCCATTAACCGTAACAAACCCATGGGCAAATACATTAGTCGGTTTGCGGAAGTTTGCGCCTTCTAACATAGCAGGCCAAAATAGGCTGTGGAAATAGATGATGTCTTTACCTATAAAATGGTATAGCTCAGCCTCTGAATCCGCTTGCCAAAACTCATCAAAATTTACATTGTTATTATCACAATAATTTTTGAAACTGGCCATGTAACCGATTGGTGCGTCAAGCCAGACATAAAAATATTTGCCCGGCGCATTTGGAATTTCAAATCCAAAATATGGCGCGTCGCGGCTGATGTCCCACTGTTGTAGTCCTTGCTCAAACCACTCTTCTAATTTGTTTGCCATTTCGGCTTGAATGCTGCCGCTGTGCAACCATTCTTTTAACATAGGCTCAAATTTTGGCAGGTCAAAAAAGTAATGTTCAGAATCTTTCAGTACAGGTGTTGCACCAGAAATAGCCGACTTAGGATTTTTTAAATCTACTGGACCGTATGTAGCGCCGCACTTGTCACAGTTATCACCATTTTGATCTGGTGAATCACATTTAGGACAAGTTCCAGTTACAAAACGGTCTGGCAAAAACATTTCTTTTTCAGGATCAAACAGCTGACTAATCGAACGACGAGCGATATAACCCGCATCGTTTAGTTTGTTATAAATTAATGAAGCAAGCTCGCGGTTTTCATCGCTATGCGTACTATGATAATTGTCAAACTCGATATGGAAGTCGGCAAAGTCTTGAATTCGTTCTTTTCGAACTTCAGCAACCATATCTTCAGGAGCTATGCCCTGTTGTTGTGCCCTTAACATAATAGGTGTGCCGTGCGCATCATCGGCACAAACGTAATAACATTCGTTACCCTGTGCTTTTTGGAAACGGTACCAAATATCGGTTTGCACATATTCCATCAAATGGCCTAAGTGCAAAGAACCATTTGCGTATGGTAATGCACTCGTAATAAGGATTTTGCGAGTCGCTGTCATAATGTTGAAAAAACCTTTAGTGGCCTGTGGTCAGGCGGACTTAATAAGTAGAAAAAAGATAGTGCAGTTAACACTACTAATCAAAGCCGTGATGTTACATAATTTAGCCTCAATATGCACCCATCTATACACCTAGAAATTGAATAAAATGAATCTAACTAAACTATTTACCGGTAAAGATCTCTCTGAACAAAAAAATCAGATACGAGATAGACTCAAATCAGTTAACAACAAATGGTTTCCTAAGGGGATTTTTGGTCAGATCGAAATTGAGCAAAAAGGCAAAAGATTAGTCGTGTCATTGCCTTTCGAATCTGCAACAGTATCAACATTTTTGGCAGAGTACGTAAACGATATTTATCCCCATGTTGAATATGTCTACAAGCCAACGGTAGGAAATCATTCAAACGTCAGCGGCGTTAAAAGTATCGTCGCGGTTGCGTCTGGTAAAGGCGGAGTGGGTAAATCAACGGTTACAACAAATTTAGCTGTAACCTTGGCCAAATTAGGCCACAAAGTCGGTGTGCTTGACGCGGATATTTATGGGCCATCGATGCCAATGATGTTTGGTTTGGAAGGGGAATCGGTTACCACGAAAGATGAAAAAACGATGGAACCACATGTTAAGTTTGACGTCGCGCTCAATTCTATAGGTTTTCTTATTCCAAAAGACAAAGCGGCAATCTGGCGAGGACCGATGGCATCACGCGCTTTGATGCAGGTCGTCAACGAGACTAATTGGCCTGAGTTAGATATCTTATTAGTTGATATGCCGCCGGGAACTGGTGATATACAACTGACGATGTCAGAAAACGTTAAGTGTGACGGAGCATTAATCGTCACAACACCACAAAATGTGGCGTTGGCTGACGCTGAAAAAGGCATTGAGATGTTTCAAAAAGTTGCTACTCCGGTGCTTGGCGTTGTCGAAAATATGAGTCAATTTGTTTGTGATAATTGTGGCCATATCCATCATCTTTTTGGTACAGGTGGTGGCGAAAAGTGTGCGTCTAATCATAACGTCCCTTTGTTAGCTGAATTGCCGTTAAATCCATTAGTACGTAGTTCTGGCGATTCAGGTGTACCGTTTGTAATGTCAGAAAATGAAGATAAAGAGTACCAGCAATTGGCATTTTCACTTATGATGCAACTGTCTAAACAGACTCAACAAATTATTACGCTGGCGTAACAGCCAATACCCAATAGGAAAAAACTCATGCGTCTTTGCGATACCGACATAATCAATCATTTAAACGAGGGGCTTATTGCCATTTCGCCTAGACCTTCGGACGATTATATCACCGGGGTTACTGTCGATTTAACGTTAGGAAATCGCTTTCGTGTATTCCAAGATCATGCCGCGCCTTACATTGATTTAAGTGGTCCGAAAGCTGAGACTGAAAAAGCGCTTGAATCGATAATGAGTGACGAAATTATTATTAGTGAGGAAAAAGCGTTTTTTCTTCACCCTGGACAACTTGCATTAGCGATGACACATGAATCTATCACGATACCAGACAACCTTGTTGGTTGGTTAGATGGCCGTTCTTCATTAGCCCGTTTAGGATTAATGGTGCACGTAACGGCTCACCGCATAGATCCAGGCTGGTCAGGTAATATCGTACTAGAATTCTACAATTCAGGTAAATTGCCATTGGCATTAAAGCCGCATATGAAGATTGGCGCACTTAGCTTTGAAACCTTATCAGGACCTGCGGCTAACCCGTATCGTTCGCGAATAGATGCAAAATACAAAGACCAGGACGGAGCAATTGCGAGTCGTATTGACCGAGACGAAAAGTCTTTAGGATAAACGCCAAGTGCATTTCTAAAAATCGAAGTGAAATCAAAGCTTTGATTTTTAGAAAAAATCATTTCAATTATTTTTAACTGTTCTAAACTGTAACTATTAAACGTGTTGAAATTGATGCTTGCGAGAGGCAAACGGAGTTGACTTTGGTCATAAAACGATTGGAAAGATACAAAGGTGGATATTTACTCGCAGCCTTAATATTTTTATTAACATTAAGTTCAAGCTTTGCTAACGACATAGTCGCAATCGACGGCACGGATCTTAGTAATAGCATTGATATATTATACGTTGATGACTCCACAAGTCCTTTAAACATTGAACAAATTCAGAGACTCCCTGTAGGGATGTTTGCTGATAGTAAAGTTCATATGCATAAACCACAGTCGCTCGATTTTTCCGTATGGTACCGATTGAGCCTCAACGACTTTGCCGCACCAATTGACCAAGCCTTTGCCGTTACCGTCGATAACCCTACATTAGATACGATTTCATTTTATCTAATTGAAAATGGTAATGTAATTGATGAACGCCATCTTGGAGATAAGTCCACTAACGACTTAACTCTTGATTATGTCGTCCCTCAAATTAACATCTTTAAACTATTCGATGGTACTAAATCAATATACATCCATGTTCAAACCAATGGTGCCAGTGCAAGTCCAATAATCATCGAGCCAATTAAAGATTCAATTTTTAGAAGTACCGCGCAATTTTTACTTTTGGGATCGTTTCTTGGCGTATCCTTGATCATGATCATCTATAACTTCTTTATGTTCAGAGGTATAGGCGATACGTCTTACATGAACTACATCGGTTATGTATTTTTTGCGTGTTTTACATTATCCCTAATAAACGGCTTTATTTTTTACATACTGCCTATCAGTATTGCCCAGTGGTTTAATCAGCATCTCATGATTTCGCATTTTTGTGGGTTAGCGTTTGCTATCCGATTTGCGATTTCCTTTTTGAGAATGGATAAGATTGAACCTTGGTTTATTAATTTAGGCCGAAAATTGTCGTCACTGATGTTTGTTTTTGCCGCAAGTGGTTTTGTTTTTACTGAAGCCACATTAACACCTTATTATTTTGCTGCAGTGGCGAGTGTTTATTGCTATGCCGTCATTTTGATAATGAATTGCGTCAAAAGTAAAATGTTGTGGGTTAAATATTATATTGCGAGTTGGCTTCCTTTATTTGTGGGAGTAGGGGTTGGCGTTGCAGCCTTTAATGGTGGTGTACCGTACAACTTTGTCACGCGAAATGGCGCTGTTTTAGGGGTATTAGCTGAAATATGCATTATGTCTGTGGCATTGATGGACAGATTCCGTGCTAATGAAATTGATAAGGAGTACCGGATGCATCACGACGGTGTGACCGGATTGCCTAATTCGTTGGCATTGGAGAAAGCCTTGAAAAAGCTAGTTGATGCCCGCATTCCATTCAGTCTTGCTGTGTTTGAAGTACCTCAAGCAAAAGAAATCATTCCTGCTTTAGGGATAGAAAGTGCAAATACGTTTTTTAAAACTTTATTTAAAAATGTTGCCGATTACGCAAAAGGTTTTAGCACCACACATTTTTTTGATGAAGTCGATAGCCAAACAGAGCAATACAATATCGCTCGAATTTCAGATTCTAACTTTGCAATTCTCTTTATGGGAGAGTTAGATGATGAGGCACTTAACTACAACTTTTTGACGATACAAGAAGGGGTTTCTTCTTTAATTGAAATAAATGGCGTTTCACTATCAGTCAGCTGCGTTGCCGGTATGGTGAATTACCCTACCGATATTAAAGAAAGAGATAAATTACTAATTTCCGCCTATCAGGCGATTCGTGCGACAAAAAACAATGACTTGAGTTGGGTTAAGTTTGATCAATCTCGGTCTGATGATATGCACAAAAGATTCGCGTTAGCTGCGGAATTACAGAAAGCGATAGAAGATGACGATTTAGAATTATACCACCAACCACAGATCCATATTGCCACTGGAGACGTTGTAGGTAGTGAATTGTTATTACGTTGGATGCACCCTGAAATGGGCTTTATCCCACCAGATTATATTATCGATATTGCAGAAGAAACCGGTGTTATTCATCAAGTGACTGAATGGGTAATTGAGCGTGGGTTATCTCAGCATAGTAAACTGCTGAAATTAGGATTTGAACACACAGTATCGATTAATATTTCGGGTAAAGATTTAAATGATAATAGTCTCGTCGCGCATATTTTAACAACAGTCAGTCGTTTTAGTATCCCACCGGCATCAATCATTTTTGAATTAACCGAATCAGCGACAGCAGAAGATCCTAAATTAGCCAAACGTATTCTGACCGATTTATACGAACAAGGATTTAAAATTGCTATCGATGACTTCGGTACAGGTTATTCGAGCCTAGACTATTTGTCGCAGTTACCATTCCATGAATTAAAAATTGATAAATGTTTTATGAATATTGATGTGTCGGAGCGGAACCAAACAATAACTGAAATGACAATTACGTTAGCAAGCCGACTGAAAGTCAAAGCTGTTGCAGAAGGTATTGAGACAGAAGTTGTCGCAAATATGCTTAAAGACTATGAAGGACTCATTGGCCAAGGGTATTTCTACTCAAAACCAATGCCATTTATTGAATATATGCGATGGTTGCAAGAGTCAAATCGACTAGATTTACGTCGTTAGTCCAAACCATAATGAAGAACGATAGGTAAACGCCAGCAACGAGACTATATTAGCTTTTAGGCTACTAATATGAGGTTGCTGGTTTTAGCCGGTATTTAAATACCGGCTAAGTGCGCACCAAAGCCTATTAAGCCGCCAAAAACACCACCCCACACGACCAACCAACCTAAATGTGTACGGATCATATCTTGGATGATTGTTTTCACCATTTGCGGCGTTAATTCATCAAGACGTTGGCTGACAACGGCATCTACCTTTTGTTTTATATCTGACATGTGCTGCGGATCAGATAGGTTAGTTAACAGCTTTTGTTGAAAATCATCTGTTTGACTAATTTCTACTATTGATGTTTTTAAGTTTTCGACAAATGGTTCACGCATTGGTGCTAGCGCTTCTACACCACCAAGCATACCTAACATGCTGCCAAATGAACTGTTTTGAATTGTAACAATGAGAGAGTCAAAAGCGGGGGATAGGTCAACATCTTCGATGATCGGCTTTAGATCAAAACCAGCTGGTTGTGGAGAGGTATTTTGCTCAGACATAAACTTAGATAAGTTTTCTTCTGTAAAAAACTGCTCCATTATTAATGTTTGGATACCGTTTTTAAACTGTTTAAACTTAACTTGCACAACACCAGAGCCATATAGCCCCGGTATTTTTTCAAATAACATATGTACAGCTAGCCAGTTAGTAACTGCACCAGACAAAGCGAATAGCGCGGTAATAAATAGCCATTCAATAGAAAATTGCCATCCAAGTAAACAGGCGACAAATGCAATTAGGTTTGTTAAAAGACTTTTATTCAAGGTTAAACTCCACAAGAGACGCGTTAAACTAAATTAATTGGCTCTTTATGGAGTTAAATCAATTAAATATCAAGCAGCTTCGTCTTTTTCTATAACAAAATCGACAAGTTTGTCGTCGCTGTCTGTTTCAGCAACCGACTTGCTTTGTTTATTTTTACTGTCTTTTTTAACGATTAAAGTGTCAGACAAACTCTGATTACTGATCTGCTCTTCGTCTAGTAAATCTGCCTGATTTTTATCAGTGGCTTTCGCCTTTACTGATTTTTCACTTTTTTTTGGCACTGGTTTTTTCTTCGCTTGAAGGGCTATAAGAACCTCTTCGCGCTCTTTGGCAAGAAAAATACTGAGTTCTTCACATTGTTCTTCAGACAAGGTTACGTCTGAATTATGCAGAAGTTCAAACATGCCGTCTGCCATATCTAACATTTTGTCGTAATCGTCAGCGGCACGCTTGTCGGTAAATGTCATTACTTCTTGCTCCTCATTTTGTCTAGTCGTACGGATCACAACATATTGGGTTGCAACAGCCATAGTAAACTCCTGATGTAGATTATTTAAACAAAAGACTGTTTAAATATACAGTAAATACTACTGGTGTAAAGCACCACTTGAAAATTTTTACAAATAAAAAAGCCGAGTTAAAAAACTCGGCTTAATTTTATCGTCATTTTTGTATGGCGAGAGCGAATGCTTAGTGAAGTATACGAGCTTTAACTGTACCTTCGATGGCTTTTAGTTCTTTAAGAGCCACTTTACGATCATCGGCGTCAATGTCGATAACAACATAACCTAGAGTATCGTCAGTTTGTAAATACTGAGCCGCGATATTGATATTGTGTTTAGCAAATGCTTCATTTATCTTTGTTAAAACACCAGGTTGGTTTTTATGAAGATGCAACAGGCGGCTTCGACCCGTATGTTCAGGTAAGGATACTTCAGGGAAGTTTACCGCGCTAAGGGTTGAACCATTGTCTGAATATTTTGCCATTTTTCCTGCGACTTCGATGCCAATGTTTTCCTGGGCTTCTTGAGTTGATCCCCCAACATGTGGCGTTAAGATAACATTGTCTAATCCACGAAGTGGTGAGACAAACTCTTCATCATTTGATTTTGGTTCAACAGGGAATACGTCTATTGCTGCACCAGATAATTTTTTGCTTTTGATAGCTTCAGCCAATGCGTCAATATCAACAACTGTTCCACGAGATGCGTTAATGAAAATAGCGCCTTGTTTCATTTGTTCGAATTCTGCAGCACCAAACATGTTTTGGGTTTGCACAGTTTCAGGAACATGAAGTGAAATGACATCAGACGTATTTAGCAATTCTTGCATTGATGCGACTTGCGAAGAGTTACCAAGACTTAACTTAGTTTCAATATCAAAATATTGGACTTTCATACCAATATTTTCAGCCATAATACCGAGCTGAGTACCAATGTGACCGTAACCAACGATACCAAGTGTTTTACCACGAGCTTCAAATGAGCCAACAGCAGACTTATTCCATTCTCCACGGTGCGCTTTAGCACTTTTTTCTGGAACGCCACGGATAAGTAAAAGAATTTCACCTAAAACTAACTCGGCAACCGAACGGGTATTAGAGAAGGGCGCGTTAAAAACCACGATGCCTTTTTCTTTAGCCGCTTTTAAGTCAACCTGATTTGTACCAATACAAAAACATCCAACAGAGACTAGTTTCTTAGCGTGAGCAAATACATTTTTAGTCAATTGTGTGCGAGAACGAATACCAATGAAATGAACGTCTTTGATCTTCTCGATCAACTCATCCTCTGGAAGAGACGTTTTAAGGGATTCAATATTGTTGTAGCCCTGTGCTTTAAGTGTATCTACTGAACTTTGGTGTAAACCTTCAAGTAGTAATATCTTAATTTTATCTTTGGCTAGTGATACGTTGCTCATTCTTTTATTTGTCCCCACGGTGAAGAAATTGACTTAATTTAGAATTAATACTCTATTTTGCGTCTTTAATAAAGTAATTTATTGGTATAAATTAGAAATTCTAATGCGTATTTCAAAATAATTTACACCTTTAAACAACTTTAGTTAAAGACGAATTAGCGATAGCAAATATTAGGATAGAATTTCGACGCCATCGGGATTACCAACGATCACGACATCAGCGCAGCGATGGGCAAACAATCCATTGGTCACAACACCGACGATATTATTCAATTGTTCTTCAAGTTTTCTTGGTTGCGCTATTTTCATGTTGAAGACATCTAAGATCACATTGCCGTTGTCGGTAACAACACCGTCACGATAAACCGGGTCACCACCAAGTTTGACAATCTCACGGGCAACGTAGCTGCGAGCCATTGGAATGACTTCAATTGGTAGAGGAAACTCGCCAAGAAATCGAACCTGTTTTGTGTTGTCTACGATACAAACAAATTTTCGAGCAACGGCTGCGACAATTTTTTCACGAGTTAAGGCAGCGCCGCCCCCTTTTATCATAGCCTTATCAGAATTGATCTCATCCGCACCGTCGACGTACACATCTATATAGGAAACTTCATTTAAGTCGAAAACTTCGATTCCATAATCCTTTAACTTTTTAGTGGATGCATCTGAACTTGAAATGGCACCAGTAATTTTGTTCTTAATAGTGGCTAAGGCGTCGATAAAGTGATTTACAGTGGAGCCTGTGCCAACGCCGACAATCGTATCAGGTTCAATAAAATCGAGGGCTGCATAAGCCGCGGCTTTTTTTAATTCATCTTGTGTCATTTTTGTTCCAGATTGTAGGCTGTTAATGAGCTTTCATTGTGGGCTTATTATGTACTAAGTAAAGCGTATTATAACGGTAGCTCGAATAACTTTTCACCGTGTTTTGTGATTAATTTTTGGCTTGGCGTTAAAATGATATGCAAAGGTATGTCCCAGACTTCAACAGGAAGCCTATCAACTTGCTGGCAATCATGCGCGAGGCCTATAAGAACTGGCTTGTGTGGTGCGACGGCGCTTAATGTTCGGTCATAATAACCGCCACCCATGCCGAGTCTATTGCCCTGTGAGTCAAATCCAACGAGTGGCATAAAGATGATATCAATCGTCGTGATATCGACAATTTCAGCTGGGTCATATTTAGGTTCAGGAATGCCGTATTGATTTAGGGGTAATTTTGTATCTTGTTCATAACGCTGGAAAATGAGATGACCTTTATTGTTTGGGTCTATGACCGGTAATAACACATGTTTATTGTGTTGCCATAAATGTTTAATCGCTAAGGTTGGATCAATTTCGCCATCGTTTGGTAAGTAAAGTGCAACAACTTGGGTGTTTTTGGACAAGCTGTTACAGGCCAAAGCTAAGGCTTCACTGGCCTGTTGCTGAGCGTTAGGCGATAACGATTGCCTTAGTGCCCTAAATCTTGCTCTGAGCGTTGTACGAATTGATTTAGTGTCTGTCATGATTCTCGCTTTTAATCTGACGGAATTACTTTTAGGATGAGAGTTATAACGAAGAACGATATCATCTGCAATCACTTAGGTAGAGATTAAAATATTATGTGCGAATTATTAGGGATGTCGGCAAACGTGCCAACTGACATTGTATTTAGTTTTACAGGACTCGTGCAAAGAGGCGGTAAGACAGGACCTCATACCGACGGCTGGGGGATTACTTTCTACGAAGGAAAAGGGTGTCGAACATTTAAAGACCCAAGGCCCAGCGCTGAATCAAAAATTGCTAACTTGGTTATGGATTACCCAATAAAAAGTTGTTCGGTTATTTCCCATATAAGACAAGCAAATAGAGGCGGGATAAAGTTAGAAAATACCCATCCTTTTATTCGCGAATTTTGGGGGAGGCATATTACTTTTGCGCACAATGGCCAGTTGTCGAGGTATAAAAAACTCAGCTTGTCCCAGTTTCATCCTGTGGGGGATACTGACAGTGAGTTTGCATTTTGCTGGATAATGGATCAGTTAAAGGCTCGATACAAAACAAAACCGAGAAATTGGCAAAGTGTATTTAAATATATCGCTGGGTTATGTAAGCAGTTGAATCAGTACGGTGTTTTCAACGCATTGATTTCTGATGGCGAGCATTTATTGGCGTATTGTAGCAATAATTTGAGTTGGATTACCCGTCGTGCGCCATTTGGTGAGGCGAATCTGATCGACACAGAGTTTAATGTCAACTTTAACGAAGTCACAACTGAAAATGATATTGTAACTGTAATCGCAACGAGGCCACTAACCGACAATGAATGTTGGACAAAGTTAGCCCCAGAAGAATACGTATTATTTAAACTAGGTGTTCAAATACATTAGCTTTGGTGGTGCGATGTAGACTTAGTGTTGAGTATATTGACTTATCACTAAGTCATATTGCTCTACACCTTTTTTCATTCTCCACATACGGGCAAGGGTATAGTTTAGCTCTGGAACAAACCAGGCATGCTGGGCATAAAACTTTTGCTTGTCGTAAACTCTAGCGACTTTAACTGCGTTAAATCGACCTAAGCCAGTGCTAATAATTTCGTGTCCGATGACTTCTAATTTATAGGTTCTTAGCGTTCCGCGATTTGAAATTAAGCTATATTCAAAAGCCGTTTTACCTGCAATCAGGTCTGCTTGAATTTGTACATGCAGTGACATTTCGTCTAACCAACCATCTTCCCATTTATCTGGAGATTCTTTTGCTTCAGGTTTAACGATGAGATCTTTATTTTGACGAAATTCGATTGTCAGCTCTTTGTCTGAACCTGTGCCACTGCGTTCGTAAGAATAAGACAGCGGTGAAACTTTACCGTCTACATAATTGAAGATACTTAACTCTGAACGACGGTCTGAAAATATTAACCATTCAATGTTGCTTGTCAGCTCTATCGAAAAGTTATTGTCGCCAAGGGACGTCATAATGCGACTCCCTTGACCAAGTTTATCACCTTGACGATACATATCGTAAATAGCCGTAAAGGGCTTAATCGTATTGTCATCAGGTAATTCGGCGGCTGCAATTGCCGTGGTAAATAATCCTAATAACAAACTTGTTATCGCCAAGTTGTAAACTCGCTTAATCATCAAAAGCATATCCTTGAATTGGGAGCCGTTCATTATCTAAATAGGCACCATCAGTTGCCATTTTCAATCGGTCTTCACACATCCATTTAACCACCATAGGATAGATTAAATGTTCTTGAACATGGACTCGTTGTGCCAAGTCGTCGGCATCGTCGTCACTAAACACAGGAACCTTAGCTTGCAAGATAACTGGCCCACCGTCGAGCTCTTCCGTAACAAAATGCACACTACAACCATGTTCTTCATCACCTGCGTCAATAGCTCTTTGGTGCGTATTTAAGCCTTGATATTTAGGTAATAAAGATGGGTGGATATTGATCAGTTTCCCTTTATAGTGCTCTACAAAGTTTGCCGTTAATATCCGCATAAAACCGGCCAGTACAACAACTTGTGGTTGGTATTGGTCAATGACTTCGACTAACGCTTGATCATATAGTTCCCGAGATTCGAAATCTTTATGACTTACAACATGCGTATTAATGTTAGTTTGCGCTGCACGGACGAGTCCGTAAGCATCTGCTTTATTACTAATCACGGCATTTATGTGGCCGTCGATTTTGTTTTGCAAACAAGCGTCGATTATGGCTTGAAGATTACTGCCACTGCCAGATATTAATACAACAATTGACGGTGCTGACGCATCAGCACCGGTAGTAGATTGAGTTGATGACATTTAAATACCTGAAATCTCAACTTGCTCTTCATTATCGTTTGCAGAAGCAATTGATCCGATGTGCCATGCTTTTTCGCCAGCAGCAGTTAATATGTCAATACTGTTCGCTAGGTCGGCTTCGTCAACTGCGATGATCATGCCAACACCACAGTTAAAGGTACGATACATTTCATGTGTTTCGATGTTGCCATTATCTTGCAACCAGTTAAACACGGCTGGCCACTGCCACGAATCACCATCAATTACAGCTTTAGTTTGCGTCGGAAGTACGCGAGGAATATTTTCCCAGAATCCACCACCTGTGATGTGCGAAAGCGCATGAACATCAACGGTTTCTAATAATTTCAATACAGGTTTAACGTATATTTTAGTTGGGGCCATCAAATGGTCAGCTAAAGGTTTTCCTTCATATTCAGCGCTTAAGTCTGCTTTTGAAACTTCAATGACTTTACGAATTAAAGAATAACCATTTGAATGAGGACCAGAAGAACCTAAGGCAATAAGTTGATCACCAGGTTTAACTTTGGTGCCGTCAATGACTTTAGCCTTTTCTACCACACCAACACAGAAGCCCGCGAGATCATAATCATCACCTTCGTACATACCTGGCATTTCAGCTGTTTCGCCGCCAATCAATGCACAGTTTGACATGACACAACCGTCTGCAATACCACTTACAACATCGGCAGCCACATCTACATTAAGTTTACCCGTGGCGTAGTAATCAAGGAAAAACAGAGGCTCTGCGCCTTGTACGATCAAGTCATTCACACACATCGCAACTAAGTCGATACCAACGGTGTCGTGTTTTTTAAGATCAATCGCTAAACGTAATTTTGTGCCAACGCCGTCATTACCCGCTACAAGAAGGGGCTCATCGTAACCTTTAGGAATTTGACATAAACCACCAAATCCACCCAAACCACCCATAACTTCTGGACGAGTCGTACGTTTTACCGCACCTTTAATACGTTCAACTAACAGGTTACCTGCATCGATATCTACACCTGCGTCTTTGTAGCTAAGAGATTGATTGTCGCTCAATGTTGTTTCCTCAAAATGGAGTGAAGCAATTTGGTGATGTTTTGTACACTAAATTGTATATAGACTATTGCGCGGGATTTTATACCAAAACCGCGCAAGTTATAAGATAAAATGGCCAAATAGCCCTCAATTTTTACGCATTGGCGATAAAAATTGCCCGTTTAGGGGCTGGATAGCCTTCAATTGTTTTTGTAGGGTCACTCGGATCGAGGAAATCTTCGAGAGACTCAGTGTCGATCCAATCTGTTTTTCTTTGTTCATCTAAGGTTGTTTGGTCAATATTAACCAAACGAATATTACTAAACCCAACTTTCTTTAGCCACAATTCTAATGCACTGGCGCTTGGGATAAACCAAACATTACGCATTTTTGCATATCGGTCTTCTGGAACTAAAACAGTTGTTTCGTCACCATCGACGATAAGTGTTTCTAAAACAAGTTCACCACCTTTGACTAATTGATTTTTAAGCTGTTGCAAAAAGTCCATAGGTGACTTGCGGTGATACAATACGCCCATTGAGAATACGGTATCAAAACCTTTTATTGCTGGAAGATCATCTATGCCAAGCGGTAGAAGGTTTACGTCTTTATCTTGAATGAAGTGTTGTACAGCCCAAAACTGAGCAAGAAATAGTTGAGTCGGATCTATGCCCACCACAAATTTAGCGCCAGCACCGCGCATACGCCACAAATGGTAGCCACTCCCGCAACCAACATCTAATACGTATCGGTCTGTTAGATCACTTATAAAAGGGGCTAGTCGATGCCATTTAAAATCACTGCGCCATTCCGTATCGACATTTATGCCGTGTAATTGATATGGCCCTTTGCGCCATGGCTTCAATTGCATTAAGTGATGAGTTGTTTTTTTCTTTAAACCATCATTCATTGTTGCAGCCGATCCAACTGAAACAGAATTGACTAAGTCGACCTGACTTGGCTCAACAGGGGGCAACAAATCAATGTTTTTAACCCAATCTTTAAATTCACCATGAAGGGCATTTTTGTACCAGTGATTTATTTGCGCCGGCAATATCTCTAACCAAGGTGCTAATCGGTTGCCCGCAATTTGTTGGTAAAACGAATTAAATAGTTGGGTCATGGTAGCGTTCCGGTTAGGCTTTAATGGCAATAAAAGAAGCAAAATTAAAACATTGGTACCAGATTGATTGGCTAGTAAATCCAGCTTGTTGCAACCTAGTGATGTGGGTCTGTTCGGTATCAATTTTCATTACATTTTCAATGGCAGAGCGTTTTTGACTGATCTCAAGTTCGCTATATCCGTTTGCTCGCTTAAAATCCAAATGCAGATTATTGATTGCGTCATGTATTTTGCTGTCATCCCATTTTAGTTTTTCAGACATTACAAACGCGCCACAGGGTAATAAGGCATTATGTATTTTTGATAATACTACTGAACGTAATTCCGGTTCGATAAACTGCAGTGTAAAATTCATCACGACAAATGAGCAGGGTTGTAGCTCTACTTCAAGTATATCGGCTAGATCAACAATGACTTCTACATCTGATTTATACGCTTTTATATTATTTCGGCAACGTTCGACCATAGGCACAGAGTTATCTAATGCGATGATTTTGCAATTGGGTTTGTCGATATACTTACGCATCGATAAGGTTGCTGCACCCAATGAACAGCCAAGGTCATAGACTGCACTATTGGGTTGTTGGAATTGTTGGGCAAGCTTACCAATAGCGCTCACCATAGTGGAATAGCCTGGTACACTGCGTTGTATCATGTCAGGGAAAACTTCAACGACGGACTCGTCAAATGTGAAATCTTTAACCTTGTTTAAACTGTCTGCGTATAGGTTGTCGCGCATCGAAAAATCTTTTATGCCGTGGAAATTGCCGCATTTTAACTTAAAAATCACATAGCCTAAAGAAAATGTGATTGCCGAATTGTAAAGAAACGTTCTACACTGAGCTTAATAATAATTTAATTAGGTTCGCATGACTCGAATTCGCTTTCTTTTTTCCTTTCTATTATTGATGATGTGGACATCTTTGGTATTAGCGACCCCGCTAATTGTTAAACCTGAAAAAATTAAGGTTGCCGTAGCCAACAATATTGTCCCTTACCAATTCTCTGATGAAAAAAATCAGCCTGTTGGCTACGTTATCGATTTTTGGCGTTTATGGCAGGAAAAAACCGGAATAGAAGTCGAATTTGTCACCTCCAGTTGGCCGAATACATTAAAAAATGTAAAAAATGGGAATGCAGATGTCCACGGAGCGCTGGGACAAAATGCTGAACGTGAAGCAACGTTTACTTTTAGCGGTAATATTTACACTTCGGCGCTTAGTATTTATATCCACCGAGATCTAATTGGTCTTTCTAGTATTAATGATGTGGTCCCGTACCGCATTGGTATTTTAAAAGACTCAGTATTTGAATCCATTTTAATCGACAAAAATCCCGACCTAAATTTTCGTTTCTATGACTCCCGTGAAGCCATGTTGAGTGGTATTCAAAGGGAGGAAGTCAAAACGTTTGTGACTTTTGATTATTACACGTTTAGTGACGCTGGTTATGCCTCCCTAAATCAGCTTTACCCTGCATATAAGAGGATCAGTGTAGGTGCAGTCGACGCATCTTATGCCGTCACTAAGTTGAACGAATATCTGTTGCCGTTTGTCGACGCAGGTATCGCCCAAATAACAGCAAAGGAGCGCGGTTCACTTGATCAGAAATGGTTTGGTACGTCGAATGTTAACGCGGCTCTTCGACTTGGTTTTACAACGGGCAATGAACCATATATGAGTATTACGCCTAATGGTGAGGCAACCGGATTGTTTGTCGACCTGTGGCGTAAATGGGCAGAAAAAACCAAGACTGAAGTTGAGTTTATGCCTAATTCAATGGATTTGTCGTTACAAGCTTTGCAAGAAGGCAAGTCAAATGTCCATATTGCCTACCCTGAGAGCCAGATAGTAAATACCGGATTACCACGAGCATTACACCTTTATTCTGTATTCTCGAATCTATTTGTCAGTGGGCTGTATGACCCTAAAAAAGGGTTGTCGCAGTTGGATGGAAAAAAAATAGGTTTGTTTAAAAGCGCTCCTTATAAAACTGAATTCCAAAAGCGATTTCCTAAAGTTGATGTTGTGTGGCTTGAGTCGTTAGACGCCGGGATAACCATGGCGATGAATAATGAAATTTTGGGATTTATTTCAGCCAACCAAGTTGCTCACGTGCGGTTAGTTCAGAATAATGTTGAGAATAAGTTTTCAGTTATAAAAGACGTTACATACGAAGCAAAAATTTACTCTATAGTTAACGACGAAAATCGAGCACTAATCCAAAAAATCCAAGCGGGATTTGACTTAATAACACTTGAAGAAAAAATAGAGATTGAAAGTCGCTGGATAAGGGAAGAAAGCGATCAGTATTTTCAAAGTAGAAAACATCGCGTTTCTATAACCGATGATGAAAAACATTGGGTTAAAATGGTGCCTGAACTTACGGTCGGCATGGTAAAGGATTGGTTCCCTTACGAATTTATTGATGACGAGGGAAATCCGCAGGGGATAAGCATTGATATATTTAAAATTGCGACAGAGCTAACTGGGCAGCACTATAAATTTGTTGTGTTTGACAGATGGGGTGACTTAATGACGTCATTCCGTTCTGGTAAAATCGATATGGTGGCCAATATAACGGCAAGTGAAAGTCGCAGTAAGTTTGCGGATTTTACCTCTAGTTATTGGCAAACACCTTGGTCAATTACTACCCATAAGTCCCAGGAAAACGTCGACTCGATTGAGAAGTTCTATGGTAAGCGCATTGCGTTAATCGAGGGATATCAGATGATAAAAGAATTAAGCGAGCGATATCCGCAAGTAATCATCCAAGTCGTCGAAAGCTTTGACGAAGCGCTCACCTTATTAAAAGCGGGGGTTATTGACGGCGTATTAGACAACATGTTGGTGTCTGCCGGTTACTTGCAGGAAAACAATCTTTATCAATTTAAGATCCATGTCATCGAAGATCTTCCATACGATATTTCAAATATTGGCGTCCGCCAGGATCTAAAACAACAATTGCGAATGATGGAAAAAATTGTCAGTTCAATTACCGACAAAGACCGGGAGAAAATAATTACTCGTTGGTCAAAAATTGATGTTGTACAGGGAATAAATTCAAAAATATACCTCCGTAATGTTATTGCGTTTATCTTCATTGCGACGGTCGTAATTGCCAGTGTATTGTTTTGGAATCGACGATTGCAAAATGAAATCAAACTTAGAATTACCGCAGAAACAAAATTAAAGCATTTGGCTTCACACGACCTAATGACCGGACTGCCAAATCGGGCGTTATTTAATGACAGATTAAATCAGGCCATTGTCAGCCATCGGAGAAACAACAAAGTGCTGGCTGTGATGTTTGTTGACCTCGACGGTTTTAAACAAGTTAATGACACTTTTGGGCACGATGTCGGTGACGAGTTATTAATAATGGTATCTGATAGATTGCGGGTTGTTGGCAGGGCGTCGGATACAGTGGCGCGTATTGGTGGTGACGAATTTGTTATTTTAGTGACCGACTTAGATGATACGGCACAGGCAAGTAAAGTAGCAGAAAAAATTATTACGGACTTTGTCCGTCCATTTGATTTGTCCGCTTCAATTATTAATGTTGGTGCTTCTATCGGTGTCGCTTGTTTTCCTGAGCATGGCGAAACCGTTGATGAATTGCTTAAAGGTGCCGATGACGCTATGTATGTCGTTAAAGATACTGGTAAAAACAGCTATCATTTTGCCACACGCTAAAACTCACATCTTATTTTGTTAAAGCGGTGACTTTAGCGTTCAAATCCTTATAATGTCCGCCATTTCCGCTAAGTTAAACTGCTTAGCGCGGTTATTATTTTAGAAATAGGATTTGCAATGCGTTCTCATTATTGTGGCGAGTTAAATAAAAGTTTAGTTGACCAAAATGTTACTCTTTGTGGTTGGGTGAATAAGCGCCGTGACCTTGGTGGTTTGATCTTCATCGACTTACGTGACCGTGAAGGTATTGTGCAAGCAGTTATCGACCCTGATGAAACTGCTATTTTTGAAAGTGCAAATAAACTACGTAACGAGTTTTGCATCAAATTGTCTGGTGTTGTACGTGCACGTCCAGAAAGCCAAGCTAATAAAGATATGGCGACTGGTGAAGTTGAATTGTACGTTAAAGATTTAGAAATTCTTAATGCTTCTGCACCAGTGCCTTTAGATTTCAATCAAGATAACTCTGAAGAACAACGTTTAAAATATCGCTACTTAGATTTACGTCGCCCAGTGATGAATCAACGTCTTCAGTTCCGCTCAAAAGTTACCAGTGCTGTTCGCAGATATTTAGACGACGCCGGTTTCTTGGATATGGAAACCCCAATACTTACTAAAGCAACGCCAGAGGGCGCTCGTGATTATTTGGTGCCAAGCCGAACTCATAAAGGTCAATTTTTTGCGTTGCCGCAATCCCCGCAGTTATTTAAACAGTTGTTAATGGTTGCTGGTTTTGACCGTTATTATCAAATCGTTAAATGTTTCCGTGATGAAGATTTACGTGCCGACCGTCAACCAGAATTTACTCAAATCGATATTGAAACCACCTTTATGTCTGGCGAAGACGTAATGGCAATGGCTGAAGGCATGGTACGTTCAGTATTTAGCGAGTTGCTTAACGTTGAGTTAGGTGACTTTCCAACCATGACCTATTTGGAAGCGATGACACGTTTTGGTTCAGATAAACCTGACCTTCGTAACCCATTAGAAATGGTTGACGTAGCCGATATCATGAAAGATGTCGACTTTAAAGTTTTTGCCGGTCCAGCCAACGATCCTAAGGGACGTGTTGCGGTAATTAAAGTGCCAGGCGGTGCTTCAATGACACGTAAAAACATTGACGGTTATACCGAATTTGTTGGTAAATACGGAGCAAAAGGTCTGGCTTGGATTAAAGTTAATGACTTAGAAGCTGGCTTAGCAGGCTTACAATCACCAATTCTTAAGTTTTTAAATGAAGAAGTGGTTAATGCTATTTTGGCTCGAACTGGCGCTCAAACGGGTGATATTTTATTATTTGGTTCTGATAGCTACAAAGTGGTAACCGATGCACTTGGTGCACTTAGATTGAAAGTTGGTACTGACTTAGATCTCGTTGAAGACAAGTGGGCACCTTTATGGGTTGTTGACTTCCCAATGTTTGAAGAACTTGAAGGCGGTGCATTAACTCCGCTTCACCATCCATTCACTGCACCAAGCAACATGACACCAGCTGAACTTGCTGCCGATCCAGCTGGCGCATTGTCAGACGCATATGACATGGTTCTTAATGGTTGTGAATTAGGTGGTGGCTCGGTTCGTATCCACAAACAAGATATGCAATCTGAGGTCTTTAGAATTCTTGGTATTGGTGAAGAGGAAGCGCAGGAGAAATTTGGTTTCTTGTTAGACGCATTACAATTTGGCGCGCCACCACATGCTGGTTTAGCATTCGGTCTTGACCGTATGTTAATGTTGATGGTTGGGGCTGACTCAATTCGTGATGTTATGGCTTTCCCGAAAACAACAACGGCGGCATGTCCGTTGACTGCAGCACCAGGCTTTGCCAACCCTGATGCGCTAAAAGATCTTGGAATAGAAATAGTAAAACAAAACTAAACTTGTTTTATTAGCCATATAAAGAAGGCCCGAAACCTTAGGTATTCGGGCTTTTTTGTGTTTAAGTAGTTAATGAATCAAGGCCGTCTTTACTTCAAATAAGTGGTAAGGCTAAGCATTAGATCAGTAGAAGTTGAATTTTTATGGCGCGAACGTTATGGCACTAATTTTAGGGATTGATCCCGGTTCTCGGATCACGGGCTACGGCCTAGTCGACCATGTAGGTTCTAAATTCAGTTACGTAGGAAGTGGTTGTATTCGGACCCCCGATACTTGTTTAGCGGATAAGCTCGACACAATATTTTCTGGGATCAGCGAAATCATCTTACAATATAAGCCTGATAACTTTGCCATTGAGCAAGTGTTTATGGCTCATAACCCAGATTCAGCACTCAAGCTGGGTCAAGCACGTGGCAGCGCGATAGTTGCGGCGTCACAGGCAAAATTGCCTGTATTTGAATACTCCGCAAGACAAATAAAACAAGCCGTAGTTGGCAGTGGAGCTGCAGATAAAAGCCAAGTTCAGCATATGGTTCAACAGATTTTAAAACTAACGGGAAAACCTCAGGCCGATGCAGCCGATGCATTAGCCGTAGCAATATGCCATGGCAACACAAATCAAAGTTTGATAAACATGGCTGGTGTAGCGAAAAAAACCGTCAGAGGTCGCCTAAGGCGATAAATTTTAAGCTAGGGCTTTCAACTGTATGGATAACTGGGTATATTTACAGTAATTGAAGGTAAATATAAAAGTTAACTATGATTGGAAGACTCACTGGCATCGTTGCCGACAAACAAGCCCCTGACGTATTAATTGACGTTAACGGTGTAGGCTATGAAGTGCAATTACCGCTAACAAGCTTTTATGAATTGCCTGAAGAAGGCGTTCAAGCGACTATTTATACCCACTTTGTGGTTCGAGAAGACGCTCAGTTGTTATACGGATTTAGCTCTAAGCAAGAGCGCAGTTTATTTAGATTATTGATTAAAGCTAATGGTGTAGGTCCTAAGTTAGGACTCACTATACTTTCGGGGCTTACCGCAGAACAGTTTGTAACTTGTGTTGAACAGGATGATGTGACGACATTAGTTAAATTGCCTGGCGTTGGTAAAAAAACAGCGGAACGATTATTGATTGAAATGCGAGATCGGATCCAGGCACTTAACCTCGCACCAGAATTTAGACCGCTTGAACCTATAATGACCGGTTCGGTGATGAAAAAAGCAAACGAATTTGACGATGCTGTCTCCGCACTGGTCTCCCTTGGGTACAGTTCCCAACAAGCCAATAAAGCAGTAAAATTGATTTTCAAAGACGGCGACGATTCAGAAACCCTGATCCGTTTAGCCTTAAAAAACATGCTGTAGAGTGAATAATGATTGAAGCAGATAGATTAGTCGGCGCAATTGAAACCCGCGAAGACGAAGTGATAGACCGTGCAATACGTCCAAAGTTATTAGCAGACTACCGTGGTCAACCGCATGTTAAAGAACAGATGGAAATATTCATCCAGGCCGCAAAAAATCGGCAGGAAGCTCTCGACCATTTGCTTATTTTTGGACCTCCGGGACTGGGTAAAACCACCTTAGCCAACATAGTCGCAAACGAAATGGAAGTCAGCATTAAAACTACATCAGGTCCGGTTTTAGAAAAAGCTGGAGACCTCGCAGCATTGTTGACTAATCTCGAAGAAAACGACGTTTTGTTTATTGACGAAATCCACCGACTTAGTCCTGTTGTTGAAGAAGTTTTATACCCTGCAATGGAAGATTATCAGCTTGATATTATGATTGGCGAAGGTCCTGCTGCCCGGTCAATTAAGCTGGATCTACCGCCGTTTACTTTAATTGGCGCGACAACGCGTGCCGGAGCGCTTACATCACCTCTTCGTGACCGATTTGGCATTGTACAACGCCTCGAGTTTTATAAAGTTGAAGATCTTGCTTTTATTATTGAGCGCTCAGCCAATGTGTTAAATATGGAAATGACCACAGATGCGGCATTAGAAATCGCTCGACGTGCCCGTGGAACGCCTCGGATAGCAAACCGCTTACTGCGAAGAGTTAGAGATTATGCAGATGTCAAAAGCGAAGGGCGGTTAGATCAAGATATAGCCAAACAAGCACTTAATATGGTTAATGTAGACAGCGAAGGTTTTGACTTTATGGATAAAAAAATGCTGATTACTATGATCGAAAAGTTTGACGGCGGTCCGGTTGGTTTAGATAATATTGCTGCTGCAATAGGCGAAGAACGGGAAACGATTGAAGATGTCATTGAACCTTACTTAATTCAACAAGGCTTTTTGCAACGTACGCCGCGCGGTCGAATTGCGTCACCAAGGGCTTATCAGCATTTAGGTTATGACTATAACCAAGAATAAATTGCTAATATGACGAGCAGCATGGGTTCATGAATGCTGTCAGTCCTTAAATTAAGGCAAAAAAAAACCCGTTCAAATTGAACGGGCAAAATATAAAGGAGGAATAAATTCCAGGGAACATGAATAGGAGAAGTTTACAAAATTCGATAACTTCACATCTGAACGACACAACCCGTCCAGAAGATGTGCGTATATTAATTATCTAGAGCAATTACTTCAAACTAAAAAAATTGATATTTCGGATTAGAATTACTAATCTGATTTTTGCTGTGTTCATACAAATATGACGTTAATATTAAATTTAGACCGGCTGAGCCTTTTTATTTGTAGCGCGTGTGGCGATTTGTTTTTTTATTGAACGATACAAAAATAAGTAATGTCAAAATTATTTCACCAAATAAAAATGCAACTTTATGCAGAGTTTTTACTCTACAGAGGGGATAATCGGCTTATTATTCATCGGACGTGCATAAACATGAGGGAGTGAAGTGTTTAAATTACCTATCCGAATTTATTATGAAGACACAGACGCAGGTGGTATCGTTTACCACGCAAACTATTTAAAGTTCTGTGAAAGAGGTAGAACTGAGTATTTAAGGCATTTGGGTATTGAACAAGACGAATATCTTAAGCAGAATATAGCCTTTGTCGTAAAGTCCATGCAAATTGACTTTAAAGTCGCCGCAAAATTTAATGATGAAGTTGTGGTACTAACAGAAATAAAACAAATTAAACGCGCTAGTGTTGAATTTATTCAAACAATTATAAATAACAAAGAGCAATCTGTTTTTACTGCAGATGTACAGGTTGCTTGTATTGATCTGACGAAGATGAAGCCTAAGGCTATCCCGTCAGACATTTTAGAGGTTTTAGAAAGTGCAAGCTGATATTAGTTTTTGGGGATTGTTTTGGGAAGCCAGCTTTATTGTTAAGTTGGTAATGTTAACGCTGTTGGGATTGTCGATAGCGTCGTGGGCGCTTATTTTCCAACGTCGAAAAGTCCTTGCGGATGCAGAAATAAATACAAAAAAGTTTGAAGACAAATTTTGGTCGGGTGTTGATTTAAGCCGTTTATATAGCGAAATGACCGCGAGACAAAATGTTGATGGCTTAGAAGCATTGTTTAAAGATGGATTTAAAGAGTTTGCTCGCCTAAAGAAGAACAGTGTCAGTTCTGCTCAAGTATATATGGACGGAACCCACAGAGCCATGCGTGTTCGCTTATCTCGTGAAGTGGAGCAACTGGAAAGTCATCTTAGTTTTTTGGCGACGGTTGGTTCAATTAGCCCATATATTGGGTTGTTTGGTACGGTTTGGGGGATCATGAATGCTTTCCTAGCCCTTGGTCAAGTTCAACAAGCAACACTAAGCATGGTAGCACCTGGTATTGCAGAGGCTCTTATCGCAACCGCGATGGGGTTATTTGCAGCTATCCCTTCGGTTCTAGCCTATAACAGCTTTGCCCGTCGAGTCGAAATTCTTGAAACGAGCTATGTTAACTTCTGTGAAGAGTTTGCCAACATTTTGCATCGTCAAGTTACTGCTAACGTGAGCACAACCCTTTAAATGTCGATGCAATATAACAAACGAAAACGAAAGCCAGTCGCTGAGATCAATGTTGTTCCTTACATTGATGTTATGCTGGTATTGCTTATTATCTTCATGGTTACCGCGCCTTTGGTTACGCAGGGCGTGAAAGTCGATTTACCACAAGCGTCTGCTGAACCATTAGAAGATGAATCTAAACCACCGATGATCGCCTCGATTAACGATAAAGGGGAATACTTTTTATCGACCGGCGGCGAGCCTTCAGAAGATCCGATGTCAGCAACAGACCTTGCTGTCTTGGTGGCCGCGCAATTGCAGATTGACCCAGAAACTCCAGTAATCGTTAAAGCTGATCGTAAAATTGCATACAACTATGTGATAGAACTTATGGTCTTATTACAACGAGCTGGCGCACCTTCTGTTGGGCTTATGACGGAGCCAAAAGAGTGATGAGTCAGTCAACATCGTTAGTCCATTTAGTAAAGTCTTTTGGTATTCATATCGTATTTGGAACGATCTTGGTCGCCAGTTTCAGTTTTGAAGCACCAAAAGAAACCCCAGATGACTCTCCAGAAATTTCAACTATCGACGCTGTTGTTATCGACCAAACGTCGTTAGATCAGCAAGTGAAACGTATTCAAAAAGAGAAAGCGGATAAAAAAGCCGCGGAAGAAAAGCGGGTACGTGAACTCGAAAAACGTGCCGAGCAAGCTAAGCGAGATCTTAAAGACTTGGATAAGCAGAAAAAAGACAGTAAAAAAGCTGCGGAAGACGCCAAGAAAAAAGCTAAATTAGAAAAAGAAAAAGCAAGAAAAGAACAAGCGAAAGCAGACAAAGCCAAAAAAGAACGTGTTGAACGTGAAAAAGAGGCGGCAAAAGCAAATCAAGCAGCAGCAGAAGCTAAGCGTAAAAAAGAGCGTGAACAAAAAGCGCTTAAAGATGCAGAGCAAAAGCGTAAAGCTGAAGCTGAACGTCTGGAAAAAGAAAGGCTAGAAAAAGAACGAAAAGAAAAAGAAGCCAAAGCGTTAGCCGCGGAACAAGCTATTCAGGAAAAAATGTTGCAAGAACAATTGCAACAAGAGCAAGCAATTCGTAATAAAGCGCGACAAAAAGTTGTACTTACAGAGGTCAACAAGTATAAAGCGCTTATTACCTCGAAAATTAAACAAAAACTCATTGTGGATGAGAGTATGAGAGGTAAATCATGCCTTCTTAATATTAGATTGGCATCAAGCGGCTTAGTTATTAAAGTAACTGTGCTATCTGGGGAAACCTCTATTTGTGAGGCGGCCCAGCGAGCAGTATTAAAAGCCGACACGTTACCTGTATCAAAAGAAGACGATGTCTATCAACAATTAAAAGACATCAATTTAACTGTAAAACCGGAGCTGTAAATGAGTCGTAAACTGTTTTTAATTTTAGGTTTGACGTTGTTGGCGTTCTCTCAAACGTCCAAAGCCGCCCTAGAAATAGTAATTACAGAAGGAATCGATACTGCTCGTCCAATAGCAGTAGTGCCATTTAAGTATGAAGGTACAGCTGAAATTCCGTTGAATATTTCTGAAATCATCGCAGCGGACTTAATGCGCAGTGGTAAATTTAAGCCTTTATTAATTGATCAAATGCCGCAGTTGCCAAAAAATGATGGTGAAGTGGATTATTCGTCTTGGACAGCCGAAGGTGTTGAAGCGATATTGGTCGGTGAAATTATTGATAACGCGCTTGATCGTTTCACCGTTAGTTTTGAATTAATTGATGTACTTCGTGGTCAAATTACAGGCGGTGCAGTACAAGTTTTACAAAATGGTCGTTTGGTAGAAACAAAAGATCATATTATGGATAGCCGTCAAGTTGTTATCAGTACTGGCCAGTTCCGCCGTTACGCACATCGCATTAGTGATATCGCTTATGAGAAATTAACCGGCGAGCGCGGCGCATTTTTAACACGTATAGCATATGTCACAATTAATCATGAGGACGAGAGTTACCCATACAAACTAATTGTAGCTGACTACGATGGTGCGAATGAACAAATTTTACTTCGTTCTAAAGAGCCGTTAATGTCACCATCTTGGTCACCAGATGGCGCTAAGCTTGCGTATGTTACGTTTGAGAACGATCGTTCGCAGATTTACATCCAGGATATTTATACGGGGAAACGTCAATTAGTCACCTCATATGACGGTATTAATGGTGCACCACAATGGGGGCCGTTGGGTAAACGTTTAGCATTAGTTTTGTCGAAAGACGGCAATCCTGAACTTTATGTGCTAGAACTAGCAAATAAAACCTTGACGAGATTGACACGACATCGCAGTATCGACACCGAGCCTAGTTGGTCTCCAGATGGTAAATTTATCGTTTTCAGTTCAGAACGGGGTGGAAATGCGCAACTTTATAGCGTAAATTTGGCGACTAAACGAGTTAAACGTTTAACATTTGAGGGTGAAATGAACCTTGGTGGTTCGATTACCCCAAATGGAAAAGAGTTGGTTTTAGTTAACAGGACACAGGGTAAATACCATATCGCTAAACAAGAATTGGCGACGGGTAACTTTCAAGTCCTGACAACAACTCGATTAGATGAAAGTCCGAGCATTGCACCAAACGGTTCAATGATTATTTATAGCACCATGCATGGCAATGGGCAGGTATTGGCATTAGTGTCGATAGACGGACGATTTAAAGCAAGATTACCGGCTGCGAACGGACAAGTTAAGTCTCCGGCGTGGTCACCATTTTTTAAATAATTAATTAACGTATTACAAAAAAAGGATACTAAATAATGCAATTTAGCAAAATTACTAAAGGTTTATTAATCGCTATTCCAGCTTTAGTATTAACTGCATGTGGTTCTACTTCAGAAGAAGAACTTCAAGGTGCAGCGCAACAAACTAATGGTCAGCAAGCACAGTCTGCACAAACAGAATCTATGGCCGCTGAAACAAACAATATTGAAGTTGCTACTGTTGAAAAAGCGTTAACGCCAGCAGAAGTACAACAGCAAAAATTTGCAGCATTAATGCAAACACAAACAATCTATTTTGATTATGACCGTTCAAAGGTTGATGCAAAATATCTTGAGTTGTTGCAAGCACATGCTGACTACCTAATTAAAAACCCTTCTGCAAAAGTGAAAGTTGAAGGTCACTGTGACGAACGTGGTACTCCTGAGTACAACATCGCTCTTGGCGAACGTCGTGGTAAAGCGGTAGCACAATACCTACAAAGCTTAGGTGTTTCAGCAATGCAGATCTCTACTGTTTCTTACGGTGAAGAGAAGCCAATTGATTTAAGCCGTACAACTGAAGGTTTTGCTAAAAACCGTCGTGCTGAATTAGTTTACTAATCTTCCATTTGGATGCATATGAGATTCTCGCTTATAGCGTTGATGATTGTGAACGGAGCAGCCTTAGCGGCTGCTCCTGTTTCTGATCTTTCATCGAGTTCTACTACCTCTAGTCAAATCGAACAACTGCAACGTCTGATTCAGGCGCGTGGTGCTTCGCAAGTTGCCTTACAGCAACAGCTAAATGAATTGCAAGAGGAAGTCAGTGAACTTAGAGGGATAACAGAAACTCACAGCCATAAACTTGAACAAATAGTGGATCGACAACGAGAGCTTTATCTTGAAATCGAAAGACGTTTATCTTCTGTTCAGGCAATTGAACCCCAGGTTGAGGAAACAGTAAACGATACTGCTGACTCAAATGAAGTGTCTTATGGCGGTACTTTAGGCGAAAATGAAGCCTACGACCAAGCTGTAAACTTGATCTTAAAAGAACGTCGTTATGACGACGCAATTCCTGAGTTTCAATCCTTTATAAAAACATTCCCAAATTCTATCTATATTGCCAATGCGCATTATTGGTTGGGTCAGTTATTATTTAATAAAGCGAAGTATGACGAGGCAAAAGTACATTTTGACAAAGTCATTCGTTCATTCCCTGATTCTAATAAGCGCAGTGACGCACTATTGAAGCAAGGAACAGTTTATCAAAAGCTGGATAATAATAGTGAAGCTAAAAAGCTGTTTGAACAGGTTATTAGTGAATACCCAGATTCAAACGCAGCAGGCTTAGCAAAGTCTAGATTGACGAGTTTAAATTAGATAAGTATGTTTTTTAACGCTTTCGTACGATATTTGTCCGAAAGCGTCTAAAATCAAAAATTATTGATAAAATAACTTGCACCAGACTTTTAAATAAGTATTATATGCGCCCGCGGCAAGGGGGAAGATACTTCCTTTCGAGACGCAGTTTTAACAGAATATAGTGGGTCATTAGCTCAGTTGGTAGAGCAGTTGACTTTTAATCAATTGGTCGATGGTTCGAATCCATCATGACCCACCACTTATTCTGACTTGTTTTGATGGGTCATTAGCTCAGTTGGTAGAGCAGTTGACTTTTAATCAATTGGTCGATGGTTCGAATCCATCATGACCCACCATCAAACAAGCACTCCAATTTTAAGTGGGTCATTAGCTCAGTTGGTAGAGCAGTTGACTTTTAATCAATTGGTCGATGGTTCGAATCCATCATGACCCACCACTTAAAACCTCCCTTTATTACATCAAAACTAAATCCTTATAAATATTGCACTTGTCATGATTGGACGAGAACCATCGATTTGGTTCGACAAAAATGTTTGGAATATTTTTGAACTGCTTTAGCAGGCCCGAAGGGCGTAAGACAGGATGTCTGAAGTCATCCTAAATCATGAACCACCACTTAAAACCTCCCTTTATTACATCAAAACTAAATCCTTATAAATATTGCACTTGTCATGATTGGATGAAAATCATCGATATGGTTCTTCTATTTTGGATTAGAAACTCAATTAAGCTTCTAACTATAATTAGAAAGGCATTGAAATTTACATTGCAGTAGACGCTGTTCAGGCTTCTGTAAACTTTTAGTCGATAAACAAAAAGTTGCAGAAATATGTTATTTGCATTTTGCACAGTGTTCACTTTGCCAATTGAGTGACATTAGAACTCAGTCCTGTATAATTATTCGAAGATTTTTTAGCTTAAATAAATTAGATATGAGCCTAGCAAAAGCCGTTAAACAAGATTACCCATTTCCTGCAAAACCAATACCTCTTAATGATAGCGAGCAACAAGCTTATAAAGATCGCATCAAGCAGTTATTGATTGAAAAAAATGCAGTACTTGTCGCCCATTATTATACCGATCCTGAAATTCAAGCTCTTGCCGAAGAAACCGGCGGTTGTGTTGCCGATTCATTGGAAATGGCACGTTTTGGCAATCAGCACGAAGCAAAAACCTTATTGGTCGCTGGCGTTAAATTTATGGGCGAAACGGCAAAAATCCTAACCCCAGAAAAAACAGTGTTGATGCCAACATTAGAAGCGACTTGTTCTTTAGATTTGGGGTGTCCTGTTGACCGTTTCTCTGCGTTTTGTGACGCTCATCCTGACCATACAGTCGTTGTTTATGCAAATACCTCTGCGGCGGTTAAAGCACGTGCCGATTGGGTTGTAACATCGAGTATCGCACTTGAAGTTATTGACCACCTAGAGGCTGAAGGTAAACCAATCATTTGGGGGCCTGATCGCCATTTGGGCAGTTATATCAATAATCAAACCGGCGCTAATATGCTGTTGTGGGATGGGGAATGTATCGTTCACGACGAATTTTCGTCAAAAGCGTTAGCCGATCTTAAAAATGTATATCCTGACGCTGCGATATTAGTTCACCCAGAATCGCCAGCATCTGTTGTTGCGATGGCAGACGCCGTCGGATCTACATCACAGTTAATCAAATCTTCTACAGAAATGAGCAATGATACTTTTATTGTCGCGACTGATCGTGGCATTTTTTATAAGATGCAACAAGCTAACCCAGGCAAGACGTTTATAGAAGCTCCAACGGCTGGTAACGGCGCAACATGTAAAAGTTGTGCACACTGTCCGTGGATGGCAATGAACGGTCTTAAAGCGTTAGAGGAAGCATTGGTTAACGTTGTCGGTCACGAAGTTTTTGTCGATGAAACATTAGCTGAAAAAGCGATGATCCCACTGACTAGAATGCTCAATTTTGCCGCTGACAACAAAGTAAAAGTTAAAGGTAACGCTTAGCCTATTCGGTTGAATTATCACCAACTAGCAGGTGGTATCAATAAATAGGCTTGCAGAAAGCCGCGTAATTCAATAGTATGGCGCGGCTTTAAAAAAGCAATGCGGAGAGGTGGCTGAGTGGCTGAAGGCGCACGCCTGGAAAGTGTGTTTAGGGTAAAACCTAACGAGGGTTCGAATCCCTCTCTCTCCGCCATTATTTAGAAAACCCGTTAATCGAGAGATTAACGGGTTTTTGCTTTCTGAAGATAAAATAATCTAAAACCAAGCATATTTGAGTTTGTGCAACTCGCCATAACAACTCCTAGATTTTCTTAAATCTTAGCCTGCGCTTCATTTTCGATATTCTGTAGAAAGTATTTGACTGACTGGTCGCTGATGTTCTAGTTCCAGTTCTGAAACGAACACCGGTTTAGAATCACCGGGTATTATCACCGTTCTTTATGCCTAAACGAGTGACTCAACTAATTTACTGTCCACTAATTTTCGATGTTATATGTCAACAACAATGATGTAATTTCGCCAATTACATAAAGCTGTTTGGAGCGGAGAAAATACATTTTTTGAGGGCCTAAATCTAGATTTAGGCCGGGTCATTATGGGGTTTACTGCGGTTTGTTTAGGTAACGACGTTGATATAGGTTTTTATGTACGTCCTTGGCTGCGTCGACCAAATCGGGAAATGGTATATCCGTGATTGTTACAAATCCAACGTTATAGTTTTCACCGTCGTGGGCTCGTCCGGTTAAAGGCGCATCAATATATTGAAACCAATGTGCGCCTATGATGTAGGGATTATCAATCGCTGAGTTCATATAAGTTTTAAACATATCTGCCCGAACTTTTTGATTAGGCGCATGTATTATTCCTGGATTTGGGTGACCTACATCGGTAGAGCCAATGTGAAACTCGCCAATGATGACTGGTGCATCTAACGCTTCTAAGAAGCCCCATGTCATTTCATCTATACCTTCACGATAATAATTGTAACTCACGACATCGGCATATTTTTTAGCCGCATCTCTTGCTTCAGGTGCAGTGCCCCACGTTGTAAAACGCGCACCCATATACATGTGATTTGGCATTACTTCTTTTACAGCGGTTCTGACAACTTTAAAGTACTCATCTGCATAGGTTTGTAGCAACCAAGATACGTCATTAGTTAATGTCTTGTTGTAAGACGCGTCTTTTTTGTAATTAACCCCTTGGGCTAGTTCCTGCCAGGATTTTATATTTTTATCCCAGGCGATATTCAATGCAGAGATCTTTTTATATTTGTCTTTGAGCATTTTTACAAATACGGTTTTGGCCGGGCTTTCGTCCACCGATTTTGATAATGCATCAAAGACGATACCGTAGCGTCTAATAGCTGGTGCAGCGCCGCCCCAGCTCATTTCGTTATCGATAAAGACGCCAACACACCAAGGGCTATCATTTACTTCTTTTGCTATGACTTCGGTGGTTATTTTTGCTCTACGTACAAACTCAGGATCGAATGGATCAGGCATTTTACCCCAAATATCAAAACCAGAGCTTAGAGTTTTAAATTCACCAATAATCCATCCGTTGGCAAAATAGGGCATTTTAGTGTTGTCATAAAACATTGGGTCGGTCCAATTACCAAACGATGTAAATCCCCAATCGACCATACGGTCTAGCGTGATGTCGTGCCAATCTATTAAATAAGACTGTTCCGTTTTTTCACCATATCTACGCTCTAAATTGGCTTGATAAAAACTGTACACTTCCCCGTGTTCCATCGGGCCTTTGTGCGCTTTTCGACGATAGCCGTAATGATTTGCTAACTCATCGTCGTAGCTTGGAAACCATTCAAACATGTTATGACGTTGTTGATTGGCAACATAGCTTGTCTTTTGGGCGTTACGATAATTGCCACTAATACCCTGTGAATCTTCTGGCGTGACATCTAAGGGGTCAATAAAACGAACTGAGTCATCTTTATAATCAATGCCGGTGAAGGTCGATGTGTTCGACATTCTTGAATTGGCAATGCCTGATGAGAAATACAAATAACCCTCTGGGTCTATTAACGACCATTTATCACCGACTTTTTGAGTACGGAAAAATCCCGTGGCTTTGAATTTTTCACCTTCTTTCCAACCACCAAACTGACTTCGTCCAGGCCACCCTTCAGAGCGTTTTAATTGTGCTCGTTCTTCATCAGCTAGGCGTTTAAGTTCTTCTGTGGAAGAGACTTTGAGGTCAAAATCAATATCGGCGCGTTGACCAAACTTGTCTACGATGTGCGTAACATATTGCTTGTTTGGTGTGCCTGTCGCTTCAAAACGCAGATTATCAATGGTCACCTCCGTGGGATTGATTTGCGTTTCTGTATATATCTTGATTGCGTAGACCTGCGAAAAATCAATGATTTCTTTACTGCCTCTAATGGGCATTTTTCGGGCGGATGTTATAAACGAAGGCGGTGTATCCCGTAACCCTGTATCGTGATCTAATTCAAATCCTTCGAGCTCAAAATATAAGGTAACTGTTTCACCGGCGTCTATTGCAACTGTTCTACGTTGTGTTTTTTGAGTCATACCTGTGATGTTAGTTGATAACATCGTCGCGTATTTACCATTGTTGTAAACATCAACCATAAAGGCATTGTTGCCTAGCTCTGATGTTGACCACGGCAGGTCAGGTATTATGGTTATGCCGGAGCTGCTATGTTTTGTGGAAAATTTAATATTTAGCGCGTTATTGTTATGACTTAGCTCAACAAGCTCTGTTTTTGCGTCAAACGGTTTAATATAACTTGGCACCGTTGTGTTATTAAAGTCAGTAACAAGTATGTGCTTGGCTTGTGTTGTTTTTTTTCGGTCATCATCTAGGTTTTGAGAACCACACGCCACAAGTGCAAACAACATAAATGGCGCAATGATTGATATTCTAAAGTCTGGTTTTTTTACAAATATTATTTTTAGTATTTTTTCAGTAATAGTCGTAGGTTTATTCAAAATATATTCCTCATGAAAGCAATATATTAAGTTGTTGTCAGTCGATACAAATGACACATAAAACTAAAAATTAATCAAAAAAGTTCGCTGCAGAAATAAAGCAGCGACTGTCGCTAATTAATTCGCTGGGTTAAGCAATGTATTTTTTTCCATTAATTGTTGAATTTGTTGCTGTTCAAGTGCGGCTTCATAAACAAAAAGCTCATCTACACCACCTTTGAAAAAACCTTGTTTTAATGGCTCTATGCCTTTGCTGTGAGCAATGTTTCTGCCAATACTTAACGGACTGGATAATGGGTCTTGCAGTTGGGTATTGAGCTTGGCAATCGATTTTTGTTGGGTTTTTTCTAATTTTCCATCTACATATAACAATACGTGAGTGGAAATGTTGGAATTTTCACCGCCATAAACCACTACCGCAATATGGTGCCACTGGTCATCACGCAAGTCCGTTGTGCCAACGACTTGTGCTTTATAAGTACCAACGCGAAGACGACCTAAAGGACCATCAATCAACTCCGGATTTGGAGAAATTTGCCACGCAGCATAATTTGCATGTAATCCCCAACTAACGATGCCATACGCTTTGTTAGTTGAAAAATCTGAAGGCACTTTAAGCCAAAAAGCCACTGTACGAGGGTGATCGCTACCGATACCGGCAAAATCGGTTTCTAACCAATTTGTTTCGCCGTCAAAATATAATCCTTGACCAAAACGGCCGTTAATTTTTGCTGTTTTAGTATTTGATAGGGATTTATCTACCGCCAAATAATGTTTACCATTTACGCCTTTACCGGTAGAAGGAAAGCCCGCAGCGGAACCATTATCAAAACTCCAATGTAAAAAGTCAGGGTTTTGCATAGATTCACCTGGCAATACGCGCATAAAATCGGCTGATTCGCTTTTAATACTTGCCACTTCATGTTTTAAGTTGAAGGCTAAGGCTTGGTCTTTTTTTACCAGTTTGTAACGTTGTGACTTATTTGCACGCGCTTTCACTTCGCCGTTAATAACATGAACTTGCGATTCTCCATCTTTATTAACATCAACACCAAACTCAGTGCCTAAGTCGATAATTTCACTGCTAGGTGTATCGATACGAAAACCAATTGCATTTTTGGGAACCCGGGCAACAAGTTTTCCTTGATGAACAACAACTTGTTCTGAAGATTTTAAGTTAAGTTTAATTGGGGCTTCTAAAATTAATACAACGCCATTGTTTAAGGTGATCTCACTAAAACCCTGAGTCAGTTCTATGTCTCCGCGACCAAAGTAGTTACCCAATTTAAGCTCGGTATCTGAGACGGATGTTGCGGTTATTTTTGTGACTTGGGCAAAGTCGGCATGGTTGTTAATAAAACTGGAAATAAATAAGACACAGACAAAGCTCGCGATACTTGCTGCCATAACCCAAGGTTTATTAAACCAACTATTGGCAGCTTCTTGCTCAAATAACTTCCTACTGACTTGTTGCGTAATGGATGTTTGAGGGAGGGGATCAATGCGAGCAATCACTTCACGTGTAAAGTGGGACGATTGATATAATGAGTCAAATTCAGCGCTTAATAGTCTATCGTTGGCAACATATCGACTGACTTCTTTTAAAAGGTCGGGGTCTACTTTGCATGCGAGTAGAAGCAACTCATTGACATCTTCACCTGCTAGATAAGCGGCAATTAATTTTTCTTGTTCAATAGACAATGATTTTGAATCACTCATGTCTTATTCCTCAACCTTTTTCTCAACACAGTTTTTAATCTTCTGTTTTAAGCGGTACATACGCATGGTCATCGTTGAGTGTTTATCGTCATATTTTCGACAAAGTTCAGCTAACGAATGTCCTAAAATGTAATGTTCAGTTAAGAGTAGATTCATTTTATCATCAAGTTTCTTAAGACACTCTTTTAAATTGATCAATAATGGTGACTCATTCTCAGTCTCAAAATTATCCTCTATTTGTTTATTAATTAAGAGTTCTAGTTCGTTATTACCACCAACAGAAAGGGCTTTATGTTTACGTTGATGATTACGGAGTAAATTAATCGCAATACCTCGTAACCAAGCCCCTAAAGAACCATCGAGTCGAAAGTCATTTATCTTCTTGTAAGCTAACATGAAGGTTTCCTGTGCCAAATCTTCTGCTTCATGATAATTACTTAATCGCACTCGTAAACAGGCGCGCACAGACGACTCGTAGCGTTGCACTAAAACTGAATAGGCTTCAATTTCACCAGCTTTAGTGAGTTCAATAAGCTGCTGGTCGTCTTTTTCGTTCATCGTTTTTTATACTTCATTAGCATCGATAGTATCCACTTTAATTAAACGCTTGGATAAAAGAGGGGTTATTAATTACTGTGGATATTTCAGTTAATGTTAGCTGACCGGTTTCTGTATCTCTTTTGACTAAATTAATTTGATTAGCGTGTTGGTTTGCTACTAGTAAATAGCTTTGGTTAGAGGAAAAGTTAAAATCTCGCGGGTGTTCGCCCCCTGAGCTGACTTTATTAACAAATTTAAGCTGGCCATTCGCCTGAATAGCAAACCCATAAATCATGTTTTCTCCACGAGAGGCCGTGTATAAATATTTTCCGTCTTGAGTCACTCGTATTGCTGAAGCAATTGTATTTTTGGTATTAACATTCTCGTTGAATAACATGACCTTATCGACAAAGGTTAAGTTGCCGGTATTCTCGTTTTGCGTAAAAACGGTAATACTATTACTTAGTTCATTTAGGCTATAAACAGTGTTTTTAGTTGGATGAAACGCAAGATGCCTAGGACCGTCGCCCGGTGTGAGTTTAATTCTAAATTTGGGTTCAATCTTTGTTGCTAGGCTATCGAATACGATTATCTCATCGGTCCCTAAATCCGTTAAATACACGTAGCGGTTTTGGTTGCCCCAACCGGCGTAATGTAGATGTGCACTTTTTTGTCTTTTGGTTTTACTATGTCCATAGTTTTTGAAATGGCCAATTAAACTGGGCTGTGCAGAAGGGGATTTCAATGCGTAAAACGAACTTTCGCCACTGGTGTAATTTACGATGGCAAGCTGAGATTGGTCTTGATTCACGTTAACATGACAAATACCTTTACCTAAAACCTCTTGAGAATGCACCAGATAAAATTGTTTCTTGGCTTTTTGCCATTGGTACACTTGCAATAGTGGAGATTTATCAGCTGTTGTTGCAATACTGTAGAGTGTTTTTTGCTTTTGTTGCCAATTTAAATAACTCGGGTTCAAGGTGTTCGCTACGACTTTTTCATTTACTAATCGGTTTGTAGTTGAATTATAAGATACTAAAGAAATACCATCATCTGGATTTTTATTATAGCCACCGACGAGAAAGTAATCTTTGTCTGTCGTTTTTTCCATTAAATCAGTGCTTTCAATTAAATTAGAGCTTAGCAATTTACCTTCAGACAAAGATGGGGGGTGGCAACTTGCTAGTGATATCGCACAGGTGGCCATAATAAATGGTCGTATTATATTTTTGGCGACTTTATTTAAATTTCGAGCTATCCGTAAACCCTTGTTCATTAGTTATCTTCCTTTTTTGTTCTGGTATTAATTAATTTGAACTTCAAATAACGATGCCGGAACATCAGCAGATGGATGATCTATTTCAATAATTAATTGCTTTGTTGTTACAGGCATTGGCAATACAATTTTATTTACTGTTTGATAATTATCGGATACCTCGGCTAATAATGTGCCGTCGGCTAGTTTCAGTCGGTAACTTGTTACACAATAAGGCATTTGGTTTTCAGAATGCTCCATTAATACGGTTTCTAATGCATGGTCTGAGTCAGTATCAAAAAACAAAGTAACAGTTGAAATCGTGGTTTCTGATGGCCAAGTAAAACACAAGCTTGGCTGTTTGTCTTGCCAGTTAGCTACCCAGGCATTACTGCTTAACCAAGGTCTTAAATGGCCGTTAAGCACATTACTTACCGAAAATGAGTTAAGTGCTGGAGTGAATGTCAGTGCTAAGTTTTGTCCCTTGGGGCGGCGTTCGGGCGTCCAAAATTCGAATTCGTCGATACCGCTATTAACAGGCGCTGTTTGTTTACCATTGTTCGAAACTGCTTTATGAACCTTGTTAAATACTGGCATAGTGCCTGTCACTCGCTGAGTAGAGTTCGCAAGCTCAATGTCATCATTTGCTAAAAAACAAATGAAACCATATTGCTCAAGCGTGACTACATCAGAAAAATCAAAACTGAGTGATTGTTTTCCTTTTAGTACAGGGAGAATAATCGTTTTGAGAGTGACATCGGGGGTATAGTTTTCAGCTTTAGAACTCACTCTAAGTTGACAGGTAAGTTCAGTGGCTTGCTTGGCAATTAATTGAATAGTTACTTTTGGTGCAGGGCCGTTATTAAACGGTAATAATTGTGCGACAGATTGCGCTAACGAAACGGTTTCACCACTGTTTTCGTATCCACTCAATGCAAGTTCACTGCTAGCTTTAACGTCTGCCAAAGTGGCAAGATTGAGTGATTTGTCTAGTGCAATTCCAGGAATTCCATGACCAAATGAATTAAGTCGTTGCTGCAACGTTTGCATCTTGTCTGAGGTTAGAAGTGCTTTGGGTTGTAACGATAATTCGCTACACATTGCAGCGGCTTCACCTACGGCTTGTCCGCCATGCGCGCAAGTGATCATGACTCGTGTTGAACCAAAAGCCATGTGTGTCGCACTTATAATACGACCCGCAAGAAATAAGTTGTCGATATCACGGCTCACAAAACTACGATAGGGAATTTGGTAAACTCCTTTAGAATGAAATTGTGAGCACGCAGGGCGGTTACTATAAATTCCTTCTGCAGGGTGAATGTCTATGGCCCACCCGCCATAGGATACGGCGTCATCAAACTGGGTTTGCTCAACAATGTCCTGTTGCTTAAGCATGTACTTACCTTCGAAACGACGGCTTTCTCGTTTGCCCGGTACTGTGCCAACCCACTCTAATGTTAAGTCATCAACATCCTCAAACTTACCGCTATTTTTAATGTAATCCCAGATACCGTAAACAATTTTCCATAGTTCCCATTTTATCTCTTCTGTTTCATAAATTGTGTCGCGAATTCCACCAAATTCTATCCACCAGAATTTACAACCCGAATCAGTACCATGTATATCTTTACAGCGTGGGATAGCGCCGATTTCTTCCTGTGTATAAGCAAACGCCGGAGCTTTATAACTCACCGGTTTACCGGCTTTTTTGCTGTAAAAAAATAGAGTATGCCCAAGTAATTCGTTATTCGCTTCATCAGATGCCAGTTGTTCGTTAAACTCATCCTTAGATTCGGCGCCAATGCGGAATGCAGCACCAGCATTAAAGGCAACTAAACCGTCGCCAGTTGCGTCACAAAATAAGGGGGCTGCAATTACATAATGGGTTGAGTTTTGACTGCAAAAAGCTTCAATACTAGAAATAGTCGTGTCATCGGATTTATTAACTTGAAAAACAGCAGTATTGAGTAATAAGTTGATATTTTTTTCCGCCACGACTTTATCTAATAATAAAGCATCAAAAATGAGCGGGTTACCTTGAGAATTGACCTTCATGTTGTCTAACATTATTTCATCAATAACCCCGCCTTCACGCGACCAACGGTTATTGTTTCCCATATGTGACGTTGCGCCTAATGCCCACAGTCGGACTTCACTTGAGGCATTACCACCTAAAACGGGGCGGTCTTGAACAAGTATCACTTTGCGACCAGCACGGGCCGCGGTAATCGCCGCACATGTGCCTGCAAGTCCACCGCCTGCGATAACAAATTGGGTATTGAGTTCAATTGTTTTGTTTTTACGCGAAGCTGTACTGAAATTTTCTTTTATCATTAAATCTGTACTCTACTTTAATTTTCTTATCTAACTGCGGGCACTGCTTCGGGCAATGTTTTTAGCGGCAACCATGCGTTCATTACGTATTTCGTCGCTCAGTCCCTGGGCAAAAAAGACACTTGGGTCATGAATAACATCGGTATTATTAGCGACCTGAGAACGTGGCATTTTGTTCTGTAAATCACAGTCGAATCGACCTAAAAAGCTAAACTTTGTATCAACCGCTTTATGATCACAAAAATGCGACAACCCCCAAGTAAAGCCTTGGCCATCACCTTCACTGGTGAATATGTCAGGAATAAAAGGTCCTGCGCCAACAGGCATTAAGGAGGTGACGGCAGCAATATCAAAATTTACGCCATCTTCAGAGTATTGAATTGTATTGGCTTCAATGCCATTACGAATAGAAAAAGCGGCAATGCCTTTACCAAACCGAAATACGGTTGTTTCGTGGCCCGAATTTAATATCGGATTGAGGGGGTGCTTGGTAAATGGCCCAAGAGGATCATCCGCAATGGCTAACCCGTTACCGACTAAATAGTCAGGACGAACCCCTAACGCGGCTTTGTAATAAAGGTAAATTTGATTGTTGACGACCATAGGGTAAGGGCCGTGAATGGAATATTGATCCCAGTCTCCTTCAGGGCCATTTTCCACCACAATGTGATTGCAGGGGGTCCAAGGACCATCGGGGGAGTCGGCATAAGAAACCGTCACAGGACAGTTGTCGCCTTTGGTTCCACTAGCTTCTTCAAAGGCTTGATAATATAAGTAATATTTACCTTTCCAAACTAAAATGTCTGGTGTGCACACCGCGCGCCAACCTAAAGCCGGCTTTTTGGGACGTGGCACAGCAACACCTTGTTCTTGCCAGGTAAACCCGTCTTCACTCGTTGCATACCAAACTTCACTTAAGTCCCAGTCCATTGATGGAATTTCATCGGTGCATAAGTCCGCCCCGCGAGGCGGAGATATCGTATTTCGCTTGGTGTACCAAATATAATAACGGCCGTTTTCACAAATAATTTTGGATGGGTCACGACGAGAGATTTTGCCGTCTCGGTTACCATAATCAAAGCCTTCAATTTCGGTATATTTAAAGCTTGTGAATAACGGGTTGTCTTCCGGTCTCGGAGTCGGGTATTTGCTATAAAGTCGTTCCATAGCTTGACTCAAGTCTCGGTTTGGGCGCGTTGGCGGTAGATGCCAAGGGAACCCTTTAGTGTCATATTTATTCGTCATGTTCATTACTCATTTTATTCTTTACACGTTTTGTTTTTTACAAAAGCGGCGGTGTATTAATCGTTGAACATCAATGTATGTTGTCGCTACTGAACAAACACAGACCACTAGGAGCCTCTGTTAAATAAAGTGTCATTGTCATCTTTAGGGCTTGATTGGAGTGGTTTTGTTCGGCAAACAAAAAAGATCGCTAAACCTATAGCAAAAATAATTGCGCCCATGGTGGCCACGACTATTTGTCCTTTGTCGGCAATAAATGCAAGGGAAAGCATAATCGCCCCTATTGCTGTGATACCAAATCCAATTACTTTAATGCCCTTTGTATTGTCAGAATTATGTTGTTCATTAGAGACAAGTTCTGCGGCAACTGTTCTGGCAGCTGTTGCTTCTACATAGGCTTGATAAAGTGGTGCTTGTTGCTTTCGAGCTCGTAAAACAAGCTCAAAAACCGCCAATATAATTACAGGTAAACCAACGCCTAACATCATTTCTTGAGCACGGTCTAACGACACTGACAGAAATTCAGGACTGATGAACTTAAAGAAACCATTTACGGCTAATGACACAATTGTTGTCGTTAAAATACTAGCGCCTGTTTGGTAGCGTGAGAACAATAGCCAAATAGGCGGTAAAAATAATGCACCACCCGTTAAAGCCGCCATAGTCATTACTACTTCAACTACGCCGCCCATATAAGGTATTAATAAGGCAACAATAATGGTGATTATGCCCAACAAGCCCGTAGCTGTTCTTCCAACCTTTACCAGTGTTTTTTGAGATGCATTTGGTTTGAAGTGTTTAAAAACATCATTAGTAATAACACCGGCGGCAATATTTAGTGAGGTATTGATTGAGCTAGATGTGGCAAAAATCATCGCGCCAAGCATTAGACCCAACATTCCAATTGGTAGAACTTCTTTACTCATTAACAAATAAGCACCTTCGTTTTCGAAGCCGGCGAGTTCAGGATTTAGTGCACGGTAAATCATTGGGGCTATCATCCAAACTACTGGACTTATGAGATATAAGCCGCCAAATAACCAGCCAACTTTTTTTGCGTCTTTTGGTTTATCTACACTTGTAAATCGTTGAATATAAGCCCAGTTACCCGCAATAAAAAAGAGATTGTATAGACCAAAGGCAAAAATGAATCCCCATGAATATTCGCTATTAGTTAAGGCAAAAAATCCCTCAGGCGCTTTATCTACAAAGTTACCAAGTCCACCAATTTTATCTAATGAAAGTGGCACCACAATTAAGACAGCGGCGGTTAGTACCACAAACTGTAGAATGTCGGTGACGATTACCGCCCAAAGCCCGCCAATCGCTGTATACAGTAAAATTAAGATACCTAAAGCGATTATGGTATGTTCTATTGATAACCCAGTAGAGACCTCTACAATTTTGGCAACCGGATATAAAAATGCACCGGTAGAAAAGCTTGCGATGGCTAAAAAAATGTAGGTGTACACTTTTTGTACCTTAATGCCCAAGCGATCTTTAATAAACTCGGCGGCGGTTAATACTCTGGTTTTTTGCCATTTGGGCGCGATAAAAAAGCCGATAATTAAGCCTGCGATACACATGGTCCATTGGATAGTGACGGCCACCCAACCATGTTTATAGGCAATTGAGCCCCAAACGACGAACGTCCCCGCTGAGAAAAAGCTCATAAACAGTGATAAGCCACTCATCCACCAAGGTAGCGCGCCACCTGCTGAGAAGAAGCTTTTCATATTTTTTCCTGAGCTCGAAAAGCTTAAACCGCAACCCACTACTAACAAGGTAAACAGTAAAATCACACTAATATCGATAATATTCATTTCATAAGTCCTGTTATTATTCCTTTCGTCTCAAAGTTAAATTTGAGATTTGTCGTTAAGGTTTTTTTGTGTGATAGCGAACCCAGTCAATTGCCATACTTGTGCCGTCAATATCATCGCTTACAGGACCTGCAATTGCTGCTTTTAGTATGGCTAGACTGAACAACATGGTTGTTTCACTGAAGCACACCTCGTTACGCATGGTGTGGTATAACTTGCCGTCTAGGTAAAATTTGAAATAATCTTTATCCCAAGCTAACCCATAAGTATGATATTCCTCAGAAAAGTCGGCGACATTCGCAGCGTCGTAGTTAGCAATTTCAACCCATTTATTGCCATCGTAATAGTCAATTTGATAGTCAGTGATCAAGTTGCGATAAAAACCTTTTGAAGGACCAGATTCCTGTAACCAGCCATTTATAAACTGAATTGCGCCAATGCTTTTTTCCTGCTCCCAGCTCAACTCAATAAACTTATCACCGTGTTTTTCGGAGACCCAACGAGTGTCAATTCTGTCGTCTATGGCGAATTCTTCTTTGGATACAAGTCGTGAGTATATGCCGTTAGTTACTAACGAAACGTCTTCGGCCAACGCCAAATTGGTTACGGTTGTCATTTGTTTTTCGTCAAAAGCATTAGGGTAGCCACTTGAAGAAGGGGCAAAAACTCTGAATTCATTAATATGAATTGATGCTGGATTTTGAGAACGTAAACGTATTTTTTTTGTTTTGATCGTATTTCTTAAAGCGATTGTATGATCGGGCTGACCCATCAACGTGTGGTGTAATTGATTATCCGAATGCGTTACGCGGCCATTTGGCAGGGTATAAGTATCAGTCCAATTGTGAACATTTGTGTTCATAACGTTTGGGTAGTGACCTTCATTAATGTCAATTTCACAGGCTTTTTCGCCTTCAGCAACACCTTGTTTTGGCCAAAACCAAAATGAGTTATTGGTACCATAGGCTCCGGCGTATTTATAGCGGGCTTCATAATAGCCATAATGAAAAGCACGTTTGGACCAGATATTACCGGTTGTCCATTCTTGCCCACCGCGGTTTTCTTTTTTACTCATCAAATGCAAAACACCATCTTTTACGACGGCGTTATCTCGCCAACGACTGCTTAAAACCCAAGCATTCTCTGTAGGACCGTTTTGTGAAATCCAGTTTTGGTCTAACTGGCTATTAGGGTATTCAAATTCATCGCTCCACGCGAGTTGCCACTGAGTTAAATCAATCATCTCTGGAGTAGGAGTTGTCTTGTTAGTGGTTTCAGCGCTCGCTGACGCTACAGATAATAAGCTAAATAAAACGATGGAAGTCTGCAGCAATATGCACTTTTTCATTTTTATACCTTTAATTGACAGTTGATGACCAAAAATTTGAAGGCCATATTTGCGTTAATTAATAGGTATTGTTTTTGGAAAAATGAAGTGACACATATTTTATCGAAAATTTTAAAATTATTTCCGAGGACGTTAATTAGAGAGTTCTTTTTGGCAAGCATTGACGAGGAATTTGAACATTATCCATGTCATAAAATTTTCACTCGAAGCGCCAATAACATTAGATTTTTAAAATACTGGTCTGGAGGTACATATGTCAGAGCAAACGATTGGTTTTACTGTTTTAATTCCAAGTTTTGAAATTAGCATTCTCGGAACTTAATTTGCAATCGCTGTACTTGAAAATAGTGGCTTGGAAATTCAAGTGTTCACCGGTGAAGCTGATATGGCGTTAACACATTATTTTGTCGATAAAAGACATAGCCGTTTTATATTAATTATAAAACGGCTTTTTACTATATTTATAATAGTTTCTTTAATTGTTCTGATTGTATTTGCATTGCTTAATCAAAGCGATTATCCCTCGTGATTTTACGCTAAAGTAGATCAAATCGGTCCAGATTCATTACTTTGGTCCAGGCACTAACAAAGTCTTTTACAAACTTATCTTTAGCATCTTCACTCGCGTAGACTTCCGCAATGGCTCGTAATTCAGAATTAGAACCGATGGCCAAATCTACGCTAGTCGCGGTCCATTTTACATTATTTGATTTACGGTCTAGCCCTTCAAAGTGGAAGCGTTTATCCGCTTTTTGCCACTTGGTATCCATCGATAACAAATTAACTAGGTAATCATTGCTCAAAGCACCGACATTGTCTGTAAGAACCCCAAGGCTATTTGACTGATAGTTGACATTCATTACCCGTAAACCTGCTACTAACACAACCATTTCTGGGGCGGTAAGATTCAATAATTGGGCTTTGTCGAGCAAAACTTCTTCTGGTGAAATTGATGCGGTAGTCGAAACAAAGTTACGGAATCCATCCACTTTAGGTTCAAGTACAGCAAATGATTCGCTATCGGTTTGCTCTGCGGTAGCATCACTGCGACCTGGGGCAAATGGCACTGTTAGCTTTGTACCAGCGGCTTCTGCGGCTTGCTCTACCGAAAGGTTCCCAGCTAAAACAATTAGGTCGGCAATAGAGACTTGTTTACCTGAATGCTGGCCGTTAAATTCTGCTTGAATGGTATTTAACACCGTTAACACTTTTTGCAATTGAACAGGTTGATTTACTTGCCAATCTTTTTGTGGTGCTAAACGTATACGAGAACCATTGGCGCCACCACGTTTATCTGAATTACGATAAGTCGAGGCTGAAGACCACGCGGTATAAGCCATCTCAGTGCCTGATAAACCAGAATTTATTAAACGTTGTTTTAAGCTGTCAATATCAGCTTCGTTTATTAACTCACCTGGCGTGGCAGGTATTGGATCTTGCCAAATTAACTCTTCACTCGGTACGTCAGAACCTAAGTAGCATGACTTTGGTCCCATATCTCTGTGGGTAAGTTTAAACCATGCACGGGCAAATACGTCTGCAAATAACGCCGGGTCTTGATGGAAACGTTTTGAGATTGGACCGTAAATCGGATCCATTCTCAGCGCCATATCCGCCGTCGTCATTATCGTGGTGACTTTTTTAGAACTGTCATGTGCACTTGGGGCTAAATGCGCTTGATCAGGGTTTATCGGAACCCACTGCCAAGCACCGGCTGGGCTTTTTACTAAATCCCAGTCATAGCCAAATAGGACATCAAAATACCCCATATCCCACTGCGTTGGGTTTGCTGTCCATGCGCCTTCAATGCCACTTGTAATGGTGTCATCGCCGCTACCAGAACCATGAGTACTTATCCAACCAAGACCCATTTGTTCCAGCGGAGCGGCTTCTGGTTCTTTTCCAACATGTGCTGCATCGCCAGCGCCGTGGCATTTACCAAACGTATGACCGCCGGCAATAAGAGCAACTGTTTCTTCATCGTCCATTGCCATTCGAGCAAAGGTTTCTCTTATGTCTTTACCAGAAGCAATAGCACTTGGTTCGCCATTTGGCCCTTCTGGATTTACATAGATAAGCCCCATCTCAACCGCAGCTAAAGGGTTTTCCAAATCACGTTCACCGGTATATCGACCGTCAGTTAGCCATTCAGTTTCTGCTCCCCAGTAAATATCTTCTTCTGGATGCCACACATCTTGGCGACCACCACCAAAACCAAAGGTTTTAAGTCCCATCGATTCAATTGCGCAGTTGCCAGCCAAAATCATCAAGTCAGCCCATGAAATTTGCTTGCCGTACTTTTGTTTTATCGGCCACAATAAACGTCGTGCTTTATCAAGGTTACCATTGTCGGGCCAGCTATTGAGGGGGGCAAATCTTTGTGTGCCGGTAGAGGCTCCACCACGACCGTCGCCTGTACGGTATGTACCGGCACTATGCCAAGCCATACGAATGAAAAATGGTCCGTAGTGACCATAGTCAGCTGGCCACCAATCTTGAGAGTCGGTCATTAGAGCGACTAGATCTTGCTTGATTTGTGGTAAATCTAATTTTTTGAATGATTCTGCGTAGTCAAAACCTTCGTCCATTGGATCCGATTTGGTATCGTTTTGACGAAGGATTTTTATGTTTAATTGTTCTGGCCACCAATCCATATTTTTGGTGCCGTGATCGCCCATTTGAGTATTGCTACCATGAACAAAAGGACATTTGCCGTTTGAATTGTTATCCATATTCTTCCCCTTTTCGGGTTTATTAATTGTAGTGACATATCAACTGTAGTTGAAAGTTGTGTAATCTCTAATCACAAAAAGCGATTGAGCAAAGTACAAAAATAAATGGAACTTTGTTCGCCGCGCTTGTTTGAGTTTTTGCCATAACCTTTCTGTCTTTTTAAGGTGATGTTAAAAAGATAATTAACCCGTAATTCAAGGGGTTATGTCAGCTTTTAATCTTTTTCCTTGTTGTTTGACAACGTGGTTTGACAGGGCAAGAATAATATTAGGGAATTTCGATAATTAAGTATAATGAGCAAAATCAATAATTACGATTGATAAAATAGAACGTTCGACAATTGCTTAAATTCGTTGTTAAAACTGACATCCCGTATAAATTTAATACACATCTAGACTTTACTTAAGCACGATAGTTGGAAATTCCCCCATAGTAGAGTTACTTGATGAGGAGATAGGTTTAATCTTTATACGTGTACATACTTCCAGTTATTGTCTGTACAGGTTGGCGACATGTACAGTATCTACAGGGAACGACGATGACATGGATGTTAAACATAGTGGTTGGAAAGGGATTTCTAAGCACTTAATTTTGAAAAGGAAGTTGAAATGACCAGATTAAGCGCACCCGACGTAATTGCTTGCCCATATTGTGGTCAAAAACATGAACGAAGTCGCCTGGCTTCATTTAGTAATCTTTGGTCAGTCGAATATTCCGATGGTGGGTCGACATTTGCGCCTTACGACTGCGGCGTTGTCATTGGTCGTTGTACGGTATGTGACGTACTCATTCCAAATGTAGGTGGTTTAAAATCACTCGGTGAGGTCGTAACGATTAAACGGGTTTACCCTTCATTCTGGCGGAGTTTGTTTGGACTAGATTTGGTATTTGATGTTGAAAAACCATTTCAATTACCTGAGCTACCCTTACCTGAATTACCCGATTGGTTCGAGGCGGCGACAATAACAACAGCAAGTCTAATTCCTGTGCCACTGCAACGTCAGTGTCAACTCATTGCCATGCACAAATATAATCAATTGTTGGTGGCGAAACGGCGTTGGCAGCATCAAGATTTTATTTGGAAAGTCCAATATCGAGCTAAACACCAAGAAATCGAAAATCAAATATTGTTGCGATTTAATAGGCAAAGTAATAAGGCATCTAATTGTAACTTAGTGAAAGGTGGTGATGACTCATTTGAGTTTGACGCTATGGTGGCTGCTGATATTTATCGTAGAAGGGGGCTGTTTGATAGCGCTAAACGCTGTTTGGAAAAGGTAACCGACGATAGCTATCAATATCGTAAAACCTTATTAATGCAATGGATCCTCGATAAAAATAGACACTTGATGATAGTGCCAAATCAACGTCTTTGTGATTAGCGCAGGTATTTGTTTATTGAGCAAAACATATAAAGACTTTTTCATTGGTTTTTTGTACCATTTGATAATCGCAAAAAATGGTGTGTAACGTGTATTCAAACCTTCAGCAACAAGCATTAGCAGAACTCGGGATCCAAGTTTTAGATTTGCAATCAAATCACCAGGTGACTCAACAGCAAGACCCGGCTGAGCTGAAAGTCACATCGCTAAACCACGAAGCAAACAATACAAGTACACTACAACCGAATCGTGCTAACTCTTCGACAACGATATCCAGCAGTCGCCCATCGCTCTCAAGTTTATTAACAAAACCGAATACCCAACAAGCCGCTAAACCCACTATCGTTTATTTACCATGGGATAAGGTAGATAAAGAGTGGTTAACTGACTTACGGGTGTTGTTTCCTAATTTAGTTGTTGAGGCCGACAAGTTACAACTTAATGGGCAGTTAGCGTGGCGCTTAATATCGGAGCCAAATCAAGTCAGTTTTGAATTTCCGCAGTTAACAACATCCCCATTAGAGTCATTGTCAGCCCACAATAAAAAAGCCATATGGGCATTTTTATGCGACTACGTACAAGACCCTAAATAACATGAAACTCATTGAGTTAAATTTAAGTCACATTACCCAAATCGTCAGTGTTGAACAGCAAAGTCACCTGACACCTTGGAGTGAAAAAACCATTGAGGGAAGTTTTGGTTCTCGCAGTCACAATTTTGGTTTGTTTAAAAAAGCTAAACCGCTTGATGAACTCGTTGGTTATTGTTTTACTGACTTGGTCGCAGGTGAATTGAGTATTGAAAATATTTGTATTGCGAAACAACATCAAAATAAAGGTCATGGCGGCCAGTTATTAGGACAAGTATTAGAACAAGCTGTTGTCCTAAATGCAGACCAAGTTTTTTTGGAAGTCCGAGCTTCTAACCAAGCGGCGATTGCTTTGTATCATCGTTATGGTTTTGTCGAGTGCGGGCGAAGAAAGCAATATTATTCTATCCCTGATTCAAACCTCAAAGAAGATGCGATTATGATGTCGCTAAAGTGAGGTTAGCGAAATAATAAGGCTTTGCTTGTTAACGACAGCGACAGCGACAGCAACAGCAACAGCAAACCCACGTATCCATGTGGGAATTCTCCATAAAGTTTCGATGATTGCTATGACTTTAAACTGAGCCTTCAAGCTAAGCCTTCAAACCAAGCTTTCAAGCTAAGCCTAGTTTGAAAATTCAGCTTGATAGCGTTGAAGAGATCCAATTTGCTCATTTTCATGATCAATAATGCCCGAAGTCACTTTTTTACCTGCCAAAGTATCAACCAATTGCATTAAAACTTCCTTATCAACCGAGTCGTGGAAGTTGCCCTGAGCAGTTTTGAATGCACCGATATCTCTTGTTGTGATTAGAGCATCAATAATCGATTTTGCAGACTGATTTGTCTCGTTTACATGCGCGAATCTCTGTGAGGCCGAGTTAAAAATAGACTGAGTAAATAAGCTAGGAACAGCAGAAGGTTTGATTTTTTTCTTTTTATTGTCTCTCACAATCACGCCAAGTAAATTATCATCAAGCCAGCTTTTACCATAATAGTCATTGCCACTAATATACGCCTGCGCCGATGTTAAACGGTCACTAAACCATAAATCTAAAAAGCGTTCAGCTGTTGTATTTGGCCCTGGTAGATAATAGTTGTTTACCAAGCTGAAGCGGCCATTTTCACTGCCGTACACCGAGTTTTGTCCCCAGTTATAAATGACGTTGTTTACCAACTCTACATATTCTTTATCGATTGGGTATGGCGATTTAAGTCTATGGCCATTTAATCTGGGTGTTCGGCTTTTATGATTGGCAATAAGGTTGTTAATGAATGACGCGTTTTGCCCGCCCCAAATACCACCGTAACCATGTTCACCTTTTGGGTGAATCGATTTGTTCAGGCTATTGGAAATAATTGAATATTGCAGAGTGAAGTTTTCATTGTTGTATAAACTGGCGGTTTCGTCTGTACCCCAGCTTATTGAACAATGATCAACAATAACGTTTTTGGTATTTCGAACGGTAAGGGCATCCTCAGCATATCCATAAGTCCCTAAACGAAATCGCATGTGTTGAATAATCACCTCGTCAGCAGATACCACAAATGGTGCACCCACAATAGCAACGCCGCGGGGCGACGATTGGCCTTCGATGGTGACATGGCTGTTATTTATCTTAAGGGGTTTTGATAACTTGATAACCCCCGAAACTGCAAACTGAATAATTCTCGGGTGTTTTTGTTTTAAGGCATGACGCAGTGATCCTGCAGACTCATTATCCTCCAGTGTCGTTACAACATAAATCTCACCACCGTGGCCACCTTGAGTATATTTGCCAAAACCTTTTGCGCCAGCGAATGCAAGCTTGTCAGTTTGAGCAAGCTCAAACGAATGACAACTGATAGGTCCAAACAATAAAGTCTGGAGCAATAAAAACAGCACAAATTTCATAAATGGTTGACCTTTAATCGAGAATTCTGCAAATAAAAATAGATGTTGACATCTTATGAAACATAATGCTAGTTTTTTATGCCACCGGTGGCATAAAGTTGATTTGACACTTAATTAGTGGTCCACGGTGTAATAACTTTTATAAAAATAAAACAGCAAGTGGCGCTAGGATTTGAGTCACTTTTTCTAACAGGTAATCAATTTTTCGGACCTCATTAAGTCCGGATAACGGGGAGCAGGCATGGCTAACTTTCCTTACAGAACGGTAGCGTTGTGTATGGCAGCTGCATTACAAAGTAATGCATATGCGGATGAAGACAATACAACAAAAGCGCAAGAAGACGTTGAAGTTATTGAAGTTCAAGGCGTAAGACAAACGGACTTAAAAGCTCGAGAGCTTGAGCGATTGAAAAAGGGTCTGAGTTCAATAATCGCCAGTGACGATTTGGGTAACTTTGTCGATCAAAACGTAGCTGAATCGCTACGACGTTTGCCAGGTGTCACACTGCAACGCAGTGAAGGTGAAGGCAAATTTGTTTCAGTACGTGGATTAGGCCCAGGTTTTGTGTCGGTCAATATCAATGGTTCTGAGGCATCTGGTAGCGGCGACGAACGTAAAATCGGATTAGACGCCTTGCCAGCAGATATGCTTGGCACAATCGAAGTTCTAAAAACTTTAACCGCAGATCAAGATCTAAACTCAATCGGTGGTACGGTTAATGTTAAAACAATTTCCGCGTTTGACCGTGGCAAAACCAGCGCAAAAATTAAAGTTCAAGATTCTTATTCTGATCTTCGCGGTGAGCACTCGCCAAAGATCAGTTTTGATGCAACCCAATTTCTATTCGATAAAACGGTAGGCATTGGTTTTGCTGTTTCTCACGAAGAACGTAAAACTCAGGTCGATGAAGACCGCCACCACAGCACTGGTGAAATGAAGTTTTTGACTCAAGACGCTGATGTCGATCCAAATCTAACGGCGGAAGAGAAAAAAGCCGAGCTTGCTTCAAGACCTGAGATATTAACGCCACGTCAGTTAGAAGTTCGACGCGAACTTGCGGGAAGAAAACGCTCTGCAGCTTCATTAAATTTAGAGTTTAAACCAAGTGTAGAGAATCTATTTTATTTTCGAGGCAACTACACGCGCTTTACCGATGACGATGTTGCGCTTAGGGAGTTTTTTGATTTCCAAGATGCAGGTTCTGTTGGTAGTGGTGAAATCGCCGCGGTGAATCCAAATAACTTTGAATTTGCATTGACCGATATCGACGTTTTCCACCAGTATTTTATTCAAGAAAGTGAAACGGTTCGAACGTCATTTAGTGTCGGTGGTGAAAACTTAATTGCCGATACGTTTAACATTGCCTATGAATATGCTGAATCAAAGAGCGAAGACGAATCACTTGGTGACCGCAGAGTTCAATTCCGTGAACGTGACCTTGTGGTATATGGGCGCGGTTCTGGTGATGAAATCGTAGGATATCCTATCACCCCCGACAAAGCGGCTGAACTTGGTGGCTACGCTTATACCGACGGAATGTACGGGACTTCGGCATCGGGCGACGCGACGGACCTAAACAACTTTGAATTTGACAATTTGTTTTTAGAGGGCGGTACACGCACCGATGACATCAAAACGGGTAAGTTGGATGTCACCGCTTGGCTTGACCTCGACTTTTTAAGTTACATTAAAGTTGGCGCAATGGTAACTGAACGAGTACATGCTCGTGACAAAAACCGTTGGAGTTTTGATCCATCAGCTGAAGACTGTAATGGCAACGAAGCGTGTATCACTGCGGTTAACTCAACTCATGCTGATTATGCCTCGAGTATTCCTGAAAACAGTAACTTTTTATTCCCATTTGTTTCACAACAAACCGTTGAAGATATTGTCAATGCAACACGTCAAACCGCGGCAGTGGCAACGAATGGTGAAGTCTCGATAGACAGTACAAAAGACGATTATACGATTACTGAAGATACCAAAGCAGTATATGTGATGGCTGAAATTCCAATCAATATTGATATGACACTAACCACTGGTGTCCGTTATGTTGAAACGGATTTCTCATCTACCGGCTTTTTATCTTTAGAAAACGATGACTTTGAATTTAATGGCGCTGGTGGCGGTAACTTAGATATTGCGGTTCCACTACCTGACTCGTCAATTAATTATTCAGAGTTTTACCCGAGTGCACACTTGCGGTGGGAACCAACCGACGAACTATTAGTACGTGCTGCAGTATGGACAAGCTTTACTCGTCCATCCTTCAAACAAGCTAGGGGATTCGCTAAATTCGATAGTGACATCGAGTTGTGCCCACCGCAAAGTGCCGACTGTGACGATGCGCAAGGAAGTGCGACATTATCACAGCTGCAGGATTATATTTTAGGGTCAAATAACTTACTTGATGTCGGTAACCCCAATTTGGTTGCTATGACGTCAATTAACTATGACTTATCGTTAAGTTATTACTTTGACGAAAATCTATTTTTAGAAGCGGCGTTATTTTACAAAGATATCGACAACTTTATTGTTGATGTCAGTGGTGTATCAAGATCGCTTGATGAACTGCCTTTATCTTTGCCAGTCTCACAAGTTACCTCGTTTGTTATTCCCCACGATTTAACCCTAAACCAAGTGAACATTACGCTAAACGGTGAAAAGGCCAAGGTATTTGGTGGTGAGTTTAGCTTTAATAAATACTTTGAAAATGGTTTGTTTGTTCAAAGTAATTTCACTGTTTTAGAAAGTGAAGCGCAACTTGACCCAACTATTCGACTAGACCCTGTGCCTTTGCCTGACCAAGCAGACTTAACCGCAAATTTAAGTTTTGGCTGGGAAAACGACGATATATCGGCACGCATTATCGCCAATTATCGTTCAGAAATTTTGGAAGAAGTCGGTTCGTGCCCTGAAGGGGTCAATGTCAACGATTATACCGAGTGTAAATTGTGGGCCGACCGTTACCAAGACGAACTATCGACAGTCGATTTCAAATTCAAATACCAAATCAACGGCGCTCTGTCTGTTTATTTCGATGCTATCAACCTCACTGAAAATCAAGACCTACGTTATTTCGAAGGTAATGAAAAAAGTGGTGGGAACATTATGTATCAAAAAGAAAACTACGGCCGCACCTTCCAACTTGGTGTGACTTACAAGTTGTACTAGGCAGAAAGACGCAAGTTAAAGGTTAAATTATGAATAATTTCAATAATAAAAATAGTAAACGAAATATGTTTATCAGCTTCCTGACTGCATCCGTATTATTCGGTTGTGGGGCGGAGAGCACTATAAATGTGAAAGAGCCGCCACCAAAGGCGCTTACCGGTAAGTTTGTCGACAGTCCAGTACAAGGTTTAACGTACAATTCGGATACTGTGGTCAATGGCACGACAAACGAAAATGGCGAATTCCCTTATTTCCGTGGAGAAATAATTACCTTCTCAATTGGCGACTTTGTCTTTCCATCGGTGCCAGTTGCATCGGTGATGACGCCACTTAATTTGTTTAATGCTGATACTGCATTTAGTCAGCCGGTGGTGAATACTTTAAGGTTATTACAATCACTCGATACTGATGGCGATGCCAGTAATGGAATAACAATTAGCGAAGATGCCGCGGCAGTGGCAACAATGACACTTGCGCCGGATCAAACGATTGAACAGTATTTCAATCGCCCAGCAGATGAATTTGCTGCGGATGTTGAAACTTGGTTACCAGCCGCTGGCGGTGCCGCAAGTTTAGTCAGTTATGATGTCGCCGTTGGCCATTTTGTCAGTTATTTAGAAACCGAATTTGGTACGTTATTTGGCAGTGCTTTTAACGTATCTGCGTTTACGGGTAGCGTATTTAACCCAGCGATTGTTGGTCAAGCTGCGGTATTAGCAAATTACAATTTTACCCCAGCTGATGATACTGGCTTGACTGGTTCATATACCTATACAGCGTCGGATTCAACTGAAGTATCGGGAACCTACCATTTTGAGTTTGGCCGCCGAGTACTGACCTTAACCGCTGGCGATGAAGTGACATACTTGGTATCGCGTTCATACAATACCGTTGATGACGTATACAGTTTATGTGTTGAATCAAAATCCGATAAAGGGTTGGCGTCGGTAGTTGCTGCTTGTGCAGAAAACGACGATGACAAGTTAAACTTACTCACATTTAGCCAAGCCCAAGCAGACGCAGAATTAGTTGGTTTGTTAGAGCGAGAAGACGAAGTTGGTTTTGAACTGATAGAAGAATTCAGCACTACAACCGCAGACTTTTTCACTTCTAGCTATCAATCGCTGTCAAAAGAGTTAAGTGACAAACCCCTATATGTAAAAACGGGGGGCAGCCCAGTGCTGGACTCTGACGCGGGGACATTAACGTTAGCTGGCGCACGTTTTTCAGTGGGCAATGCAGCAGAAGATTTACTTCGTCAAACTACCGAAAGCGATACATTTAGTACCGGCATTTACAATATTAGCGAAGGTTTTACCTTGAGCTTTGATGTAATCGCCCATAATGGCGCTGGTTCGTTGTCTCTTTACGTTGATAACAATACAACGGGTCAAGCCAACTCGGTTCATGGTGCGCCATCTAAGTTTTACGGGAAAGATATCAACGAGGATAACAACCCCGTTGGCCAAACTTTTACCTACACGTATGTCCCGGGACAAGATGTAGTTACTGGTACAGACCTGACGCACATTGATGCTCGAGGTGTTTTAGATACATCAATTACCAATTCATTTTTCCAATTTAGAACGGATAGTGCGGGTAGTATTACCATCGACAATTTGAAAATTGATACGGTAGCGACTGCGGTTGACCCTTCAGATAACTTTATTCCACCGTCAAAAATTGTATTTGAAGACACTGTTGATTTTACAACAGCGACGACGGAAAGCTTATTTAGCCCAGCGTTTTTATCCACAAGTGGTGCAGCTAGTGAAACCGATGATTTAGCATTATTTGTGCGAACTGGGGGCAATGTTGCCGTTGTTGATACAGGTATCGAGCTAAACGGTGGCCGCTTCACTATGGGTAATTATTTACCTGGCACTGAAACCACAGCGGCTGATTTATTGGCAAGTGGTGTGCTTGATTTAAGCCGTCCATACCAAATTGTAATGGATATTGTGAGTGTCAGCGACGCCGAGGGGGATAATACCTTTGAAGTGTACGTCGACAATAACACGAGCTCATCTGCAAATTCGATGCATGGCGAGACCTCACGCATTTTCAAATCTAATATTCTAGATTTAGCGGTTGGTGAACTGGTAATTCCAGGTAACGATATTGGTACTGAAACGTCGTTTTTACAATTTAGAACCAGCAGTGATGGTATTGTCGTATTTAACAATTTACGTATTGAATACATCGTTGAAGCACCTGCAATTAAGGTCGCTTTGCCTTATTCAGTAGACTTCACTACGACCACCACAGCAAGTTTGTTCACGCCAGAATTTGCCGCTGTTGATGGTGATGTTGGTCTAACTGGCGACGATGTTGCAATGTTCGAACGCACAGGCGGCAATGTAGATGTTGTAGACCAAGGTGTGCTGTTAGATGCAGGGCGATTCACAATAGGTGATACCAAACCAGAAGTGGAAACTACGGCCGACGATACCTCGACTCGGGGTGTATTTGACCTGTCTCGACCTTACAAAATTAAACTAAATGTGATTGCAGCTTCAAACTCTGTCGATGGAAAAACATTTCAAGTTTATGTCGATAACAATACTTCGAGCAGCAGTAAATCGATTCACGGTGGTAGCTCAAAATTCTATCAAGTTGTGCCATCAGAGTTGTCCACTGGCGAGCTTGTCATTGAAGGTATGATTGCAACGTCACAGTCGTTTTTACAGTTTAGAACGGAAACAGGTGCGTCTATAGAGTTCAACAACTTGAGCATCGAATATGACGATCCAAATGTATTTTTTGAAGAAAGTTTTCCGGTCAGTGACAGTGGTTTTTATACCCCTGAATACCGTGCACAGGCGAGTGATGATACTAAAGGAATGTACACTAAAACGGGCGGTACGGCTGTAGTAACAACCGAAGGCACCCTCCTTTTGGACAGCGCACGCTTTACGATAGGTGACGTTGCTCAAGGTGTAAGTAGCACAAACGCAGCCGATGTTGTCACAACAGGTTCGTTTGACTTCAGCAAACCGTATAAAATCGTTATGGACGTATTAAGTGTGAGTGAGCCTGTCGCCGAAGATCAGGGCAACAGTTTCATCATTTATATGGACAATAATACCAGTAGCAGTGGTAGTTCAATTCATGGTGGTAGTTCCAAGTTCTTTAGTGTCAAACTCGCTGAATTAACCCCTGGAGAGTTGGAAGTTGAAGGCTTTATTGGAACACCAACGTCCTTCTTACAACTTCGCACTGAAAGCGGTGGTGTTGTTGAAATTGACAACTTGCGATTCGAATACATCCCAACAAATCTTATTGTTAGTGAAGATTTCAATACAACAATAGAAGAATTGTTTACGCCGGCTTATTTAGCACAACCGATTGATAATTCAATCGCGATGTACAACGTCACCGGCGGTGGCAGCGGGTTAACCATTACAGACGGTCAACTGACATTAGATAGTGCACGTTTTAGTATTGGCCACAGCACACCAGATGTTGAAACAACGGGTACGGATGTTTTAACTACCGGTGTGTTTGATTTAAGTGTGCCTTATAAAATTATCATGGATATTGTGAGCGTCAGCGAACCTATCGAAACAGATCAGGGCAACAGCTTTATCGTCTATGTAGATAACAGTTCGAGTAGCAGCAGTAAGTCGATACATGGTGGAGCATCGAAATTCTATAGCCAAAAAATTGCTGAGATGACAACGGGCCAACTTGAAATAGATGGCATGTTAGCGACTCAAAGCTCATTTTTACAATTACGCACGGAAAGCGGCGGTGTAGTGACAATCGACAACCTGCGTATTGAGTATTTAGAAGCGCCAGATACATCAGAAGTCGCGCCAAAAACGTTAGATTGCACAAAACGTACAGACTTATATTTTTGTGACGACTTTACCTCTGGCACGCTGGATAACTGGGACATTAACGCGGCTGTTGGCAATTTAGATGGACCGGAAGGAAGCTTTGCTGTTGTTGATTTAGATGGCAACGCGGTAATGCAATATACCGCAGGGAGTGTAGGGGGTGTTTTAGCAACCCTGAAGACGTCGGCAATGACGTCTGTTCCTGCAGCTGATTACTTTGTGGAAGCAAAGATCAGGCCGCGCCAAAATGGTACAACAGCCAACAAACAGTTGTTCTTGTTAGGTCGATATGTTGATGATCAAAACTGGTACGGAGGTGGTATTAACCTGCAAAATTCACCGTCTTCGACTCAAGCTGAAGTTGCAGTTAACCTAGCGGACGCACTAAGTCGTCCCGTCCAAGTAAAACAGCCGTTTTACTTAGGTGAGCGCGATGGAACAGATGATGGTGTTTGGTATCGTGTTCGTTTTGAAATGGTCGCCGGTGATTTGAGTCTGTACATAAACGGTGAACTTAAAGGAAGCTTTAACGACACGAACTTAACAGCTCAAGGTCTTGCGGGTATTTTTACTTACAACCGCTCATTTGAACTAGATGACTTTATGATTGGTGATGTAGCCAATAAACCTATTCAGCTCACAACCGATTATACGGAAGCGAGTTGGTCAGGTGCGGCTGGTGGCGTGCCGCTCGTGCTAAATGTGTCGGCATTGTTAGGGGATGGTGTTACAGCAGATAAAGTTACCGCCATCACGGCAGATGGTGATATCGCAACAGTATTTGTCTTAGGTTCGACTGTCACAATAAGTCCCGTAGCTGAAGGCACGACGACGGTAACATTAGTTTCTCATGCCGATGCGACGATTACCCAAACCCTAGAAATTGAAGTAGGTGCGTCTTTCATCGAATCGATGACGAATTACGGGAATATATCGACGAAATTAAGCCCATTACCTGCTAGTTTCAGCCAACATGTTGACACAAATCTAGTGATTGAATTCGACACCGCGCCGACGTTGGGTACTGTAGGCCAAGTTCGTATATTTGATTCGGCAACGGATGAATTGGTTGATGAATTGTTGTTAGCCGGAGACGTTAATACATTGGGGTTAACGTCTGATAAAACACGTGTTGTTAAATATCATCCAATGCGGGTTGAAGGGAACAAGCTTGTCTTAACACCTAGTTCAGGCGCACTTGATTACAACAAAGAATATTATGTCGTGATCGGCAACGACGTGGCTAACGATACAACACTTAACGGCATAGATTTTGACGGATTAGGTAAAGAGGCTGGATGGACATTTTCAACACGTTCAACTCAACCTTCTGGTACCGAATTAGTGGTTGATGACGACGGTGCAGCTGACTTTAGAACACTTCAAGGCGCGTTAGATTACGCCATGACGGATAAAGATACGCCGATGACTATTACCATCAAAGATGGTGTTTATAATGAAATGTTGTTCTTGAGAAACAAAAACAATCTTACTATTCAAGGTGAAAGCCGTGAAAATACGATTGTTCAGTATGACAACTTTGATGGCTTCAATGGTGGCTCAAGCGGCCGTCCAGTGTTCTTAGTTGAAAGTGCTGACATGTTAGTTCTTAATAACTTTACGCTGAAAAACACCCATATGCGTCAAGGCTCTGGTGACCAAGCGGAAACAATTTATTTCAATAGTAGTTATCGTTTGGTGGCTAACAACATGAACTTTATCAGTGAGCAAGATACCTTGTTGATGAAAGGTTATGCTTGGTTTTATAACTGTTTAGTTGCCGGTAATGTTGACTTCATCTGGGGTTATCCAGTAGCGACACTATTTGAAAACAGTGAAATTCGCACTATTGGTGATTCAAAAGATGCGCCGGCTGACAGTGGCGGTGATTACATTCTACAAGCCCGTGTTGCAAATGTTGATGATCCGGGTTTTGTGTTCTTAAACAATACATTTACGAGTGGCCCTGGTCCTAAAGGTAACAACGTATTAGACGACTCAATCTACTTTGCGCGAAGTGCCGGTAAGACCGATGCGTTTGATAATATTGTATTGATTAACAACCGATTGGGTGCCCATATAAGTACTAAAGGTTGGTACACAAATCCAATGCCAAATCCGTCTGATGCGTCAGCGGTTGCCGGTTGGCGAGAATACGGCAGCATGGACTTAGAAGGTAACTCGTTAGATATCTCTGGTCGTGAAGCAAACGTGGCATTTGAATTGTCTGCTCCAGAAGCGGCTCCATACTCAGATCGCGCCTCAGTATTTGCATCTTACAATGGCGGTGCAGGATGGGAACCAACACCACTTGACGCACCGGTTATAGCAGATGTTGTTGTTACTACGCCAGATGGTGATGGCGGATTTGGTGGTCACTTAATGGAAGTGACCGGTGGTGCTGGTGGTACTGTGGTCACGGTCGACAACGGTGTGGCGTTGCAAAACGCCCTTGCTTCGGCAAAATCTGCGGGCACTCCAGTAATTATCTATGTTGATGGTACGATTACTCCAGCCAATAGCGGTAACTTGACGGGTAACATTAATATTAAAGATCTTAGCAATGTATCAATTGTTGGTGTCGCGAATCGCGGAGAGTTCGCTGGTATCGGTATTTCAATGCGTCGGACGAGTAACGTTATTATTCAAAACTTAAAAATTCATGATGTACCAGCTTCGTTTGGAGATGCGATTGGAATTGAAGGTGATGACAACGTTGCAACGGGGAATATCTGGGTTGACCACAATGAGTTACATGGCAACTTAAACGTTGGGAAAGACGACTACGACGGGTTATTTGATACAAAAGCAGGGGCAACTCACGTGACGTTTTCTCACAACTATGTTCACGACCATTACAAAAGCATGTTAAATGGCTCAAGTGATGACGACAGTGGCGAACGATTTATAACATACCGTCATAACTACTTTAATAATTTAGAGTCTCGTGTACCGCTGTTCAGATATGGTTTTGGTCATCTGTATAACAACGTATTTTCAAACATTAATTCAAGTGGCATTAACTCTCGAATGGGGGCTGAATTGTTAATTGAAGCGAATGTATTTGAAAATGTGCAAAATCCAATTGTGTCGTTTTATTCAAGAGAAATTGGTTTTTGGAACGTCCGTGATAATGCGTTTACTAACGTGACTTACACCACGCCAGATACAGGAGATGCGGTTTATTCTCCTGCGGATGGTTCAACATCGACCTATGAAGTTCCATACGACTACGATACCTATTTATTGCCAGTCGCCGACGTCAAAGATTATGTGCTAGCGAATGTTGGCGTAGGAATTGTGGACCAGTCTGAATTAGACATTCCTGATGTTGCAGACCCAATCGTGGATGGTGGCAATGATGACCCAGTCGTTTATGCTGTGTTACCAATCACCGAAGATTTTGAAGTTGCTAGCGCAGACATTTTATTTAGCAATGCCTATAAAAACCTATCCGGTAGCGCCGGTTCAGGCACAGCGATGTATCATAAAGTGACGGGGACCGTGTCGGTTGCTGACGGTCAGTTAACGATAACTGGTGCTCGAGTGAGTATTGGCAATACAACACCTGGCATCAATACAACTGCAGCAGATACTGAAACAACCGGTATTTTTGACTTAAGTAAGCCGTACCAAGTCACCTTTACGGTGGCGAGTGTTGCTGACGATACCTCACGTAATTTCCAACTTTATGTTGATAACACAACATCAAGCAGTGGCAGTAGCATTCATGGTGGAAGCTCTAAGTTCTACTCTGTGGCCCTGAGTGACTTTGTGGCAGGCCAAGCCTATACAATTGATGGATTAGTTGCTACATCAACTTCCTTCATCACATTGCGTTCTGAAGGCGGTGCGACCATCAGTTTAGAAGATATCTCCATTACCTATAAAGATTAGGTTGTGAAGTAAAGAAGTTGTAAAAGAAACTGGAAGTTGTTGTTGTGATAAAAAGGAGCGATAAGGATATCGCTCCTTTTTTTTTGTCTGCTCGAAAGTCTATGCAGCGAAGCATGAAGGGTTATTTTGTAAAACTTGATAAGTAGGATATCGATTATATACTTTGGTAAAAATATAAGGGGTCTTCAAACAGAGTATTTTTCTCTGGTTAAGATATCGAGCTACTAAAATCGAATGTAGTTTATTTTTACATTACCGCTAATTTTATTATGCAAAGAACTATCCCTTTTTAGCCGAGTTGGGCGTTAATCTAAACTCACAGAGGTAACGATGACAAAACTCATACTGACATTAATGGTTTTATTGTTTTCACAATATTCATTTTCAGCCTTAGCACCAAAATATCAAAACATGAAAGACTTTGATGTAATGATAAAATTTATCAAACAACATGAAAAAGTAATGTCGACGCTCAAAACCGTAGACTTTGAAAACTATAGCATCTATTTTGGCGCTGATTGCAAAGTTACCTTTGAAAGAAAAGATATTCCAAAACCTTCTGGGTGGGCAGGTCCTGCCGATCCTCTCGTGTTCAAAGCATCGAGTTGTCGTTTGAACTGATCATTAAATACAAACCATTGGGTTACGACATTAACTCTCTAAAACATTAAATTAGTGTAAAGTAACCCATGTATCTCAATCGAACGGTTGCATGGGCCCTACATGTTCACCGATAATGACTAAAGATTAAGTATTTTCGATATATGAATGAAACAACGAGGTTTACCAATGGCAAAGTTTGATGAAAGAGTAGAAGCGTTACTGGCAAAGCATCCCAGCTTATCGAAGGATGAAGCAATTAAAATAGTAACTGATAAAAACGAACGTAAAAAGAGTAGGAGAGAAGAGAGAAACAACAGAAAAAATGCAGAAATCGTAGCGGAAACGACTGTTGAAAGTGAAGTCGAAGGTGATGTTGAAACGACAGAATAACTATAGAGCAAAATATTATCCAAACTTGCACACCATTTAAGGTGTGCATTGAAAGCTTAAAGAACGGCATAAAAAAATGGGGCTTAACCCAAATTCAAAGTCCTTGTCATTTTCCTAAACTTCCCCTGTTCGTTGACATTTTATTTCGAACTTTAAAATTCTCAGCACTTAGTTTGTGGCACCAAATTTCATCCAATAAAAAAGCCGCTATAAAAGCGGCCTTTTAAAGGGAGATCGTTTTGCGAGTTACATCACGTAACGTGCGCCAAAGAAGTACGTTGTACCCGTATGATTATACTCACGCATTAGGTCAAGAGTACCGTCACCCGTTGTATACAAACGTTCGTATTCGTCTGTTAAGTTCAGCACTTCTAATGTAAACGTTAGGTTTTCATTGAAGTTGTAGAATGCAGAAACATCTACGTGTGTCGGTCCAGTTGTGCCATGTTCAAGGTTACCATTGCTGCCCGTGAAGTCAGTAATGTAGTCATCACGTTTGTTCATAGAAACACGTGCTCCGTAACTTTCTTGCTCATAGTACAAGGTAAAGTTGTAAGAGTTTTTAGACATACCCTCAATTAGCTCAGCATCAACAGACGTATAGTTCGCTAAGATACCTAGGCCATTAAATGGTGCAGGTAAAAACGATAAAGGCTGTTGGTATGCAATCTCAAAACCAGTGACTTCATTTGTGCCTTTGTTAAACGGGATACTATGAATATAAGGCGTTGTGAACGGATTTTGTGAAATTCCAGCTTCGTATTGGTCATCAGAATTAATAAAGTCGTAGTATGCTGGATCTACAAGTTTTTCTTCTGTTTTACTTTCAATAAAGCCATCAAGTTCTTTAGAAAAATACGTTGCTGCAATTAACGCTTCTTCAGCAAAATACCATTCAAAACCTAAGTCCATGTTGTTCGATGTAAATGGGTCAAGACCTGGGTTACCCGTACTTACTGTCCCGTTGATGTAGTCAAAACTTGGGTTACCAGGGTTTAGTGACCCTAGGCTAGGACGTGTCATCGACTGAGATAAGTTAAAGCGAACAACTAACTCATCTGTCGCATCTAGCGCTAAGTTTAATGCCGGTAAGAAGTTGTTATAACTTTCTGAAATTGTAATAGTATCTACGCCTGCAGCTGTTGGTACATAACCAGTTGCCGTTGTTGTTGTTTCAACAAAACGACCACCAACATTAGCGCGTAAAATCATATCGCCAACTTCAAATTCAGAATTCGCTTCTACATAAGCTGCTGTCGTTTCTTCTTGAACTTGCCAGCTTGAACCAATTCGAACATCCCATTGAATGCCCGCACCATTATTCATGGTATCTAACAGTTGAGTCTGAATTTTCGAGAAATCAGCTACAATAAAGGCGTCTAAAGGACCATCAAATCCTTTACCAAAGTCTGAATATGGGAAAGGTGTACTAAAGCCATCCGCTGAGGCTTGATCGTCGAAGTTTTTAATTTCAGTCTCATAGTAGTCAATCACGCGGTCATTCATTGCGATACCCGAAACAATAGTGAAATCGTCCATTTCATAAGTTAGGTCGAGTTTCATCGTATCGTTTTCACGCAATGTATCGCCCGCTCTTAGACGACCGTCAGTCAGATTGTATTTACTATCGTCGTTTACGTCATAACCAAAAGACGTTTTTGGCGCATTGGCGTTATCGCTAAAGTCGAAACTATACGTGTGTGAGTCTAAGCTTGTCATATTGTAACGATATTGCTCAGAACGTGCGTCAGACTTAGCCGTACCAACCATTGCATTAAGTGTTAACGCATCTGAAATATTGTACTTACCAGATAACACATATTGGCTGAACTCAGTCGTTGATAGCTGTTGTCTACTTTCAATTCTTGAATGAATACCTTCGTAAGTACCGGCAACGACTTGCTTGCCATTTTCATGCACTTTGATTGCTGTTGGTGTAATTTGGTCAAATGTACTGCGGAACTGTTCAAAGAAGTTGTACATAGTACGTTCATTGTCTAACGTCGACTGTAAGGTATCAAACGTAATCTCGATGTCGTCAGTTGGACGCCATTGAATCGAACCGGTAATACCTAAACGGTCTTGAACATTACCAAAAAAGTCAGGACGAGGCAGGCGTGGTGTCCAAAGACAGTTGACCGGATGTGTTGCGTTGCCATCACCATCGGCACAGGCCGCAGGTGTTGCACCGGTCATGACTATATTGTCAGGATCAACATATGAACGATTGCCATCTTTTACTGGAGTTGTCCAACGTACAGTACCGTAACCTTCTTGACGCACGGTTCGAGTTGATTGCGCTAGAGAGAATAATACGCCGACCGTATCGTCTGCAAAAGTATTGCTGATCATAAAGGCTAAACGGGGGTCAGCTTCGCCCGTTACGTCGTTGTAACCCGCTTGGCCAGACGCCATAACTTTAAAACCAGGATTATCAAACGGTTTTGCTGAATATAGGTCTACAGTACCCGCTATACCGCCTTCTTCCATTCCGGCTGTTGGGGCCTTTTGAATGTCGATTCGATTAAATAATTCTGAAGCAAATACGTTGAAGTCAAACCCGCGACCGTTGTTTACACCGCCGCCGGAGTCCGTACCATCAGTACTAGACGGTACTTCCATTCCGTTTAAGGTAGTGCGAGTAAATGACGGGCTTAGGCCACGTAAAGTGATTGCACGGCCTTCACCACCTTCACGGGATATTGCAACACCTGTTACACGCTGCAAAGACTCAGTAAGGTTTAAATCTGGGAATTTACCCAAATCTTCACTCATGATGGTTTCTTTAGAGTTTATTGTTTCGCGTTTCTCAAAAAGGGCGCGGGACAAAGAGCCTCTAAAGCCTTTAACTTCGATAACTTCGACGTCTGACTTGTTTGTTTCTGCATCTGACTCATCTGCGGCGATAGCAGTGAGTGAAGTTGTTAAGCCTCCTGCCAGTATCATTGATGTCATTAACCTGTTGAGTTTGTAATTTGACTTCACGATGGTCTCCTCGTGTTTTTATAATTATTGTTAAGCTAAATTTCTAAATTGTTTGTGCTGTTTTTATACGCTTCATGTTTATTCTGATTTTAATGTATCTCCGGTTTCAATATTCTATTTTTTAAAATGCCACCGGTGGCACAAGATTCATTTAAGCTTAATTTTTTAGTGCTTGTCAATAGTCTAGTTTAAAAAATGTTCATATATTTTTTTTGTTTGAAATTTAATGATTTATTGCATATTACGATCTAAGAAAAATTAATGTAAATAAATATTTTCAATAAATACAATTATTTAGGATGTTTTTTAGATAAAGGAAACTAAAATGTTTGAAAGTAGGGTTTGACACCATACCCCATTTCTTGCCAATATTGACAGTTGTTGCCACCGGTGGCAAAATAAATCAATGCACAGTGAGTAAATCGTTCAACAAATTGGCATGTATATGTTTGTAATTGCTCAATAATACATGACTAATTTAGGTTGCTCGGTAGGAAAATTTAAACAATACGGTTAGTTTAAATAATTATATAAAGCTCTCTTTTGTCTAATTTTAGGAGCATTTTTTGAATGACAAAAATTTCATCTTCAGGGTTAAAGCGCCGTAATTTGATTAAAGCTGCAGCCGCCACATCGGTTTTTTCGGCCCTAGCCACTAACCAAGCGCTTGCATCTTGGTTATTTAAGCCACAGCAATCACAGGATGATTGGTTAAAAGCGGCGGAAATACGCGCCAATGCCGTAGTGCCTAAGTTTAGCGATCAAATTTTTAAACTTGCTGATTATAAGTTGGCAAGTGATTTAGATGACGAACTTTCATTTCACCGCGCGATACAGGCGTGTCACAAGGCCGGTGGCGGACGGGTTGATGTTGTCAGTGGGCAATATATAACTGGCCCTATCCATCTGTTATCTAACGTAGAGCTGCATTTACAAAAAGGGGCAGTAGTAAATTTTGTTACCGATCCTAAGCGTTACTTACCGGCCGTTATTACACGTTGGGAAGGTATGGAGTTGATGGGGTATTCGCCACTAATTTATGCTTATCAGCAAACAAACATCGCGATTACAGGGAAAGGCACACTAAATGGTGGTGGCAATAATTCAACGTGGTGGCCGTGGAAAGGGCCTCATAAAGAAGGACATTGGGATCTAATTGCAGGTGAAGATCAAAAACCTGCACGGATGAAATTAATGGCTGATGTAGAGGCTGGCGTGCCGGTATCTCAAAGATTGTACGCGGATGGCGCATTTCTAAGGCCACCATTTATCCAACCTTATTTATGCCAAAATATTCTTATTGAAGATGTCACGATTACCAACTCGCCATTTTGGTTGGTTAACCCTGTCTTGTGTCAAAACGTGACAGTACGGGGCGTTAACTTTTTCAGCCACGGCCCTAACTCAGACGGCTGTGACCCAGAATCATGCGATCACGTTGTAATTGAAGATTGCTTGTTTGATACCGGTGATGACTGTATTGCGATTAAATCGGGGCGAAATGCTGACGGGCGCAGAATTGGCGTACCGAGTCAAAATATCGTAGTACGTAATTGTTTGATGAAAGAAGGGCATGGCGGAGTTGTCATCGGTAGTGAGATTTCCGGCGGGGTAAACAATGTTTTTGTTGAAGACTGCCAAATGGACAGTCCACACCTTGAACGCGCAATCCGCATTAAAACAAACTCCATTCGCGGCGGTGTTATCGAACACCTTAGATATCGCAATATCAATGTAGGCAAAGTTAAAAACGCCATTGTTGTTAACTTTTATTATGAAGAAGGCGATGCGGGTTCTTTCGACCCAACCGTGCGTGATGTTGTAATTGAAAATCTTAAATGCGGCGAAATTCTAAATCAACCGCTTAATTTACAAGGGTTTGAGCGCAAGCCCATAACCGATTTTCATCTTAAAAATTGTGAATTTAACAATGCTAAAAAATCTTCCGTTGTCCGAAATATTGATAATTTTACATTAGACAACGTCAAGATTAATGGCCAAATAGTTAACCAAGCTACGTTATTAAACGTCAGCTAATTCCCGATTGGGATAGGCAGTACAGGATAAATGAATGAGTAACCAACGCCAAAAATTAACATTGCACCCTGATAGATTGTTTTCGAGTGATGACAAGGTCATTGCTGTTGCAAGAGAGCTTTATACAGCAATAAAAGATCTGCCTATCATCAGCCCACATGGTCATACGGACCCCAAATGGTTTGCTCAAAATAGCAATTTTGAGAACGCAACAGACTTGTTGATCCGTCCCGATCACTATGTTTTTCGCATGTTGTTTAGCCAAGGGGTCAGTTTAGAATCCCTTGGTATCCCGCAACAGGGTGAAAAAGGTGATTTAGATGCATCTCGACATGTTGATCCAAAAGCAACCTGGCAATTATTAGCGGACAATATGCATTTGTTTGCAGGCACGCCGTCGGGCTATTGGTTAGATGATACGTTCGCTAATGTATTTGGTTTTACCGAAAAGCTGTGTAGCGACAATGCACTTGAATATTATGACGAAATTAACAAACAATTAGCGACACCTGAATTTACGCCGTTGGCGCTAATGGACCGATTTAATATCGAACTTATTGCGACGACTGAGGGGGCATTAGATCAATTGCCACACCACGTTGCGCTAAAAGGTACAGCGTTTGAAAGCCGCGTGATTACGTCTTTTCGTCCTGACGACGTCGTAGATGCGAGTCGCGAAGACTTTAAACAAAACGTCCAACGACTTGCTGAAATGACGGGTGAAGACACAACACTATGGACGGGTTACTTAGCGGCTATTCGTAAACGTCGTGCCTATTTTAAAGAACATGGGCGTGCTACGGCGACAGATCATGGCCATCCAACAGCCCTCACTGCCAATTTATCTGCAAGTGAATGTCAGGCATTGCTTGATAAAACCCTCGCGGGGGAGGCGGATGAAGGTGAACAGGAGTTATTCCGAGCTCAATGTTTAACGGAACTTGCCGGAATGAGTATTGAAGATGGGCTTGTTATGCAAATTCATCCGGGTGCCCATCGCAATCACAATCAACAGTTATTTGACCGCTATGGTCGAGACAAAGGTGCTGATATCCCTAGCCAAACGGAATATGTGAACGCATTAAAGCCTTTGTTAACAAAATTTGGCAATAATCCAGAGCTGAATATAATTTTATTTACCCTCGATGAAACGACTTATAGTCGGGAACTTGCGCCATTGGCAGGTCATTACCCAAGCTTAAAATTAGGTCCAGCCTGGTGGTTCCATGACAGTCCGGCTGGTATGTTACGTTTTCGTCAACAAGTGACTGAAACAGCAGGTTTTTACAATACGGTTGGTTTTAATGATGACACGCGCGCGTTTTTGTCTATTCCAGCTCGCCATGATGTGGCTCGCAGAGTGGATTGTCGTTATTTAGCTGAGCTGGTAACTAATCACCAGATCACAATCGACGTTGCCCATAAGTTAGCTTACGAACTGACTTACGGCTTAGTTAAAAAAGCATACAAATTATAATAATCAATAAAGTTGCTGGTTAGGAAGTGAATGATATGACATTAGAAAAAAGAAGCAAAATGTCGCTTATGGGTATTTCAACACTCACATTGTTAATGGGGTGTAGCGGAAATTCAACTATGGAAAATTCCGAAAAACATGATGACTCTAAAGTGGCGACCGCAGAAGTACATAACCCTTCAACATTCGACCGTCCTGATGAGTCAATTTATTTTAGTTATTACGATTTGGGATTGCCTGCCAAATTTAATAAGGCTTTGGTTTTTAAACGAAATGACCAAGTTTTAAATACTCAGGCGATCGATTCTGATTTTGACGGAAGCTTAGATGGTGTTGTTGTTTTAACATCAATGGCAAGTCGCGAAACATTTCAGCTTGACGCTTTTGTTACGAGCAATCCGCACATAACTGCTCAAAATAAACGTACTCAAGCTGAAATCTCTCAAAAAGAGGGGGGCAAATGGCAGCCTCATTCTCGTTATCCAAATAGTAAATACCAAGAATACGTTGGTGGTGATTTTGTCAATGTGGATTCGGTAACCTTGCCACCAAGCTATAATGATCATTCATTTTGGTTGCGCTATGAGGGCCCAGGTATTGAGTCTGATAAAGTAGGTTATCGGGTTTATCTCGATTGGCGTAATGGCTTTGACATTTTTGGCAAATTAACAGAACAACCGATATTACAAAATGTTGGTTTAGATGGCTACGACTCTTACCATGAGAAACAAAGTTGGGGCATGGACATCCTGAAAGTGGGAGATTCTTTAGGTAGTGGTGGTTTTGGCTTATGGCACGATAATAGCGTTGAGCGCATTACTAAAGCGGATACCCGCGGCGTGACTATCGATGCTAATGGCGATGTTTATTCTGCATTTACGATAAATTATGGTGGATGGCAAAGTGCCGTTGGCAAGCAAGACTTAGCGGCAAATATTTCTATGTCTGCCGGCAGTCACTTAGCCAACGTTACGTTAAATTTTGAAACTCCAATTGCGACAATGGCCGCGGGCATCGTTAAGCATAAAAATACAGAACTCATTACAGGTGATATGGATATCACAGGCAAAGCATATACCTATATTGCAAGTTGGGGACCGCAGTCGCTCGATGGCAGTAACTTGGGCATGGCGGTATTTTTCCGTAAAGAAATGTTGAAAGAGGTTACGACAGATAAGCACAATTACCTTGCGATTTTGACTCCCAAAGGAAATTCGATTCCATATAATAAAAATACGCAACAACTTGATTATTCGTTTGCAGCGTTATGGCAACCTGAAAGTGGCATCGCAACAAAGCAAGCGTTTGAAGTTTATTTAAAGCAACAGGCGGAACGTCTAACCGTTAAACCACGAATTAGACTAAAAACAAAATTAAGTGATACGGCAAAACAATCACCTATCGATGCCGAAGTTGCTCTATCATGGGCGAAAAAACTGGCCGATAGTGAACTTAACCGTAAATCATATACTTATGAATATGACGGTTGGGATGTTAACCGACGACGTTTACCTAAATTTGAATACGATATTGTTGGTTTATACCCGCATACCTTAAATAAAATCACGGAAATAACAGGTGATAAAAAGTATCAACAAGCGCTACATCGCATTACAGGCTCATTTATCGACGCCGATGGTGGCATAAAACGCTATAAAATATCAAACTACAATATCGATGCCGTCGCCCCTGGGCGTGCTGTCTTGAAGTTGTACCAACTCACTAAAGACGAAAAGTATAAAAAGGCCGCGGCGTTAATTCGTCAACAATTAGTTGAACATCCTAAAACAGTTGAAGGGGCTTTTTGGCACAAGAAAAAATACACTTCTCAACTTTGGTTAGATGGCGTTTATATGGGCATGCCATTTTTAGCGGAATATTCAAACATGTTTGAAGATGGTCACAGTTTAGATGAAGTCATTAAAGAGTTTACGTTAACCTATAAATATCTCCGCGACGCTAATACAGGTAATTATTACCATGCCTGGGACGAACAAAAGCAGCAAGACTGGGCAGACAAAAACACTGGATTGTCTCCTGAATTCTGGGCTCGAGGTATGGGATGGTTAGCAATGGCTCTAGTCGACGTACTTGAATTGATTGATGAGTCTGAAACCGAATTGCGCGCTCCTCTAGTTGCAATTTCTAACGATTTAGCAAAAACCTTAAAATCAAATCAAGACGCAACAGGTACGTGGTGGCAAGTTATCGATAAACCTGGGCAAGTTGGTAACTATCGAGAGTCGAGTGCATCGGCCATGTTTACGTATTTTTTAGCCAAGGCAATTGATAAAAACATCATCAGTAATCAATATCTACCGATGACAAAACTTGCCTATGAAGGGTTAACAAATGAGTTTATTTTAGTCCATGACAATGGCGAAATAAGTTTAACAAATATTTGTTATGTTGCTGGACTTGGTTTTGGTCGCGATGGCAGTTATCAATATTATATGAATGAGCCAGTTGCCAAAAACGATCCAAAAGGAACAGTACCGTTTATGTTAGCGTCGTTAGCGATGTATGAATTATTAAAATAAACTGGCGATAATGACTAATAACGTTATCAATCCAATAACGATATACGGCACAAAAATAAGCATAAAGAAGTCCAGGTCTCCCTGGGCTTTTTTATTGGCGTTCTTACTGACAATATCGATGTTTCAAGCTAGTTCGTTTGGGGCTACTATTGCAATTGATGATGGTTATACGGTTTCAAAGCGGTTTGAAAAATATAAAAAATTGGACCCATCAATTTCCTTGCCTGTCATCGAGTTCGCCGCAAAGCAGCGCGTACAATTTAATTTAAGATATGCTGTTGTTGATGACCGCGAATTGCATCTCGACCTCTTCCACCGTGTAACTACGCTACCAGAAAAAGGACTTATTGTGCTGATCCATGGCGGTGGCTGGCGAGCGGGTAATAAATCTCACTTTCATCCACTGGCGACGCTATTAGCACAACAAGGTTTTGACGTTGCCACGCCTGAATATCGGTTATCCATCGAAGCGCCTTACCCAGCAGCAACTGATGACATAAAAGTTGCTATGGACTGGTTGGTCAATAATAAAGAACTGTTAGGCATTAATACGCAAACAGTCACGATTGGAGGGGGGTCTTCAGGCGGGCATTTAGCGGCTTTAGTTGGTTTTAAAACTAATCACGACAATATTAACAGTAAAACTTCCAGCCCATATGAGGTTAACGCAGTTATTAGCTTGGATGGTTTACTTTCAACGACAACGGAACTTGCACTTAAATACGAAGATAAAAAAGGACACAAGTCCGCTCTTTCAATGTGGTTAGGCGGTGAATATGCCAAGCGAATGAATAAATGGCTCGAAGTATCCCCCGTCGAATACGTCTCTGATAAAAGCCCAAAGTTACTCGTCATCAGCAGTGGTCAACACAGATTTACTGCTGGCCGTGAAGTAATTAAAGGCAAGATTGAAACGCATAATGGCGTTTTTCAGTTAATCGAGTATCCAAAAATTATCCACACATTTTGGTTATTCGACCCCTACTTAACAGCGGTATCTAAGCAAATTACTTCGTTTCTAGCGACATAATAAGTTCCTAACGAGGGACAATTGCCCACCAAATTTCCAATTTCCCACAATTCAACTAGGCTTTATGAAATACCACCGAGCATATTTTATGGTTTTTTAGCGACAATTAGGGACGAGACAGCAATGTGATAATTGCACCCAATTACGTTTATGGAGGGAATTACATCTTTAGATTGACCCTCTCATTTTATGCTGTTTGGATTTGACTAATTAAATACAAAAAATGGTATAGTACCGCGCTCATTAAATAGAGTTGTATTATTCTTTATAAATCAAAGGTTAAGGTTGTATGATAGACGTTTTCAAATGTTACAACGGGAGATGCGCTTGTTTCGATTAGGTATTTTTGCTCTTGTAATATTGCTCGCATGTGCCAGTTTTAATGGCTTAGCGTGTGAACTGGATCTGCGTAGTAAAAAAGTAAAACTCTACTTTCCACCCAAAATGGATACCAAGCAAGGTGAATTGGATTACGCATACCAACTTTTACATAAAGTATTAGAAGTGTCCGAAGCTCGTTACGGCCCCTGTGAGTTAGAATTGGTCAACAATGCATTATCTTTGAAACGCATTGAACATTTACTCGAACAAGGTGAAGAGTTACATGTAGGGTCATTTACCGTTACTCAGGAAAGGGATAAGCGTTTCGAAGCGGTTCCTATTCCTATCTCGTATGGCCTGCGCGGGTATCGATTGTTGCTAATTAAGAAAGGTAATCAATCAAAGTTTGAAGGTATAAAAGATTTACAGCAATTATCAAGGTTCACCGCTGGACAGGGCGATGGATGGGCCGATAGCTCAATATTGCAATACAATAAATTGCCTGTTGTCGAAGCAGGAAGTATTAGTACAATTATCGATATGTTGACATACAATCGTTTTGATTATTTCCCACGAGGGGCGTTGGAAACGGTCACTGAGCTAAATAAATATATCGATAAACCTGTGCAATTAGAGGCGGGCTTGGTCTTAATTTATCCTAGTTTGAGCGTATTTTATGTTAATAAAGCGAATGAAAAACTAAAAGAACGATTGGCATTTGGGCTAAATATATTGTTTGAATCCGGCCAATTTAGACAATTTTTTGAAAACAACCAAACGGCTAAAACGGCACTAGATATACTCGATTTGAACAACCGGACTTCGCTTTTTCTATGTAATCCATACTTACCAGACTGGGTACCGCTTAATAAGCAGGAGTATTGGTTACAGCCTTGGCCGGACTATGTGAACGACAATAAGTGTCTTTGAAAATCGCTTAGGCACTGCGCTGTTAAGTCGAGTGCCTAGCCGTTGATGACAGACTTTGTTAATCAGTGCGCTGTACTTTGTTAATCGTACCGTCTGCATTAAATGTTATCGGCTCCATCGCAGTCACTCGTTGTCGTTTATGACACGAGCTACCAGGGACATTTATCCATCGGTGATAAAACAACACCCATTGACCTTTAAACTGCACAATTGAATGGTGATTATTGGCATTATGTTCTTGGTCCATAAAGGTACCTTTATATTCCCAAGGGCCGGTAGGTGATTTTGCCATATAATAAGTAAGTACTCGGTTATTCTCCGGCATTGTGAAGTAATAATTATCCCCGCGCTTAAATACCCACGGACCTTCCATTTTTGGTGTATAACCGCCCATATCCATTTTGATAAATTCACCGTCAACGCTTAACAAGTCATCATTCATTTTGACCACATGATAATCATATCCTTTCGCGTGGAAATACAGGTAAGCCTGTCCGTCATCGTCGATAAATAAACTTGGATCATTGGTATAAGGTTTGGTCCAAAGCGGTTTACCTATGGCATCTTTAAATGGACCGGTCGGGGAATCACTTACCGCCATACCTAGACCCATCCATTTGGTGCTTTTTTCTGGGTTTATGCGATCTTTAAAACCGGTGCCAACAGGCAGAACGGCGTAATATTTACCATTTTTATATGCCGCATCGGGGGCCCAGGCGTAATTGTCGGCCCAACTAAAATCGTCAAGGGACATAAACGGTCCGTGATTGGTCCATTGCTTTAGATCGTCAGAGGAATAAACCAACCAATCTTTCATATGAAAGTCTTCTTGGCATTCAAGGTCGTGGCTGACATAGACGTACATTCTGCCGTCTTTCCATACGTGTCCAGATGGATCAGCGGTCAGTACATTTGGGCCAAAATCGAGTATTTTTGCATTCAGTGTGGTACTCGTCATTAACCCGATAAATGCCAACTTTATTAATGAAAATAAAGATATTTTATTATTATTATTTTTCATGGGTATGCCTTATAAACCTTTGTAATGATACTTCAAATGTTTCGGGTCTGGTGTTCGTAATTGTTGTATTAAAGGGTGATTAATTGCCCGTAGATTGGTTAACAGTAGTTGTGCAACTTCCCGTGCGCCTAGCTGATTTAAGTGGGTATTATCGGTAATGCCATTTGGGTAATTGGGGTGCAGATTGGGTTTTATATGCATAAACCTAAGAGCGGAAAGGGTTTTACCTTGAGACTGAAAATGCTGACGAGTCAATGATTCCATGTCAACAAAAGTCACATCGGTATCCTCGGCAATCTCTCTCACAATTTTCGCGTATGGATGGGTTAACTTCAGGATATTTTTGTCATCAAAGTGACGACGGGTTATTGGGGTCATCAAGATGACGTTTCCGCCTTTTTGTTGAGTGATTTGGATCATATTGCGAATGTTGGCTTCGTACTGTGCTGGTGTCGTGTAGCGGTCTGTTTTATGCGTTGATTGGTCGTTGTGACCAAACTGAATAAAAACATAATCACCAGGCGACAAATTATCTTCAATGTTTTGCCATAAACCTTCAGTGATAAAGGTACGTGTACTGCGACCATTCTTAGCTAAGTTAACTGTGTTAATACCCGGACCAAAAAAAGTTGCAAATGGCACGCCCCATCCAGTTTCGGGGTAGTCTTTGGGGTCTTTTATAGACATTGTAGAGTCACCAGCCATAAAGATATTGATGGCTTGAATCGCTGGTTTTTTTGATGGTTCAGATGGGGATGGTGTTAGCTGCGCTTGATTGGCAAAGGCACAGCTTGTGATGAAAGTAATAAGTAGTAAAGGTAAAAGAATAAGTTGCGTTAGGTTGGACATTGTTTGGTTGACTCCCGAGTTATTAGGTATGGCTTCACCACTATTTTTTCCTTTTCTACACTTTGATCCGGCGAAATCGATTGGATTAGTTTTTTGGTGGCAAGGCTCGCAATTTTTTCTACTGGACGACGAATAGTGGTCAAAGATGGAATGATCCGAGATGCAATTATGTTGTCATCGAATCCAGCAATAGATAGATCGTTAGGGATCTTTAGCCCAAGATCTGTTGATGCTCGAACGGCACCGGCAGCCATTTCATCATTGTTGGCAAAAATAGCAGTCGGGCGTGGATCTTGTTTCAATAATGCCGTTGCACATTCAATACCGCTTTCGTAAGAGTTTTCACCTTCAAGTATGTGGCTTTGTGGTAATTCAATATTTCGTTTTTGCAGGGCGTTTCGAAATCCTTCAAAACGTTCCTGTGATGAACAAAAGGTCATGGGACCGGTGATCATTGCAATATTGCTATGGCCAAGGTCGACCAAATGATCGGCAATATCTGTCATCGCAGCTCGGTCATCAGTGATGACTATGTTGTCGCTATCTTCTAAGTCAGTTGACGCAATACGGATATAAGGCAACTTAATTGACTTGAACGTTTGCGCCAATAAGTCACTTTCCGAAACAGGAGGAATGATAATGACACCATCTACTCGAGAGCGACCTATGAAATTGAGACAATCGTCAATAAAGTCTTCACTTTGCCACTGACAAGGATGAACAACGAGCTCAAAGCCAAGAGATGAACATATATCTAACGCACCACGCTGAACTTGGTCGATGTAAAGGGCATCTGGGTTATCGTATATGAGTCCCAATAAATAGGAACGATTTGAGGCTAAACCGCGGGCTTGTTTGTCTGGCTGAAACTTAACTTCTTTAATGATTTCTTCAACACGCTCACGAGTGGCTTTTCCGACCATAGGCGAACCATTGATAACACGGGACACTGTTCGTTTAGACACACCAGCGATTCGTGCGACATCATTAATTGTAACGTTGGTTTTGCTTTCCATTTTTTATTCCAATTTGAATTTGCCAATTATGACTAATTGGCAAACCTACATTTCAGTATTAGTTTCAGAATTAAAGTAGTCCCAGCATTCTTGGTAGCGTTTCACTTATAGCAGGGACGTAAGTCACTAACATAAGGACGATAAACATCACAAAATAAAGCGGTATCATCGGCTTTATAATTTTATGAATTGATGTTTTTGCTACAGCACAAGATACAAAAAGGACGCTGCCGACGGGTGGTGAGACCAACCCAATTGACAAGTTTAATACCATCATAATACCAAATTGTATAGGGCCCATGCCAAGTTCTGCTGCCACCGGTAGAAATATCGGGGTAAATATTAACACGGCAGGGGTCATATCAATGAATGCACCAACTAAAATCAAGATCAAATTAATCATTAATAATATAACGATTGGGTTATCACTAAACTGCAGAAAGAAGTCGCTTATACCCTGTGGTATGTGGGCATATGACAATAACCACGACATCGCAGATGAGGCACCAATAATTAGCATAACTATTGCTGTTGTTTCACAGGCTTTTAGAAATAAAGCCGGTAACGATTGGGTGGAAATTTCTTTGTAAATAAATACCGATAACCCAAGGGCATATAATACGGCAACAGCACCAGCTTCAGTGGCTGTAAAAACACCAGCAATGATGCCGCCGATTACGATAAATACTAATAATAAGCTCGGCAACGCGGCAAAAACTTTTTGCGCAACAATGTTTAAAGGTAATCGCGCTGACACCGGGTATTTTTTCTTGATGGCATACAACATACATACCGTCATAAGAGCCAAACCAACAAGTATGCCTGGGACGTAGCCGGCCACAAATAACGCTGCAATCGACACACCACCACTTGCTATGGCATAGATGATAAGAATGTTACTTGGTGGAATTAGCATTCCCGTAGTGGCTGCTGAGGCGGTAACGGCAGCGGCAAAGTTTTCGTCGTATCCGTGTTTTTTCATTTCAGGGACCATAAAGCTACCAATTGCAGATGTTGCTGCAACAGCTGAACCAGAAATTGCCCCAAACATCATGCATGACATAACGTTTACTAAAGCGAGACCACCGGGTAATGCCCCAATCAACGCCATTGCACATTCAATCAATCTTTTTGCAATACCGCCCTGGCCCATGATTAAGCCTGATAAGATGAAAAATGGGATGGCCAATAATGCAAAACTATCAATACCCCCAGCCATTTGTTGGGCGATGGTTGTCGTCGCTGGTGTAAAGTCGATGTGCATTAAAAGCGACACCAAAGTGGCTAAACCAATACAGATCGAAATAGGCACATTAAAAAACAACATGGTAAAAAATACGAGCAGTAAAACTAGGGCTGTAATGTCCATTATTTACTCTCCTTATCATTAATGATTGAGTGAAGATTGGTGACGGCATATAGCGTGATGAGTACACCAGATAAAGGAATGACGGAATAAACCCAGCCCATTTGCAACCCTAAGGCCGCTGACGTTTGTTTGAGTTCTAACGTTAATGCAACCAAGTTGACACCACCGTAGATCATGACACAGGTGGCAAAAATAATGACCAGCACTTCGATCAATAGTCGGGCGTAGGTTTTAATATGTGTTGGCAATTTTTCAACAAACAAGTCGAGTCCAAGATGCGCTTTGGTTTTGTAAGCGTAAGCTGCGCCGAGTATGCCTATCCAAATCAGTAGGTAACGGGAGAGCTCTTCTGTAAAAGAACTCGGAGATTGCAGAATAAAACGAGAGAACACTTGCCAGCTAACAGTGACAACAATAGCCAGCATCATTAACATTAGCAGGCGTTCAAGTGCATAGTTGATTTTTGAGATTAGAGAATTCATCAGCGGCGCCTTACATCTTTTTAATTTTTTTGATTTGTTCGGCAACTGGACTGTTGTCAAACGTGGCATGAAACGGGGCAACTTTTTGTTGGAATGCCACTTTATCTGGATAAACCACTTCCACTCCTGCTTTTATTACCGCGGCTAATGCGTCATCTGACGCTTTTTGCCATAACGATTTTTGATACTCAATAGAGTCGCGCATCGCTTGTGATAACCAGCCTTGTTGCTCCATCGATAAGGATTGCCAAACTGGCAGGCTGGCTAAAATAATGTCAGGCACAAAAGTATGTTCATCTAAGCTGTAATATTTTGCTATCTCATAGTGGCGCGACAAGTAATAACTCGGTGGGTTGTTTTCAGCACCGTCAACTACGCCTTGTTGCAGTGCCGCATATAATTCACCCCAGGCAATTGGCGCGGCAGCGCCACCTAACGCTTTGACCATAGCCATAGCAGTTGGGCTATTTAAAACCCGAATTTTTTTACCGAGGAGGTCGTCAGGTTTGCGAATTGGTGCGTCAGAGGTATAAAAACTGCGACTTCCAGCATCGTAATACCCCATACCTTTAAGTCTAGCTATGGCGGTTTTATCTAATAAAGATTGGCCAATTTCGCCATCTAAAACACGCCAAAAATGCTCTCGATCGCGAATTAAATAAGGGATACTGAATAGCTTCATTTCAGGTACGAAGCCTTCAAGCGGACTGGCGGATACTTTAGTCATAGACAAACTGCCAATTTGCAGCAACTCGATCATTTCTCGTTCTGAGCCCAGTTGACCACCGGGATAAATAACCAGCTCCATTTGACCATCAGAGTAATGCTGTAAGCGCTCCCCCATATATTCCATAGCAAGGTGCACAACATGACGTGTGTCCAATGTGTGGCCTAATGTTAGACGAGTCTTACCTTGTTTTTCACCGCAACTTGCTAAAGTGAACATCGCGATGATTATTATTAGAATTCGCATGTTTTTACCTTGGTTATCTTAATGTGTCTGGGGCATGGAAATCCATGTCACTGTAATCGAGGTTTTCACCTGCCATACCCCAAATAAAACTGTAATTTTGAGTGCCGCAGCCTGAATGAATAGACCAAGGTGGAGAAATCACCGCCTGTTCGTTATGAACCCAAATGTGCCTTGTTTCGGTTGGCTCACCCATGAAGTGACAAATAGCCTGTTCTGGTTGTACTTCAAAATAGAAATACACTTCATTGCGTCTGTCATGTTGGTGCGCTGGCATCGTATTCCATACACTGCCTTCTTTTAAGCAGGTTATGCCCATTTGTAGCTGACAAGTTTCAACTACAGAGTTGATCATAGATTGATTAATGTCGCGCTCATTACTGGTCTTTAAACTGCCCATTTGGAGTTGTTTTCCACCACCAAATTCGACCTTTTTATTAGAGTAAGAATGATGGGCTGGTGCGGAGTTTAAATAAAATCGAGCAGGATTCGCGGCATCCGAACTTTGAAACGTAACGTGCCTATTACCACTGCCCAAATAAAGTGAGTCTTTGTAATTTAATTCAAAGGCTTCGCCATCGGCGGTTACCGTCCCTTTGCCGCCAACATTAATAATGCCCAGCTCGCGACGGGACAAGAAAAACTCCGCCTTCAGCGCATCTAATGTTGCTAACGTTAGTGTCTCGTTAACAGGCACTGCTCCACCCACCATATAGCGTTCATAGTGAGTATAAATCCAATTGACGGTGTCGTTTTGCATTAAATTTGCGGCCAAAAAGGCATCACGTAATTGCGCGGTATCAAAACCTTTTACTTCATTTGGACCAATGGCATAACGGTTTTCAAATTTTGTTTGTGTCATGTCTAAACCTTTTCTATAGCGTATTCGTATGTATAACGATGTTGATTTAACGGGCCAACCAACCACCATCTACTGCGAGAATATGACCATTTACATAGTTACTGGCATCAGAGGATAAAAAGACCGCAGCCCCCACTAAATCTTCTGGGTTGCCCCAGCGGCCTGCAGGGATCCGATTCTCAATTTCTTTGTTACGTACCGGATCGTCCTGTATCGCTTGTGTATTGTCAGTTCTAAAATAACCCGGCGCTATTGCGTTGACCTGAATGTTGTTAATCCCCCACTCATTGGCTAACGCTTTTGTTAGCCCTGCAACCGCGTGTTTGCTGGCAGTGTAAGCAGGGACGGTAATACCACCTGAGTAAGATAACATTGACGCAATATTCACTATTTTACCAATCCCTTTTTTCATCATAGCTGGGGCAAGTTCCTGGGCTAATAGAAAACTCGCATCTAAGTTGACGGCCATCACTTTATGCCATTCTGACAATGGATAATCGACAGCAGGGCTACGAAATATCGTGCCACCAACGTTAACTAAAATGTCGACGTTAGTCGCGTGTTCTAATGCCTGTTTTGCTAAACCTTTTACCGATTGGCTATCTGATAAATCGGCACTAATTTCATATGCTTGTTGGCCAGTTTGAATGATCTGGTTAACTGTTTCGGCACAACCACCTTGGCGACTGCTACTGCAAATAACGTTTGCACCATGCTGTGCAAGTCCTATTGCAATTTGCTGACCCAGTCCACGGCTTGCACCTGTAACGAGTGCGGTTTTACCTGCTAAGCTAAAAAACGAATTGACCATCTGACACCTACATATTGTTCGTTAATAAAGGAGCAAGGTTTATAATGAGACATTGCTCTTAAAATTGATGAATTAGTATTCTTTGCTACCGGTGGCAAAATGTCAATTAAAAAGTTGCCACCGGTGGCAAAATATCGTAATGTTAGAAAAAATACGTAACAAATCGGACAAATAATGAAACAGTTAAATCGACAAAACCACGCTTCTAAGCGCTATCCAACCAAAATTATGCAGTTTGGCGAAGGCAATTTTTTAAGGGCTTTTATCGACTGGCAAATTAACCACTTAAACAAAGAAAGTGGGCTAAACGCTGGGATCAGCATTATTCGTCCAATCGATTACGATGCTTTGCCTCTTCTTAACACTCAAGATGGACTTTACACCACGCTTGTTCGCGGCATTGATGAGTCGGGTGAAGCCACCGAACAAGTTGATATTATTGAATGCGTAAATGAAGAAATTCCGGTCTATAAAGAATTCGATAAATACATGGCGCTGGCGGAATGTGAAACGTTAAAAGTTATTTTTTCAAATACTACTGAAGCTGGTATAGAATTTATTGATACAGACAAGCTTGGCGATGCACCAGCAAAAGCATTCCCTGGAAAATTAACACAGTGGTTGTACAAACGATTTAATCACTTTAACGGTTCAGCCGATGCTGGCTTGATGATCATCCCATGTGAATTAATTGACTATAATGGTGAAAAACTAAAAGAAATTGTAATGCAATATTGTCAGTTATGGCAGTTAGACGAGCAGTTTATCGCCTGGATTAACGATTCTAACCATTTTTGCTCCACGTTGGTTGACCGAATTGTTACTGGCTTTCCACGCTCTGAACACGACGCACTACAGACAAAACTTGGTTATCTAGACAACTTTATGGTGACGTCTGAGTACTTTCACTTTTTCGTGATCCAAGGTCCAAAAGAGTTAGAAGATGTTTTGTGTTTAAAAAACACCAGTCTGAACATCAAAGTGGTCGACGATATTTACCCGTACAAACAACGTAAAGTTGCTATTTTAAACGGGGCGCATACGGCACTAGTGCCACTTGCCTATATGGCAGGAATTGAAGCCGTTGGCGAAGCAATGGATGATAACTTGTTTACCCACTATGTCGAAAAATTGATGTTTGACGAAATCATACCGACACTGAATTTACCTAAAGATGAATTGGTACAATTTGCTAACGACGTGATTAAACGTTTCCGCAATCCGTATATCCATCATTTGTTGCTGTCGATCTCTCTTAACAGTATGACCAAATTCCATACCCGAATTTTGCCGCAGTTACTGACATTTGTAGAAAAACATCAACAAGTACCAACTTTGATGGCTCAGGCGATTGCCGCACAGATATTAATGTATCGCGGGACGCGTGACGGTCAAGTAATTGAATTAAGCGACTCACCACAGTGGATGGCGTTATTTGCTGATGTTTGGCAACAACACTCCGAAGGAACGATGACAACGCAACAGGTGGTAGAAAGTGTCCTAGGTGCAAGTTGGCACTGGGAGCAAAACCTAAACGACGTGGAAGGGTTAACACTCGCTGTTACGTCAAGTTTAGCGGCATTTTTAAACAGCGGAGTCCGTGTAGAGTTAATGCGTACTCTGCAGGCGTAAGCCGGTTTTTAAACGTTTTAACACGTGATTTGGAAGTAGAACAAATGAAACATATTATCCGTTTGCACGCGACTGACACAGTCGCAATAGCGTTGGCCCCGTTGGTTAAGGGCCAAACGTATCATGATGGCGAGACATCAGTAACGCCAATTAGCGATATTGAAAAAGGCCACAAAGTTGCACTTATCGATATCGCCGTTGATGAAGCTGTTATTAAATATGGCGCGCCAATAGGTCATGCAATATCACCAATAGCGGCAGGTCAGTGGGTTCACACGGATAATGTGAAAACAAATTTAAAAGATGAATTGGAATATCGATACCAGCCTGAAAACATCACCTCAAACTTTGCTGCTGACGACTCGCCAGAAGTGCAAATTTATCGTCGTGCCAATGGCGATGTCGCCATAAGAAATGAGCTATGGCTTATCCCTACCGTCGGCTGTGTTAATGGCATGACCGCCCAAATGGTGAAAGAATTTACCCGTCGGCACAAAGATTTGGCAATCGACGGTGTGTTTGCATTTCCACATCAATTTGGTTGTTCGCAACTCGGTGATGACTTAGAAACAACTCGGGTATTACTGCAAAATATGGCAAAACACCCCAATTGCGGTGGCGCATTAGTCGTAGGCCTTGGCTGTGAAAACAATCAGGTTGTGGTTTTCGAAGATGGACTTGGTGATTATGACAAAGACCGGGTGAAATTTTTGGTTACCCAAATGGTGGAAGACGAAGTGGAAGCTGGCGTCGACATGATGGAACAGATTTATCTTAAAATGCAGCACGATAAACGTGAAAAAGGACGTTTGTCAGAAGTTAAATTTGGACTCGAATGTGGCGGCAGTGATGGGCTATCGGGCATCACAGCAAATCCATTGTTAGGTCAGTTTTCGGACTTTCTAATTACCCGCGGCGGCACAACCGTATTAACCGAAGTTCCAGAAATGTTTGGTGCAGAAACCATTTTAATGTCGCGCTGCAAAGACGAAGAAACCTTCAATGACTTAGTTGGAATGGTGAATGGCTTTAAACGGTATTACAAAGATCACAATCAACCTATTTATGAAAACCCGTCACCGGGCAATAAAAATGGCGGTATAACCACGTTAGAAGATAAGTCTTTGGGTTGTACTCAAAAAGCGGGCTTAAGTCCGGTTCAAGCCGTTTTAAAATATGGCGAGATCATGACTCAACCAGGTCTAAACCTACTTGATGCCCCAGGCAATGATGCTATCGCAACGAGTGCTTTAGCAGCGAGTGGTTGTCATATGGTGTTGTTTACCACAGGTCGCGGCACACCTTATGGTGGTTGGGTTCCTACCTTAAAAATTGCAACAAACAGTGAAATGGCAACCAAAAAACGCCACTGGATTGACTTTGACGCCGGCCGCTTAGTTACCGATACCAGTATGGAAGATTTGTTAGCTGAATTTATCGACCTGTTAGTTAGAGCTTGTAATGGCGAGCAGGTGAAAAACGAACTTAATGAAATACGCGAAGTTGCTATTTGGAAGAAAGGAGTGACGCTGTAATGAGCGAGTTTAAACTTGCCATTATCGGTGAATGTATGGCTGAAATATCCGGCCGTGCATTAGGTACAATGCAACAAAGTTTTGGCGGCGATACGCTCAATACCGCGTTATACCTAAAGACAATTTTACCAAATACTGGCTTAGTGAGTTATGTCACAGCAATGGGCGAAGATGGGTTAAGCCAGGCGATTATTGGTCGCTGGCAAGATGTTGGCATCGATACCACTTTGGTATTGATTGACCCAAAGCGTCAAGTTGGTTTGTACATGATTGAAAACGACAACAGTGGCGAGCGTACATTCCAATATTGGCGTAACGACTCCGCTGCTCGGTATTTGATGCGGCACAAAGACTTAACGGCCGTTTTTGAAAAGCTAAGTGAATATGACACGCTATTTTTGTCTGGGATATCTTTAGCGATATTGCCAGACAAAGACAAATTTCAACTCATAGATGCTCTTAAAGCATTAAAACAACAAGGTGCCAAAATAATTTTTGACGGCAATTACCGACCAAAGCTCTGGGCCGATAAACAAACCGCTCAAATGTTTTATAACCTCGTTTACCCTATTGCTGATTTGGCTTTAATTACCTTCGACGATGAGCAATTGTTATGGGGTGATGCCAATATTGAAGTTTGTCGTGAACGCCTATTAACCCATCAAATTCCACATTTAGTGTTAAAAGACGGTGCTAATGGCTGTTATCACACGCACAAACGAGAAACCCTTCATATCCCGACAACGCCAATTGAAAATGTGATTGACACCACCGCAGCTGGAGATTCGTTTAATGCGGGTTTTTTGGCTGGTTGGTTAACTAATAAACCTGTTGGGCGATGTGGTGAATTAGGCAATAAAGTGGCTGGCCAAGTCATTCAACAAAAAGGCGCAATAGTGCCACTTAATTTAACCCAACTTGCGTTATAAAGAGGTTGGTGATGAATAAAGTTATAGTGACAGTCACGTATCTTTTGCTGTTTAGTATTGGCTTATTTTCCTCACTTGTAGCGTCAACGCCTTATGGTTCTGAGCCATTATCTGGTGACACTGAATTGTTGATAGTGGGTAAGAACCAAGCTTATCAAAGTATTCAAAGCGCAATAGATGACAGTTCAAAAGCCCTTCAAACTGTGATCTTTATTGAAGATGGCATTTACAACGAACGGATATTTATAACCCGAAATAAGATAGCTTTAGTTGGGCAGTCAGCAAAAAATACCATAATAAAAACCTCTGTTTTACGTTCAACCTGGCGCGAAACACACCCATCTGATTGGGGGGCGGCGACGGTCAATATAAACGCCTCTGACGTCACGTTAGTGAACTTATCGATTATTAATGAATATGGTTTAGTCACAGGTGATCATGAACATCAATTTGCGGTTCGAGGTTTTGAACTCAGCGACAGGATCATAACGCATAACTGCAATGTTATTGCCGGTGGAGCCGACACCTTGAGTCTGTGGAATAAACATGGTCAATATTATCACTCCCACTGTTATTTTGAAGGTCATGTGGATTTTGTCTGTCCGCGCGGAACGGCGCTTATTGAAAATTCGACATTTTATAATCAAAAACAAGCCGCCACGATTTGGCATGACGGAGAACTAGACCCCAATTACAAGCTTGTTGTGAGCGACAGTAAGTTTGACGGCATCCCTGGCTTTTGGTTAGCTCGACATCATTATGATGCCCAGTTTTATTTACTAAATTCGACGTTTTCAAAAAACATGGCAGACAAACCAATATTTAGAAAACGATATAACAACAAAAATAAAGAGCGTGCGAATCTCTATGGTCAACGTTACTTTTTTGAAAACAATACGTCTGACAATGACTATCCATGGCTAGAGTCAAACTTTAGAACCAGCGATGTATTAACAGAAGAACATCCGACATTGGCGTCATGGGTTTTTAATAATAAATGGCAGCCAAAGCAAAGTTTAGAAAGCTTGTCTGATTATTTAAAGCAACATCTTAAATCCCATGAGTTTGACAAGTTTAAGGTCAATCAATAACTAGGAAGCATTTGTTGATAGTTCTTTAGCTCGATGATTCTTCAGCTCAATCGCTCTGGGCTTTTCGACTCATCAATGATTACCGACCTGCCTAGATTGGCAAGTCAAACAGTGAAAGCTGAAACACAATCACACACACAAAACACACACAAAAAAACAGGTACACACATGAGATCATTTCGTTCATTAATGGCTGAGCAAGTGCTTTTGCCTATTATTCAAGCCGAAACAGTAGAACAAGGCGTCCAAGTAGCAAAAGCGATGCGCGCAGGCGGCATCCATCTGGTCGAGGTTGTTCTTCGCACAGAAGCGTCACTGCAAGCAATGATTGCAATAAAAAAAGCGTTTCCAGACATGATTGTCGGGGCGGGAACCGTTGTTTGCACTGACTCACTAAAAAGAGCAATTAATGCTGGAGCAGACTTTATTGTGACGCCGGCGATTACACCGAGTTTAGGTGCTCAATTAGCTGAATGTGGTGTACCCGTGTTGCCCGGCGTGGCAAATGTAGCCGACATTCTCACTGCACGAGAGTTTGGCTTCAAAGAGCTTAAGTTGTTTCCCGCTTCGTTGGCCGGCGGCGCTAAATTTATCGCAGCGATGTCGGGATTGTTTTCAGACACTTATTTTTGCCCAACTGGTGGTGTTAACCAAGCTAACAAAGCTGACTACTTGTCGCTTGGCAATTGCTTTGCAGTGGGGGGAACTTGGGTTGCTGACACAAAGTGGGTTGTTGCAAATGAATGGCATAAAGTCACTCAAGCCTGCCAACAAGTTGGTGTCTAGAGGAGGTGATATTATGGCAAAAGAACACATACCCAACATTCCAGCAGGGGTAGTTTTTGGCAAAAACGTATCGCAATTATTTGCCGACGCAAAACAAAACCGATACGCCATCCCAGCCGTCAATGTGACCGGAACCAATTCGATAAATGCGACGTTAGAAACGGCAGCTAACGTAAGTTCGCCGGTAATCGTGCAACTCTCGCACGGCGGGGCGAGTTTTTTTTGTGGCAAAGGGATTGGATTAGAAGGGCATCAACCTTCAATCATAGGTGCAATCGCCGCCGCCCATTATGTTCAGCAAGTTGCCCCGTTATATGGTGTACCTGTTATTTTGCATACCGACCATGCAGCTCGCAATTTATTGCCCTGGATAGATGGATTACTCGATGCAGGTGAACGACATTTTGAACAAACCGGCAAGCCGCTGTTTAGCTCACACATGATCGATTTATCTGAAGAATCACTCGAAGACAATATCGACACTTGCCAACGATATTTAAAACGCATGAGCGCAATCGGTATGACGCTAGAAATTGAACTCGGATGTACCGGCGGTGAGGAAGACGGCGTTGATAACTCATCGTTAGATGTTTCTGATTTATACACGCAACCGCAAGATGTGGCCTACGCCTATAAAAAACTCAGTGCAATATCGGACAACTTTATTATTGCCGCGTCATTTGGCAATGTGCATGGAGTTTATAAACCCGGTAACGTTAAGCTCACGCCTAAAATTCTTCGCGACTCACAATCCTTTGTAGAACATGAATACAACTTAGCACACAACCCGCTCAATTTTGTATTCCATGGTGGCTCAGGATCTGAGCCGGAGTTAATTGCTGAGTCGATTGAGTATGGCGTAGTGAAAATGAATATTGATACTGATACTCAATGGGCCGCTTGGATGGGTATTCTCAATTATTATCAGCAATATGAAGAATATTTACAAAGCCAAATTGGCAACCCTGATGGGGATGATAAACCGAATAAAAAATACTACGATCCTAGGCAATGGTTACGCCGCGTTGAGCAAAGTATGACAACTCGACTTGAGCAAAGCTTTGTTGACCTTAATTGTCTCAATAGGTGGCAATAAACATGGAAAGACTGATCCCTACATTAAAAAGAGACGGAGTTGAACTCGACCTTATTTTACTTATCCGCACGATATTAGCGGCAACCAAAGAAATTGCATTTCGCGTGAGCCAAGGCGAATTATCTGGCGTATTAGGTTCGACCTTGGATGAAAATATTCAAGGTGAGGTACAGAAAAAGCTCGATGTATTGGCAAACCAATTATTAAAGGACATGTTAAGCGACGATGATTCAGTGCGGTCAATTGCGTCGGAAGAAGAAGAATTTGTAGTGCCTGTTCATTCGACCGCTCCTTATATTGTCGCCTTTGACCCATTAGATGGGTCGTCAAATATCGATATAAATGGTCAAATAGGCACCATATTTACCATCTATAGGGCGAGGGATGATGTTGCGGCAAACAGTCCAGAGCAATTTGCGCAATTAGGCACTGAACAGGTTTGTGCGGGCTATGTTTTGTATGGCCCTTCAACCTATCTGATGATGACAACGGGAGGCCCGACAAGAGGTTATACGCTGGATCTAACCCATGGTGGATACTTACTTACGGTGCCAGAAGTGACGTTGTCGCAAGATAGCATGGAGTTTTCCGCAAACATGGCTAACTACCGTTATTGGCAGGAAGGTGTGCAACACTACTTTGACCAAGTATTGTATTCGTCTGATGACTATAAAGACGTGACTATGAGGTACAACGGCGCCATGGTCGGAGACATTAACCGAATTTTGATAAAAGGCGGTGTTTTTCATTATCCAAGCGATGCCCGTGCTGGCAATGAGAACGGAAAGATCCGTTTATTATATGAAGCAAACCCGCTTGCAATGTTAATTGAAAAAGCTGGCGGTAAAGCAACGGCCAACGGTAAACGGATAATGGCATTACCACCGACAAGTTTGCATCAGCGAGTCCCTGTCGTGATGGGGTCAAATAACCTTGTTGATGAATTTGATAAAGCCATTTTTAGTTATTCAAATGTTTAACTGAGCAAAAAAAAGGAGAGGAATTACCTAAGTAATTTTCTCTCCTTAAAGGATTAGCCATTGAGTTATGTCATAACAAATGCAGACTTGAAGGTCGGCAATACCACAACAAAAACACCAACAACATCATCAGGGTATCGTTACATGTAAACTTGCTGGTAGTTACAGTCTCGCTTGAACAAATTGCGCTATTTGCTCATCTTTACAGTTTTCAAAGAAACACGCTTGGAAACGAGGTCCGCCAATCGCTTGTTTAATTAGCTCAGGGTCAATGGCTTCTAGTGCATCAAGGTAATCTTTTGCAACGGCAGATTTAAGCTGAGACAAAATTCCAGCATTGGCCACTTGAGACTCTTTCCGCTCAGCAGGGTAACCTTGACCTTTTTCGCCAGAAAACGCTTTTTCAAAAATGTATTTAATATTAAGTTCAGCACCCCATCCAAATCCTTTAGCAAAAGGCAGGGCAAGGGCATTGCCGTTATTAATTTGGGCAAAAAGATACGCATCTGAAGGGTCAATACAATATCCACACGCCACACCTGGAAATGCGTTTGTTGCCATTAGGGCACCTTGACCTGTACCACAACCGGTCACGACAAAGTCTACGGCTTTACTGTTTAACAATAAGCTGGCAATGATACCAAGGTGAATGTAAGTCAATCTGTGGTCGTTATCGCCGTCCATACCAACGTTAAATACTTGATGGTTTTGTTGTTGTGCGACTTCTTCAAGTTGCGTTAGTACTATAGGGTTCTTTGCCGCTTGGCTAAATTCATTCATTAAAGCGATTTTCATAGAGGGCTCCAATCTGATAATTAAAATTATGGCCGGATTTTAACGTAAACTTAGTTTAATTGCCACCGGTGGCATTAAGTTTTTTTTGATCAAATTAAGCGCAGTTGATAGACATAATTTTCAGCAATTAATGTTTAGTAATCTTTAGCGCAAAACCGGCATTGAATGCCGATTTAAGCCAGGACTTGACATAGTGCTTAGTTGGTAATGTCGCTAAACTTATTTTTAGCTAGGCGAGTAGGGAATTAAACATCCTGATCTTCACCTGTGCACCAGCTTCGATTCGGCCGTCATTTTGAGTTAGCAAAATGTAGCAATTAGCATTACACATAGACGATAAAATGCCGGAACCCTGTGAATTTAGCGCCGTGACTTCTAGTTGACCTTGTTGATTAACTGACGCGACTCCGCGTTGGAAGTCAGCTCGACCAGGGCGTTTTTTTAGCGCCGTAAGTGTGGTTGCGGTGAGCTCCATATTAGAGGTTGGCAAGGCCCCCATCATTTTGATAATGGTCGGCGCAACTAGGATATCAAAGGTGACGGTGGCGGAAACGGGGTTGCCCGGTAAGCCAAAAAATACGCTGTTTGGTAACAGGCCAAAGGCAAATGGTTTACCTGGTTTCATTGCGACTTTCCAAAAGTTGATGTCGCCAATTTCAGATAAAACATCTTTGGTAAAATCCGCGTCGCCAACGGATACGCCACCCGAGCTAATAATAGCGTCGGCGTCCTGATCGGCCTTGATAAAGGCATTTTTAATCGCCTCAATATTGTCAGGAATAACACCAAGGTCAATAACGTCGACATTTAAACGTTTGAGCATGGCTTTTACGGTTTGTCTATTTGAGTCGTATATATCGCCGACATTCAACGTTTCGCCAGGTAATTTGAGTTCATCACCTGTGGAAAATACCGCAACGGTTAACGGTTGAAAAACAGTCACGTTGGCAATTCCGAGTGAGGCCATCATACCAATGTCGACACTGCGAATTTTATGGCCGGCAGAAAATAGCGTTTCACCGGTTTTAATGTCTTCGCCACAAAAGCGAATGTTGTCGTGTAAAACAGGTACTTTTGAAAGCGTTATAACATCATCTTGGCGAACGACATTTTCCTGCATAACGACTGCATTACACTCAGTAGGTACCGGCGCGCCCGTCATTATTCGGATGCATTCGCCTTGATTTATCCGCCCGGTATAAGGATTTCCCGCCATTGCTGCACCCACAACTACTAAGTTTATGTTGCTGGAATGTTTTGGTTTGTCAGAGCTTAAGTCAACTAAGTTTACCGCATATCCATCCATTGCGGAGTTGTTTACCGGCGGGACATTAACGGTAGCAACAACATCTTCACTTAATATTCTGCCGTCGCTGTCATCAATATTGATTTTAATAGTTGAGGTTACCGACTGAACTGCGGATTGTAATTTAGCTAAGGCATCATTAACGGGGAGCAAACTTGGCGCGCTGCAACTGTCTAACATTGGATTTCCATTTTGGGCAAAGGTCGAATATGGCAGAGCCAAATATTTGAACTTGGCTCACAATTTAACGTATTGTCTGGCTTTATGTGCAAATGCGCAAATGGATTTTGTTTCTAGCGAATGCCAATCCAGTTAACAGCCAAATTTTTTGACGTTTATTAGGCTCAAGATAAATTGTTTTTTTTGCCTGAAATGCATTTTTGTGGAATAGGTTTAGGCTTTTAAGAAAACCCAAAAAAAGCCATTTAATAAACAACTGCTTGAATAAAAAGGGCTGTTCTAAAAAAAGGCTCATTGAAAAAGAGGGGAACAAAAAATAAGGCTTCGAACAACAAAGCACGATGCCATAAGTTAAATCGGGCTTTACAAGGTAAAGCCCGATTTATCATTCTAGCGTGCGTTTGTACTTTCAAAAATTTTGTCAGCAGAAGCTGCGACAAAACCGGTATAAAGTTTACCGTTTGGCATTTCATATCGCAGTGCAAATTCGTAGAAACAACTCGGAATGGTTTTGTTACCGTCGGTAAATTCAACAGTAGCGTCATCCGCAAGCGTGGCTGATTGTTCCAATAACACCTCAGCAGAACCTTTTATTTCACCACCCGTTGTATTCAGTGGGAAACCAGCGGCCTTCAATTTGTCGTTGACCGACTCAAGAGTATCGAAGTCCTTTAAGGTATTTACGTTCACCGTAAAGTGATTTGCACGATAACCCCAAGCAGCGGTCCAAGCAGCATATTCACTTTCATCTAACAGCATATCGTAAGTTGCAGAATCTAGCTCCCAATGGCGGCCCGAATATAAGAAGTTATCGGCGGTGACAGCTGACGCATCAATGTTATCTACAAGCGTTTTTATCACTTGTTGCAAAGGCGCTGAGAACTTTTCTACGAGCAGTTCAGAGATGAATACTTTTGGTTGGTTTGGATCTGAGTGTTCAAAGTGCTTAGCGTATAAACATTTTGCGTCGAAATGGTATTCACCGCATTCTTTATAGCCTACAGCTTCAAAGTGTGCCGCGAGTTTATCTAAACCAACTTTAGGTAGGTTAAACGTACGTAACGCAATATGGTCATTAACAATGTCGTCTTGCTGTGTTGAACCAAGTAATTGATGAATTTTATTGGCTGAAGGTGTAACGGTTAGGTAGTTCTGCCACAAATTGTCAAAGAGTTCGTTCACGTTGTTATGCATGTGTGTGTCCTTAAATCCGGAAATATTAATTAGCTAAATTAGGTTAAATAGATAAGCCTGGCGACAAGGTTGCCGGTAAACTCACTTCTGTTGCTTCTACCGATGCGACTGGGTAGGCACAGTAGTCAGCAGCGTAGTAAGCACTCGCTCTGTGGTTGCCACTGGCACCTATACCACCAAATGGCGCTGCACTTGACGCACCTGTGGTCGGTTTATTCCAATTTACAATACCAGCTCGAATGTGTTTGAAAAACAGATCGTAATCATCTTGCGAATCACCAATAAAACCGGCTGACAATCCAAACGACGTATTATTCGCTTCATTAATGGCTTGGTCAAATTGAGTATAACGATATACTTTTAAAAGTGGTCCAAAGTGTTCTACATCTGGCAGTGGATTGGCATGTGTAACGTCGATGATCCCTGGGGTTACAAAGCCGGTATCCGTATTTGTGTGCTGCAATTCAACTAATACTTTACCACCAAGTTCAACAATTTTCTGCTGGGCAATTGCCATCCCTGCAGCGGCTTGTTTTGAAATCATTGAACCAAAAAAAGGTTGATGTTCGGCGAATGGGTCGTCAATTTTGATGTTATTTGTAGCGTCAATTAGCTTGGCTAAAATCGCATCGCCATTGGCACTTTTTTCAACAAACAATCTGCGAGCACAGGTACAGCGCTGTCCCGTCGTAACAAATGCCGATTGAATAATGTCATGAACGGCAGCGTCGATGTTTTTCACATCTTTAACGATAAGCGGGTTATTGCCACCCATTTCCAATGCCAAAATTTTACCTGGGTAGCCCGCAAACTGCTCGTGTAACAAATGTCCAGTGGCTGAGCTGCCGGTAAAAAACAAGCCGTCGATACCGATATGAGACGCCAAAGCCTTTCCGGTTTCGACCTTGCCCTGCACAAGATTTAGTACACCTGCAGGTAGCCCCGCTTGTTGCCAAAGGCGAACGGTTTCTTCGGCGACTAACGGTGTTAAGTCCGATGGCTTAAATACTACGGTATTGCCAGCAATAAGCGCTGGCACAATATGTCCATTTGGTAGGTGGCCTGGGAAATTATAAGGACCAAATATCGCTACGACACCATGTGGTTTGTGACGTAATTTTGCAGTTGCCCCCGGAATGTCATTGGTCACTGAACCCGTACGTTCATTGTAGGCCTTGACCGAAATGGCAATTTTACCCACCATTGCACCGATTTCAGTTTTACTTTCCCACAGTGCTTTACCCGTTTCCTGAGCAATAATTGCAGCGAGGTGATCGGTATTCTCTTTTAACAATTCAGCGAAGCGGGTAATGATAGAAATACGTGCGTCGAAGGTCATATCTGACCAATCTAAAAATGCATGACGCGCCGACTTAACAGCGACATCAATTAAGTCTGCACATGCTGAAGCACCTTGCCATATGCGAATGTCATTGGCGGGGTTAATCGAATTGAAAATAGGGCCGGTGCCCGCTTGCCACTCACCATTAATGTATTGAATTGCTTCTGTCATTGTATTTCCTAAATTCATTGTGATGGGGTTATTTACAGCACCAAAATACGTAAAGAGTCACCTTGTTGCACGGCCAACGCGTCAGCCATTGATTGTGAAACCAATACCATTGTTTGGTCAGCTTCGGTATGTAAAATTATTTGCTGGGTAAACGTGGCCCTAAATTGCTCAACATGAAGGTTACTAAGTCCGTAAGTTTTTGCATTTGGATCAATATTGGTTGGGAGTTGATCGTCTGCACAAATAGTGACGGTTGCCAAAAAGCTGTTTTTTACCGATTTAATCTGCGGTAATTTAGCTTCAACGGTAGGGCCTGCGTCAAACAAGTCCACGTAGCCTCTAGGTTCAAACCCTTCTTTTGTTAACAAACCTAAAGCGGGTTTGGTTTTGTCATGAACTCGACCAATAACTGCCTGCGCTTCAGGGCTTAACATACTTGAGTAGATTGGGTGTTTGGGCATCAGCTCAGAAATAAATCCCTTGTTTCCTAAGCCAATTAAATGATCAGCCATAGAAAAATCGATACCAAAAAAGTGTTCTTGTAACCATTGCCAAAACGGCGAATTACCCTGTTCGTCAGACACGCCACGCATCTCAGCAATAATAGTGTTAGAAAAACGCTCAGTGTGATCCGCCATAAACATAAACCGCACTTTTGATAATAATCGTCCGGCACGGGTTTTACGGTAAGCTTGCTCTAAAAACAGTGTGCATATTTCAGTTGCACCGGTGTAATCGTTACATACGGCTAACGTATCTAAGCTTTTATAGATCCCAAGTTGTTTAGAGTGGTGAACAATTTTACTCTGACGGTAGTGGTACAGGGGCACACTTAAGCCAACAGAGGCTTCGATGCCCGTTGTTCCAACAATTTTTCCAGTCTCGGTATCTTCGAGAACAAACAAATAGCTTTCTTCTGCACGTTGGGTAAAAGGGGCGTTAATGCTATTTACCGCCCGTTCTATTTTTTCCATCAGACGCGCATCGTCAACTGGTAATGAGGTAAACCCATAACCTGAATTGATGGCAATTTGCTTCAGGCCATCAAAGTCAGTTTTTTGAATTGGTCGAACAATTAACATATGAGTTACCTATTTTCGCGATATACGTATTAGCTATTTACTATGTTTGCAACAGCTTGCTCAAATCGTTCTAGTCCTAATTGAATATCTTCAAGTTCGATGACTAACGACGGCGTAAAACGGATCACATTTGGTCCTGCAATTAAGCACATCATTCCGTTGTCAGCGGCCGCCATCAAAAACTCTTTTGCTCGGCCTTGGTATTTTTCGTTCAGTGCCGCGCCAAGCAATAACCCTTTGCCACGAATTTCGCTAAAAATATCAAATTTGGCATTTATCGCGTTTAGGCCTTCACGAATAACGTGTTCTCGTTGTGAAACACCATCTAATACGGCTTTTGTGTTAACAGTATCAAGTGCTGCTTCAGCTACTGCACAGGCTAGGGCATTACCACCGTAGGTTGAACCATGTGTGCCAATTTTGAGGTGTTTTGCAATCTCAGTGGTGGTCAACATCGCAGCGATTGGGAACCCACCACCTAATGCTTTTGCCGTTGTCAAAATATCAGGTGTCACACCTAAATCTTGATACGCATATAAGTGACCTGTGCGGCCTACACCGGTTTGCACTTCATCAAAGATCATTAACGCATTGTGTTTGTCACACAGTGCACGAACACCTTTAATAAATTCTTGTGTTGGTGAAATGACACCACCTTCACCTTGCAATGGTTCTAACATTACAGCACATGTCTTGTCTGAAATTAGTGCTTCTAGAGAAGCTAAATTGTTGTACTCAGCGTGTGAAATACCACCTGGTTTTGGCCCAAACCCGTCAGAATAAGCCGCTTGACCACCAACAGTAACAGTGAAAAATGTACGACCATGGAAGGCTTTATCAAACGCGATGATTTGATCTTTTTCTGCACCGTAGTTATCTAAGGCAAAACGACGTGCTAATTTTAATGCGGCCTCATTTGCTTCGGCGCCTGAATTGGCGAAATAGACTTTTTCGGCAAAAGTCGCTGCACATAGTTTTGAGGCTAAACGAAGAGCGGGTTCGTTAGTCATCACATTAGACAGATGCCAAATTTTTTCACTTTGTGTCTGCAGCGCATTTACCAAATTAGGATGACAATGACCTAAACAACTCACCGCGATACCACCGGCAAAATCGACATATTCTTTGCCATTTTGGTCCCATACACGAGAACCTTTACCTGATACTGGAATTATGGCCGCTGGGGCATAATTTGGGACCATAACCTGGTCGAATAAATCTCTTGAAACCTTCATGTAATTCCCCTTGAAGCAAGGCTGTATAGCCGTTGTTTGTTATTCAGTCTTATTGATATTTGTCTATTATGTGGATTAGTGATGTTAAAATGCAGCGTCAAATGGTTAAATGTGATCATTATTTTAGTCAAATTAACGGGTTTAGTTGTCAAAATGCTAAGTGAACAAGAGAGAAAGCTATTATTACTGCTGCGTGAAAATGCTAGAATGAGTGTGTCTGACTTGGCAAGGGCATTAAATTTGTCTCGCACAACTGTGCAAAATAGGATCACTAAGCTAGAAGAAACAGGGGTGATAAAAGGGTATTCCGTCGAATATGGTAGCGACTTTTTATCAGACCAAGTTATGGCCCACGTGCATATCAAAGTAAAACAACAATTGACTACCAAAACGTACATTGCATTAAAGCAGTTTTCTATGGTTGCTGAGTTATACGCGATAAGCGGTGAATACGACTTAATCGCTGTCGTACAAGCAGAGTCGCTAAGTCAGTTAAATCAAACCTTGGACAATATTGGTAATCTCAGTGGCATTGAGCGCACAAACTCTTCCGTTATTTTAGAGACTAAATTTAAGCGTTAGTGTGACCAAACTGTCATTGAATTAAAATGTGTTAAATCACTAATTTTTAACTAAGCTTATGTAAATTGGTAGTTTACGCCACGTAAGTGTGGCTAATTCACTTTGAGTCGAGATAAGTTAATGAAGTTTTTTTCTATCCTCGTAATTTTGATTTTTTGCTCCCCTCTGGTGGCTAAAGAAAAAGTAACATTACAACTAAAATGGTTTCATCAATTTCAGTTTGCTGGTTATTACGCAGCACTTGAGCAAGGCTATTACGATGAAGTTGGATTGGATGTTGAAATACGAGAACGAGACCGAAATACGTCACCGATAGATGATGTTATTAAGGGTAAAGCAAACTATGGAATATCAGACTCGAGCATTGTTGTTCAGCGTATGGCAGGCAAACCTGTAGTCATTGCCTCCACTATTTTTCAAGCAAGCCCGTTAATATTTATGTCATTGGCTGATAAAGGCATTACAAGCCCTTACGATCTGGCCGGTAAACGCATTATGTTTCAACGAAGTGTTGATGACGCGCCTCTTCTTGCTCTTTTAAAAATGTTTGGGATCCAAGCAACTGATTATCAATTTGTTAAACACAATTTTAACGATGAATCTCTCATTAATGGCACCACTGATGTTATGTCTGGTTATCGGTCAAATCAACCGGTTAAATACAAAGAGCTTGGCCATGAAGTTAATATAATAGACCCGAGCAGCTACGGTGTAGATTTTTATGGTGATCTTATATTCACTACAGAAGACGAAGTTAAAAACCACAAAGGTAGAGTGAAAAAATTTGTTTCAGCGTCAAGATTGGGATGGATATATGCGCTGGAACATCAAGAGGAAATTGCAGATCTAATTATTAACAAATATGGTTCTAAAACGGCAAAACCACTATTACTTCAAGAAGCAAATGAAACTGCAAACTTGGTTAAACATAAATTTGTAGAGTTAGGCACGGCATTCCCAAACCGATTTAACAGTATCGCTGAAACCTATAAAGATTTAGGCATGGTTGGCAAAAGCAGTACGATAGATGGCTTGTTTTTATCCGAATATGAATTTTCTTCGTTTAAAGTTGATAATCGCTATTTATATCTTTTGATCTCAATTTTGATAGCGGTGCTTGCGTATTCTTATCATCAAAAGACGTTTAACAGACGACTTAAACGATTGGTAGAAGAGCAAACGATTGAGCTTGAGCAGAACAATAATAAATTGCAGGAAAATTTAACCTTATTGGAATATAGCAATCGTGAACTGGCGCTAGCAAAGCAAGCAGCAGATAAGGCGAGTAGTGCTAAGTCGTTGTTTTTAGCAAACATGAGCCACGAAATAAGAACACCGATGAACGGCATTTTAGGTACCTTACAATTACTCAAACAACAACCTCAAAATGATGAAAGTAGCCAACTACTCAGTGATGCGTCATTGTCATCCAGAGCATTGCTAACCATCATTAATGACATTTTGGATTTCTCTAAAATTGAGGCTGGCAAATTAAGTATTGAAAATGTGCCATTTGATTTAAATGCCATTTTACAAAGTGTTGAAAGCTCCCTTAAACCAGATATTGAAGAAAAAGGTTTACAGTTTAATATCGAGAAAAAAGACAGTTACCTTCGCTATTGGTCGGGAGATTCAGTTCGAGTTAAGCAGATATTACTAAATATTGTTTCCAATGCGGTCAAATTTACTGAACAAGGCGCAGTAAATATTACATTGGCTAAGTCGGTCCAAAATTATTTAGAAATTAAAATATCCGATTCGGGTATTGGAATGTCTGACCAACATCTACATAATTTATTTAGTCGCTTTGAGCAAGCAGACAAATCGACCACTCGCAAATTTGGTGGTACCGGTTTAGGGATGGCCATTACCAAGAGTTTGGTTGACATTATGAATGGCACAATAGATGTTAAAAGTGAGTTAGGGAAGGGGACCGTATTTACTATTTTATTGCCACTTAAACATGTTGAACAACATGAAATAGGGGCAAAACATGAACCCAAACTAACCTTGCCTAAGCTAGAAAAGCTCACTGCAATTCTTGCTGAAGATAACAAAATAAATCAGACCATATTCTTGTCCATGATGAAAGGCACTGGGATCCAAATACGCGTTGCAAATAATGGTCAAGAAGCCGTTGATTTGGTGGCCGACAGTGTTCCTGATGTGATTTTTATGGATATTCAAATGCCGATAATGGATGGTATGGAGGCGTGTACAATCATTAAAAAGTCACACCCAGAAATTAAAGTCATTGCTGTAACTGCTAACGTTATGGATGAAGATATCGAAATGTATTTCGCGGGGGACTTTGATTACTATTTAGCAAAACCTATCGAACTTTCTCAGTTATACCAAGTATGTAATGAATTAAATAATGAGCTTGATGTTAGATAAGTTGGCAATAATATTTAAGTTAAACTTACGGGACTTAAATTATGAAAACTCCTAAAAATGTAGGACTGAACGATACTTTTATTACGTTAGTCCAAGTCGCAAAAGAAGATCCCACGGTTCAAGCAACGCTGGTGAGAATATTGTCATTACAACCAGAGCTTAGGCAGACTGCGATAAAACAGCTTGTTGGCCAACTTGAAGCAAGTCAAGCTACAAAAGAATTTGTCGTTGCATTGGTATATTTACAAGACGATGACATTGCTAATGCACTTTTTGTCGAGCTTTCAAAAACCTGACAGATCCTAAACGAGAAGTTGATTAAACTCACAGTCGTTGTTGACTGATATACCTCACTAGCTCAACTGTTAAACATTCACCGTTAGCTTATGTAGCACTTAATGTATTTTTGGACGTTAAGCATGTTGTTTTTCTGTCGCTTGATTTGCGCTATCATGTCGCCTTGAAAGCGTCGAGTTGAGCCGTTATGTCAGTTGCTTTCCACTAAATGAAGCGAGTTTGTCGTAATAACGAAAAGCAGACGTTGCGACACTTGATAATTTGGATAGCTCCCCAATCTTCATAGTTTACCCAACAATATGTTGAATCTAAAGTTAGCTTTAACTTTAGAAAATTCATCAATCAATTATTCACTTTAAAGAGTCTATTTATGCCCAACCGAGTTGATCTATTTTCGTCGTTTACGTTACCAAGCGGTTTAACGTTAAAAAATCGAGTCGTTAAGGCCTCGATGGAGGAAGGGCTAGGAAATGGACAGCAATTACCAGACAGTGAAATATTCAAATTGTATCAGACATGGAGTGAAGGTGGCGTAGGCACGATTTTAACCGGAAATGTGATGGTAGACCGTCTAGCGATGACCGGCCCAGGCGGGATCGCCCTAGAACATAATACTGACCTACGTCCTTTTGTAGAATGGGCACACAAGGGTAAACTGAATGGTGCCCGACTAATCATGCAAATTAACCATCCGGGTCGTCAAGTATTCGCTAACATGGAAGGTAACGTATTGTCACCGTCCGATGTGGCGTTAGATCTAGGCAAACACAGTAAATTGTTTGGTCAACCCAAAGCAATGACCGAAGAAGACATTACCGACGTGATCAATCGCTTTGTTACGACCTCAAAACGTGCATATGATGCTGGGTTTGATGGGGTTGAAATTCATGCCGCACATGGATACTTGATTGCCCAGTTTTTGTCTCCACTGACCAACAAACGGCATGATAAGTGGGGCGGAGAAATTGAAAATCGAGCTCGTCTTTTATTCGTCATTATCGAACAAGTTAAAGAAGCAGTGTCGTCACACTTTAGCGTCTCAGTAAAACTTAATTCAGCCGACTTTCAACGTGGCGGTTTTGATGTTGACGACGCCGAGTGGGTTGTTAAAAAGCTGTCAATGTTAGGCCTAGATTTTGTCGAACTTTCCGGTGGTAGCTACGAATCACCTGCGATGCAGGGTAAAACTGCAGATGGTCGTACCTTGCAAAGAGAGGCATACTTTTTGGAATTTGCAGCGAAAATTGCTAAAGTGACAGACCTGCCAATTATGACAACGGGCGGGATTAAACGGTTGCCAGTTGCTCGACATGTTGTCAATTCAGGACCGCAGTTAGTCGGAATTGCAAGTGCATTCGCCTTTGTTCCAAACTTAGTCGATAGATGGCAATTAGATTCTCAATTTATTGCACAAACAAAAGTTGTTCGTTGGCACGACAAAACATTAAGCGGTTTAGCAAATATGGCATTAGTGACAAGTCAACTGCGTCGTATAGGTAACGGCAAGAAGCCGAAAACCAATGCATCTGGGATTTGGACGTTACTTATTGATCAAATTAGAAAACGCGCATTAACAAAACGTTATATTGCTAATAAATCTGAATAATGGCTGTATCGATATATCTACGGAATATAGTTAACAATATGTTTTGTTAAGCCTTAAATAACTAATTTTCAGTAGGCAAATTATTGTCTTAGTCTTAATATAGCCTTAAGCGGTTATATGAACTGTCGCAACAGCCTCCCAAAAGACGAATGAATAGTGTAGAGGTTTGTTTTTCGTGTTTTTTTAGTTCTTTGTAACTAGGAAATTAAGTTAATAGGTAATAAAACGATGGCTAGCTCAATAAATATGGACCAACTTCATCCTGCACAAATCCGGAAAATGATCCGTGATGGTGAATGGCAAACACATACTTCTGGTTTAGCGAATGGCTATGTTCAATGTAATTTGGTGATATTGCCTGAATCAGACGCTAACTTTTTCCTGCGTTTTTGCCAGCGTAATCCAAAATCCTGTCCAATAATTGCTATGTCGTCTGAAGTCGGTTCTCCATTTGTTGATGTTGGTGGTGAAGAACCAATCGATATTCGCACAGATTTACCTATGTTTAAGATATTCGAGAAGGGCGTCGTTGTCGATGAGGTCCCTGATATCTGGTCGGTATGGCGAGATGATTTAGTCGTCTTTTTGTTAGGGTGCTCATTTTCGTTTGAAGAAGCTTTATTGGCTGATGGCATCGAAATTAGAAACATTACCGAGCAAGTAAATGTACCAATGTACAACACTAACATTGCCAATAGTGCTGTTGGGCCTTTAGGAGGCCAATTGGTTGTTAGTATGCGACCTATGTTAGCGGCTGATGCAATTCGGTCTGTTCAGATCTGTAGCCGTTTTCCGAGTGTTCACGGTGCGCCTGTTCATTTTGGTGACCCAAGCTTGATTGGAATAAAGGACATTGCAACACCTGATTATGGTGATGCGGTAACGATTAAAAAGAATGAAGTTCCGGTGTTTTGGGCATGTGGTGTCACACCTCAAAATGTTGTACGAGAAGCCAAACTCGATTTTTGTATCACTCATAGTCCGGGCTGCATGCTGATAACGGATATTCCTAATAGCAAACTTTCGGTTTTATAAATAAACATGACAACAAAATTAAAATTAAATTGTGATTTAGGTGAGAGCTTTGGTTCATGGAAAATGGGACTAGACGACGCTGTCATGCCGCATATCGATATGGCTAATATTGCCTGTGGTTTCCATGCAGGTGATCCAGACGTGATGTTTAATACCCTGTTGTTGGCAAAGAAATACAATACAGTTATAGGTGCGCACCCCTCGTATCCAGACCTGCAAGGGTTTGGTCGGCGCTCGCTAAATTGCAGTAAGCAAGAAATTACCAACATGGTTGTTTATCAAGTAAGTGCTTTGATTGGGATGGCTTCGACGCTCGGTTTGACAGTAGAATATGTCAAACCTCACGGTGCGTTATATAACGACATGATGAAGGACAGCGCAATTCAAGACGCAATATGTTGTGCCATAAAATTGTTAAATCAGTCGGGACATTCGTTAAAACTCATGATGTTAGCAACCAAAGATAACGCTAAGCATGCAGACACGGCCGCACAACAAGGTGTGTCTTTACTATTTGAATCTTTTGCAGACCGTCGTTATACCGATGAAGGCACTTTACAACCTAGAAGTGAAAAAGGTTCAGTGTTGGATAAGGACGAAATTCTCGTCCAAGTGCGACAATTATTGAACGCTCAGGTAACCACTGCAACGGGTAATCAACTCGCTGTCAATTCAGATACAATTTGTGTACATGGCGATAATGAAGCCGGTGTGAGTTTAATCGCTGACATTCATAAACTATGTAATAGCTAAGTCGTTTATATTGTTCCAACTTTACTTTACAAACACAGAAAAGCAGGGCACTTAAATAAAATGTCTGACAATTTAATTCGAGTTGAAGTCGCGTCTGAACGCGCGTTGATAGTTTATTTTGAGCAAGAACTATCAACTAAACTGGCCGCTATTATTAGCCTTTTTTGCCAGCAATTAGATCAACATCGTGGTGCGTTAACCTTAGAGGTGATCCCATCTTATACCTCTGTGCTTGTCCAATATTCACCATTTGAAACAGATCATTTTGCCATCCAAAAGTTAATATCCAACGTGTTCGAACAATTAGAGACGCAACTAGGCGATACGTTAAACTCGAGTCCAACAGATTTGGCTGAAAATAAAGCCGCAAATGTTGTAGAGTTGCCAGTATATTATGGCGATGAAGTCGCGTTGGACTTAGAACGTATTGCGCTTCATCATAACTTGTCGAAAGAACAGGTGATTGATATTCACTGCGAACAGTTGTATCGAGTTTTTGCCATCGGTTTTGCCCCTGGATTTGGATACTTAGGTGAAGTCGACAGCCGTATTGCAATGCCTCGGTTAGAAACCCCACGGATGACAGTACCAAAAGGCGCTGTAGCGATAGCCGATAGGCAAACAGCCATTTATCCAGCGGTTTCCCCAGGTGGTTGGAATATTATTGGACGTTGCCCAATTGCTATGTTTAATCCTGCAACTGTACCCCATATGCCTTTTTCGGTTGGTGATAGCGTTAAGTTTAAAGCCATAGATAAAGTGCAGTTTGTGGAACTAGGAGGCGAATTATGACAGCAGTTATCGCCAACGGATTTGTTGTAAAACAACCGGGCATGTTAAGCCTTATCCAAGACGCAGGACGTTTTGGTCAACACCATTTAGGGTTAACCGAGGGTGGACCGGCTGATAAAAACGCATTTGATTGGTGTCATCGACTTTTAGAAAACGTTAATAATGAAACTGCAATTGAAGTCTCAATTGGTGGTTTGATTTTGCAAAGTCACTGCCATACAACCGGTTGTATAACCGGGGCGAATAATGTTGTGAAGAAAAATGGCAAAGTGCTACCACTTTGGCAAACATTTGAAATTGTCCCTAACGATGTTATTGAATTTGGTTACGCTACAACTGGTGTTCGCAATTATTTTTCTGTCGCTGGTGGTTTTCAAATGCAACCTCAATTTGGCAGTTGCGCAACGGTTGTCCGAGAAGGTATCGGTGGTATAAATGGCAAAGCACTCACCGCAGGCGATAATTTAGCGACAATGAGTAATAAAAATAAACGGGTTTGTTCTTTGGCAAAATCCAAACAACCTAAGTATTTAGATGCGGTTCAGTTACGTATTGTTTTAGGCTATCAACTTGACTGGTTTACAAACCATCAAGTTCAACGATTTTTAAACGCCAGTTATGAAGTTAGTAAACAATGGGACCGTATGGGCTACCGGTTATCGGGGGCAAAGATTTCCGCTAATAAAACCGCCATGTACTCTGAGGGCATAGCACTAGGTAGCGTGCAAATTCCGGCAGATGGTCAACCAATTATTTTATTGCACGATAGGCAAACCATAGGCGGGTATCCTAAAATTGGAACCGTTTTATCTTTAGACTTAGACCGACTCACTCAATGTAGGCAAGGCGCCAAAATAACATTTGAGTCGATTTCTATCGAGCAAGCGCACAATGCCTTACATTTGGCGAAATTCAATTTTGAAAATACGTCGGTGGTGAAAGCTAACGATGTAGCGGGTAGTTAGATTATGAAAAAAACGTCGAAACAAATTAGTTGTGAGATTGAAGATAGGCTAGTGGCCCTAGATGTTAGGGGAATGCAGTTTGCTCAGCGTTGTTTGTCAGAAGGGTATTATTACCGGGCGGCTAAATTACTGAACAAAGTAAATGGCACAGTGTTAATTGGCACTGGCTTTCCAATTGATGACACCTATGAAACCGATGGGCCGGTTGGGGCGATAGTGCTTTATCAAGCGCTTAAATCCTGCGGCATGTCGCCGATTATTGTTTGCGGAGACCCCCTATATTCCGCATTGGAACCTGACTTCGACTGTCTAAAATTGCGAGTTGATGATGATATAAACGCTAAGTTTGTAGCGCAATCAGCATTGGCAGACATTGAACCTGATTTGATCATCTCCATTGAACGCCCTGGTAGTACGGCGGATGGCACCTACCGCAATATGTTTGGGCTCGACATTTCATCAAGATGCGCCAGATTTGATGATTTTATTCTATATGCTTCTTGCCCTACAATTGGCATAGGCGATGGGGGTAATGAAATTGGCATGGGGAATATTGCCAATAAGCTGGCTAAGCTAGACATTCATGCGTCGACCACTCGATGTGATGAATTGTTAGTGGCAGATGTTTCTAATTGGGCAGCATACGGTTTATTAGGAATGTTGGGAGTAATTCGCCACCAAGATTATTTGGCGAATGTAAATCCAAAGGCAATCTTGCAATACTTATCAGACCGTGGAAGTGTCGACGGCGTAACAAAGCAAAATACATTAACCGAAGATAGTTTAAGTTACACAGAAGGGTTGTCGGTGATAGCTGACATTCGCGCCTTATGTGGCAATATTGAAAATAAAGCTCAGGAAACAATATGAATATCGTATTTTTAAATGGTGAATATATGGCGCCAAACGAAGCAAAAATATCCCCGATGGATCGTGGCTTTTTGTTTGGCGATGGCATTTACGAAGTTATCCCGAGTTACGGTGGTAAGTTTGTTGGTCTGGAATTGCATTTACAACGCATGTTCCAAGGATTAGCGCATATTGATTTGGAGCACCATTTCACTATTGAAGAGTTTAATGGCATTTGTGAACACTTGGCAATGCAAAATGGCGCTGGCAACTTAGGGATCTATATTCAAATATCTCGAGGCACTTCACCTGTTCGTCAGCACGGATTTACGGATGACTTAGTACCAACCGTATTTGCGTATGCTTTCGAAATTCCGCCAATGCCAGATGCAGATGACAAAAATCGTCATTTTTATAAAGTGAATACGCAAGTTGACGCGCGTTGGCAAAAACGTCATATAAAATCGACGTCTTTATTAGGCAACGTTTTACATTATCAAAATAGTAAAGACGCTGGATTTGACGAAACGTTGTTATTTAACGATGCAAATGAGCTTACCGAAGCGGCTGCTTGTAATGTCTTTATTGTAAAAGACAATGTTATCTATACACCATTGCTTGATAACCAAAAGCTTCCTGGTATAACCCGCGCAATGATCATTAATATTGTTAAACAATATAGTGATATTTCATTGGTTGAAGGCGTTATTACCCGTTCAGAAGTAGAAGCTGCGGATGAAATTTGGATAACAAGCTCGTCAAAACAAATTGCGCCAGTTTGTCAGCTTGACTCAGCACCAGTTGGCAATGGCAGCGATTATCCGGTTTGGTATCAAGTACAGACGTTGTTTTCGCAGCATATGTTTGACGATACAAGTGTAAGTTAAGTGCGGTAACACGGTATTTTAAGGAAAAACGTCATTCCAATTAAACAGAATGGCGTCATTCCTAATAACACAGAAAAAACCGTCATCCCCTAGCTTGTAATATGAGTCGAGCCACAGCGACATTAGGGATCTCCAACCGATTGCAGAGGAAGTCCATAATTAACATTAAATTGACTCATAATTTCAGAACAAAAACCGTCATTCCAAAAGAGCGGAGCGATATTTGGGATCTCCAACCAAGTGCAGAGGAAGTTCATAATTCGCCTTGCAGGCTGCGCCTTTCTTTGCCCTGCGGGCAGCTATTTCGACTGCGTCGACCATACTTTTTGCAACAGCCGCTCTTTGTATCTAAGAGCATGTAGGCAAAAAGGCCGCTTTCGGCCAAATCCCTAATTCTTAATTGATATTTATATTATCCTCGAAGACGGAATGTACGCACATCCCTTGCAACGGCGTCCCTGCCGTTCACTTCGAGATATAAATCTCAACTAAGGGGGATTTAGACGAAGTAATCTGTAGCCTGAACTTTAAGTGTAATAGTACGTTGTTTTGAATAAAACCGTCATTCCTAATAAACAGAAAAAACCGTCATTCCAAAAGAGCCTAAGCGATATTTGGAACCTCCAACCGAGTGCAGAGGAATGTCATATTTCGCCCTAAATTGACTCATAATTTCAGAACCAAAAACGTCATTCCAAATCAACAGAAAAAACCGTCATCCCAAAAGAGCCACAGCGATATTAGGGATCTCCAACCAAGTGCAAAGGAATGTCATAGTTCGCCTTGCAGGCTGCGCCT
>NZ_JAHKQH010000044.1:0-138 GCF_018861025.1 Psychrosphaera sp. B3R10 | reverse complement strand
TGTTTTGAATAAAACCGTCATCCCTAATAAACAGAAAAAACCGTCATCCCCTTGCTTGTAATATGAGTCGAGCCACAGCGATATTAGGGATCTCCAACCAAGTGCAGAGGAAGTTATAAAATCAGCGACTCTGAAAAT
>NZ_JAHKQH010000002.1 GCF_018861025.1 Psychrosphaera sp. B3R10 | reverse complement strand
ACATGTGCAGATAAACCACTACGAAAAACGCCGATGCGCCAGTAGAGTGCATATAACGAATAACCCAACCATATTCAACATCACGCATGATGTATTCAACAGAGGCGAATGCGCCCGCTGCAGATGGTTCGTAACTCATTGTTAACCAGATACCAGTAACCAATTGGTTTACCAAAACGATAGTCGCTAAAAAACCGAATACGTACCAAAAGTTCATGTTTTTAGGCGCAGGATATTTTGACATGTGCATTTCATATGTACGTGTCATTGGGATGCGAGCATCAATCCATTCAACTAAATTTTTAAACATTATGCAGCTCCTCCATCTTCACCGATCAAGATCGTTGTATCGTTGACAAAGTAGTGAGGCGGAACTTGTAGATTTGCCCCCGCTGGTACACCGCTAAATACACGTCCAGCCATGTCAAATTTTGAACCATGACAAGGGCAATAAAATCCAGAGTCTTGCCCTTCAACAATTTCCTGATAACCATCAGACAGATAACTTGGTGAGCAACCTAGGTGAGTACAGATACCAACTGCAACAAAGATTTCTTCTTTTTTAGAACGATACGCATTTCTGGCATATTCTGGTTGCTGGTCTGCTGTCGAATTAGCATCTTTTAGATTGTCTTCTGAAATGCTAGAAATTTGCTCTAACATTTTAGGGGTTCGATAAACGATCCAAACTGGCTTGCTTCGCCATTCAACGCGGATCAATTGACCCGGCTCTATTTTGGTAATATCTACTTCCACTGGAGCACCGGCTGATTTAGCTCGAGTACTCGGGTTCCAAGAAGCAATAAAAGGCACTGCCGCAGCTACCACACCAGCTCCACCTACAACTGAGGTGGCGGCGGTAAGGAAACGACGACGACTATTGTCTACGGGCGCATTGCTCATCCAATTTTTCTCCGCGATTAGGATTAAAAAGCGTCTAAGAGTCAACTAATTGTAGCTGGTTCTTAAAATTCTTGTAATTTCTACGATTCTACCGAAAAAGCCCTATGTAAAACAAGGCAATATACAAAGATAGGTTAGAAAAATTCAAATAGTTAATGATTATGCCATTAACGGCTACATTTTAACCAGTTAGTTAAGTCGATATCTGTCTATTTTCCTAACGTTTTGCTCTTTGTTGAGTCGCTGAACACTTTTGACTTCATCAAAAAATTGGCGGCTAGTAACCAAACAGCCTCAAAATTTCAATTGGACGACTATGGCGGAGTTTTTACGTACCACCAAACGAGTCATTATTTTATGCACTAAAAATGCACAACTTAAATATTTATCCCATAATTCGAAACACAAAAAGTGCAGACGGGTGGCACACGTTCGGGTTTAAATACTGGCATAAAAACGTTAATCAAATGACTTATGAACACCCTTCTTGGGCATCCATCGATTCTGGCATCCTGCTTCATTCTACCTCCTACATCCATGTAGTCGTGCCCACCGGGTGTTGCCCCATCCTTGTCTTATCCCAGCTATAAGTTTGAACTTATGAACACCCTCTTTGGCCATCCATGGCCACCGGGTGTTGCCCCATCC
>NZ_JAHKQH010000010.1:1560-2046 GCF_018861025.1 Psychrosphaera sp. B3R10 | reverse complement strand
GGTTGAAGGGTCAATGGGCAGCTTTGTTGTGACAGAAGCCGACAGTGTAACGGACAGCGGTGCGTTAGCGATAACAGGGGCGAGTACGATAGATACGAGCGGCGCCAATGGCTCAGTGATATTGGATGAAGATACGAATGCGTTAGGCGGCACGGTGACGGTGAGCAGTGGCTCAGGGGCGGTGACGTTAGACAATAATACAACGGCCCTGGATGTGGTTGCGAGCACAACGGGTGCGTTAACGATAGAAGATGCAGGGGCCTTGACGTTATCAGGTAGCTTAGGCAGCTTGATGGTGACAGAAGCGGACAGTGTTGCAGACAGTGCGATGTTGGCGGTAACGGGTACGACAGATATCACGACAGTGAGCAATGGCTCGGTGATATTGGATGAAGATACAAATAACCTTGCGGGTGCGGTGACGGTGAGCAGTGGCTCAGGTGCTATCACGTTAGACAATGCGACAAACGACTTGGCGTTAACCAG
>NZ_JAHKQH010000010.1:946-1351 GCF_018861025.1 Psychrosphaera sp. B3R10 | reverse complement strand
AAATGGCTCGGTGATGTTGGACGACGATGCCAATAACCTCGGTGGTGCCGTGAGCATAACTGCAGGTACGGGCAACATTACGTTAGATAACAATACCAACGCATTAGGCTTAGTCACTACCACATCAGGCAGTGTTACGATTGAAAATGCGGGTGCATTAATGGTTGAAGGCATCATGGGCAGCTTAGTTGTGACCAATGCCACCAGTGTTGCCGATAGTGGCATGTTAGATATTGCTGGGACATCAACAATCGATACCAGCACGTCAAATGGTGCGGTGGTGTTAGACGAAGATACCAACAATCTTGTTGGACTCGTAACTGTGACGTCGGGCTCGGGTAATATCACCGTAGATAATGCGACCACTGACTTAGGTTTAGCGGTAACAAACACAGGTTCAGTGAC
>NZ_JAHKQH010000010.1:416-721 GCF_018861025.1 Psychrosphaera sp. B3R10 | reverse complement strand
GGGGGCAATTACGCTTGATAATAATACTAACGCCCTTGATGTTGTCACAACATCAAGTGGTGCGGTCACGATTGAAGATGCAGGTGCCTTAACGGTAGCGGGCTCAATGGGCAGCTTTATGGTGACGGATGCCGATAGTGTAAACGATACGGCAACGGTGATGGTTACAGGTGCAACATCGATAGATACGTCAGGTGCTAACGGCTCAGTAATATTAGATGATGACAGCAACGCGCTAAGTGGCACAGTTACGATAGCGGCGGGCACAGGTGACATCACGCTGGATAATGATGCGACGGATTTAG
>NZ_JAHKQH010000010.1:0-165 GCF_018861025.1 Psychrosphaera sp. B3R10 | reverse complement strand
GTGACGATAGAAGATGCGGCGGCATTGGCGGTTGAAGGGTCAATGGGCAGCTTTGTTGTGACAGAAGCCGACAGTGTAACGGACAGCGGTGCGTTAGCGATAACAGGGGCGAGTACGATAGATACGAGCGGCGCCAATGGCTCAGTGATATTGGATGAAGATACG
>NZ_JAHKQH010000011.1 GCF_018861025.1 Psychrosphaera sp. B3R10 | reverse complement strand
TAACAACACGCCCTGAGGTGGACAGCAAGTATTAATACTCACTTTCCACCGCATATTTCAGAAGGGGTGAGCCCTTACGCTTTAGTGCTTCAAGGTAGGTTGTTTCATCGTATGCCGTCTTTGTTTTCCAACATCTAAACAGTATCCTTATCCACTTAAATGCCAGCGCACGAATGATAGTATTATGTGGCTTTCCTTTGCTTACTTGTTGTTGGTAATAAGCTTTGGCCCAAAACGAATATCGCACTGATTGACCAGCCCATTCTACAAATGTCTGCCTTAAAAAGGTTGTGCATGAGTAGCGCCAATGTATCCATTCTTTTTTGCCACTTCGTTCCGTTACAGGAGCAATACCGGCGTATTTTTGTATCTCTTCACATGACTGGTAACGCTCGCGATTTGACCCCATTGCGGCTAATAATCGAGGGGCCATTTGGGGACCAGCTCCTGGCAAGCTATCATAAATAAATCGGTCGCTGTTCTTTTTATAAATCGATTTTATCTCATGGTCGAATCGTTCGATTGATGACATTAATTGCTTGAGTTGCCCAATCAAACATTCAACAAGAAGTTGGTTAGGACTGATTATGGCATTGTCGTTCGTTAATGGTTCAGCTTGCTTAATTTCTATAATACGCTTTTCATTTACCGCTGAGTAACGTGAATTGTGTTGGTTAAAAAAGTCAATTAAGGTTTGCTTTCTAGCCCGTTTAACTTGTGCAAGTGATGGCCAACGTGAAAGAAAATCACAGAATATCATGCTGTCTTTTTCTTTAAACCAATCAAGTACATGCGGGTAATAATTTTTTAATGTAGTGGAGAGCCTATTCGTTAAGTCAACTCGGTCCTGCACCAGTGTTCGGCGGTATTCCACCAGTTGAGCTAGTGACCTAATACTTTCGGTGTCGGGAGTGATAACTTTTAATTTACTCATGTGCTGTTGCAATATTTCTAATTGGATAGCTGCATCAGTGGGGTCATCTTTGGCACCGCTATGTGTAAATGCCTTTCGGTATTTTGCGACAGTTGACGGATTGATAGTAAACAAAACGATATGTTTAAATTTACTTAATGCATAAATTAAAGGCCCCTTTTTTAATTCACAGGCGACCGCAATTTGTTGCCCATTGTACTTCTGCTTTAAAGCATTAGCCCAAGCACTAATCGCCTCGGGTTTAGAGGAAATTACGCTAAAAATGGGTTTGTTGTTTTGGTGATCGAGTTCACAAATGTCGTGCTTACGGTCGGCCCAATCAATAGCGATAAGAGCAGTAAAATCGGAAGGATTAAATACTTTCATTTTTTAACTCCGAAGCGTAAAGTTAACCATGGAATATGGCTGAAATATTGTTTCTCGCAGGTCTTATAGATAGTCGATATAAACGGCAATCCCTGAGTATGCGTATTGAAACAAGTGACCTCTGTTGCTCCGAAAGTCTTGTTAAAAGCATCGAGTGTTTGCGCTCAAATATTCGTAAGCAACAGAAGCATATTCCGCTTATTAATGAGCTAGGTAAACAGATTAATTAGTGGAACGGAGCAACTATAAGCTGCTCAAACGGACAAAAAATAGCTGGCTTTTGCTCGTTCCTCGCTAATTTTAGCCAGTTATTTTATTGCCGCTTAGCAAAGCGTTAGCTTTGGCGGAGTCAATGCGGTACATCCTTTATACAATTT
>NZ_JAHKQH010000018.1 GCF_018861025.1 Psychrosphaera sp. B3R10 | reverse complement strand
GTATCGGGCTGTATCTAAAACGATAAAACAGTTAAGCGGCGCGAAGGGCCACCTAAATGCGCAACCAGGATATTTGTTGGCGTTACACACTTGGGGGAGAAGTTTAAGTGAGCACCCTCATATTCACTGTCTCATTACGAATGGAGGATTAAATGGCGCTGGTGACTGGGTAAAACCGAAACGTACTGTTATGTTTCCCGTCAAAGTTATGCGTCGTCTATTTCGAGGCAAATTTTTATCAGCAGTTAAAGAAGCGTTAGCTGACGGCGACTTGATATTTCCTCCAAACACACAAAGCGTACAAATCAAAAATTTATGCAATAAAATCGGTCGTGTTGATTGGCAGGTTTATGCCTGTAAGCCATACGAACATGGGCTAGGAGTTGCAAAATATATATCACGGTATATGCGAGGTGGACCGATAAAAAATAGCCAAATAATTGGCGTAAAAAATAACATCGTCACCTTTAAGTACAAATCCCATCAAACGAAAAAGACAGAACGAAAACAATATCCCGTTACTCAGTTGAGTCAAATAGTACTCAAGCACTTGCCGTTAAAGGGCAAGCAAACGGTAAGATATTACGGCCTTTATCATCCATCAATTTCGAATAAGCTGAATGTCGCGAGAATGCACAACAATCAAACACCATTTATTGAAGCGACAATACCTACTTGGCAATTACTAATGAATAAGCTGGGTGTTAATTTGAGTTGCCCGGAATGTGGTAATAAGGAGCGAATAGCGCTTGCGCCAAATTTGCATTAACAGCTCGACTAGAAAAACTCTGCACTTAGGTGTGGAGCGATTAAGTGCGCGCGACGTTCAGGTTGAGGTCATAAATAACATTGGAGATTGCGCTGTAGTATGGTTATTATTCTGTTTAGTTTAGGAGTTGGTCAGTCGAAAAGTGCGTGGGGTTTCCACAGTGCGATGAGGAAGTCCAACAAGGCGATAAACAGAGACAAAGATCTTAATGTTGTGAATAAAAAAATTTGCAGAGATCTTTGCTCGTTATCTTAGCGTTAGGGTTACAAGGATAGTATGTCGCATATTGAACAATTCTGTGAGTCAGCTATAGCCAAAGGAGATGGCACTTCTCTTAATGATTCTGAGCATTTTAGTAAAATGCAGGAAGCGATTACTCATGTTACAGAGTTGCCTAATTTACTTCCTTTACTCAATCACAAAAATGAGTGGGTTGTATGTTGGGCTGCTAGTCATTTACTCGCTAATGGTTATTCTTCTGAAGCACTAAAATCATTAAATAAACTTGCCACAGGTACTGGTATAGCAAGTTTCAGTGCTGACATAACCATTCAAGAGTATAAACGTGGTTGCTTTAAATCACCATTTGGGTAAAAGTAACCCTAACAAGCTAATAAACAAGGACAAAAAACAGTTTGCTGTTTTCGTTCCTCAACATTTTAGCAAACAATTTTTTGCCTGTTATTAGGGCGTTAGGTTTCAAGGAGAATGTTGTGAAATTGGTTGGCTCTAAAACTGAAAAGGAAATAAAGTCGGAGCTTTTAAGAAATACATCATCCGTATTTTCAAAATCAGTTGAGTCTCACGTAAAAACCTTCTTTTTAGATAATGACTTGGATACAACTCAAGTGATTGTTTTAGACTCCTTTCCGGATGACAGAATTGTTTATTATTGGTTACTTATTGAATCACGGATGGTTGGTAGAGTTGAAGTCGAGCTAGATTGTCCTGAGTGTACAGGCATGGATACTTTTACTCTTCTAGAATATCGTCATAAATTAAGTAAGATCCAACAAATAAAACTAGCTGTTGCAATGGAGTTATTAGCAACTGAAACCTAACAAGAATTTCAAGCGGGACTGCTAACAGTTTGCTCGTTTTCGCTTCGCTACACAATTTTAGCAAACTATTATCAGCCCCTTAAATGGGCGTTAGGTATGTAAATGGAGTTTGATAATTCTTTTCTAGATTTGGTTAAAGTTCTCGAAGATATAAATGATATTGAACTTAGCCTTTTAAAGTGTCATCTCCTTATTGAACAGGAATTAGATCGTGTTGCTCTAATTGGAGCTGAGAAACCTAAGTATATTTCTGAATCACGATTAACCTTTTCTAATAAAATTGCTTTAGTCCGAGCTTTCCACGACAGTAAATGTGAGTCTTGGGTATGGGGTGCACTTAATAAACTTAATAAAGTAAGAAATCTCATGGCTCATAACTTGAGTTCAACTGAAATAGAAATTGAGATTACTGCATATACAATTTTATTAAAAAACGAAGAAAAAATATGGCCTGCGGAACTACTTAAGGTAAAACACCCAGACTTTTTCTGGGCGGTATTTCTTATTTTAAGTAAGTTGCGGGGTATTGTGTAATACATACCTAACAAGCTAATAAATAAGGACAAAAAACAGTTTGCTGTTTTCGTTCCTCAACATTTTAGCAAACAATTTTTTGCCCATTATTAGGGCGTTATGTGGCAACCAAGGATCGGTGACTAATTTGAATGTTTTATTATCAATTGCCTTAATTATTACTTTGATTTTTACGTTTCTGTCGTTAATTTTTAAATTTAAGCATGTATTAATTCTATATGTATTAGGAAACATCGTCATATTCTCTTTTTTGGGATATGGTTCAAATGCACAAGCAGGAGGCTGGTTTATATTATTTAGTCAAATCCCTGCATTAATACCTTCAGCAGTTGGAATTTTAATAGGTAAACAATTCCAGCCTACTATAGGAAATAAGTTAAAAGGCGTAGCTTTTTCAATTTTTAGTGGATTTATAAGTCTAGGAAGAGAACGTAATAAATCTATAGATGATTTGGACCTAAGTGGTAAGTCCAAAGAACAAAGTCAGGGTCATGATAAATAGCCACATAACAAGTCAATTCAGCAGGACAAAAAACAGTTGGTTTTGCTCCTGCGTCGCTAATTTTAACCAACTATTTTTTGCCTCTGATTGAGGCGTTATAGCTCATGATGAAAAATTTACTATTTGTGATATCAATACTTCCATCAATATTATTTGCTGAAGGGACAACTGTCTTAAGTCCAACTGAAGCTAAAGAATTCGGAATTATTTTTAAACCATGGACTTTTTTTAAAGAGTACGAGATCGAAGAACACAAAGAATTTAGCGATTGCACATATTTCGAGATTCGTTTCCCCCAGACAAAACCGAACGGCTCAAAACCCAAATATATTAAAGTCGGGGTAGACGTTCTGTTTAATAAAAGGACTATTGCGTTGTTAGAGCTACCAATGCTGACTGACGTAGAGAATTCAGACATTCAATATGCTTACGGCTGTCTACCTTTAAAAGACGAATTTGATGTTAGCCTTACTTTTATTTATGGAACTGGAGGGCTGTGCTTTCCGTCATATAGCGTTCCAAGTGTTAAAAAGTATCTCAAAGAACTTAATATGTTAAAAGAGCTATAACAAGTCGATAAAGTAAAAGGACATAAAATCATTGGCTTGTCACTCGTGCCTCGCTAAAGTATAACCAATAATTTTATTGCCTCTTATCGAGGCGTTAACTAGGCCATAAATATCAAAGTTATAAATTTGAACCTTTGGTGTTTTGTTTTGAGTTAAACCTGGCCGATTTCAGTTTACTTTTGTGGGTGTTGCCGGTTCAAGTTTGCAACATGCTACTTTTAGCGCGGTATTTACAACAAACCAACGGATAGCTAAGTTTAGTGTTAATTGACGTTTTAGTAGATTTTAGGCTACCGTGGTTTTAAAGATTTTGTTCTGTTTAAAACTGCAATTCTGATTGATTACCCATTAATGAAATAATGGATAAAACCAGAAATATCGTAAATGGGTTCAGTGTTGTTTGGACAATCGGGGTAATTTGATTTGCGGAGCGTGGTGTTAGGCCTACGTTAACAAATCAATAAAGTCGGACGCGTCAAGCTTGGCTCGCGTTCGTACCTCACGGATTATAGCCAAGCTTAACTTCGCCTCTTATTGAAGCGTTAGCAGCCTAGTAAAGAATGGAGTCTATTTTGAGTATGTTTCTGAAGTTATTTTTAGTTGTAATTATTAGCTTTTCTGCTTTATCGAAGGAATTGAATGTGCCCTTACAGTTCGTCCAAGAACTTAAACTGGGTAATAACTTAAAAGCAATGGGGTTAAAGGTTTCTTTGAATACAGAAACGTATAGAATTATAAAATCAGAAGTTGGTGATAAAAAAGCTAAGGAAATCTTACTGATAGAATTAAATAAATCTATTAATAAGTATCAAAAAGAATGGGATAAAAATTTATCTTCAGCATATGACGAAGTATTTAAAGATAATGAATTAAAATCTATTTTAGAATTAAAGCAAAAATCCCCTTACGCCAAAAAGTTTATAGAATCACAACGAAAAGTAGGTGAAAGTATGCAAAACCGTTCTGGTGATTTGCTAAATAAAGTGGTAGCCGAAGCAATAAAAAATGCTTTTTCAAAGGTTGTTAAAAAAGGCAGCTAACAAGCTAATTAACAGGACAAAAAACAGTTGGTTTTGCTCCTTCGTCGCTAATTTTAACCAACTGATTTTTACCCGTTATTAGGGCGTTAGCAGCCTAGTAAAGAATGGAGTCTATTTTGAGTATGTTTCTGAAGTTATTTTTAGTTGTAATTATTAGCTTTTCTGCTTTATCGAAGGAATTGAAT
>NZ_JAHKQH010000020.1 GCF_018861025.1 Psychrosphaera sp. B3R10 | reverse complement strand
TTGTAGATAAGTTATTATCAATACGTTTGTTCACAAGTTTATTATCCTCTTCATCAATCACCACAATGACGTGATTATTTGAATGTAAATCAATGCCGCAGTAAAGTGTCATAACAGCCTCCAGTTTGGGTTTTGGATTTGAGCATCTACAGCATAGCTGGTACTCAAATTGGAGGTCTGTCTAGAGGATTTTCAGAGTCGCTGATTTTCTTGCGCTATAGACATCGGCTGACAAGTGAGGACCCTAATGGCCGTGAAACGCCCTATATTAAATATAATTAAATCGTCAGGGGCCAATTACTGACCCCTCGCGGTATGTTGGTATCAATGTTCATTTGTTGTTTAATTGTAATCTGTTGAATCTTTGGAATGAATCTCATTATCTTTTATGCTTTCAACGCCTTTATCCAACGCTGAACGTACAAATTGATTATTTACAGTTTCAATCTTAAATACCCACGCATGTTCGCTTTCACCAAAATCTTTTGGTGGCTCAATAACCAACCCTTTTCCATTTAAATGCCATTTTATTTGTTTCGAAGATCCCAATAATGATACGCGTTTGACGGTAGAATCAGCCCAACCTTTTGTACCTTTTATGGTGAATGGGTGATTTGGTTGCTCCGCAGCAATAGCAAATAGGTCATTACCTTTAGCGGTAAAGTACAATTTGTCTTTTTTCTGCTCTGTATGTTTCCAATAACGGCTACCATAAATTGCTTCACCGTTGATCTTTAACCAAGTGCCCATATTTTTTAAACGTTGAACTTGCCAACTAGGGATCGTACCGTCAGCTTTTGGCCCAATATTAATTAAGAAGTTACCATTACGACTGATAATTTCTATCATTTCATGGATCACTTCTTTATCTGATTTTTTCTTAAATGGGTAATCTTCTCTTTCTTCAGCTGCAAGATAGCCAAAAGAAGTGCCAAAAGTAGTACAACTTTGCCATTTTGGGCCTATGCTTTTTAGTCTCAAATTGTCTTTTTCGTATGCGCCAACGCCCGCTGGAAAATTCGGGTTACCCCCTTTATTATTGAGGTAAACCTGCTTACCTTTTGCCGCAGCTTCGTTCATAAAGTCAGTGATCATTAATCGCACTTGGTCATAAAAATACTGAACTTCTGGTCGAAACTCTGGTGGCGGCGGATTCGTGTTATTACGAGATAAATTAGACTTATTACCATCGCGGGTTAAAATTGGATAATCATCCATCCATAAAAAGTCAGGGTCATATTTCGCCTGAATTTCTTTCCACCTTGCAACATAGTCATCCACAAACTCTTTTGAGTAAGATGTTGGTCCATATAATAAGGCCGCTTCAGGATTAAGCCTGATCTCTTCAGCTATATCAGATCGTCTAACACCATTTACAGTAAACTTTGTCTTTCCCCCAGGTTCTCGCAAATTAAAGTGGTTAGGTAAGCGTTCGCGATGCGTTGATGGTGCGTATTTTAAACCTTGTTTTCTTAAAGCTTTTCCTAAATCTCCAACCAAGTCACGATTCGGCCCTTTATCCATTGCATTCCACGGTGTTAAATCTGAATCCCAGTTCGCCCAACCGTCATGATGTTCTGCGGTAAATACAACATAAGTCGCGCCGACATCTTTAAACAATGAAGCCCATTGGTCAGGATCCCAATTTTCGGCTTTAAAATGATCGATGATGTCTTTGTAACCAAACTCAGGAGGATGAGCACCAAAACGTTGTTCCAATAGCGGGTAATAATAATCCGGTTCGTCATACATTAGACGTGGAAAATGCTCAGCGTAGCCTCTGTCTCCTTTTTTGGCACCTACAACACTATACGGCCCCCAATGAATGAAAATTCCTATTTTCCCATCATCAAACCATTTAGGGACAGGCATTTCTTGTAAAGACTCCCAGCTGCCATCATAGGGTTTTTGTGGCTCATTAAAGTACTTTTTTTGTGGGGCACAGCCGCTCAAAGCGGTTCCGAAAGCCAAAACAACCGCAGTGTATTTGAGCCAATGTTTAGGTTTACAATATTCCATTAAGAGCACCTGATAGCTAAGTTACCTATATAAACAAAAGGTTAATTGTAAATCCGTAAAATTAAACCTAAACCTAAACCTAAACCAGTGGGGACAGCGTCGCTGATTTAAAATTTTACTATCAGCGACTCTGACCCTGAGCTATCCCCACAAATTTTTTAAATAAACCAGCGAGATAGTGAATAAAGTTGGAACTTTCATGATGCTTGGTGATCTGATCAATCGCCAAAAATCACAAATCGGTAAACACCATGAAAGTTACCCATATATTGAAGAAAACACTCTCCGTTGTCACCCCAAATA
>NZ_JAHKQH010000048.1 GCF_018861025.1 Psychrosphaera sp. B3R10 | reverse complement strand
CTGGCCTATTTCCCTAAAGGGTTTATTGAGAATATGTTTTTCGTCTCAGCCAATCCCTGGGTGAGTTTCACCAGTTTTGATTTAAACGTGGCCAATATGGACAACTTCTTCGCCCCCGTTTTCACCATGGGCAAATATTATACGCAAGGCGACAAGGTGCTGATGCCGCTGGCGATTCAGGTTCATCATGCCGTTTGTGATGGCTTCCATGTCGGCAGAATGCTTAATGAATTACAACAGTACTGCGATGAGTGGCAGGGCGGGGCGTAATTTTTTTAAGGCAGTTATTGGTGCCTAGAAATATTTTATCTGATTAATAAGATGATCTTCTTGAGATCGTTTTGGTCTGCGCGTAATCTCTTGCTCTGAAAACGAAAAAACCGCCTTGCAGGGCGGTTTTTCGAAGGTTCTCTGAGCTACCAACTCTTTGAACCGAGGTAACTGGCTTGGAGGAGCGCAGTCACCAAAACTTGTCCTTTCAGTTTAGCCTTAACCGGCGCATGACTTCAAGACTAACTCCTCTAAATCAATTACCAGTGGCTGCTGCCAGTGGTGCTTTTGCATGTCTTTCCGGGTTGGACTCAAGACGATAGTTACCGGATAAGGCGCAGCGGTCGGACTGAACGGGGGGTTCGTGCATACAGTCCAGCTTGGAGCGAACTGCCTACCCGGAACTGAGTGTCAGGCGTGGAATGAGACAAACGCGGCCATAACAGCGGAATGACACCGGTAAACCGAAAGGCAGGAACAGGAGAGCGCACGAGGGAGCCGCCAGGGGGAAACGCCTGGTATCTTTATAGTCCTGTCGGGTTTCGCCACCACTGATTTGAGCGTCAGATTTCGTGATGCTTGTCAGGGGGGCGGAGCCTATGGAAAAACGGCTTTGCCGCGGCCCTCTCACTTCCCTGTTAAGTATCTTCCTGGCATCTTCCAGGAAATCTCCGCCCCGTTCGTAAGCCATTTCCGCTCGCCGCAGTCGAACGACCGAGCGTAGCGAGTCAGTGAGCGAGGAAGCGGAATATATCCTGTATCACATATTCTGCTGACGCACCGGTGCAGCCTTTTTTCTCCTGCCACATGAAGCACTTCACTGACACCCTCATCAGTGCCAACATAGTAAGCCAGTATATACACTCCGCTAGCGCCCAATACGCAAACCGCCTCTCCCCGCGCGTTGGCCGATTCATTAATGCAGCTGGCACGACAGGTTTCCCGACTGGAAAGCGGGCAGTGAGCGCAACGCAATTAATGTGAGTTAGCTCACTCATTAGGCACCCCAGGCTTTACACTTTATGCTTCCGGCTCGTATGTTGTGTGGAATTGTGAGCGGATAACAATTTCACACAGGAAACAGCTATGACATGATTACGAATTCGAGCTCGGTACCCGGGAATTAAAGAGGAGAAATTAAGCATGGTGAGCAAGGGCGAGGAGGATAACATGGCCATCATCAAGGAGTTCATGCGCTTCAAGGTGCACATGGAGGGCTCCGTGAACGGCCACGAGTTCGAGATCGAGGGCGAGGGCGAGGGCCGCCCCTACGAGGGCACCCAGACCGCCAAGCTGAAGGTGACCAAGGGTGGCCCCCTGCCCTTCGCCTGGGACATCCTGTCCCCTCAGTTCATGTACGGCTCCAAGGCCTACGTGAAGCACCCCGCCGACATCCCCGACTACTTGAAGCTGTCCTTCCCCGAGGGCTTCAAGTGGGAGCGCGTGATGAACTTCGAGGACGGCGGCGTGGTGACCGTGACCCAGGACTCCTCCCTGCAGGACGGCGAGTTCATCTACAAGGTGAAGCTGCGCGGCACCAACTTCCCCTCCGACGGCCCCGTAATGCAGAAGAAGACCATGGGCTGGGAGGCCTCCTCCGAGCGGATGTACCCCGAGGACGGCGCCCTGAAGGGCGAGATCAAGCAGAGGCTGAAGCTGAAGGACGGCGGCCACTACGACGCTGAGGTCAAGACCACCTACAAGGCCAAGAAGCCCGTGCAGCTGCCCGGCGCCTACAACGTCAACATCAAGTTGGACATCACCTCCCACAACGAGGACTACACCATCGTGGAACAGTACGAACGCGCCGAGGGCCGCCACTCCACCGGCGGCATGGACGAGCTGTACAAGTAATCTAGACAGCGCTTTTCCGCTGCATAACCCTGCTTCGGGGTCATTATAGCGATTTTTTCGGTATATCCATCCTTTTTCGCACGATATACAGGATTTTGCCAAAGGGTTCGTGTAGACTTTCCTTGGTGTATCCAACGGCGTCAGCCGGGCAGGATAGGTGAAGTAGGCCCACCCGCGAGCGGGTGTTCCTTCTTCACTGTCCCTTATTCGCACCTGGCGGTGCTCAACGGGAATCCTGCTCTGCGAGGCTGGCCGGCTGCAGGCATGCAAGCTTGGCACTGGCCGTCGTTTTACAACGTCGTGACTGGGAAAACCCTGGCGTTACCCAACTTAATCGCCTTGCAGCACATCCCCCTTTCGCCAGCTGGCGTAATAGCGAAGAGGCCCGCACCGATCGCCCTTCCCAACAGTTGCGCAGCCTGAATGGCGAATGGCGCTGATGTCCGGCGGTGCTTTTGCCGTTACGCACCACCCCGTCAGTAGCTGAACAGGAGGGACAGCTGATAGAAACAGAAGCCACTGGAGCACCTCAAAAACACCATCATACACTAAATCAGTAAGTTGGCAGCATCACCCGACGCACTTTGCGCCGAATAAATACCTGTGACGGAAGATCACTTCGCAGAATAAATAAATCCTGGTGTCCCTGTTGATACCGGGAAGCCCTGGGCCAACTTTTGGCGAAAATGAGACGTTGATCGGCACGTAAGAGGTTCCAACTTTCACCATAATGAAATAAGATCACTACCGGGCGCTGAGAGATCCCCTCATAATTTCCCCAAAGCGTAACCATGTGTGAATAAATTTTGAGCTAGTAGGGTTGCAGCCACGAGTAAGTCTTCCCTTGTTATTGTGTAGCCAGAATGCCGCAAAACTTCCATGCCTAAGCGAACTGTTGAGAGTACGTTTCGATTTCTGACTGTGTTAGCCTGGAAGTGCTTGTCCCAACCTTGTTTCTGAGCATGAACGCCCGCAAGCCAACATGTTAGTTGAAGCATCAGGGCGATTAGCAGCATGATATCAAAACGCTCTGAGCTGCTCGTTCGGCTATGGCGTAGGCCTAGTCCGTAGGCAGGACTTTTCAAGTCTCGGAAGGTTTCTTCAATCTGCATTCGCTTCGAATAGATATTAACAAGTTGTTTGGGTGTTCGAATTTCAACAGGTAAGTTAGTTGCTAGAACCCATGGCTCCTTTGCCGACGCTGAGTAGATTTTAGGTGACGGGTGGTGACAATGAGTCCGTGTCGAGCGCTGATTTTTTCGGCCTTTAGAGCGAGATTTATACAATAGAATTTGGCATGAGATTGGATTGCTTTTAGTCAGCCTCTTATAGCCTAAAGTCTTTGAGTGACTAGATGACATATCATGTAAGTTGCTGATAGGTTTCCAGTTTTCCGCTCCTAGGTCTGCATATTGTACTTTTCCTCTTACTCGACTTAACCAGTACCAACCCAGCTTCTCAACGGATTTATACCATGGCACTTTAAAGCCAGCATCACTGACAATGAGCGGTGTGGTGTTACTCGGTAGAATGCTCGCAAGGTCGGCTAGAAATTGGTCATGAGCTTTCTTTGAACATTGCTCTGAAAGCGGGAACGCTTTCTCATAAAGAGTAACAGAACGACCGTGTAGTGCGACTGAAGCTCGCAATACCATAAGTCGTTTTTGCTCACGAATATCAGACCAGTCAACAAGTACAATGGGCATCGTATTGCCCGAACAGATAAAGCTAGCATGCCAACGGTATACAGCGAGTCGCTCTTTGTGGAGGTGACGATTACCTAACAATCGGTCGATTCGTTTGATGTTATGTTTTGTTCTCGCTTTGGTTGGCAGGTTACGGCCAAGTTCGGTAAGAGTGAGAGTTTTACAGTCAAGTAATGCGTGGCAAGCCAACGTTAAGCTGTTGAGTCGTTTTAAGTGTAATTCGGGGCAGAATTGGTAAAGAGAGTCGTGTAAAATATCGAGTTCGCACATCTTGTTGTCTGATTATTGATTTTTCGCGAAACCATTTGATCATATGACAAGATGTGTATCCACCTTAACTTAATGATTTTTACCAAAATCATTAGGGGATTCATCAGTACCGGGCGTATTTTTTGAGTTATCGAGATTTTCAGGAGCTAAGGAAGCTAAAATGGAGAAAAAAATCACTGGATATACCACCGTTGATATATCCCAATGGCATCGTAAAGAACATTTTGAGGCATTTCAGTCAGTTGCTCAATGTACCTATAACCAGACCGTTCAGCTGGATATTACGGCCTTTTTAAAGACCGTAAAGAAAAATAAGCACAAGTTTTATCCGGCCTTTATTCACATTCTTGCCCGCCTGATGAATGCTCATCCGGAATTTCGTATGGCAATGAAAGACGGTGAGCTGGTGATATGGGATAGTGTTCACCCTTGTTACACCGTTTTCCATGAGCAAACTGAAACGTTTTCATCGCTCTGGAGTGAATACCACGACGATTTCCGGCAGTTTCTACACATATATTCGCAAGATGTGGCGTGTTACGGTGAAAAC
>NZ_JAHKQH010000035.1 GCF_018861025.1 Psychrosphaera sp. B3R10 | reverse complement strand
GCCTGTTCAAGACAGGTAAACTGTTTATCCCTACTTAAGTGGGAAATTTCGTCGAAACATTTAATATGCTCTGAGATGTGCATTAGAGACAGATTAGTAACAGATCATATTATGCGCGTTCGTGCCGCTGCAAAATCAGATTATATTAGTAGCAAATTATTTAATTCATTGCCACTTACCAACCTTAATAAACCGACCAGTGGGGTCACCCATTAGACAAACCGTGTCAATAGCACGAGCGATCCCGTGTCGCTTGTGCAACCATTTATATCGTTAACTTGTTGTTTCTATGAACAAAAGCGTTTTGGCCTTTTTTACTCGCTAATTTGTTTTTCTATGGTTTGTGCTGAATATAATATTCGCACCACTCACCCATCTGGATCTAGGATAAATATTATCCCCACGCACTTTTGGTGCGCCACAAAAACCTCAGTTCCCCATGTTATCCAATGCGTAAATCGCACAGAGTAAGTGGCTAAACAAACGCTACATCGTGTTGTTTTCCAGACCCTAAGTGGCTTAACATGCGGGCGAATAAATAAGTGCCGATAACAACCTCCATTCAGAGGAACATTGGCTTGTTATCCAACCCCAACTACTGGCTGATTGCTATCGGCTAAGTCATTGAAATACCCTGTTTACATCAAACGGCTCGTTGTTTTTCAACATATGATACACAGCTCTGGCTATTTTATGTGCCACAGCGCGTATGGCGACGATGCCGTTTCGTTTTGCTTTTTTTCTCTCATAAAAACGCTTTGCTTTACTGTCAAAACGTACAATGTAATGCGCGGCTTCTGAAAACGCCCATGATAAGTATTTGTTACCTGCTTTGCGGTTGCCTGAGCCTTTTTTCTTGCCGTTACTTTCTCGTAAACTGTTTACGCATCGACAATAAGATACGTAATTCCCTACGTCATCAAACCGCTGAATATTGCCCGTTTCTAACATGATGGTTAAGCCGAGAATGGGACCAATGCCTGTGATACCTGTTAGTAACTTATATTCATTTTCTAAGTTAACGGCGTTTAATACTTCGGTTTCTATATGATGGATTTGCAGTTGTAATAATTGCAGCACCTGCAAGTTTGCATTGGCCGAATGGTATAAATAGCTGTTTTGTTCAAACGGCAATTCAAAGTCTAGTTTTTTCATTTGATTACTATCGATTCGGTAACCTAACGAGCGCCATATTTGATTTTGAATACTGATCAGGTGCGTAGATGACTGCCTAACTAGTTGTCGACGACGGCGCAATAAGTCTCTAACCGCTCTGCGCTCTTTGGGATAAATATGTCCGGTAGGCAATATCCCAAGTCGCATTAAATGAGCTAAGAAAAAGGCGTCTTGGTGATCGCCTGAATATTTTAATCCCTCGTATTGTTTTACAGCGGCAGTATTGACTAATTCAACACTGAATCCTGCATCTAACAGACCATCGACCAACCAATACCAGTTGAAGGTAGATTCAACAGCAATGGCGTGTAACTGGTTTTTAAAGGGTGATAACAACTCAATTGTTGTAGATAAGTTATTATCAATACGTTTGTTCACAAGTTTATTATCCTCTTCATCAATCACCACAATGACGTGATTATTTGAATGTAAATCAATGCCGCAGTAAAGTGTCATAACAGCCTCCAGTTTGGGTTTTGGATTTGAGCATCTACAGCATAGCTGGTACTCAAATTGGAGGTCTGTCTAGAGGATTTTCAGAGTCGCTGATTTTATAACTTCCTCTGCACTTGGTTGGAGATCCCTAATATCGCTGT
>NZ_JAHKQH010000039.1 GCF_018861025.1 Psychrosphaera sp. B3R10 | reverse complement strand
CCACCTCAGGGCGTGTTGTTATGTGGGATATACATCATTGCTCAACTCGCCTTCAATTGCTTTTACCGCTTCTAACTTACCACCACTACCATGATATGTTTCAGCGTGTAGGTTGAATATTTGGTTGCACGATGAACATGAGAAATAGTTATTTACGAAATCACTCCAACCTTTACCTGAAGCAATTCGTTTAAAAGGATCACCATATGAACCAGCCCCTAAATATTTTAGAGTTCCGTCTTCGATTTTTAGCTTAGCCAGTAAGATTGCTTCTGTAAGATCTCTAGGAACTTTAATAACCTTTTTTATACTCTGACACTTATCGCAACTCATACCCTTCCTTGACCACATAACGCCTCAATAAGAGGCTGAGTTAAGCTTGGCTAAAATCCGTGAGGTACGAACGCGAGCCAAGCTTGACGCGTCCGACTTTATTGACTTGTTATGTGACTTTAACAATTAATACGCCAAACCTTGTATCTAGATACTTATCAAGTATATGGACAACAACAATAAATGAAATAGACAACAAACCTATATACCCAAACATTCCGATTGCAGCACTGAAAATTACCACCGAAAGTAATTGAAGAAAAACAGAAAGGTATTGAATCCAACTTGGGCTAGTTTTAATTTTTGAATTACAGCTACAATTTGGGCAAGTATAGCCTAGTTGTGCTGACTTGAGGTAGCGCGCCCATGTCACGGAAATTAATTCGTTGCAATTTGGACAATTAAGGCCTGACACTCCATACACTCCAGAAAAAGTCACATAACGCTTCAATAAGAGGCGAAGTTAAGCTTGGCTATAATCCGTGAGGAACGAACGCGAGCCAAGCTTGACGCGTCCGACTTTATTGACTTGTTAACGTAGGCCTAACACCACACTCCGAAAATCAAATTACCCCGATTGTCCAAACAACACTGAACCCATTTACGATATATCTAGTTTTAACCACTATTACATTAATGGGTAATCAATCAGAATTGCAGTTTTAAACAGAACAAAACTTTTAAAACCACGGTAGCTTACAACCCACTAAAACGTCAATTAACACTAAACTTAGCTATCCGTTGGTTTGTTGTAAATACAGCGGCAAAAGTAACATGTTGCAAACTTGAACCGACAACACCCACATAAGTAATCCGCAATCGGCCAGGTTTAACTCAAAACAAAACACCAAAGGTTCAAATTTATAACTTTGATATTTATGGCCTAGTTAACGCTAAGATAACGAGCAAAGATCTCTGCAAATTTTTTATTCACAACATTAAGATCTTTGTCTCTGTTTATCGCCTTGTTGGACTGCCTCATCGCACTGTGGAAAACCAACGTACTTTTCGACTGACCAACGCCTAAACTAAACAGAATAATAACCATACTACCGCGTAATCTCCAATGTTATTTATGACCGCAACCTGAACGTCGCCCGCACTTAATCGCTCCGCACCTAAGTGCAGAGTTTTTCTAGTCGAGCTGTTAATGCAAATTTGGCGCAAGCGCTATTCGCTCCTTATTACCGCATTCCGGGCAACTTAAATTAACACCCAGCTTATTCATTATTAATTGCCAAGTAGGTATTGTCGCTTCAATAAATGGTGTTTGATTGTTGAGTTTTCTCGCTACATTTAGCTTATCCGAAATTGATGGATGATAAAGTCCGTAATATCTTACCGTTTGTTTGCCCTTTAACGGCAGGTGCTTGAGTACTATTTGGCTCAACTGAGTAACGGGATATTGTTTTCGTTCTGTCTTTTTCGTTTGATGGGATTTGTACTTAAAGGTGACGATGTTGTTTTTTACGCCCATTATTTGGCTATTTTTTATCGGTCCACCTCGCATATACCGAGAGATATATTTTGCAACGCCAAGTGCATGTTCGTATGGCTTGCAGGCATAAACCTGCCAGTCAATCCGACCTATTTTATTGCATAAATTTTTGATTTGTACGCTTTGTGTGTCAGGAGGAAATATCAAGTCTCCGTCAGCTAACGCTTCTTTAACCGCCGATAAAAATTTGCCTCGAAATAGGCGACGCATCACTTTGACGGGAAACATAACAGTACGTTTCGGTTTTACCCAGTCACCTGCGCCATTTAATCCTCCATTCGTAATGAGACAGTGAATATGAGGATGCTCACTTAAACTTCTCCCCCAAGTGTGTAACGCCAACAAATATCCTGGTTGCGCATTTAGGTGACCCTTCGCGCCGCTTAACTGTTTTATTGTTTTAGATACAGCCCGATAC
>NZ_JAHKQH010000034.1 GCF_018861025.1 Psychrosphaera sp. B3R10 | reverse complement strand
TTATATTCAGCACAAACCATAGAAAAACAAATTAGCGAGTAAAAAAGGCCAAAACGCTTTTGTTCATAGAAACAACAAGTTAACGATATAAATGGTTGCACAAGCGACACGGGATCGCTCGTGCTATTGACACGGTTTGTCTAATGGGTGACCCCATTGGTCTTAGTGGGAGTTCATATTTAGTGATTAGTATTCGATTTGTTACATTTTTGTTTATGATTTATTAAGGTTTTGTTTCACATACTGAAGCGGTCACAGTAAAATTGCGCTGAATTTTTAATGATGAGCAATTTATGACAAACCGTGCAGTATTTCTAAAATGGACTTTGGCCTTTTCTATCTTCATCAGTGTGATCTTGTGTGTCATTTCACTTCGATTTTTTGAATTTATGCCTGAAATTTCCAGTGCCAAAGCAGCGCTTTTCATCTCAACGGGTCTGTTTAGTCATTATGTGCTTATTTGTTTGTTGGTATATTTGTCTCTTTGGCTTGTCAGTTTTCCACTCAAGTTTGTTCCCCACGGTTTCAAGGTGCTAAAAGTCATCACCTTAATATTGGCTGCGGCCGGCTGCTTTCTATTGGTCGCTGATACCTTTGTGTATGCTCAATATCGCTTCCACATTTCTGGATTTGTGGTCGACATGCTGCTTCAAGGCGGAAGTGCGATAATCGATTTATCTTGGTTTACTTGGTTGATTACAGGTTTGGTTGGCGTCATTTGCCTAGTTGGTATTGTGGCGCTATCTCGCTGGTCAAATCTGGTATCGCAAAGTGGCCAGTGGTTACGAATAAAAAGGATCTATTTATCAGCGTTTTTTGTGAGCTTTTTTGTAAGTAACGGCATTCATTTATTTGCCGACGCAACGTATGACCAAAGCGTGACAGCGCTTGTTCGTCATATTCCAATGTTTTCGCCACTTACGGGTAAATCAACATTACTCAACTCTGGTTTAATAGACGCGGAGTCCATTCGTGCAGAGCGACAAAACCTGTCGATTAAAACCTCAAGTGAACTTAATTACCCAAAACAGCCAATTGTTACAACAGATAATGATGAATCGCTAAACGTTTTAATGATCATCGTCGACTCCCTGCGTTATGACATGTTAAACGATACAAACATGCCATCGGTTATGACATTAAATAATGGGCCAAATACGTTAGGCTTTGAACAACATATCAGTGGCGGCAACTCTACTCGCACTGGTATTTTTAACTTATTTTATGGCCTACCAGGTACGTATTGGAACGCATTTTCAAGTAACCAGGTTTCGCCGGTACTGGTGGATACGTTTTTAGAACATAACTATCAACCTAAAATTTTTGCTGCGGCACCGCTAACAAAACCGGCTTTTGACCGCACAGTGTTTTCTAAGGTGACCGATTTAACGTTAAAAACCCCAGGAGACTCTCCTTGGCAACGGGACGAAAATATTACCGAATATTGGCTCGACTTTGTTGAACAAAGAGTCGCAGATCCAAGCAATCAAACGCCATTTTTTGGCATGTTATTTTACGATGGTGTACATGGCTTTTCCGTACCAGAAAATGCGGAGTCTAGATTTGAACCAAGTTGGCAAAGGGTGGATCATCTATCGCTAAATGCCGATTTTGATCCAACGCCGTATTTTAATCTTTATCAAAACTCGGTTTATCAGGTGGATAAACAAATTAATCGAGTATTGACCCAGCTACGGGAAACAGGGTTGTTAGACAATACCATTGTCATTTTTACCAGTGATCACGGGCAGGAATTTAATGATAACAGGCAGAATTACTGGGGGCATGGCAGTAACTTTACTGACGTCCAAGTCAAAGTCCCATTTTTTGTGCACTGGCCCGGTAAAGCCAAAGCAAATTACACGCACCGTACGAGCCACAGTGATCTGAGTGTGACATTAATGGAAGATTTATTTAACGTCACCAACTCTCGGGCTGACTACAGTACCGGCGTTCATTTATTTGAAGAACAACGAGACTCGTGGACCATAATTGGAAGCTATGTTAATTACGCGATAAAAGAATCAGAACAGCAAACGGTTACTTATCCAAATGGCAGCTATGAAATTTTGGATAACCGAGGCAAGCCAAAAGAAAACGGTAAGCTAGCTACCGATATCGCGCTTAAGGCCATGAAGCAGATGTCTGACTTTTATCAGTAATGTGATTTAAAGACGGGTAAAGTCGGTCATTACTCAGCTTGCTTGTTAGGTTATTTACGTTATTCTGTTTTTATTACTCAGTAGCGGCTAGTCAAAAAAGTCGGTAGCCGTTTCTTGAAATTAACCATTATTTACCCTTAGCTATTTATTCATAGGCGTCACAAATTAAGTATGAAGATAACAAACGAAGACAATCTTGTTACTCACAAAAGTGAAGCGATGAGCGACCCAAAAAGTGACGTTTTAGGATCAAATCTAGAGCCGAAAAAAGATCTGGAAGAAGCCACTATTAAAGCCGAGTCTGAACAGCAAAATGTAGCGTCATCTGACGAAACATCGGAGCTTTCTATCTATGATGCCTTATTAAAACAGACTGAAAATATTCAGGCAGAACTCGAAAAACTTAACAATCATAAGTTGGTACACACTTACAACTCAATTCCCAGATTGATGTGGTTTAGTCTGCTAAAGGGCATTTCTTTGGGTTTAGGAAGTGTCTTAGGTGCGACGGTTGTTTTATCTACATTAGTGTATTTGCTATCGCAAATGGAGTTTATTCCTATCATAGGTGAATGGATTTCCGCGATTTTAGATGTAGTGAAAGAAAAACCAGACAATTAGTGTGCTTTTACAATTTAAATTTATCGTGAAATTTGGCATAATACGTCGCCTGTTTGCCACACATTGATGGCTCTTATTAAAAGGCTCAACATGTCTATCGAATCAACACTCCAACAACGCAGTAACAATACTTGTGAACTTTGCAGCTCAACTACTGACTTAACCGTTTATGCCGTTGCACCGAAAACCGGTGACCACTCGGATGATTGTGTTTTGACGTGTGGGACTTGTACCGAGCAACTTAATGGCGACGCCGACCTTAATATGACGCATTGGCGTTGTTTAAACGACAGCATGTGGAGCACAGTGCCAGCGGTTCAAGTATTGGCATTTCAACAGCTTACTATTTTGACTCAAGCTGGCGAAACCTGGGCTCAAGACTTGTTAGACATGATGTACCTAGAAGATGATGCAAAAGCATGGGGCGAGTCTGGAATTGCACACCGTACAGCCGGTGGTGATTCTGAAGCCATCGACTCAAATGGGACAAAGCTTGCTGCTGGTGACAACGTTTATTTAATTAAAGATTTGCAAGTTAAAGGGGCTGGCTTTACGGCCAAGCAAGGGACGACAGTTCGCGGCATTTCGCTAACCTCTAACCCTGATCATATCGAAGGTCGTGTTAACGGTCAGAAGATAGTGATCTTAACTAAATTTGTGAAAAAGGTTTAATTTATGGAGAGTGGCGAAGGTAATTCGAGAGCCGTAACATCGAATCAAACTGGTGTGCACGACGATTTAGTGTCTGTCGTAGATAAACATCTCAACACTCAGTTTAAAAAACCTTACGCCGCTTTTTCAATCGAGACGTTTGAACAAATTAGACGCACCGTCAATGCGTTTCTGCAAGACAATCCAGCGGGAACGATTATTCTCGACTCCTGTTGCGGTGTTGGCGAGAGTGCTTATCATCATGCTCGCAGCAACCCAGCTAGCTTAGTTATTGCTATTGATAAATCAGAGCATAGGATCGAAAAGCAAGAACATCATGGTCAGGCGTCAGTAACCAACTGTTTTTTCTTTCGCGGTGACTTAAACGACTTGTGGCGTTTGATTTCAGTTGAAGACTGGCCTATTTCTCATCACTATATCCTGTATCCAAATCCTTGGCCTAAAAGCAAACATTTAGGTCGTCGATGGCACGGTTCTCCTGTTTTCAAAAACTTACCGAAAATTGGCAAACGTTTGATTGTTAGAAGTAATTGGTCCATCTATATCGAAGAATTTGTAGCGGCGTTAAAGCAAACGGGTATCGTTGCCCAAATGCAAGAGTATAAAAGCGACACCGCCATAACGCCTTTTGAGCGAAAATATTGGGCAAGCGGTCAAAAAAGCTATCAACTCGACGTTCGGCTAGATGGTTATTTTGACTAACATTTAGTTAAAATATAGAAAAGTTAAAATTCCCCATCTGTTGTCACTTTGTACTTATCCTTTAGTAACAATGGGTTAGCTTTTGGCATTTATCCTGTATTAGCTATTGTACTTATAGATTACAGGAAGACACAAAATGACAACTCAGCACCCCAAACGATTTGTATTAACGACCGCATTTGCTTTAATTGCATTAGTCGAACTTTCATTTGTTTTGCTTGGTTCCATGATGTGATTTCCTACATGATATAAGTTTTTTCCCAAATAGCGCGGATATGAACAGATATCTAAGCTAACCAATATTTTGACCGCTTGTCTCACCATTCAAGCGGTTTTTTTTGTTGATTTCGGTATATTTGTCCCGCTAATTGCAGACATTACAGTTGAGTTACAGTAAAGTACTGGAAAATTTTTCGCTCAATTTTCTAAATGATGTCAGAGAAAAGATTCGCTGCGGCGACGGAACAAAACTTATTTCGTATTTTTACGATACCAGAAGAAGCAGACTCAACGTTGGCTCGGATAGAACAAGAGATCTCTAATAATTTAGATGGTTTTTTGCGAGACAATATTGTGGCTGTGGAAAAACCCTTGTCTGAAATAGAACAAGACTTTTTGGATTCTGTCATTCCTGAGCATCCTCAGTTTGTTTCAGATTTTGCTGACGACATACTTGCGAAGCTTATTGCTCAGTCGGTACATACTTCATCCCCTAGCTTTATAGGGCATATGACATCAGCCTTACCTTACTTTTTATTGCCATTGTCCAAACTTATGGTTGGGTTAAATCAAAATTTGGTAAAGATAGAAACATCTAAAGCGTTTACGCCGTTAGAGCGTCAAACCATAGGTATGTTGCATCGAATCGCCTACGGTGAACTGCAAGCGTCACCCCAGCAAGCGGACGATTATTACAACCGATACATGCACAGTGCAGAAACCTCACTTGGGGCGTTTTGTTCGGGCGGTACGGTTGCTAATATAAGTGCTCTTTGGGTTGCACGTAATGCCTTGTTACGTCCTGATGGCGCATTCCGTGGTGTTGCCAAAGAAGGTTTGTTCCGGGCGATGACCCATTATGGTTACCAACGGTTGGTGATCTTAGTTTCAGAGCGTGGCCATTATTCCTTAGGTAAATCCGCCGATGTACTCGGTTTAGGTCGCGATGACATTGTGACTGTACCAACCGATGAAAATAATAAGATAAGAGTTGATGTCCTCGAAGACATTATTCTGCAGTTAAAAGCGGATAATGCCGGAATTCTTGCCATTGTTGGCGTCGCAGGGACAACCGAGACCGGTAATGTTGACCCATTAGATAAAATTGCCGATGTTGCAGACAAATACAAAATTCACTTCCATGTCGACGCGGCTTGGGGTGGAGCTACGCTAATGTCTGAGACCCAGCGTAAGATATTACGAGGCATCGAACGTGCTGATTCAATAACTATCGACGCCCACAAACAAATGTATGTGCCTATGGGCGCGGGTATGGTGTTGTTCAAAGATCCGCATTCAACCGACGTTATTGAACATCACGCCGAATATATTTTACGCAAAGGTTCAAAAGATTTGGGAACCCATACGTTAGAAGGTAGTCGACCTGGAACTTCAATGCTGGTGTATGCCTGCATGAAAGTGATGGGGCGTAAAGGTTACGAGATCTTAATTGATAGAAGTATCGACACTGCGCACTATTTCGCTAATTTGATCGCTAAAGATCCTGATTTTGAATTGGTTTCCAAACCTGAACTTTGTTTATTGACATACCGCTACGTGCCTAGTGCTGTGCAGGAGTATTTACGTCACTGTAGCGATGAAGATAAAAGGGTCATTAACGAGTTACTCAATGATCTAACAAAGTTCATCCAGAAGAAACAACGTGAGTCAGGAAAATCATTTGTGTCTCGTACGCGTTTAACTCCTCAAGCTCATAGCGGACAAACAATTACTGTATTTAGATGTGTGTTGGCGAACCCGCTAACCACTCGTGATATTTTGCATGAGATACTTGAAGAACAAAAAGAAATCGCTCGGGAAAGCTGGAGAAGTTTACCGGCTATTTTAGAAAAGCTACGCAGTTAAGCCATAAAGCATAAAAAAAGCGCGAACAAAGTTTTTTGTTGGCGCTTATCATTCTTATCTCAAGTCTAGTCGATTTAGCCAAACTCCATTTACTTTAGAGTGTTAATCAACGATTCGCCATTTATAGGTACTCGCTAACAAACCTAACGGCTAAACGTGATGTTATCGATAAGTCGGGCTTTTCCTAAAAAGGCAGCGCCGAGAACAACAAAGTCTTGGGTGTCTTGGGTTATAGGAGCCAAGGTATGGGCGTCTCGAGCGATAACATAATCAACTTTTAACCCTGCTTCATTTATTGCAGCAATCGCGGCAGCTTCAATCTGGGCGTTATCATCAATCACAGAACGGTTATTTGATAAATTATCAGTTGTGGTTGAAGATTGGTAATGTGCCAAAATGGCCGTTTTAACCTGCTGAATTGATTTATGCAGCGCAGGAGCAATGGCTTTTTCTGCCGGAGTTAAATAGCCGTTTCGTGAGCTTTTGGCTAAACCACTTTCTTCTCTTACGGTCGGCACTCCAACAATCTTTATGGGCATGTTGAGGTCGGCGACCATAGTGCGGATAACACGTAATTGTTGATAGTCTTTTTCACCAAAACAAGCCACGTCGGGCTGAACCATATTAAATAGCTTGGTTACAACGGTCGATACACCGCGGAAATGTCCCGGGCGCTGCGTTGACTCAGCACACAATGTATTGTCGTTATCTGGAACCTGAACAAATGTTTGTGCGCTTAAGCCATTCGGGTACATTTCACTCACACTAGGGAAGTAAACAGCATGGTTATCCGCGGCAGCAAGTTTTTCACAATCGGCATCAAATGTTCGTGGGTAGGCATCTAAGTCTTCGTTTTCACCAAACTGCATTGGATTGACAAAAATCGAGGTGATCACCACATCTGCATGTTGATGAGCTTGGTGCACAAGCTGAATGTGACCTTCGTGTAAATTACCCATAGTTGGAACAAAAGCCAAGGTTTTGCCGTCCATACGCAATTGCTGACGCCATTGGCGAAGATCTTCAAGATGCTTAAATATTTGCATTGTTATTTACTTCAATTAGTTAAACGAACGGCTTTCGTCTGGGAAGTCGCCAGATTGCACTTCTTCAATATAAAGTGAAACGGCTTTGCGCATATCCCCGGTGAGCTCGATGTAATTTTTCGAAAATTTTGGAATGTAACCTGAGCTGATCCCAAACATATCGTGCATCACTAAAATTTGGCCGTCGGTTTGATTGCCAGCGCCTATGCCAATCGTTGGAATAGCAATAGCATCAGTTATCGCTTTTGCCAGATCGGATGGTACGCATTCTAAAACCAATAAACTTGCGCCTGCAGCTTCTAATCCCTTGGCATGTTCAATCATCTCTAACGCTTTTTGATTGTCACGTCCTTGCACTTTAAAGCCACCAAATACATTCACCGACTGTGGTGTTAGACCTAAGTGACCACAAACTGGAATACCGTTTTTAGTTAACTGTTTTATTGTGCTGTATAACCAATCACCACCTTCCATTTTTACCATGTTAGCACCGGCAGCCATTAGCTCGTGGGCGTTTCTCATGGTTTCAGTCTCGTTGTAATACGTCATAAATGGCATATCAGCAATAACTAAGGCATTTGTCGCACCGGCTCGGACTGATTTGGTATGATAGGCAATTTGTTCGTTGGTGACAGATAATGTGCTGTCGCCCCCTTGTAGTACCATTCCTAGTGAATCGCCAATAAGTAAAACGTGGACACCAACTGAGTCGAATAAACTGGCGAAACTGGCATCATAAGCCGTTAAAGCAGCAATTTTTTCTTCAGATTGTTTCATTTTTAACAGGGTAGATGTGGTGATCTTAGCCATAGGAATTAACCTTTATCACGTTAAGTTAGTTAATTGGCGTCATGCCGTTTAGAGAAATGTGTTTTGTTAATTCAACAACTTCTGTGCCGCATGGTAATACGAGATTTGGTGATATGTCGAGCAGTGGGTAAATGACAAACTCTCGTTGCTTCAATCCATAATGAGGAATTGTTAAGACATCGTTACTAATAGTGTGATCACCAAACAGTAAGATATCTAAATCTAACGTTCTTGGACCCCAATGTTCACCGTCGCGTGTTCTTCCATGTTGCTGTTCAATTGTACAGGTGTGGTCGAACAATGTTGCTGCCGTAAGACTGGTTTCTAATGCAACAACACAGTTGATGTAATCGGGTTGGTCAGCCGGGCCCATTGGGGCGCTGCGATATATTTTGGAGACACCAAAAAACTGGCAATCTGGCAATTCCGACAACGCATCAATGGCTAAATGAATCGTTTTTTCCGGTTCATTTAAGTTAGCCCCAAGGCCAATATAGACAACTTCAATCATGACTAGCTCGATTGAGTATCGGTATTTTTAGGCTTTGGACGTCTGCGGCGTTTTTTATACGGGCCTTTTTTATTTGGACCATCTGTTGCCGCAGGTGCATTTGTTTTTTCACCTGGCACAACAGGGCGGTGACGGGCTTTAGACGCTCTAATAGCGGCTTCTTTCGCTTCATCACTTTTTTGGAATTCGGTCCAAAATTCGGCAAGTTGAGTTAATTCTCCACCTTCTGCCTCAGCACGTAATATCAAGAAGTCGTAGGCTGCACGGAAACGTGGGTTTTCGGCCAGTTGCACTGGGCGACGGCCCTGAGTCTTAGTTAAACGATGCTGGAATTGCCATATTTCGCGCATAATGGCACTGAAACGTTTTGGAATGGCAACTGTTTTGATCATTTTTTGCAAAATATCATTTGATGCAATTTGGAAAGCATCATAGGGGTGTAATCCACCTTCGATGGCTAATTCGTTGGCGTGTGCTTCAAGTGGGTACCACATTAGCGCCGCTAAAATAAATGCTGGAGATACCGACTTGCCGCTATTAATGCGCTCATCAGTATTTTGGAACATTTGTCTTACTAATATTTCTTCTTTATCTTGGTCGTTACCTGTTAATACTTGATCAACGACCGGGAAGAAATAACGGAACAAGCCAAATTCACGCAACATTTGGAAGTTGTCTTCAGCTTTACCGGCTAAAAACAGCTTTAAACTTTCGTCAAACAAACGTGCTGGCGGTATATTGCGTAACAAGTGTGCCAATTCGTACATTGGTGTTTCTGTACGCGGGGCGATTGTCATACGTAATTTGGTCGCAAAACGGATAGCTCTGAGCATACGAACCGGATCTTCACGATAACGGGTCTCTGGATCACCAATTAAGTCGATGATACCTTTGTCGATATCTTTTAAACCGCCGGCAAAGTCGTGGATGCTAAAGTCATTGATGCTGTAGTACAGCGCATTGACCGTGAAGTCGCGACGTTCTGCGTCTTCTTCAATAGATCCGTAAACATTATCTCGTAATAATTGACCTTCACCCGATGCACGCGATGTTTTTTTCGCTAATTCTTTTGGTGTTTCTTCTTCTTTTGGATCGTCTTCTGGCGCATCGTGATGGCCCCTAAACGTAGCGACCTCAATGATTTCACGACCAAACATAACGTGAGCAAGTCTAAAACGACGACCGATTAAGCGACAGTTATTAAAACAACGTTTTACTTGTTCTGGTGTCGCATTAGTAACAACATCAAAATCTTTAGGTTCGAGGCCGAGTAATAAGTCGCGAATACAGCCACCGACTAAATACGCCTCAAAGCCGTTGTCTTTTAGTCGATACAATACTTTTAAAGCACTTGGACTAAGTTGCTTACGCGATATCGCATGTTCACTGCGAGGCACAGTTGTAGCGCCCGCAAAAGATTGAGTCGACACTGGGGGTGCCGCTTGTTCTGGTTGCTTAACTGATTTTTTTGCTTGAGAATCTTTGCCCAACCAAGAAATAACCTTTCTAAATACCACGAATTAAATACCCAATCTTAAGTTATGAAGGTCAACCTTAACAGGTTGAAGTGGCGCGCATTTTACAGCAATCTGACGCAAATTAAAAATAGTTCGCGCATTGTCATAATATTTAAAATTTAATTTGAACTAAGCCTATGATTTCTGGTCTTATAGCTAATAGTTTTTACGCCATACTGAATTAAGCCTAAATTGGAGAACAAATACAATGGAAACAAGTGGAACTGAGAAAAAACCTTTACCGATTGCCGTATATGCAGGTGCCGTTGCCATTATTCTTGCCGGAGTTGTCTGGGTAGCGATGTCGCCAGGTGATAATGAGCCTGAAAAACCAACGCCAATTGTAAAAATGCCTGAGCCAGTGATTTTGCCTGAAATTGAAAAAGAAGCCCCGGAAATGGTTGAGCCAGAACCTGAGCTCGCTGAAATTACGATTGAACCTGAGCCAGAGGTCGAGCCTGAGCCACCAAAACCAGCGCATCCGCCATTGATGGAAAGCGATAATTGGTTTCGCGCGGAGCTGACTGACTTAGTAATGGGCACGCCTGCAATCAAAAAGGTGGTTCAAGAAAATATCATCAGTAATTTTGTTGTATTTATTGATAACGCCGCTAAAGGTGAGATTGTTCGTAAATTTAGCCCAGTTGTTGAGCCTGAAGGAAAATTTAAGGCGACTTTGTTGGAAGGCCCGGAACTTAAATATGTTCTAAACGAACAGAGTTACAAGCGTTATGACATGTATGCCGATCTAATTACTGCGCTGCCAATTGATGCGAGTGATAATTTATATGACACTTTGTCTCCTTTGGTAGAGGAAGCATACTTTGAGCTTGGTTACAGTGAGAATGACTTTAATGATAAAGTTCTTGAAACCATCGATATTTTGATGGAAACACCAATTGTTGATGGCGATATTAATTTAGTAACACCGTCGGCTATGTTTGAGTTTGCAGACAAGAAGCTTGAGGCGTTATTGCCAATTCAAAAACTATTTTTACGTATGGGGCCAGACAACCAACGTAAAATATTACCGGTTTTAGAAGAAATCAAAGCGAAACTAGAAGCGAAAGACTAATCTAAAAATAACAGGGTATTGCCTGTTTTTAATTAACAGTTATTAACGAGAGTTAATTGCAAAGCGACGTTTGAGTAATCAATCGTCGCTTTTTTCGTGACGATCCTAGACCTGTGGGGTCACCCATTAGACAAACCGTGTCAATAGCACGAGCGATCCCGTGTCGCTTGTGCAACCATTTATATCGTTA